>JABDDU010000001.1 GCA_013287435.1 Verrucomicrobiota bacterium
GACACTTGGCTTTTTAAGTCCTGAGTCATTTGAAGTTAAAATGGTCGCTTAGCAAGGTGTCCGGAAATTTGTGGCTGGATCAGTGCAGATGCCATGGTTGATAGTTGGCGCTATGCCCCAAAATCATCAAAAGAATCTGGCGCACAAATCGACTTATTATTTGATCGAAACGATGACGCCATTACATTGTGCGAAATTAAGTATACCAACAATGCATTTCAAATTGACAAATCCTTTTTGTTATCACTTGAGAATAAAGAACGTGTTTTTAAACAATGCACACGCACCAAAAAACAATTATTTTGGGCGATTATTTCTGCCAGTGGAATAAAAAAACTGTCAAAAAAAATAAGAACGCCTATTTTTGTAGTGACATCGGATGCACTGTTTGAATCATAAAAATATGAGGTGATTATTACGAAAATTAACACTCAATCATATTCACCGCCAATCCACCCAGCGACGTTTCTTTGTATTTTGTACTCATATTATTGCCAATTTCGCGCATGGTATTAATCACCATATTGAAAAAGCGTTGAAAATGGCGGTGATTAATGAGCGATTGTAGTTATAAGATGTCAAATGAAACAGGCTGAATTACTGGTATATTCTCAACTGCAGCTGCCCGCAAAGATAAGTAATTTTTTATTTCTTGATTTAATTCATTTAAATTTCCATCGCGATATGAACAAAGCGCACGCAAGGAAGATGCGGGATCAAATGTTTTTCCGTACACGGCAACCGCACATCCCAATCCATCCTCGAGTGATAAACCCGATTTCATCATTGCATCAATATCAATATAATCTTTGCATTCGGCGCGGTGTTGAATGGTATTTAATTTTGTGGCAAATAAATCTCGCAATGCAGCAATTTTCAACTGATTGTCTTTTGCGGTAATAGGTGTTTCAACTCGTTTTTGCCGTTCACCCAAATTAGCCAAAAATTGCAATTTAACGGGTCCTTCTGGGAAATCTACAATACAGTCAATGGTATTTATTTCAGGCTGAACAAGTCGATACTGCTGCAACAATGAAAACTGAGTGATTAATTTTTCTTTATTTAATGGAAAATCAGAAAAAAAATCGAAATCAATAGAGATGCGATGTCCAAGTTGCAATGCTACTGCAGTTCCCCCGTACAAAACAAATTCCTTGGGGACATCCTTCAGCAATGGCCATAATTTTAATTGGGCGGTTGGTAATATGTTTAAATGCAAGGACATTAAAAATCTCGCTTTGGCAAAGCAGGAATGGGATTGACGCCAAATTTTACATGCCAATAATCCCAAGAACGAGCATGAAAATAACCGGCTGCCGCATGCATCAAAACTAACTTTAAAACGTTATCACCGACATCATGTCGTAATGCTTGAATATCATCCCAATTACCCAAATCCATTACATTAGCAAGAAAAACTGCTGGGTGCGCGTATGCCCAATCAACTGTGTCCCACCAAACATAGCGACGCGCCAATTGATCAAGGTGTTTTGTGTGTTTTAAATTCAGCTCGTTCATCGTTGAATTATAACAAAATTTTAGGATTTTCTCAATATGAAAATCTTTGTTTGAAAATCTTTGTTAGCACTCAATCACATTCACCGCCAATCCACCCAGCGACGTTTCTTTGTATTTTGTACTCATATTATTGCCAATTTCGCGCATGGTATTAATCACCATATCGAGCGAGACTTTGTGTTCACCGTCACCCGCCAATGCCAATTGCGTTGCATTAACGGCTTTTACGGCACCCATGGCATTGCGTTCAATACACGGAATTTGCACAAGACCTTTGACGGGATCGCACGTTAATCCTAAATTATGTTCCATCCCAATTTCTGCCGCATTTTCAACTTGATAAATGGAGCCGCCCAATGCCGCAGTTAAACCGCCCGCTGCCATCGAACAGGCAACACCGACTTCACCCTGACATCCCATTTCTGCGCCAGAAATAGAAGCATTTTTCTTGTATAAAATACCAATCGCGCCGGCCGTTAATAATAATTCACACATTTTATTTTCATCATAAAAATAAAAACGTTTCATATATTCCAACACCGACGGAATAATACCTGCAGCGCCGTTCGTGGGTGCTGTGACCACGCGATGCCCCGCCGCATTTTCTTCGTTAACGGCAATTGCATATAAATCCAACCACTCCATCAATAAAGTGCCTTCCAATTTTGGATCGCCTTTTTGCTGTAATTTACGATATAAACTCGGTGCGCGACGTTTTACTTTTAATCCACCCGGTAAAATTGTTTCGGTTGCAACACAACCGTGATGTATGCAGTCTTCCATGGCTTTCGCAATACGAATTAATTTTTCGCGAATGGTTTTTTCATCACGCCAACTCAATTCATTTTTCATCATCAATTCAGCAATAGAGCAGTTTTGTTTTTTGCAATGCGCTAATAATTCTTCTGCTGTATTAAATTGAAAGGGTAATGTGTGTTGGGGTAATTCCGCAGGATTTTTTAGCTGTTTGTCAGACACAATAAATCCACCGCCCACAGAATAATAAATGGCTTCATGCATTATTTTTTTATGAGTATCGTAAGAAATAAATGTCATGCCATTCGGATGATGCGGTAATAAATGCTCGTAATCAAAAAACAGCTCTTTTTCATTATCAAAGTTAATTTCTTTTTTCCCGAATAATAATAATTTTTTGGAGTCAATTATTTTTTCAACGCGCGCATCTATTTTAAATGGATCAATGGATTCGGGCTGCTCGCCTTCTAATCCCATTAAAATGGCTTTATTCGTTCCGTGCCCAATGCCAGTAAATGCCAGTGATCCATGCAAACGAACTGTGACAGACGCGATTTTTTCAAATTCACTTGCCGAATGCTGTTTTAAAAAATCATAGGCCGCACGCATTGGTCCCACCGTATGCGAACTGGACGGTCCAATGCCAATTGAAAATAAATCAAATACGCTGATTTCCATACAGACCTCGGTAAAAAACGAATAATGTGATCAAAATTCTAGCGGATTTTGATGCAAAAGGGTAATATGAATTCATGAAAAATACAGAAAAATTAGTTGAAATCATTCAAAAAACACTTCCAGGCCTGGTCGCCATTTATTTGTTTGGTAGCTATGGCACGCACTATGAAACCTCCGAAAGCGATGTTGATATTGCTGTTTTAACACCTCGTAAATTATCTATGGATATGCGATTAGAATTAATTAATGTGTGCATAGATGTGTTACACAAAGATAGAATTGATTTAATTGACTTATGCAATGCACCCACCGTTTTAAAATTTCAAATTATAATGACGGGTCGAAGAATTTACTGTGGTGATAGTTATTATGCTGACACCTTTGAAATGTATACTTTTTCAGATTATGTGCGATTAAACGAAGAACGTCGTGAAATTCTAAAAGTGATTCAAAAACGAGGAACCGTGTTGTGACGGACGATATTATTTTAAATAAAATTGAAAATATTGAGCGATGTGTTCAGCGTGTAAAAGAAACTTATCATGGTAATGAGGATAAACTGTCGACGGATTATGACATACAAGACATTATCGTTTTAAATTTGCAGCGTGCTTGTGAATCGATCATTGATATCGCCATGCATCTTATTAAAATAAAAAAATTAGGTATTCCAAAAGATAGTAAAGAAGCATTTACACTACTCTCAAAGGCAAATATTATCCCGAAAAATTTATCGGAACGGCTAGAAAAAATGGTTGGCTTTCGAAATGTGATTATTCACGAATACACGAATATTGACTATGGCATCGTAAAAAACGTTATATCCAAGGAGCTAGACAGTCTATCCATTTTTTGTAAGACGATGTTGCATGATTCCAAGTAAACATTAAATTAACTCACCACTCCACAACTGTCTTAAAAATTCTGACCAATGTAAACAGATAATATTGTTCAAAATGATTTTTGTCTCTGGTTCAAACGACACAATGATACAGCGTTTCACCGTATTTTCTTGCTGTAATATTTTTAAAGCTTGCGCATCCGTTTCATGAACTCGCTGAGATGATTTTACTTCAATCGCAAGCTCCATCTCATTGACAATAAAATCCACTTCTAAACCCGTTGATGTCCGCCAAAAAGACAGTGTCAATTCAGGATTTTTATACGCTTTATAAGCCATTAATTCCATCGCAATATAATGCTCAAATGACTTTCCAAATTCAGGTGTGCCGAATTTTGGATTGCGTCGCGCTAAATAATTGGCAACCCCAATATCAAATAAATAAAATTTTTCAGTTTCAATTAAACGTCGACCATTTGATTTTCGCCAGGGCTGTAAACGAAAACCCAATAGCGTGTCTTCCAATATTTGAAAATAATTTCGAATGACCTTTGCGCTCACACCAGATTCGCGCGCCACATTGGTATAATTTAATAATTCGGCATTCGTGATGGCACAAACGCGTAAAAACTCTGCAAAAGCAGGGATATTTTGCACCACTGCTTCCGCTGCAATTTCTTCTTTTAAGTAATCGGCTATGTATGAGCGTAATTCCTGAATGGGATCGGTTGATAAATAATGTGCGGGTAATAATCCTGATTGCATTATTTTTTCAACATTAATTTCTGCTAATTCTGGATAACACAGAGGATGCATGGTGTATCGCCATGCGCGACCACCCAACAAATTGGCGTGATGATGTCGTAATTTGCGAGGACTGGAACCTGATAAGATAAAAGATAACTGTGCGTTTTCAATCAGCCAATGCACTTCATTTAAAATATCCGGTACCATTTGCACTTCGTCGATAATGATACGTTGATGGGATGTGGCATATCGTTCACGCAGTAGGGCAGGTCTTGAAGCGTAATCTGCAAAAACATCCGTTTTTAAAAAATCGATTAAAATATCATGCTGACAATGTTGGCGCAGCCAATAGCTCTTGCCAACTTTTCTGGGCCCCCACAGAAATGCTGATTTTTCTTTGGGTAAATTGAGTGTAAAAATGCGTTTTATGGTATTCATATCAGCATTATAGACGGATAATCTTACCAGTCAAGGTATTTTATCCGGATAAACTGTCCTTTTAGGGAGCTATTTTCGATGCCAGGCTATCGCTTTATCCTTTTTAGGTAAAACTGAAATGATAGAGCGTGAATACAGCAATCTCGAAAAAATAAAAGATAATTGGTCGAAGTGGGTGGTGTCGATGGATGATGTGTTATTTCCAGCAAAAAATGGTATATACCATATTCATCCTTGGCAGCTTGCAGCTAAGTTATAGGAATTTTTCATGCGTCGTCATTTCAACCGCCACGTTCTCACCATTCTGTTTATGGGTTTTTCATCCGGATTACCGCTCGCATTAATCAGTTCGACTTTACAAGCCTGGTATACCGTTTCCGGTGTCAGCATTGTGACGATCGGTTGGTTAACGTTAGTCGGACAACCCTATGCGTATAAATTTTTATGGGCGCCGTTTTTGGATCGTTGGATGCCGATTCGTTTAGGGCGTCGTCGCAGCTGGATTTTCTTAATGCAGTTTGCGTTGGGCTTGAGTTTTATTGCAATGGCTTTTTTACATCCGCAAAAAACGCCTTTATTTCTAGCAATCATTGCATTATTAGTCGCCGTATTTTCTGCTACTCAAGATACGGCAATTGATGCGTATAGAACTGAATTATTATCTGAACAAGAAAGCGGTTTAGGCGTTTCTGCCAATACCATTGCCTATCGTATTGCCATGATGGTTTCCGGCGCGCTCGCGTTAATTTTAGCGGCAAAAATAGGGTGGCGAGCGATGTATTTATTAATGGCCGCTTGTTTTTTTGGGTTGATGTTGATGACCAAAACAGCTCCCAATCCATCACAAACTCATGCACAACCATCGTCATTAAAAGAAGCGGCAATCGCGCCGATGCGTTCTTTTTTCACGAGAAAAAATGCGGTTTTAATTTTAATTTTTATTGTGATTTATAAATTATGCGATGCGATGGCGCTATCACTCAACACCACTTTTTTAATTCGTGGCATGGGATTTAGTTTGATGCAAGTGGGGATGATCAGCAAAACAGCCGGCATTATCGCCTTATTATTCGGCAGCGTGATAGGCGGATTATTAATGCCTTATTTAGGCGTTTATCGCGCATTGTGGATTTTTGGCATTTTGCAAATGAGTTCGAATTTATTGTACGCATGGCTCGCATTTGTTGGAAAAAATGTGATTGTGATGGCCGTTGCTATTTTTGGCGAATATTTTTGTAGCGCTCTCGCGACAATTGCCTTTGTGGTTTTTTTAATGAATTTGTGCGACAGAAGATATACCGCAACACAATATGCTTTATTTTCCGCTGTCGCCGCATTAGGTAGAATTTTTATTGGCCCTGTTTGTGCTGAGCTCGTCAAACAGTTTGGGTGGATAGATTTTTATATTTTCTCGGCGATTATTGGATTGCCATCGCTATTCATATTGTGGTGGTTGAGGCGTGAAAGCACGGTTTCGCCTTCGCTAACGCTCGGCTTCTAACAAAATAGGTTAAAAAAACTATGATTTTTTAACCTTTTAGGTTAAAATAACAGTAATTTATTGAAATTTGGCTCTGTACACGACAAAAAATATGAAATACCACAGTCATATCATCCAAATGAGCGGTTGAATATAAAAATTGTCGTACAAAGGAAATTTGGTCATATTTTATGTTAAACAGACTGTTAACCATCAGAAGCCAAAAACAAAGTTTTTTCTTATTTGGCCCTCGTGGGACAGGGAAAACCAGTTGGATCAAACGACATTTCAGTTCTGCCTTGTACATTGATCTGCTCAAAACACAAGATTATGCATTGCTGCAAAGTAATCCGTCTCGATTGGAAACCATGGTACTGGCGCATCATTCGGAATGGACGGTTATTGATGAAGTTCAAAAAGTACCTGCGCTTTTAGACGAGGTGCATCGACTGATTGAAAATCATAAACGTTGTTTTGTATTGAGCGGATCGAGCGCGAGAAAATTAAAACGGGGTGGCGCTAATCTGTTGGCTGGCCGCGCGATTCTTTATCATATGCATCCCCTCATTGCGACTGAAATTGGCGAAACATTTGATGTTGTGAAAGCGTTGCAATATGGATTATTGCCACACAGTTATTTACAAGATAATCCAAAAGATTTTTTAGAAAGCTACATGGGCACTTATTTAAAAGAAGAAGTGTTGCAGGAAGGTTTGGTCCGAAATATCGGCGGTTTCAGTCGATTTATTGAAATTGCCAGTTTCTCGCAAGGCAATCAATTAAATCTCACCGCCATCGCACAAGAATGCGGAATTAGTCAAAAAATTGTGCGAGAATATTTTGAAATTTTAGAAGATTTATTAATCGCTGTACAAATCCCTTGTTTTACAAAACGTGCACAAAGAAAATTAGTGCAACATCCCAAATTTTATTATTTTGACGCGGGTGTTTATCACTATATTCGTCCTCGCGGTCCATTAGATATTCCGGAAGAAATTGGCGGCGCTGCATTTGAAACGCTATTTTTACAGCATTTGCGTGCAATTATTGATTATGAACGATTAGATTTAAAAATTTATTTTTGGCGAACAGCAACGCAGATTGAAATTGATTTTATTGTGTATGGCGAAAACGGTTTGTTTGCATTTGAATTAAAAAGTACGCGACATATTCGTAATAAAGATTTTTCCGCTTTAAAAATATTTAAAAAAGATTATCCTATCGCGCAGTGTTATTTAATTTATACGGGTGATTATGCTGAACAACATGGTGATGTGCGTGTTCTGCCGATACGTGATGCCTTATTTCAATTAACAAGCATTTTTCGTCATGAAATGGACTAATTCCTATTAATCGTATACAACACATCCGCTCCATTCCCCAACACACTCGAATCCGTTTGCACAGCCCAATGTTTATCGAATAAATAACGCAATTCAAAAATATTAATCGGATCCACATTCATAGGATCTAATAAGCCAATGCTGTAGCGTGCACATATTTTTCGTGTCAGACATTTTCCAACAACAAAAGCCGTTTCACGATTCAGCGGATTGCCTAAGACATCAGCCGTTGTATCCGATTCAACACCCATTTCATTTAAACCTAATCCATTTTGAATTTGCGTTGCAATATTTTTTTTGCCGAGTAAACCTTGACTTGAAATATTAACAGCCGCCAGAGCACGTAATAAAAGATCTGTATTTCCTGGTGTATCTGTCGTGTTTCCATAACCCAATAGCAAGTACGATAAAATATCAGCTTGTGATAAGTTGCCGCGATTTGAAAAAAATGCGATTTTAAGTGATCTCAAAGCACCATGAAGTTCAATGCCGACAATTAGCTGACCTTCTGAAAAATTAGAAATGCTATTATTTAGCGACGGAATTACTTTACTTGCCTTTAAATTCAGCGTGGGATTATCGAGTAAACTATTGTCAAAAGCAAGATTGGAATCGGGTTGAATCGCTAATGTTTGTCCGTAAACGGAAAACGTGCCTGTATGCACAAAAATTTTGCCAGTTCCAAACATATCGCCTGCGGGTTGTTGTTGTACGAGAACATTACCACCCAACATGGCGTCTGCGCCTGAAGCATTGAGGTGAATAGTATTGCCGAGGATAACGTTAACATTGGTATGAACCAACCAAAACGGTTTTGGTGGCGGAAGCATATTCCCAGTATAAACAATATCGTCAGTGGGCAGTGTTGTTGTGTTTTGAGTATCGTTCGTTTGAACATTCGCTTTGGGAACGGTGATAGTGCCCGTTAATACAACATTTTTATTTTTAATGGCTGCGTTGAGTTGAGCGGTTGCATAAATAGTATATTGCTCGGTATCCATGATTAACGCATTATTTGACGTTAATTTTAGATTGGCTGTAAAATCCGGTTCTGAAAAATCGATTACGCCGTCCATATTAATCGGCTGTTTCAGTGAATAAGCTTCTGCCTTAAAATTCAAACCATGATTTTTTCCAGTGAGTGACCCTGTCACATTATTCAAAGTGATATTTAATTTAGGAATAACAATACTGCCTTGTTTTAAATGAATGGAACCCGTGATATTCGGTTCTTTGAGTGTGCCATTGGCTTGTAAATCCGCATGAATTTGACCGGTGGGAACACGAATATCAGGCACGATTTCACGAATCCAATTAAAATGATCTATATTAATTTCTGCCTGTGCGATTAGGTGTTGTGGTGACCAAGCACCTTGCCAACAAATATTTCCAGCAACGACAGATGTTAAACAGGTGTGACCCATATCGAATGAATTTTTACTGGCTGATAATTGCGTTGGCGATGATAATTTCCAGTGAATATCATGATTCAGTGCAATCGTGAATTGATGTAAGGTGCCAGACCATGTTTTATTATTTTTAACACGCCCGTTCAAACTTAGATTCATTTTTTCATGATGTAAATCAATCTTCGCCGTCAGCGACTGTTTTTCAAAATTACCGTTCAAATTGATTTCAGCGCGTTTTATATTTTCCTTATCTGAATTTAATTGCCCTTCTAACAAAATATCAAAATGGGGATTATTGTAATCACCATTCATTCTTCCGCGTGATTTTAAATACCCTTTTACGTTGGGATAAAAATCTGATAATGAATTCAGATCCAAAAGCCAAACAATATGCCACGTATTTTGGTGCTGTACTGTAAAACGAAATTGTCCCAGCGGCGATAAAATATAGATCTCATTTTCAGTGGTAAACTGATTACCATTATTACCCGCCGTTCTTATTTCGAATGACAATGGATTTATCCATTGAGCATTCAACAATGAAAAATTTATTTTTTTCCCAACACTATATCCTGTCCATTGCAGTGTTGGTTCCCAGTTTATTTTTACTTGGGTGTTCAATGTTCCGTTGAAAAATAAATCTTTTGACGTTTTTAATGCGAGTGATTGTTGATCGCCATCGCCCGTTAATTCCCAGTTAATGTGATTACCTTTGATTGAGAAATCCACAACATATGCAGATGGTTTTCCCAACAAAGCAAATTTTAATTCATACGGTTCTGGTTTATCAATAATCGCTAAAAATTGCGCATCCCATTTGTTTTTTGTTAAAACGCTATGCAATGTCATTTTTTTAATTTGCAGGGTTGTAGAAGGATTGACAATATTAAGTTGCGTAATATCAGCTTGATTGACAATTAAAAGAAACGGTAATGTTTCATTTTTAATATCAGTTTGTAATTCGTTGAATAATTGTCGTGCTGTTTTTTCATTCCACTGATCAGGCAATATTTTTTTATTCGTTATAATATGCAATTGTTGAATAGTGAGTGTGTCAATATGTAATTGTTTTTTGAATAAATCCAATGGTTGCCAATTGATATGCAATTTTCCAATATCAATCGATTCTTCTTTATCTTGATAGTGTAATTGATCAATGGTGAGTGGGCCGATAATCACTCCAGATATTTTTTGATACGTTAATTGCCCGGGTAATAATGTCGATGCAACATGAACACCCCATCGCAAACCAGTGGGTGTTAATATAAAAGCGCCCATCGCAATAATCAAAATAATAACAATAAGCAATGTGCGCAAAAGTGCTTTAATCATAGAGCAGTACCCATTGTGAATTGTACCGACCACGGTTTATTCGATTGTGTAAATGCGTCAGCAAAAGTGAGTTCCATGGTGCCGAGTGATGAAACATAAGCGAGACCAGGACCTGTTCCCACGTTGACGTGATGAAAAATGTTATGATCAGCAACAACACCTGCGTCTACAAATGCCGTGAGATAA
This sequence comes from Verrucomicrobiota bacterium, assembly GCA_013287435.1. Lineage (GTDB taxonomy): Bacteria > Pseudomonadota > Gammaproteobacteria > Coxiellales > Coxiellaceae > 2-02-FULL-42-43. Next base: position 10,729 of record JABDDU010000001.1, read on the forward strand.
ACAGAACCCGCAATGCGTTGTTGCACTTCAGAGCTTGCAACCACTAAATTTCTACCGGGACCAATTGAATTATATCCATATCCGCGAACACTGCGCGAACCGCCCGCAAATAATTGCAACGATAATGGTAAGTGGAATAAATTTGCAATGTTCGTGTATCCATAATCAGAACGAAATAATAAACGCGTTTTTGTTTTTTCAATCGTATACAGTGTTTTTAAATGAAGTTGCATCTGAAAGAAACTCGTTTGTGATAGAAATTTTTTATTCGTACCCGCCAATCGCATTTCCATGCTGATTCCTTTAATCGGATGCTTGGGATGATCTGCATTGATATATTTAATATCGTAGGCAGGATAGACCAGTTGGGTTTGCGTGCGAGGCAAATGAACAATATTGTAGCGTTCATTTAAATAAGTGAGTGACAGCGAATTTTTCCAATGTTTCGCTAACAGGGTGTAATTAACGCCGAATTTCGCATTGCGTGCTTGACCGGTTGATTGCGACATATTGCTAACACCGCTACCAATCGTGAAATGATCTCGCGCAGGATTTGGGCCTGGAATAATATATTTTGCAGTCAAACTACTGTCTTTGGGGGATGCGCGTAATAACGTTTGAAAACGATGTCCTTTGTGGCCAATTTGTCGCAATCTCAAGCCTAATGTGCCGCGAATACCGGTGTCACTGCCATAACCAAGACCCATGATATAAGCTTTTGCTTTTCGAGGCATTAATTTGAAATGAATGGGTACGGAATAATGCGTTGCTTTTTTAGGGCTCACTTCCGGAGTGACTTGATTAAAGTAGTTGCTAGAAACGAAATTTTCTTGCGTGTGCTCTAATTTTTTTGCATTGTAATAATGACCTTCCTGGTACGTCAAAAATTTCTGTAAAAATGTTTCATAAAAAGGGGTTTTGGAAAAAGTGGTTGGACCGAATCGATAGCGCGGTCCCGTATCAAAGATAATAATTATTTTTGCATCGTATTTTTTTAGATTAATTCTGATTTGGCTTTTAATCATTTTTGCCTGAAAATAACCACGTTCCGTTGCAATGTTATATAATTTTAATTTCGCATTGTCATAGGTTTCAGTTTGCAACGGACCGCCAACATGAAAAGGGAGGTGTGTTAAAAATTGCTTAAATTTATGATCTTTAGATCCTTGACCTTTGATGTTCACCTGAACAGATTTGATCGGTAATGCGGGTCCTAATGTAACGTTAAACGTAACCAAAAAATTTCGCGATACTTTGGAGAGGGTTGTTTGTACGCGGCTTCGAAAATAACCATAAGGTTCAACGGCCGTTTGAATGAAACTCGGCGCTTTTCTGGCAAAACGCAATTTTTCTTCTTGTGTGAGTGGAAAATGCAGAGCGCTGCGAAAATTTCGCAATGTCAGGTTCACATTTTTTTGCACGACATCATTGTTGATTCCATTCACTTGAAAACGCAGTGGCTGATAATGATGTGTTGCGGCAAATAGGTTACTGCTGAACAGAATAACGCAACATAGTATGTAGTATCGATATTTCATCGTTCTAATTATACCGATAAGGGCATTGATTTTACAAAACAAACTGCCTACAGTGGCGGATCACGACATTTGGAGTAGATACACATGAGTGTCAGTCAAACAGCTTACCTTACCTTTACCCGTCAAGAATGGCTGAACTTTCGCAGCGATACGCCTCTGACATTATCCGAAGCGGATTTGGATGCCTTACATGGACAGATGGAGATGGTGTTGCTTAACGAAGTGGCCGATATTTACCTACCGTTATCGCGCTTATTGAGTCTCTATGTCACCGCGATGCAGTCATTGCATCAAGCCAGTCAAGATTTTTTGGGAAAACCAGAACCAAAAGTGCCCTACATTATCGGCGTTGCAGGAAGTGTTGCGGTTGGAAAAAGCACGACGTCCCGTATTTTAAAAGCGTTATTGTCACGCTGGCCTAATCATCCCCGCGTCACCGTTGTAACAACAGACGGATTTTTATATCCCAATCATATTCTTGAACAACAAAACATCATGAATCGAAAAGGTTTTCCAGAAAGTTACGATTTGAATGCGCTGCTACAATTTTTAATTGAAGTAAAATCCGGAAAAAATAATGTTAAAGCGCCGATTTATTCGCATCAATCATACGACGTTATTCCTGATGACTATATTGTTGTCGATAAACCCGATATTTTAATTTTGGAAGGATTAAATATTTTACAAACGAGCGCGCAAAAACCAGGACAATCTGCATCGATTTTCGTTTCCGACTTTTTTGATTTCTCCATTTTTGTCGATGCCGACGTGGATGTGATTAAGCAATGGTATGTTGATCGCGTCGTAAAATTTTCGCAAACAACCTTTCGTGATCCTGCTGTTTATTTTCATTATTTATCCAAAATGAATCCAGAAGCGGTGTATCAATTTGCAGAACGCGTGTGGCAAGAAATTAACGAAGTGAATTTATTTCAAAATATTTTACCGTGTCGTGAGCGCGCACAATTAATTTTAAAAAAAGGATTGGGGCATGCGGTGGAGCAGGTAAAATTAAGAAAGTTGTGAGCGTTACAGTAGCTCGTCCCGGTAGGGCGAGCGCGAAATTCAGTAGCTCGTCCCGGTAGGGCGAGCGCAACATTTTACGAGTATAAATTTTAAATTTACACTGTAAAATAAGTGCATCGTAAAATTATTCATGGAACTTCTGATGCGTTGTCCACTCACCCTCACCCTCACCCTCACCCTCTTTTCATCCTTCCCCGCCTTTGCCTGGAACAGCATCGGCCATCGTATTATCGCGCAAATTGCGTATGATCAACTAACGCCGCAAACCAAAGCACAAGTCGATCAATTAACGTCAGTGATGTTCCATTCGCGTTATTCTGAAGCGCGTTTTCTGCGTGCATCAACGTGGCCCGATCAAATTAAATCACAAACGACGCACTATAATGCATGGCATTATATTAATTTGCCTTATGTGAAAAATAATATAAAACCGACTCCATTAAATTCTGACAATATTGTCTGGGCGATTGCGCGTGCGGAAAAAATTGTTTCAGATCAACATGAAAATAATACACGACGTGCAAAATATTTAAGTTTTTTAATTCATTTTGTTGGCGATATTCATCAACCCTTGCATTGCACAACATTATACGATAATCAATTTCCACACGGTGATCGCGGCGGAAATTTATATTTCATTCAGTCAGCCATTGCAAACAATTTGCATCAATTATGGGATCGCGGATTGGGTTTATTTTACAGCGCGCCAGGCAATTACGCGTTTCATTATTATCAGGTTGAAAAAATCGCACAGCAATGGATGAGCCAATATCCCATTACCCATGCATTACAGATTCAATCACCTGCACAATGGGCAGAAGAAAGTCATCGTATTGCTATTACTTTTGCTTATACATTGCCTGAAAATACAGCGCCGTCACAACAGTATATTCAGCAAGGACAACAAATTGTCGAACAACAAAGCGTGTTGGCAGGGGATCGATTGGCGGATATACTGAACCATATTTTAGTGTGAGCAATCAACAGGAAATCCCACCATGTCATCCCCCGTTCGAACCCGCTTCGCACCAAGCCCCACCGGCTATTTGCATATTGGCGGTGCGCGAACAGCCTTATTTGCATGGTTATATGCGCGTCATCATAACGGCACTTTTATTTTGCGCATTGAAGATACGGATCAAGAACGTTCAACCGAAGCGTCTATTCAAGCAATTTTGGATGGTATGGATTGGTTGGGATTAAATTACGATGAAGGCCCTTATTATCAATCGAAACGCTTTGATCGATATCGCGAAGTTGTTCAGCAATTTTTAAAAGACGATCATGCGTATCGTTGTTATTGCACCAAAGAACGCCTGGAAAAATTGCGTGAGACACAACTCGCCAATAAAGAAAAGCCACGTTACGACGGTCATTGTCGCGAATTACAGTCAACGGATATAAAAACACCGCACGTCATTCGTTTTAAAAATCCCAAAACCGGAACGGTTGTTTTTACGGATATGATTCGTGGCAGTATTTCCGTTGAAAATGCAGAATTAGATGATTTAATTATTGCGCGCACCGATGGTGTTCCAACGTACAATTTCACGGTTGTGGTCGATGATTATGATATGAAAATTACCGATGTGATCCGCGGTGATGATCATATTAACAATACACCGCGTCAATTAAATATGTTGGCAGCAATGGGGGCTGTTGCGCCGCGTTATGCGCATGTACCCATGATTTTAGGCAGTGATGGTAAACGGTTATCAAAACGTCATGGTGCAGTGAGCGTGATGCAATTTCGTGATGATGGTTATTTACCGGACAGTTTATTAAATTATTTAGTACGGCTCGGTTGGTCCCATGGCGATCAAGAAATTTTTTCACGCGATGAAATGATTAAATTATTTGATGTGAATCATGTAAATAATTCTGCGGCCGCGTTTAATGTTGAAAAATTAGATTGGTTAAACCAACATTATTTAAAAACAAAAAATCCGGCAGATATTATTCCGTTATTAAAAGCACACTTGTCAACTTTGCAAATTAACGTGCAAGATAATGAAAAATTAGCGGCGATTATTTTATTGCAAGCTGAACGTATTAAAACCTTAAAAGAAATGGCCGAAAAAAGTCGATATTTTTTCGAAGATGACATTCAATACGATGAAGCGTCTGTCAAAAAACATTTAACAGCTGAAACAAAACCATTGTTAATCGCAGCAAAAAATTATTTTGAAAAGATGGCTGAGTGGACAAAAGAATCTTTACATCAAGCGATCACGCAAATTGCAACAGAGCAGGGTGTCAAAATGGGTCAATTGGCGCAGCCGATACGTGTTGCAGTGACAGGTTCCACCATTTCGCCTTCGATTGATAGTACATTGCAATGGATTGGAAAAGAACGAGTGTTGGTCAGATTACGTAATGTGCTGTAATTTTTCTCCCGCTTCCACTAATAAACTTGACTTAGCAGGCGCCGCCCCCTAGAATTTGCGTTCTTCAGTCCCCTTCGTCTAGAGGCCTAGGACACCACCCTTTCACGGTGAGAACGCGGATTCGAATTCCGCAGGGGACGCGCAGATTGCTTCGTTGTGTTTCTTTCGTATATCGTAATAATCCAGTCCCTGTCGTCTAGAGGCCTAGGACGCTACCCTCTCACGGTAAGAACACGGGTTCGACTCCCGTCAGGGACGCCGAATTTTTTCATTACGACAATCCCAACCACTCTTTTTCCTTTGCTTCAATCTCCTCTTTCAAAGATTTTTTCTGTTGAGATAATTCCCGCAATTTGTCTTTTTGAGTCGCATGATAAATATCGGGATCTGCCAACACTTCTTCAATTTTCATTAATTTTTTTTCAAGCGCTGCAATATCGCGCTCAATCTGAATAATTAATTTTTTATTGTCTTTTGAAATGGGTTTTTGTTTTTCTTTTTTAGCATCCGAAGAAATGGGTGTTGCTGCTAATTGTGATGTTTCATAATCAGCGAGTGTGCCTTCGTATAATGTGACACCGCCGTTATTGACCAACCATAAACTATCCACGCAACATTCAATAAAATAGCGATCATGCGAAACTAATAATAAGGCACCGCTAAATTCTTCTAGCGCTAAAATAAGTGCTTCACGAATATGCATATCCAAATGATTCGTCGGTTCATCCAACAGCAATACATTCGGTTTTTTCCAAATTAATAATGCCAATGCAAGCCGCGCTTTTTCACCCCCCGAAAATACAGACACTTTTTCAAACACACGATCATTGCTAAATCCAAATCGCCCTAAAAATCCGCGTGCCTGGGTTTCAGAAATATCGGGAAAATGCTCTTTAAAATGAAATAACGGTGTTTCATCCAGTTGCAGCATATCGACTTGGTCTTGCGAAAAATAACCAATACAGGTTTGCGAATGAAAAACCATTTCGCCTTGAATGGGGGATAGCGTTTGTGAAATAGATTTTAATAACGTTGATTTTCCGCTGCCATTCACACCAATCACACCAATGCGATCACCTTCGCTTAAATTCAAGCTCACATTTTTTAAAATCGTTTTATCGCCATAACCAAAATCAGCGCGAATAGAAATCGTTGGATATCCGGTTGGTTTTGGTTCGAAAAAATCGAACGAAATATTCGCTTCTTCTTGCCAATCCGTCGTGACTTGCAATTTTTCCATGGCTTTTAGGCGACTTTGCGCTTGTTTGGCTTTGGAGGCTTTGGCACGAAAACGATCCACAAATTTTTGCAAGTGCGCTCGTTTTTTTAATATTTTCGAATTCATTTTTTCTTGGAGTAATAAATGATCTGAAAATTGTTTTGCAAACGCAGAATAATTGCCTTGCCACAATTTTAACGATAAATTCGCAAGCTGAATGGTGTGGGTTGTTACTTCATCTAAAAAATAACGATCATGAGAAATGATGATGCAGGTACTTTTGCAATTTTTTGCCCATTCTGTCAACCACGCAATACTTTCTAAATCCAAGTGATTGGTTGGTTCATCCAGTAATAATAAATCCGCGTGAGACATTAACACGCGCGCTAATTGCAACCGCATTTGCCAGCCACCCGAAAAAGATTTCACCGGTTTTTCAAATTCCGCATCTGAAAATCCCAATCCTTTTAAAATAATAGCAACGCGAGCGTCGATGCGATAACCATCAATCGCTTCTAAATCAGCATATAATAAACCTAATTGCAAACCATCATTTTCTTTTTCAGCTTGTAAGATTTTTTCTTGCAGAGCCACCCATTCCACATCGCCTTCGCGTGCGTAGGCAAAAGCGAGTGCATCGGTGTCTGGTAATTCTTGCGCTAAATGCGCAATACGCCATGCATTCGGCAGAAATACATCACCGTGATCTTCTTGTATTTCGCGCAGAATGAGTTTTAGTAATGATGTTTTGCCGGTGCCGTTTCTGCCGATTAATCCTGCTCTATAACCAATATCGAGACGCAGTGATGCTTCTTCTAATAGCACTTTGGTTCCGCGACGGAGCGTGATTTGATTTAATTGCAACATAGTTAATTGGACTCAATCGGTCGAATTGACACGTATTCTTGTATTGCAATCCCTAACGCACCCGGTCCTGCATGCACCGCTAAACTCGCACAGCACGGCAACACAAAAATTTGATCAATTTGCGTTGAAAAATGATGTTTTAGTAGTGTTGCTAATTCGTATGCTTCATTTTCACGTTCAGTGTGTACAATGGACAAACGATATTTTTTTTCCCTGTTAATTTTTTGTTTGGTAAATTTAAATAATTTGCGAGACAAATTTTTTCTGCCAAAAAATAATCGGCTTGGTTTAACGACACCTTCTTTGGTGACGGTCGCAAGCGGTGATAATTTTAACAAATCCATTAATTGTTTCAATTTCACAGGCAATCGACCGCCCCGTACTAAAAAATCAAGCTGTGTGATTGCCGCATAAAATTCAGTTTTTGAAATCGCATCATTCGTCATTTTGACAACGTCATCATGTGAATGACCTGCAAGGGACGCTTCCGCAGCATATAATGCAATTAAACCTTGTCCTGCTGAAACATTGAGCGCATCAATAACGGTAATCTGCGTTTGCCCGCTGATTTTTTCCGCTGCTTTCTCAGAAGCGGTTATTGTGCCGCTGATGGGTTTTGGAATGTGCAGTGCCACAATGGCATCAAAATGCGTTGAAAGATACTGATATTGCCGATGAAAATCGCCAAAACTGGGTTGTGATGTGGTGGGATGTATCGATTTATTTTTTAGTGCAACATGAAATTCTTCAGATGTCATGGAGACTTTATCAAGATAGGTTTGTTGTCCGAAATTAATAATAATTGGTACGACATGAATATTCATCTTTGAAATAATTTCTGCCGGTAAATCAGCTGCGGAATCAGTGAGTATCGCGACTCGATTTTTTCGATTCGCAAATGATTTTTGCTGTTTAATCATATCATCCGCTTTTTCGCCGGAAACATCGCCATATTCTCGACATACTGTAAATATTTGACCGGGATCATTGGTGTGCACATGTATTTTTGTTTTGGTGCTTGAGCCTGCAACAATTAAGCTTTCACCCAATTCATCGAGTTTTTGACGCAATTCATCTTGATCAATCGGTTGATTACCGTGTTTATTAATCAAGCATTCCGTGCAAAAACGAAAACGCTCATCCACTTCATGCGGCGTGTCTTCCAGTATTTTAATAACGGGTGTTTCGGCCAAATTTTCCCGCAATTGCTTGATCGAACCACTCACCACAAAGTGATAAATACCATTTAAAAATTCGACAAATCCTTGCGCGCCCGCGTCAACAACACCCGCTTTTTTTAATTCTTTTAATTGATTGGAGGTGTGCTGTAATGACACATTTGCACGCTGTATACCGGAATATAATAAATCTACAAAATCTAATTCATTGTTGGCCAATTGTTGATGCGTAATTTCATCAGAGAAATCACGCAAAATAGTGAGAATCGTTCCTTCTTTGGGTTGCGATAAAGCTTTGTGCGCGTAATTCACAGCCGTTGCAATTGCCGCAACAAAATTTTTCGTTGTCATATTTTTTTCAACGGTTTTAGCGCCTTCACTTAGCCCCTGAAAAAATTGTGCTAAAATGGCACCTGAATTTCCACGCGCGCCATTTAATGCGGCATTGGCCACATTATCCAATAATTCATGAATCGTTGTGCTGCGAGAAGAATAGGTACTTTCCAAAATGGCATTCAAGGTTAATGCCATATTGGTTCCCGTATCGCGATCAGGCACAGGAAACACATTAATATTGTTTAAATATTCTTGTTTTGAAATAACCTGGCGAATACCAGCGACAATGGCGCGGTATAAACGAGTTCCGTCGAGATAAACAATTTTTGCGCTATGTACAGACATGCGACATGCCTCCATATCCTGAGAAGTAGCGCATCATAACATGAAGTGGTTTTGGATAAAAACACGCAATAATTCCCGCTGAACAGTGAATTTTTATCTTTGGGGGATATTGAATGATAATTGACTCGAAAATGCTCACATACTAGCGTGTATGCTCCGCTTTTCTCGCCAAATTATCCTTCAATCTCCCCTCAAATCTAAAAATTTAAGTTAATCAACCTTCACGGCGGGAACAGCTGAAAAACACGGTATTGCGCGGGAGTTGGGTTTTTGTACAATGGCGTCAGTGTGAGTGTCAGTGTCAGTGTCAGTGTGAGTGTGAGAAAAATATCAAATAGCGCCTCTGACACTCACACTCACACTCACACTCACACCCACACTCACACTTTTTATTCAGTTGCAGAAATTAATATTATAAATTGCCATGAAATATAGAGCAGGTACAATTTTTAATCCAAAAAAATCTCTGACCTATCAGCGGTATATACTTTTCACGCATTTGTTTGCATTGATTTCTGTTGTCATTGTTACGTCACTATTCTTATTTCCCGTTTTTTTACTCTGCTTTTCGATTTCGTGTTTGTATTATTTATCTCGACCTGAAAAAATGATCACGTTGCAGTATGATTGCGACAAAGAATGGATATTAACATTGCACAATAGTGAAATTGTTCGTGCTGAATTATTGCCGTCGAGTGTGATGATGCGCTATTTTTTGGTGTTGCATTTTAAATATGAACATGCACCACATAGCAAAAATATATTATTATTTTCAGACCAATTTTCCAGGACTGATTTTCAAGCATTACGAAGATGCGTGAAAATGGGGTATTTGTGAGACCCCATAATGCGCCGCAATAATCGACGCCACACATCCCACCAACTTTTTCGTATAATCAATATGCAAAAATTCATTCGGACCATGCGCGTTGGATTTTGGACCTAACACACCCGTAATTAAAAATTGCGCTTTGGGAAACAGGTCAGATAACATTCCCATAAACGGAATGGTGCCGCCAATGCCTAAATACGCGGCATTTTTATTAAAAAATAATTGTGATGCATTGTCAGAAGCGCGCGCTAACCAATCTGCCAATTCCGGCGCATGCCAACCGGGACCAAAATCTTCGGCGTGATAAGATACTTTCGCATTGAATGGCGGATGACTTTCTAAAATTTCTTTTAACGCGAGACTTGCTTTTTTCACATCACACGTTGGCGGCACACGCATTGATAATTTCACGGATAAAGAGGGCAATGTCACATTGCCTGCATTTGCAATCGCAGGAATGCCATCAGCACCCACCAAAGATAATGCAGGACGCCAGGTGCGATTTAAAATTAATTCCGCCGTATCATTGCAGAGTGGTTTCACGCCATCCAAAAATGGAATACCTTTAATGAATTCATCGCCCAACGCTTTTGCTGCGTTTTTTGCTTGTTCTAAACGATGTTCTGGAATTTTCACATGCAGTGCATCGACTTCAATTTTTCCATTATTAGGATCTTCAATGCGATTTAATAATTGACGTAACACATCGAAAACAGACGGTGCAACACCGCTGCCATATCCCGAATGAATACCATTTTCAAGTGTATGAATTTCTAATGTGCCGCCAACAATGCCGCGCAGCGAAGTGGTTCCCCATAATTGTTCATAATTTCCTGACTCAGAATCCAAACAAATAATGAAATCGGGATCTCCCATTTGTTTTTTAATTAATGCTAAATACGGTGGTAAATCAAAACTGCCGCTTTCTTCGCATGCTTCAATCAAAACAATACAGCGGGCGTGCGGAATATGTAAGGATTGCAAATACGCAATGGCATTTAATGCGGCAAATGTTGCATATCCATCATCAGCACCGCCACGACCATATAATTTTCCGTCTTTAATAACCGGTTTCCAAGGATCTAATCCATCAAACCATCCTGTCATTTCCGGTTGTTTGTCCATGTGACCGTATAACAAAATCGTTTTGTCAGAATCACCTGGAATATCGATGACTAAAACGGGTGTGCGATTCTCAATATGTAATAATTCGATTTTTTTATTTTTAATATTTTGCTTTTCACACCAATTTTTCAGCAATGCCATTGCGTTGGCTATATGCCCATTGGCTTTCCAATTTTTATCAAACAGCGGTGATTTACTGGGAATGCGAATATAATTTTCTAATTGCGGAATAATATCGTGATCCCATTGTTCACTGATTTTGTTAAAATTATTTTTTATTGTTTGATGAATGTCGGACATACTTTTTTCCTACTATAAAAATTAAACTGATTGTGGCATCAGTTCATTAAATTGACAAGGTACTTGAAAAATGAATCATTATGATTCATAATGAGTATGAATGATTCGGAGAAGAATATGGGCTATAAAATTCAAATTGTCGTGGATGCTAGATTCAATAGGGTAATGAAATTAGGAGCAAAAAAAGTAGGTTTATCAGTCAGTTCCTTTGCTCGACTCATATTAACGACCGCTTTGTTGCATAAGCATAGTAAGCTACTGGATCAAGCATTAAGTGATATCAAAAAGGGCGATGTTGAAGAGTTAACAGTAGCTCAATTTAACCGCGAACTGGATGAATTATAATGCTTCATTTGCAGCGCACTAAGACATTTAAAAAATGTCTTAAAAAGTATCGTCATAAAAAAATGGTGCTTGAAGCGTTGAAAGATATCGTCAATCTTTTAGTGCATGAAAAGCCTATACCTGCGAAATATGTAGATCATGAATTAAAAGGAAATCACAAAGGGATACGAGAGCTACATTTAAAACCCGATGATTTACTTTTATATATCAAAATTGAGCATGAAAAAATTATCTTGGTAGCACTGGGCAGTCATTCCGAGATCTTTTGATAATGCTTTGTGCTTACACGTTACTTGCCGTATAATCATCTTCCGTTTTAATGCATAAATACAAAACGGATACTCACATGACACGATATATTTTTATCACCGGCGGCGTGGTTTCTTCATTGGGAAAAGGCATTACCTCCGCATCTCTTGGCGCGATTCTTGAAGCAAAAGGCTTCAAAGTTACTTTATTAAAGCTTGATCCGTACATTAATGTTGATCCTGGCACGATGAGTCCATTTCAGCATGGTGAAGTGTTTGTGACAGCCGATGGCGCAGAAACTGATTTAGATCTCGGTCATTATGAGCGTTTTGTTCGCACCACCATGTCGAAAAAAAATAATTTTACGTCAGGTCGTGTGTATGCGGATGTGATTGCAAAAGAACGACGCGGCGATTATTTGGGTGGCACCGTGCAAGTGATTCCGCATATTACGGATGAAATTAAACATAAAATATATCAGGGTGCTGATGATGCTGAATTTGCGTTGGTTGAAATTGGCGGAACGGTCGGTGATATTGAATCATTGCCATTTTTAGAAGCGATTCGCCAAATGCGCATTGAACTCGGTTCTGATCATGTGTTGTTTATTCATCTCACTTTAGTGCCTTTTATTGCAACTGCCGGTGAAACCAAAACAAAACCCACACAACATTCCGTGAAAGAATTACGTTCGATTGGTATTCAACCGGATATTTTAGTCTGTCGTTCAGAAACAACGATACCAACCGCGCAACGTGAAAAAATCGCTTTATTTACGAACGTTTCGCTTCATGATGTTATTTCATTGCCGGATGTCAAAAGTATTTATGAAATCCCGATGATTTTAGATCGTGAAGGATTAGGCAGTCGCGTGTGTGAAAAACTACACATTGAAAATCGCGATGCGGATTTTCATGAGTGGAAAAAAGTGTTGTCACGTTACCAACATCCCAAGCATGAAATTACCATTGCGATGGTGGGAAAATACACGGATTATGCGGATTCCTATAAATCTTTAAATGAAGCATTAACGCATGCAGGCATTCAAACTGAATCGCGCGTGACCATCAATTACATCGATGCCGATTTATTTTTAGAAAAAAAACCAGCGGAATTATTACAATCGTCGAATGCGGTTTTGGTGCCAGGCGGATTTGGCACGCGCGGCATTGAAGGAAAAATTATTGCGGCACAATACGCGCGTGAAAATAATATTCCGTATTTGGGAATTTGTTTGGGACTCCAAATTGCGATGATAGAATTTGCGCGTCATGTAGCGAAATTAAAAAATGCTAATAGCTCTGAATTTGATCCTAAAACGCCATATCCCGTGATTGCATTGGTGAATGAATGGAAAGATAAAACAGGAATGATAGAAAAACGCGATGAAAAAAGCGATTTAGGCGGTACCATGCGTTTGGGTGCGCAAGATTGCGTTGTTTCAAAAAATACATTAATCCACAAAATATATGGAAAAGAAATTATTGCTGAGCGTCATCGTCATCGTTACGAAGTGAATAATCAATTATTACCGTTATTGGAAAAAGCAGGATTAATTGTGTCGAGCCGCTCAAAAGAAAATAATTTGGTGGAAACCATTGAGTTGCCGAATCATCCGTGGTTTGTGGCGTGTCAATTTCACCCAGAATTTACTTCTAATCCGCGCGATGGACATGTGTTGTTTACGGCGTTTGTTGAAGCGGCGTTACACTCACACCAACATGTCATTGGAGAAAAATATGAACCTAGCTCATTTCACAACAGATAATAATAGCCCCTTCTTTCTAATCGCCGGCCCCTGCGTGATTGAAAGCGAAACATTGCAATTGGATGTCGCGGGACAATTAAAAGAAATCACAGATGCGTTAAAAATTAATTTTATTTTTAAATCTTCTTTTGATAAAGCCAATCGATCATCTCATAACAGTTTTCGTGGATTGGGTTTGGAAAAAGGCATGCAAATTTTAGAAAAAGTGAAAAAACACATTGGCGTGCCGGTGTTAACCGATGTGCATGAAGACACGCCATTGCATGAAGTTTGTAAAGTGGTTGATGTGCTACAAACACCGGCTTTTTTATGCAGGCAAACCAATTTTATTCAAAATGTGATGAAATGCGGATTGCCTGTGAATATTAAAAAAGGGCAATTTTTATCGCCGTGGGATATGAAAAATGTGGTTGAAAAAGCGCGCGCAACAGGTAATGAAAAAATTATGGTGTGCGAGCGTGGTGTGAGTTTTGGTTATAATAATTTAGTGTCGGATATGCGATCTCTTGCTGTGATGCGCGAAACAGGATGCCCTGTGGTTTTTGATGCAACGCATTCCGTACAATTGCCTGGCGGGCAGGGCACTCAATCTGGCGGTCAACGTGAATTTGTACCCGTATTAGCACGCGCTGCTGTTGCTGTCGGTGTTGCTGGATTATTTATGGAAACGCATCCTGATCCCGATAATGCCTTAAGTGATGGCCCGAATAATTGGCCGTTGTCGAAGATGAAAGAATTGTTGATGATGTTAAAGGAAATTGATGGTGTGGTGAAATAGCGAAACCTCGACCGTCTACCGCGTGCTGACTGTCAATCGGGGTGTTTTTGTAGTTCCCAATGTATATCTTTAAATGTATAATATTAAAATATATATACTTTTAAAGATATAATTATGCGTACCCTTGCCCAACAACTCCATCAAGCACGGATCAACAAACAGTTGAGCCAAACAGCGCTTGCCAAATTAGCACATCTGACGCAACCCATGGTGTCAAAGGCGGAATCGGGCAGGGATATTCAATTATCAACCTTATTGGCACTTGCAAAAGCACTGACATTGGAAATCGTGGCGGTCACGCCTAAGCAATCGGCTGTGCTACGCCAACAGTATTCAGACACTCCATCAAAACAAACATTGCTCGAGCAATTTCAGGTGAAAGATGACGACTGATCATGCGCAGCTATTTTTAAATAAAACGCTCGTGGGTTATCTCATTCACGAGCGTGACGGTAAAAATATTTTTACTTTTGATCGGGACTATATTGAAACTGATCCTGCCGCGCGACCGACTTTAAGTTTGTCTTTTTCGGATTTGCGCAAGACCTACGTCACCCACCAACGCTTACCTTCTTTTTTTTCAAATTTATTACCCGAGGGTGATTTGCGTACACTGATTGCAGCCCAACAAGATATCGATGTAAAAAATGAATTTGCATTATTGGCGGCATTGGGGAGTGATTTGCCAGGTGCAATTAGACTGGAAAATAAGCATTTATTGATATCAAAGTCCGTTAGAAAAAAAACTCCGTTAGAAAAAAAAGACCCGCACGCCATTCATTTTTCATTATCGGGTGTGCAATTAAAATTTTCGATGCTGAAAGAAAAATCGTGGTTTACATTGGCATTACCAGGAAATTTTATTGTTAAAACACCATCCCTGCTGCATCCACAAGTGTCTGAAAATGAATACAGTATGATGCAATTAGCAAGAATGATTGGCATTGATGTGCCCGATACACAACTCGTTCGTGTCAATCATTTGCGTGATTTACCAGCGTTAAATTTACCGGATGAAACGTATGCTTATGCGATAAAACGTTTTGATCGTGACAATGAAAAACGGATACATATTGAGGATTTTGCACAAGTATTTTCTGTCAAGCCAGAAAAAAAATATGAAGCGACTAATTACGATACGATAGCAAAGTTGATATTATCTCTTTTGCAAAATTCTGAAGCGCAATTCATTGAATTTCTAAAGCGCGTCTTTTTTAATATTTTAATTGGAAACACTGATGCGCATTTAAAAAATTGGTCATTGATTTATCGTGATGGTTTGACTGCCGAATTAGCGCCAGCCTACGATTTAGTTTCTACCTTACCCTATTTAAAAAATCGCCAATTGGCCCTTAATTTTGCAAAACAAAAAAACTTTTACGAAATAGATCGAAAAACGTTACATTATTTTTCAGAGCGTGTGAGTGTATCGAATTCGCTGGTCATAACAGTCGCGAAAGAAACAACGGGACGGTTCAAAGAAGCTTGGAGACAGACTGAAAAATCATTGCCCATTTCAAAAGCGCTGCGTAATATGTTGAAACAGCACTGGGCTGAGTTACCACTCTATCATTTATGAGGACAATAAATGTCTGTTATTTCCGATATACAAGCGTTAGAGATTCTAGATTCGCGGGGTAATCCAACGATACAAGTCGAGGTGACTTTATCATCGGGTGCGAGCGGCTCTTTTGCAGTGCCATCGGGTGCGTCAACCGGCTCAAAAGAAGCATTAGAATTGCGTGATCATGATCCAAAACGATATCACGGCAAAGGTGTTTTAAAAGCGGTGAGTTTTGTCAATCGCGATATTCGCGCTGAATTATTGGGAAAAAATCCGGACTCACAAGAAGACATTGATCATCTGATGATTGAATTAGATGGCACGGAAAATAAAAGTCGATTGGGTGCGAATGCCATTTTGGGAGTTTCGGTAGCGGTTGCCCATGCGGCGGCAAAAGATCATCAACAACCCTTATATCGTTATTTGGGTGGCGACGGTCCATTCACGATGCCAGTACCCCTGATGAATATTATTAATGGCGGCGCGCATGCGAATAATAAATTAGATATTCAAGAATTTATGATTGTGCCGAAAGGATTGCCGACGTTTTCAGAAGCACTGCGCGCAGGCGCTGAAGTGTTTCATACGCTGAAAAAAATAGTGAGCGATAAAAATTTTTCAACCTCAGTGGGTGATGAAGGCGGTTTTGCGCCTGACTTACCGAGCCATGAAGCGGCATTGGATTTAATCATGGAAGCCATTGAAAAAGCGGGTTATCACGCAGGAAAAGATATTTATTTGGGATTAGATGTCGCTAGCACCGAATTTTATCGTGAGGGTGTTTATCATTTTGCATCGGAAAAATACGATTCAAAAGAGATGATTACTCGCTTGGCGAAATGGGTAGATCAATATCCGATTATTTCTATTGAAGACGGTTTGGCTGAAAATGATTATGCTGGTTGGCAACAACTCACGAAAAAATTAGGTAAAAAAGTGCAATTGGTGGGTGATGATATTTTTGTTACGAATGCAAAAATATTATCAGAAGCGATCGAGAAAAAAATTGCGAATGCTATTTTAATTAAACTCAATCAAATCGGCACCTTAACTGAAACACTCGCAACGATTGGTTTGGCGAAACAAAATCACTATGGTGTCGTTATTTCACATCGTTCCGGCGAAACAGAAGATACGACGATTGCGGATTTGGCCGTGGCAACCGCCGCTGGTCAAATCAAAACAGGATCACTTTCCCGCTCGGATCGTATTGCAAAATATAATCGTTTGTTGCACATTGAGAAAGAGTTGGGTAGTGAAGCTCCGTACGCTGGGAAAATGGCGGGAGAAGCTCATGCGGTAGTGTGAGCGCAAACGAGTGAAATGATTCTTATGAAAATGATTTTGAGTGCACTTATCATTTTATTATTGCTCTTGCAATACGAATTCTGGTTTTCCGATGGCGGTGTTAAAACCGTTTGGCATATACAAAAAAATATTTCAAAACAAGAAAAAATAAACGCACAACTCGATAAACGCAATCAAGTGTTAATTGCAGAAATAAAAGATTTGCAAAACGGCAATGCAGCGATTGAGGCGCGTGCACGCAATGATTTAGGGATGGTGAAAAAAGGTGAGGTTTTTTATGAAGTGGTGAAGCGATGAAATACTGGACCATTATTCCCGCTGCCGGCATCGGCACACGCGTTCATGCAGATCGGCCCAAACAATATTTAGAAATTCACGGCAAAACTATTTTAGAACGTGTCGTTAATGTATTTACTGCACATGCTCAAATCGAAAAAGTCGTTGTCGTATTGCAGGCAAAAGATGACTGGTGGTCGACATTAAAATTTTTACATCCTGAAAAAATAATGACGACCATCGGCGGCAAAGAGCGCGTTCATTCTGTTTTATTAGGCCTTGATTTTTTACAGGATTTTGCGGATAAAAATGATTTTGTATTGGTGCATGATGCGGCGCGTCCGTGTTTGCAATCCGAAGATATTACGCGTTTCATTTCTGAATTAAAAAATCATACGGTGGGTGGTTTGTTGGGATTACCCGTTGTCGATACGCTCAAAAAAGTAGATGCGAATGAGTGCGTTGAAAAAACCGTTTCACGTGAGCATGTATGGCAGGCGCAAACGCCACAATGTTTTCGTTATGGATTATTAAAATCATCCATAGAAAAAGCGTTATCTGATCATGCAATGATTACCGATGAATCCAGCGCCATTGAACACGCAGGCCTAAAACCAACCATGATTTTAGGCGATGCGCGGAATATTAAAATTACTTTTCCGGAAGATATCGCTTTAGTGGAAAGGTTATTATAAGAAAGTCAGTGTTGCTTTATGCGCGATGGTTATTTCGGCACAAGAACGGCGCCAACTGGACGATTTGTTTTGCCACCGGTTTCTACTATTTCACCACCAATGTTTCGTCTGAAAAAACCCCCACGCAATAACGGGTTTTCAGGGACAGGTACAGTAGTAGCTGGGTCTGCTGACTCATTCTTTTTTGTTCCTTCGTTTTCGCCATAAAATCTGGAGTAGCTTCTCCCGCTCTTCCCATGTGCGCCATCAGGCCCATCCTTCGAATGCCTTCCTCCACCCCAATCTTTTCTTCTCATTTTTGTCTCCTTATGTAAAAATTTAAGAACCGAAATCGTAACACTGTATTATTAAATTTACCTTAAGTGTTCAATGAAATTGTTGTAGAATTATTACTATTCAGTGTGGTCAGTTTGGTTGGAAAATTTTTATGTTACGTGTACTTATTTCAAACGACGACGGCGTTTATGCCAAAGGCATTGTGACGCTGACCAAAGCCATTAAAAAAATTGCAGATGTCATTGTTGTCGCTCCCGATCGCAATCGAAGCGGGGCGAGCAACTCATTGACCTTAACAGCACCCTTGCAATTAAAAACGTTAGACAATGGTTTTGTGAGCGTTGAAGGCACGCCCACGGATTGTGTGCACGTCGCAATTACGGGCTTATTAAAAATCATTCCGGAAATGGTTATTACGGGCATTAATGCCGGTTCCAATTTGGGAGATGACGTCTGGTATTCCGGAACAGTGGCTGCTGCGATGGAAGGTCGATTTTTGGGATTGCCCGCGATTGCCATGTCATTATCAGGCGGTGATCAATTAACCTATTATGACACGGCTGCTGAAGTGGCTTGTGAATTGGTTCAGCATATTTTGCGTGAACCATTGCCGGCTGCGACGATTTTAAATGTGAATGTGCCGGATGTGCCATTTGATCAATTGCAAGGTTATGAAGTAACGCGTTTGGGTACGCGGCATCGTGCAGCACCGACGATTAAACAAATTGATCCGCGCGGTCATACCGTTTATTGGGTGGGTCCACCTGGTGCTGAACAAGATGCGGGTATCGGTACTGATTTTTATGCGGTTCGTGAAGGTAAAGTGTCGATCACCCCTTTGCGCGTGGATATTACGCATTACGAAGCGTTTGATGTGTTGTCTAGTTGGGTTAAACGGTTAAGGCCCATGGCATGATTCGTTTATTGAAATCTGCGTTTTTCATCGTATTTTTTAGCCTTTTTGCATTATTGTCCGGTTGTTTTGATTCATCACAACCAGCACCCGTCGTGGATGCATGGTATCAAAAGGGTGCTGCTTCTAATTTTTACATTGTCAGACGTGGCGATACGATTTACTCGATTGCTTTTTCATTTGGACTGGATTATCGAGAGTTGGCTGCTGCTAATAATTTAAATCCACCGTATCCGATTACTTCCGGCGAGCGTTTGATTATGACGCATCGACCGCCCAGTCAAACACCCCAAAGAGCATTAGTTACGCCGCGTATTCAATACACAACAGAACCAACCGTTTATTATTCGTCTGGTTGGTTGCGTCCTGCAAAAGGGCGATTAGTACAAGGGTTTTCGAGAAGTCCAGAGGGTCATCCCGGTATTTCTATTGCTGGACAATTGGGTGAACCGATACGCGCATCCGCCAGCGGTACGGTGGTTTATAGTGGAGATGGCGTGCGTGGATATGGTAATCTAATTATTATCAAACACAATGATAGCTATTTAAGCGCCTATGCGTTTAATCAAGAAAATCTAGTGGTAGTCGGTGATCAGATACAAGCGGGAAGCGTAATTGCACGTATGGGGCAAAATGATGCCGGTCGTACGTTGCTGTATTTTGAGATTCGGCGCAATGGGGTGCCAGTGAATCCATTGCGGTTTTTACAGTAGAGACGTGCGCGTCAGCGAGCGAGATGATTGATGACGAAGAAAAAATTACCACAAAAAATCAAAAAAATTAAAAAAATCACGAAACCGTCTCGTTCAAAAAAAATAACAAAAACAAAAAAAATTATCCAGACTAAAATAATGACAAAAACCAAACACTCGCCTGAACCAGCAAAACAATCAATAAAAAAAGAAACCAAAAATCACGCTGAAATTTTTGCAGAAAAAAATGAGCCTGATGTTGCGTCCGTCGACGCATCCATAGAAAAACCTGACTCTTCAGTGGAAGTTGAAAACGAAACCTGGGAAACGCGAGACCCTACGCATATTTATTTGCGTGAATTGGGTTATAAACCATTATTAACACCCAAAGATGAATTGCGTGTTGCGCGCGATGTTAAAAAAGGCATAAAAGCCGCGCGCGTAAAAATGATTGAAAGTAATTTACGATTAGTGGTGAAAATTGCGCGACATTATTGTCATCGTGGTTTGGCTTTTTTAGATTTAATTGAAGAGGGAAATTTAGGATTGATGACGGCGGTTGAAAAATTTGATCCAGAACGCGGATTTCGTTTTTCAACCTATGCCACCTGGTGGATTCGCCAAACGATCGAGCGTGCGATTATGAATCAAAGTCGCACGGTGCGTTTGCCGATTCACGTCATTAAAGAATTAAATATTTATTTACGCGCCGGAAAAAAAATAGCGTCACGATTAGATCACAAAGCAACGCCGGAAGAAATTGCAAACCTGATCGATAAACCGGTTGAAGAAATTCGAGAGATGTTATTGTTAGCGCCGGATACTATTTCGATTGATTCGCCTGTGATGCAGGACGGTCAAAAAACATTGGTCGATGTGATTGCAGACGATAACAATATTGATCCCGCTGATTTGGTGCAACAAAGTGATTTGGAAGTGCATATCACGCAGTGGTTGAATGCATTAAATGATCGTGAACGTGAAGTGATTGTGCGTCGCTTTGGATTGCAAGGACATGATCGCGCGACGCTAGAAGAAGTGGGTACGGCGGTTGGTTTAACGCGTGAACGGGTGCGTCAATTACAACTTGAAGGCTTGAAAAAATTACGCCACATTGTCGAAGCCGAAGGATTAACGAAAGAGGATTCGGAGTGAGAGGATTCGAACCTCCGGCCCCTGCTTCCCGAAAGCAGTGCTCTACCAGGCTGAGCTACACTCCGCGGTGATGGTGTGAGTGTGAGTGTGAGTGTGAGTTATTAGTGTGAGTGTGAGTGTGAGAAAATTCTAAACAATATCTAAAATTGTTTAACCACCTAAAAATAATAAAAAAACATTAAACCGTACCTCTGACACTCACACTGATAACTCACACTCACACTAATAACTCACACTCACGCTCACACTAATAACCCCTTCGCACGGCAAATAATACCAACTCTTCCATTGCATTACGATAGATAGATTCAGGAATATTTTTTAATGCATGATTGGCCAATGTGGCACATTCATTCGCTTTATTTCGCGTCATTGTAAATGCGTTGGTTTCTTTTAAAATAGATAATATTTCATCTAATGCGTTTATATCACCTGTTTTAATAGCATTGCGAACCACCAAAGATTTTTCAGGAATCGCATTTTGCATCGCATAAATTAAAGGTAATGTCACTTTGCCATCACGCAAATCATCACCGATATTTTTTCCCGTCATTGCTGCGGAAGTTTCATAATCCAATAAATCATCAATCATTTGAAAAGTAATTCCCAAATGCAAACCATAATCAGACATTGCTTTTACATCGGTATTTTCAGCATTTTCTAATAGCGCACCAATTTCAGTTGCTGCCGAAAATAATTTTGCCGTTTTTTGTGTGATGACCTGAAAATAATTATCTTCTGATAAGTCTGCATCATGTTGATTCATGAGCTGCGTGATTTCGCCTTCGGCAATGGCATTCGTGGCTTCCGATAAAACCTGCATGATAGCGGAATCATTGTGACGTGCGAGTATTTGAAACGCACGAGAATATAAAAAGTCTCCGACTAAAACGCTGGCGGCATTGCCCCAAATGGCATTTGCGGTTTGCTGACCACGTCGCAATTCAGAATGGTCAACGACGTCATCATGGAGCAAAGTGGCGGTATGTACAAATTCAATAACAACGGCAAGCTCGTAATGTTTTTTTTCTAAAGCGCGCTTATTTGAAAAGGCACGTGCCGCAAGAATAACCAGCAAGGGACGCAATTGTTTGCCTTTGGTTTTAAAAATATGTTGTGTGATTTCACGGGTTAATGGCACGCTGGACGCTAACTCTTTATGAATGAGATGATCAACAGCTTCCAAATCACTGGCGACGAGCGCGCGAATGTTTTGTAGGATTTCTGCTGGATTTTCAATGAGGGCGTGGGATGTTTTCATGCGGGTATGCTAGGGGGTGCGTTTATGAGTGTCAAGCTCGAAAAAAACTTGCGGGCACTGAATATTTTGCCTACAATGCTCGCTCTTTGAAGATTTCCGAAATAAAGGGCAAAAATCATGTACGCGATTATAGAAACAGGCGGTAAACAATACCGTGTCGCTGAAGGGCAAATACTGAAAGTTGAAAAGCTAACAGCAGAAGCGGGTCATACGGTTGATTTTGATCGCGTGTTGATGGTCGGCGAAGGTGAGCAAATGACTGTGGGTGCGCCGATGGTTGCTGGTGCAAAAGTCGTGGCAGAAGTGTTAAAACACGGTCGTGCAGATAAAATTCGCATCATTAAATTTAGACGCCGCAAACATCACATGAAAAAAGCGGGTCATCGTCAGTATTTTACAGAAGTGAAAATTACAAAAGTTCAAGCGTAAAGGTAATCAAACATGGCACATAAAAAAGCGGGCGGTTCAACGCGCAATGGTCGCGACTCCAACCCAAAATATTTAGGCGTAAAAGCATTCGGTGGCGAAAGCGTGATTGCCGGCAATATTATTATTCGTCAACGCGGCACGAACTGTCATCCTGGAAAGGGCGTTGGCATGGGCCGTGATCATACGTTATATGCATTGATTGACGGTAAAGTTTGTTTTTCAATCAAAGGGCCGAATCGTCGTAAAACAGTTTCTGTTGTAACAGTGTAAGGTATCAGGTATCAGGTATCAGTAAAATATTAAATCGTGCCTCTGATACTGATAACAGATAACAGATAACTGATAACAGATACCTAATACCAGATAACCCACCATGAAATTCATCGATCAAGTCATCATTGAAGTCGTCGCCGGCAATGGCGGTCATGGCTGCATGAGCTTTCGTCGCGAAAAATTTATTCCGTTTGGCGGACCTGATGGCGGCGATGGCGGTGATGGCGCTAGCATTTTCTTCGAAGCATCCGAATCATTAAACACTTTAATCGATTTACGTTATCAGCGTTTATATCGCGCGAAAGGTGGTCAATCGGGTATGGGTGCGCAGCGTACAGGTAAAAGCGGCGAAGATATGATTATTCCCGTGCCAGTTGGAACGATCGTCTACGATGCCGACACACTGGAATTAATAGGCGATTTAACAAAACCCAGTCAACGATTGTGTGTTGCCAAAGGCGGTTTTCACGGATTGGGTAATACACGATTTAAAAGCAGTACCAATCGTGCGCCGCGTCAAACCACCAAAGGTAGTTCTGGCGAAGAACGTCGCTTAAAATGCGAATTAAAAGTATTAGCAGATGTAGGTTTATTAGGTTTGCCCAATGCAGGTAAATCAACTTTGGTTCGCGCTATTTCCAATGCAACGCCAAAAGTTGCCGACTACCCATTTACGACGATACGTCCACATTTAGGCGTTGTGCGCGTAGATGAATTACAAAGTTTTGTGGTTGCTGATATTCCTGGATTGATTGAAGGCGCCAGTGAGGGTGTTGGATTAGGACATCGTTTTTTAAAACATCTCAGCCGAACGGCAGTTTTATGGCATGTGGTTGATCTGAGTGAGCCTGATGAATCTGTTTTAATTCACAATATCATGACAATCGAAAAAGAATTGGCGCAATACGATCCGGAATTATTAGAAAAACCGCGTTGGTTGGTATTCAACAAAATGGATGCGTTGCCAGAAGAAACTATCTCTGAAAAAGTTACGCATCTTGTTGAGAAAATAGAATGGCAGGGACCTGTGTTTGCGATATCAGCGATTGCTTCGTTGGGCACGCAATCGCTGTGTCAATCCATGATGGCTTATTTAACTCAATCTAAAGCGCTTTAACCTTCGTATTCAAACGGCTTTTCAAACGCGCCGCTTTGTTCGCGTGAATTAACTTTTTACCAACCGCTTTGTCAACCAACGAAGCGACTTCTTTGTAAGCAGTTGCTGCTATCGTTTTGTCGCCACTTTGAACGGTCTTCAATGCTTTTTTGATTGCTGTACGCATGGTGGATTTCTGACTGAAATTGCGTTCGCGTCTTACAACGGCTTGTTTTGCCCGTTTTTTTGCTTGTGCTGTATTTGCCAAGGACTTACTCCAAAAATTTGATATGTAAAGAGGCGAAATTCTGACGTTTTATGCATGACTTGTCAATAAGCTGGTACAACCCTGTTATCACGCATCCTGCCCCTCCATTTTTAAATTTGCGCTCTTGATAGAAATACACTATTTTGTTTGTAACATCAAAAAAATGGAATTTAAAGATCGCGTGACACAAAAATTAGTAAAATCCACCTCAACCGTCGCATTTTTTACATTGCTATCGCGCATCATGGGATTTGCGCGCGATATTATTTTGGCCAGCATTTTTGGCGCAGGTGGATTGTTTGATGCTTTTGTTGTGGCCTTTCGTTTGCCGAATTTTTTACGCCGATTATTTGGTGAAGGTGCATTTGCGCAAGCGTTTGTGCCTATTTTGGCAGAGCATCGTGCGCAAAAAAGTCATGACGACGCGCAGCAATTTGTTGATCATATTGCGGGAACGCTGACATTTGTGGTTTCTGTTGTGGTGATGATCGCCGAAATTTTCTCACCTCTTTTAATTATGATTTTTGCACCTGGTTTTATGCATGATCCTGCGCGTTTTTATGTTGCCGAACACATGATTCGCATTATGTTTCCGTATTTATTATTAATTGTATTAACCGCTTTTGCGGGTGCCATATTAAATACGTACGGTCTTTTTGCAGCGCCTGCATTTGCGCCGGTGCTATTAAATATTGCTTTAATTGGCGTTGCCTTATTATGGGCACCGCATACCACCATGCCGATTTATGTTTTAGCATGGGGTGTAATGATCGGTGGTTTCGCGCAACTCTTTATTCAAATTCCTTTTTTAAAACGCGTCAATTTAATGCCGCGATTTAAAATAGGGTTTCATGATCCGGGTGTGGTGCGTGTTATGAAACGCATGTTGCCAGCATTATTTGGTGTGTCGATCGCGCAAATTAGTTTATTGGTCGATAATGTGTTCGCGT
Organism: Verrucomicrobiota bacterium; assembly: GCA_013287435.1. Lineage (GTDB taxonomy): Bacteria > Pseudomonadota > Gammaproteobacteria > Coxiellales > Coxiellaceae > 2-02-FULL-42-43. The sequence goes on from JABDDU010000001.1 coordinate 36,178, forward strand.
CATTTTTACAACGAGGCAGTATTTCATGGTTGTATTATTCCGATCGATTAATTTATTTTCCGCTGGGCATTATTGGTGTTGCTCTTGCCACTGTCGTCATGCCGCATTTATCGAGAAATCACGCTGAAAAAGATGAAAAAGTATTTTCGGAAACATTGGATTGGGCATTGCGTTGCACGTTATTTATTGGCGTACCGTCTGCTGTTGGATTATTTGTATTGGCAGGCCCGATATTATCAACCTTAATTCATTACGGACGATTTAATAGTTTTGATGTGGTGATGACGGCAAAAAGTTTAAGTGCATTTGCAGTGGGTTTACCGGCATTTATGTTAATAAAAATTCTCGCATCGGCTTTTTATGCGAGGCAAAATATTCGTTCACCCGTTAAAATCGCTGCCATTGCGTTAACGGTAAATTTAATTTTTAATGCAATATTAATTTTCCCCTTAAAACACGCTGGATTAGCGTTATCGACATCGATTGCTTCGATTGTCAACGCATCGCTATTGTGGATTTTACTTATTCGCAGCACTATTTTTTCGCCTGGTAAAAAATGGCGTAAAACAATTATGCAATTGGTCATTGCCAATGGCGTCATGGCTTTTATTATTTATAGTCTTGCGGGATCATTAACGCCGTGGTTAACATGGCCTGTTTTAACACGTATTTTGCATTTGATTTTGATTTTGGGTGCGGGTATGGTGAGTTATTTTTTATTGCTGGGAGTGATGGGTGTACGGATTAGGCATTTTCGGTCGCCGTGTTGAGGTGTGAGTGTGAGTTATCAGTGTGAGTGTCAGAGGTACGTTTTAGACTATTTATATTACTCACACACTCACACTCACACTCATGTTTCACACTGATATTTTGCGTAGCGAATATATGAAACTTATTAGAAATCCAGTCCTGTATCATCAACGGTCAGTTATCACGATTGGCAATTTCGATGGTTTGCATAACGGCCATCAACGATTAATTGAAACCTTAATTAATGCATCGAAAGCATTGCGATTACCCTCTTTATTAGTGACATTTGAACCACATCCGACCGAGTTTTTTTTTCCGCAAAATCCCGCACCCCGTTTAATGCGCTTTTCTGAGAAATGGAATGCCGTTAAAAAATGGGGTGTCGACTATTTTTGTTGCTTGCGTTTCAATCAAAAACTCGCGCAATTATCCGCTGAAGATTTTGTCAAAACGATTTTGGTGGATCAATTGGGGGCGAAAAAAATAATGGTTGGCGATGATTTTCGTTTTGGCACTAAGCGATTGGGTGATGTTTCTTTATTGCAAACGCTCGGAAAAAAATATGATTTTGAGGTGGTCGCACTTTCACAATCATTATATCGCGGTGATCGTATCAGCAGCACACGTGTGCGCGACGCTGTATTTGAAGGCGATTTTAAAAGGGTGTCTGCTCTAACCCATCACCCGTTTTGCTTAACAGGACACGTTGCGTATGGTGATCAAATCGGGCGACAATTGGGTTTTCCAACCGCCAATATTTATTTGCGCCGCAAACAAGTGCCGTTGATGGGAATTTTTGTGGTGCACGTGCATGGATTACATCATCGTATTTTATCAGGCGTTGCCAGTGTGGGTTATCGCCCCACCTTTGATGGCAAAAAAATACTCTTAGAAGTTTTTATATTTGATTTTGATGAAATTATTTATGGGCGTAAAATCACCGTAGAATTTTTACATAAAATTCGAGATGAATTGAAATTTGATTCGGTGGATGAATTGGTTGTGCAGATTAAAAAGGATGTGGTCATGGCGAAACATTATTTTTTGTAAAGATTTTCTCTGTACACGACAAAAAATATGAAAGTGCGAGTGATGATATGACTGTGGTGTTTTGAGTGGAGTGTGAATGTCAGGGATGACATTCCCAAGCCTATACGGATGTATTCACGGCGTCTCCACGAGAAATACCACGGTCATATCATCCAACGAGCGGTTGAATATAAAAATTGTTGTGTGCAAAGAAAGATTTTATGATGTCTTGTTCGCGCCGTGATTTAAATTCAATACGTGTGCTTGTGCATCGGCTGCGTTCATGCTGGCAACGAGCGGTCCATTCACCTCTAATTGTCCCGCTTGTTCTTGCTCGGTAATCAAATCTTTTTGTTCACGTGCGGTGAAAGGAGTGAGTGACAGCGATGCGTGATCAGGGGTTGCGGGTTGGTTATTAAAAAAAATGTTGTAACACACAACAATCAAGATAGTGACGAACAGTACAGAAAAACAATAATTTAATTTTTTGATGGTTTTCATGGTGCACTCCGTATGAGCGTCAGTGTCCGGTCTGCTCAGTCAGTAAGATCAATTCGCATTTTACATTTTTCTAGACTATCATACGGCACATATTTGAACATAGTCATTGCGGGGATGAAATGAGAAATCCAATCAACGTAGGACGCCCAAACGAAGAGCGTGATACAAGTTCGTCTCGAGGGCAACGTGTGCTTGTACAGCAGGGTTTGAGGACATTTCTTCATGCTGCCCAAGAAGATCGGAGAAAGCTTCAAGAAGAAAATAAAGCATTAAGGGGAGAGCTGGAAAAAGTGACGGGAGAGCTGGAAAGAGTGACAAGAGAACTGGCAATAGAGAAAAGAAAAATTTCACCTTATTCTTTAAAACTATCAAGGCCTACCAGGACAAGCAGTGCACGCGGACGGCTTTTTTCATCTCCACCAAAGGAACTCTTGTCATCAAGGAGCTCAAGACGATCCTGGAATGACAGCGTTATTATTCCTCACTCTCCATCCGTCCTACAAAGGTAGAGCAAAATGATAATACACCTATTCATCACCCTCGCCTTTATTGCGATTCTGTACTGCTTAGGCAGCGGCGCGTTTTATTTAACAAAACGTGGTCGCGGTGTTTCATTGGCAAAAGCACTAACCTGGCGCATTATTCTTGCATTGTTGTTGTTTGGTTTTTTATTTTTAGCGTATCAGATAGGTTGGATTCAACCACACGGATTGTTGCCAGTAAGTGCATCGTGATATAGTTCTCTGCTTATTCTAATGAGGCAGGGTTATGGCTGATTACAAAAATACCTTAAATTTACCGACCACCGAATTCCCCATGAAAGCGGATTTGCAGAAGCGTGAACCCGAGATGCTTTCGCATTGGCAAAAAATAAATTTGTACGAGTTGATTCAAAAAAATAATGTCGATAAACCGACATTTATTTTGCACGATGGTCCGCCGTATGCGAATGCAAATATTCACATGGGAACGGCACTCAATAAAACATTAAAAGACATTGTTGTTAAATCAAAAACGTTGAGCGGATTTCATTCGCCCTATGTGCCGGGATGGGATTGTCATGGTTTGCCGATTGAATTAAATGTTGAAAAAAAATGTGGAAAAGTGGGCGATAAATTAAATGCAACAGAATTTCGAAAAGCGTGTCGAGAATATGCAACCTCGCAAGTTGCATTACAAAAAGCGGATTTTGAACGCTTGGGTGTGTTGGGAGATTGGCAGCATCCGTATTTAACAATGGATTTTAGTTATGAAGCGAATGCCGTGCGCGCATTGGCAAAGATCGTTGCGAACGGACACTTATTGCGTGGCCAAAAACCGGTGCATTGGTGCACTGCGTGTGCGTCTGCATTGGCAGAAGCAGAAGTGGAATATAAAGAAAAAACATCGCCGGCGATTGATGTGGCGTTTGATGTGGTGGATGCTGAAAAATGTTTTTCACTTTTTTCTCACACTCACACTCACACTCACACTTGCTCTATTGTGATTTGGACGACGACACCGTGGACTTTACCCGCTAACGAAGCAATCTCCGTTCATCCTGAAGCTAATTATGTGTTGGTTGAAACGCGGAAGGAAAAAACGTCTTTCATTCTCGCTGAAGATTTATTAGTGAATGTGATGGCGCGTTACCAAATCACTGATTATAAAATTCTTGGAAAAACACTTGGCAAAAATTTAGAAAATCTTTTATGTCAACACCCCTTTTTAGATAAAAAAGTGCCGATTATTTTAGGCGAACATGTGACGATGGAAGCAGGAACGGGTGCGGTGCATACTGCGCCTGCCCACGGTCAAGATGATTATGTGATTGGCGTAAAATATCATTTACCTATGCGAAATCCTGTCAATGCGCAAAGTTGTTTTAGCGATGACGTGCCGCATTTTGCAGGATTACATGTATTTAAAGCCAATGATCCTATTATTGAACATTTAAAAAATTCAGGACATTTATTGCATCAAGAAAATATTACGCACAGCTACGCGCATTGTTGGCGTCACAAAACACCCTTGATTTTCAGGGCAACGCCGCAATGGTTTATTAGTATGACGCAAAAGCATTTGCGCGAATCAGCATTAAATGCGATACCGAAAGTAAAATGGATTCCGAGTTGGGGTGAGCAGCGTATTTTTAAAATGATTGAAGCGCGCCCTGATTGGTGTATTTCGCGTCAACGCGCGTGGGGAATTCCCATTACTTTATTGGTGCATAAAAAAACCGGTGAATTGCATCCAGATACTTTAAAAATAATGGAAAAAGCAGCGTTGTTGATTGAGAAAAATGGAATCGATGCGTGGCATGACTGTGATATTAAAACAGTAGTGAATGACGCAGAAAATTACGACAAAATAACCGATGTATTAGACGTTTGGTTTGATTCGGGTGTTTCTCATTTTTGTGTGTTGGAAAAACGCCCTGAATTATCGGAGCCCGCGGATTTATATTTGGAAGGTTCTGATCAACACCGCGGTTGGTTTCACACGTCATTATTAACGGCCGTTGCGATGCGTGAAAATGCGCCCTACAAATCCGTGTTAACGCATGGTTATGTTGTAGATGCAGAAGGTCGTAAGATGTCGAAATCATTAGGCAATACCGTTTCACCCGCAGATATTGTTAAAAAATACGGTGCTGATGTATTGCGATTATGGGTGATGTCGGGTGATTACACGGATGATATTAGTGTATCCGATGAAATTTTAAATCGTTGTAGCGATACCTATCGCAGAATTCGAAATACGATGCGATTTTTATTATCGAATTTATTTGATTTTAATCCTGAAAAAGAATGTGTGGATTCCAACAATTTACTCGCACTCGATGCATGGATGATTTCTCGCGTGCAGCAATTACAACAAGAAATTATAAATGCCTTTAATACCTATCAATTTCCCACTATTTATCATTTGATTCATAATTTTTGCAGCGTTGATTTGGGGGGTTTTTATTTGGATGTGATTAAAGATCGTTTATATACTGCTGCAAAAACAGGTGTTCCGCGTCGTTCAGCGCAAACCGCTTTGTATTATATGTGTGAAGCGATGGTGCGATGGTTAGCGCCCGTGATGAGCTTTACAGCGGATGAAATTTGGAAATGCATGCCGGGAAAACGCACTGAATCTGTATTTTTAAATACGTGGTTCACTCAATTTCCAACATTACATCAATCACCCATTGATTGGTTGTGGTTAATGAATGTGCGCAATGACGTGAATAAAGTATTAGAAACTTATCGCGCTGAAGGAAAAATGGGTTCTGCATTGGAAGCGGAAGTGACGATCAATGCCGCGAACGGTTCTTATGAAAAATTAAAATCATTGGGCGATGAATTGCGGTTTTTCTTTATCGTTTCAAATGCACGTGTTGCATTCATTGAATCTTCTGATGCGCCCATTAAAATTGACGTAACAGTGTCGGCACATCAAAAATGCGAACGTTGTTGGCATCGTCGCGAAGAGGTGGGATCTGATAAAGCGCATGAGACGATTTGTGGACGTTGTGTGGAAAATGCATTTGGTCGTGGTGAAGAAAGGTGTTTTGCGTAGAAAAATTATTTATAAACAATGAGTTATGCAAAGGGGGGTGGCAATTTGCCCCCCCCCCTTTGTAACTAGAACCAAAGGAAAAAAACACGGTATTTTTTTAAAAAAGATTCTGTGTGAAAATAGCCATCTCCCTACAAATAAATTTAGGATGGTGTTATGAATAACGAAAAGTCGATTGTGTTATTTCAAGAGAAAACCGTTCGTCGAGTATGGTATAACGATACTTGGTTTTTTGTGATCATTGACATCATCGCTGCATTGACCGATTCACCGCAACCGGATGGTTATCTTAAAGATCTTCGACGCCGTGATTCTGAATTAAGTCGTCGCTGGAAAGATCTTGCGGTGTTGTTGTTTGTGGAGACAGAAGGGGGTTCACAAAAAATAAATTGTTCGAATACAGAAAATATTTTTCGAATTATTCAGTCTATTCCATCACCTAAAGCAGAACCTTTTAAGCGGTGGTTGGCAAAAGTGGGTTATGAACGCATTCAGGAAATTGAAAATCCGGAAATAGCACAAGAGCGAATGAAAAAGTTTTACGAACTCAAAGGATATTCAAAAGACTGGATTGATAAACGATTGCGCGGAATCGCGATAAGACAAAATTTAACCGATGAGTGGAAAGAGCGTGGTATTGCTAATGATAAAGATTACGCAATTTTAACGGCAGAAATTTCAAAAGCAACATTTGGTATGACACCAACAGAGTATAAAAATTTTAAAAATTTACCACGGCAATCAAACGAAAATTTGCGCGATCACATGACTGATTTGGAATTAATTTTTACGATGCTGGGTGAAAAAGTGACGACAGAAATTTCAAAACAAGAAAAACCCAACCGAATGCCAGAACATAAAAAAGTGGCGAGACGAGGTGGTAATGTTGCTGGTAACGCTCGAAAAGATACTGAAAAAGAATTAAAAAAAAGTGTCATTAATCCGAAAAATTATTTACAAAATGCGAAAATAGAACATGACAGAATCGACTAAAAAAGCCTGGCCGTGGATTTATCTCAGTATTTTTATTATTGTGTGCGATCAATTCACGAAATATCTTGTTTTAAAGCATTTTACAGAACAAACGATTGTTCATATATTTCCTTTTTTAAATTTTATTTTGAGCTTTAATGCGGGTGCATCATTTGGTTTTTTAGATGCACAAAGTGGTTGGCAAATTTATTTATTGTCAGCTGTATCGATCATTGTTTCGATTATATTAATTACTTGGTTGTGCCGTCATGCGCGATCGGAATGGATGATTGCAATGCCTGTGAGTTTGGTGTTGGGTGGTGCGTTGGGAAATTTAATGGATCGACTTCGTTTTGGATTTGTAACCGATTTTATTGATTTTCATGTGAACGGTTGGCATTTTGCGACATTTAACATCGCTGATTCCGCCGTTTCTGTCGGAGCGACGTGGATCGTATTGAGATTATTATATGAAAGTTTTACTCGCGAATCCTAGGGGTTTTTGTGCTGGCGTTGATCGTGCCATCGAAATTGTTGAGCGTGCACTCGATCAATTAGGCGCGCCCATTTATGTGCGTCATGAGGTTGTGCACAATAAACCCGTGGTTGAAAGATTAAAAGCAAAGGGCGCTATTTTTCTCGATGATATTAGTGAAGTGCCCAAGGGTGCGACACTCATTTTTAGCGCGCATGGTGTTTCACAGGCTGTTCGACAATTAGCGCGAGAACGTCAATTTAATTTGTTTGATGCAACCTGTCCTTTGGTGACCAAAGTCCACATGGAAGTCGCGCGTTATGCGAAGAAAAATATCGAATGCATTTTGATTGGTCATGCGGGACATCCAGAAGTCGAAGGCACGATGGGGCAATATCATAATGAAAATGCCGGTATTTATTTGATTGAAACACTCGATGATGTTTTTACATTAACCCTAAAAAATCCAGATCAATGTGCTTATGTCACGCAAACGACTCTGTCAGTGAATGATACGATTGAAATTATTTCCGCATTAAAAACAAAATTTCCGAAAATGACCTGTCCGAAAAAAGATGATATTTGCTATGCAACAACAAATCGCCAAGAGGCAGTGACACAGCTGTCAAGATTATGTGATGTGATGATTGTGGTCGGATCGATTGAAAGTTCCAATTCCAATCGGTTAAAAGAATTGGCAGAACGGTTGGGTTGTCGCGCGTATTTATTGGATAATCCGAATGAAATGCAGCGTGAGTGGTTTGATCATGTAAAAATTGTTGGTGTGACTGCAGGCGCATCAGCACCAGAAGATTTGGTGCAACAGGTCGTTGCGAAATTGTGTGAATGGGGTGCGACTGTTTCCGAAGAAATGCCTGGTGTCGAAGAAAATATTACGTTTGCGTTGCCGAAGACGTTGAGGGATGCGCACTTGTTGAAAAACTAACTATGATCGTATAAACCCATTTTAATTATCCGCACCATTTTTTTCAGCGTAATACTGTCGCGATAGGTTGTGCGACCACTGAAAATATCCATAAAACGATTAATGGTGTGAACCGATAATCGCGATGATAATAACGCCGACATATTCCAATTTAAAAAATAAGTGGCAATGCGCGCAATCCGAAAATCTTTTCCGATGTTTTGATGAAATGCGCGATTATATTTTTTTAGCTCAGTGATATTATTTTCTGATACTGCTTTTGCGATAGCGTGTGCGGCAAGATAACCGCTTTTTATCGCAGGGCGAATGCCTTCAGCTGTCAGTGGATCAACACACCCTGCACCTTCACCAATTAACATAATGCGATTGTGCACTAATTTTTTTCGTCCGCTATAAAGTTGTATTGGATGACCATGTAAATGCGCACGATTGATGTCATTCACATTTTGTTGTTGTAAATAATAATTTAATTTTTTGGGCAATCCTGCGCGATCATCCGCTTTATTTTTTTTCTTGTTGCCAAAAAAACCACCGATACCCATGGATAATCCATCGGATTTTGGAAAAACCCAAGCATAACCACTGCGTATGTGGTCAAAATTAATTTCCATCACGCTACTATTTTGTCTTTGATAGTGTTCATATTCTAATGCAGCGGCGACATTATTGTTGGGTGAAATATTTAATTTTCGCGCTAATTTTCCAGCGCCACCTTCTGCCAATACTGCTATTTTCCCGAGAAAATCACCGTTTTTTGTTTTGACAGTCACCTGTGTTTTTGTATTTTCAATATCGATCACTGCACAACTTGTCATGACATCAACGCCACAGCGTTTTGTTTTTTCAACCAAAAAATCATCAAAATGTTCACGTCGCACCATTAAAATATCGCAACTCGCTTTTTCTTGTTGACCATTGGCCACGATAGATAATTGTTCACAACGAGAATCGAGCGCTTCGCTTAAATCAAAATCGAGATAATTATGCACGTCAGGTGAAATGCCACCGCCGCACGGTTTATATCGGGGAAATTGTGCTTTATCGATTAATAATACAGATGCGGATGGATTCAGTCGTTTTACATTGTAAGCGCAGCTCGATCCAGAGGGACCTGCGCCGATAATAATGACATCGTATAATTTATGTGAAGTCATACACCATTGCCAAATACATCGGCGATATCCATATGTAATTGCTTACTGATTTGCGATGCGGTAAAAATGCCGCGAATAATTTGCATGTCGGGATGTTTGCTGCTCGGTGAAACAGCGAGCGCGTAATGCTGTTTGTGTTCTGATAAAGTTTTGACAATATGACCTACTTTTGCGGATTTAATAGTTGCAAAATCCAGTGCGGTAATTTCGGTGTACGGAACCATAATCGTTCGCACCAACACTTGATCGCGATGAATGCGTCGCTCCTGAATCACCTTAATCGGCTTTTCGCCCCAGACATCTTCTGAGCTGATAATACCCTGAAAATGTTTTTCTTCATTAATCACCAATAATAAATGCACGCCGCTGACTTCCATTTCTTTAATGGCGTGATCCATGGTTTCATTGGGATCGATGGTATGCGGTGCCGCCAGTGTAAAATCCGCCATAACAGATAAGGCGGGATCGTCCATATGCACCAATTCAGGTAATTGATGTGTGTGAAGCATGGTGCCGTTGGGGAGAATAACAGTGGTTGGCAGAGATTCGTATTTAGCCATGGGTATTCCTGCGTTGTAAAATGACTATCCAAAGTTTACATGATTATGTTAGCATCGCAAAAATAAATTTATTATAGTTACATTCTGTTTTTTGGAGATATTGATGGAAGAAGAAGCGTGTACGCATCAACAAAAAACAATTAGCGCAAAAGATTTACCGCTCAGTTGCCCGATGCCCAATGAACGCTTATGGGATGGGCATCCGCGGGTGTATTTGGATATTGAAAAAACAGGGCGAGTGGTGTGTCCGTACTGTGAAACTGAATACAACTTAGTGTGAGTGTGCAGTCACTCCCGCTGAACAGTGAATTTTTATCTTTGGGGGATATTGAATGATAATTTGTTTCGGAAATGCTCATGTACAGATCAAGTACACTCCGCTTTCCTCAACAAATTATCCTTCAATCTCCCCTCAAATCTAAAAATTTAAGTTAATCAACCTGCTGAGCGGGAACTACTGGTGAGTGTGAGTGTGAACGGGAGACCATGCAAGATTTTAATCATCGGGCCTTCCTGGATTGGCGACATGATGATGTCGCACACGTTATTTCAATTGTTGCATCAACAAAATCCCGAGTGTGAATTGCATGTGTTAGCGCCAGCGTGGAGCGAAGCATTATTAGCGCGCATGCCAGAAATAAAAAAACGTATTGTGTTGCCGTTTGGTCATGGACAATTGCAATTGCGAAAACGTTATCAATTTGCCAAACAATTACGCGCTGAAAAATACGATCAAGTGATTGTGTTACCCAACTCCTTTAAATCAGCGTTAATTCCGTATTGGGCGAATATTCCGAAGCGCACGGGTTGGTTGGGTGAATATCGTTTTGGATTATTAAATGACGCACGAACATTAAATAAAAAATTATTATTAAAAATGGTTGAGCGATATGCAGCACTTGCTTTTTCGCGTGAAACCATTTTGCCAGCCAATTTACCCATGCCAAAATTAGTGATTCAAAAAGAAAATGTGGATCATGCATTGGAGAAACATCAGCTGGTGCGACCGCAGCAATTGATATTAGCATTATGTCCGGGCGCGGAATTTGGATCGGCAAAACGGTGGCCAACAAAATATTATGCCGCTGTTGCGAATCAAAAATTAGCGGAAGGATGGGCGGTGTGGATTTTTGGATCTCCCAATGATTGTGCGATCAGTGACGAAATTCAAAGGATGACCCATCAAAAATGTGTTAATTTAACGGGAAAAACCACTCTTTCTGAAGCGGTTGATTTATTGTCATTGGTGAATGGGGTTGTTGCGAATGATTCGGGGTTAATGCATATTGCGGCAGCGTTGAATTGTTTTGTGATTGCGTTATATGGTCCTACATCACCGGATTTTGCACCGCCATTGACCGATAACGCAAAAATTTTAAAAACAAATTTAGAGTGTCAGCCTTGTCGTCAAAGAGAATGTCCGTTGAAACATCATCATTGTATGGAGTGGTTGCGGCCGGAGGAGGTGTTGTCAGTGATCAGTGTCTGAGGTACGACTTTGTACACGACAATTTTTAATAGCGCTACTGTATCTCTGCGTTATTTGAAATTTTTGTCATGTACAAAGCAGTAAAATTTAAATCATGCCTCTGATCACTGATCACTGATCACTGATCACTGATCACTTCACACAACCCCATCAACTTCACATGCCGATAATAACTACTTTCCGCCGATGAAACCGCAACGATAAATCCTATTTTTCCATCCAAAAAACCCAAGCGAAAAAAATACGATCGCATAAACGCCCACCATCCAGAAAAAATAGCTTTCAGTAAATTCGTTTTTTTCCCGCGTTCAAAACGCATTTTTGCAGACAGTGTTGTGTAGGTATTCATGCGTTGCATTAATGCTTCGAAGGATTGATAACTGTTATGAAACAACGGAGATTTTAATGGCGCGATGCGCTGATCCGTGATTATTCTTTCATGCACACTATCGTCACTAAAACGTGCGCTACCTCGTTTAAATAAACGCGTGACTTTGTCTTTGCCGACATCACCAAAGCGAATCCATTCACCACAATATTGATTGCGTCGTGGCAATGTAAAAACCGTTTTTTCAGAATGTTGTATCACCTGTGTTATTTCTTCCTGTAATTTATGATCAATCCATTCATCACTATCTATTGAGAATATCCAATCGCCCGTTGCTTTTTCGAGCGCGCGATTTTTTTGCGGACCAAATCCCGGCCAATCGGTTTGAAAAAGCTTATCTGTATATTGACGACAGAGTGAAATGGTTTGGTCGGTGCTGCCTGAATCTAACACAATGATTTCATCGGCAAATGCGACAGATTGCAGGCATTTTTCAATCGTTTCAGAGCTGTTTTTTGTGATAATAATGATGCTTAATGATGGTTTCATTTTGGGCTCTGAGAGGGCATAATGTGAGCCAAATTATATCATAGTGATCAGTGACACTGATAACAGATAACAGACAAAACAATGACAACCCAATTACCCTCATTCGAAAAAACACAGATCATTGTGTACGGCGATCTGATGTTGGATCGTTATTTTCACGGCGATGCGACGCGTATTTCTCCTGAAGCGCCAGTTCCGGTTGTGAATGTTACGCAAGTGGAAGTGCGCCCCGGTGGCGCTGCGAATGTTGCGCAAAATATTGCAACGCTGGGCGCAAACGTGACGTTATGTGGCATCGTGGGTCTTGACGATCAAGCCAAAGAATTACAACGTTGCTTAAATCAATCGAATATCGATTGTCGATTTTTAGCGTTACCGAACCATCCAACGATTACCAAATTAAGAGTGTTAGGTCGTCATCAACAATTAATTCGCATGGATTTTGAAAAAACGCACGAAGAAGAAATTGATGATAATGCTTTATTTGCAGATTATGGTGAACAATTAAAAAAAGCAAACGTGGTTGTATTGTCGGATTATTCAAAAGGCGCATTGTGTCATGTGGAGCGTTTAATACAGGCTGCGAAAAAAAATAATTTACCCGTATTGGTGGATCCAAAACATAAAAATTATCAACGTTATTCCGGTGCGACGATACTAACGCCGAACTTAAAAGAATTTGAAGCGGTGATGGGAGTGTGTCGTGATAGAAATGAGATCGTGCAAAAAGCGCTTGAATTACTGTCTAAAGTCAACATTGACAGTTTACTCGTGACATTGGGAAAAGACGGAATGCTGTTTATCAAGCCAGGACAAGAAGCCGTGCATTTTCCCACAAAAGCGCGTGATGTGTTTGATGTGACTGGTGCCGGTGATACGGTCATTGCGGTATTAGCAGCAGGATTAGCAGCAGGAATGCAAACACTCGACGCCGTGGAATTAGCGAATATGGCTGCAGGCATTGTGGTGGGACGTTTGGGTGCGCAATCGGTTAGCGTCACTGATTTACAACACGCTTTAGCGCGATCGGGTGATTTGTCCGCCGGTATTTTAACGGAAGCGCAATTACTCTCTGTTGTGCATGACGCCAAAAAACGAGGCGAAAAAATCGTGATGACCAATGGTTGTTTTGATTTATTACATGTCGGTCATGTGGATTATTTGGCAAAAGCAAAAGCGTTGGGGCATCGATTGATTGTTGCAGTTAATAGCGATGATTCGGTGCGTCAATTGAAAGGTGATGAACGCCCGTTAAATCCTTTGATGGCACGCATGACCGTGTTGAATGCATTGGGTTGTGTCGATTGGGTGGTTTCATTTTCAGAAGCAACACCGGCGCGATTAATTTCTGCGATAAATCCCGATGTTTTAGTAAAGGGTGGAGATTATCGCATCGATCAAATTGCAGGAAGTGATTTTGTTTTGCAAAATGGCGGACAAGTATTGACGATTCCATTGGTAGACGGATTTTCGACGACGAAGTTGATTGATAAAATAAAAGTGTGAGTTATCAGTGTGGCTTTCTCACACTGACACTGACACTGCTTTATTTTTTCGCCGCACTATCCGCGTAACAGATCAGGCCTCGTTGTCTGATTTAGTAAAACGTCGAGTTTGAGATGATTTTTTGTAGTAAATTGAGTTGAAAGCGCAGGTGTACTTGATCGTACATCGAGCATTTCAACGAGATTTACTGCAAAAAAGCATCCAAAATCGGCGTTTCTATCTACGGAGTGACCTGTTACCTATCCGCCGCCGGCAGTGTTGAACTTTCGCTGGTTGCTGTCGCAGCACTGCTGGATGTAGTGGAAATTGTAGCGGGACTAGAAGTGCTAGAGGAAGTGGTTGGGGGTTCAGTGGTGTCTTTTTGAATTTCAGTATTCATTGCGGTCACTGCTTGTAGCAACATCGCATTGGTGTCTGCCGCACCAGATTGCAGATTGGCTGCTGCCAATTCCGCCATAATTAGTTCTCTATCTGCCTGTGCCTGATAATTTTGCTGTTCAATTTCCGCTAATACGATTAACGTTTCGCGTTGAACGGTTGCGGGTGATGCCGTTTCTGTTACCCTAGCGTACCAGTGAGGATCTTCAATGCGATGATTCGCTCGATACGCTTCTACTTGTAGTGGACTTGCGTCAGTATGTTTGCCCGCTACCAATCCCTTCATGGGAGTGCGTTCAGCAATCAATCGATTCAAAATATCCATCGAAACAGAACGAATCGCAAGCGCTGAGCGCATGCTGTATTGATATTGTTGATAAGCAGCGGATCTTTTTACGGTCACTAAATCTTGAGGGGAACCGTAAAGCGCTTCGAAGTCAATTTTAGCAGCTACGCTTCGTGTAAAATTTTGAGTGCTTTGTGCGGCATATTTTAGATAATCATGCGCTGTCTTTTGTTGTTCTGTTGAAGCGTAGAAGGTTGGGGTGATCAACGCTGCGAAGTTAAGAAAATCATTATCAATTGCCTCTGGTGGTTTCGCTAATTTTTGGTCGACATAACCACCGCTACTGCTATCAGAAAGACTCGAAATCTTTTTTTCGCCAGTGCCAGCAACCGTGTAAAGAACATCACTCGCTTGAATTTTTTTATTAACGGTGAGGCTTGGTAAATTATTATCATCCCAGTAATCTTTATATTTTTCGCCATTGGCTGTTTTTAGTTTACCGTTCACTGTGCCGTGATTACTACTGTTTGAATATAAAACGTAATAGGGTTGTAGCAATGTGTTATGTAAATTATTCGATGTTTCTTCCGCTGCTTTATCAGCGACTGCTTCAAAAGGAGATAGTTTTTTGGTGGGGGTTTCTGACGTTAGATCGGGTGGTGCTGTTGTAGTATCCCCAAAGATCTCCGAGCTCGATGTTTTTGCGGGTTTCGCCACTTTTTCAACGGGCGCTTCTGTTTTAGAGGTGTTCGTTTTCTGATTGGTTGAGAGTTCTTTCAGTGATTGATAATTTTCTGTGTAAATAAATTCTCCCACTTTCTTATACATTTTGCCCAGATATTCTTCTAGGTCATACATAGCGGTGCCCATTGCTGCGGTTTCACTGGGGGTTTTGTGCCATCCCGGTGGGGTTTTATTATCCGCCCAAGTGGCACTCGTGATAGCAAGCGTTGCTGCAAGGGTTGTTGTCGTCAGTAATAATTTTTTCATAATGCATTGACCTCTTGAGAATTAAAACCAATTAATGCTTTTGGTTGGTTTTTGTTTTTTTTCTTGATTGTTTTCTTCACTGGATTGATCCGTGTTGTTTGTTGGTTGAACTGTTTGTTGATCGGATGTTGCGGGCGCAGGTTGAACATTATTTTCGGGTGTTGCTTGCACGTTTTGCGTTTCTGGTGATGGTGGCGATTCTGCATTACCATTGTCGGTCGATTGAGATGTCTTTGGCTTTATTGGTTTTGGCGCGGTAGCGTCCCAATACCACAGCTTTAAATTGGCCGTACAATGTTCTACATCTGAAAATGCGGAAGAACCGCAGGGATTATCGTTATAGCATTGTTGCATCGCAGTTGCATCGGGCGTTACTGTGCTGGGTGATTGCAAATAATTTTTGCATTGATTCAGCGTTTCTTGCGATAATTCTGCAGCAACGGTTGATACAGTGAAACACACTGCAATCACAGTTAATAACCCCATTATTTTTTTCTTACTCATGCCCGCTTTCCTCAAGTGCTTTGATAACCAATTTCAAACGATCTTCACCAAACACGCGCCCCAATAAACGTAATCGTTCAAACACCACATTTCGACGTAAAAATAATCCCGCATTGTCGGCTTGTGAGCGAGTCACTTCTTCTGCTTTCATTAATACTTTGGCTGCCGCACCCGGATAAGCCATATCCAGACACATTAATAATCGTAAACCGCGACCTGTTTTAATATGTGCGAGCACTTCAATCATCGGGCTTTCTTGCTGCAATTCAATATTGCCAATATCTTCCAGCGTAGCTCCCAGTTTTTTGATGGCTTCTTCTAATTCGGGATCACCGTCCAGCGTCCAATCTTCCACGCTTTCCATAAAAGTGATGACCCGGTGAATCATGGGATCTTGATAATCACGCCAAAATTGATGTACTTCTTGGTAACTTAAATCGGGCATATTTCATTAATCCAGTTGAGTTGTGATACGTCAATTGAAGTCGTTTTTGAAATAGTAGAATACAATAGCTTCCTTAAGATAGCATTAAATTTTAAAATAAAAAATTAATGTTCTCTTAAGGATTCAATGATAATATGCATTATTTGAATGTAAAAATTGTCGTGTAAGAAGGTGTCGGTGAACAGTGTGAGTGGAGAATCATATTATGGGTGTCCGCAGTTATTTTAAAAATACCGTTAAAAATAACACGAATGTAAAAAGCTGGTCTTCGTGGGATGCCGTCAAAGAAAACGCACAGATGGTGAGTGGGCTAGTGAAAGCCATGAAACCATCCGTTACCGGAGCGGAAGCAGTTACTCCAAAAAGTTTTCAAGACCAAATGAAAACAGCGGGATTATCGGAAAAAGACTTACAAGATCGCATGAAAGGACATTTGAGAGTTACGCTGGTTTCTTTATTGCTCGGTTTGGGCGGGATTGGCTGGACAATTTATATTTTTCAAAAACAGATGTATTTATCGGGTTTAATGTCCCTGTCTGTCACGTTAGTCATGTTTGCCTATGCTTTTCGTGAACATTTTTTTTATTTTGAAATGAAACAAAGACGGCTCAATTGCACCGTTAAAGAATGGTTTTTTAATTTTTTCCCCCATAAAAAATAAGTAACAGCTTCAACTAATAAGGTGATTCTCCATACATCACGACAAAAAATATGAGGTAGCGCGTTATGAGTCGTTTGAATCGTTTATTTACCGCGATTGTTTTGTTGTTGATCGCAGGTTCGGCGTTTGCTGATTCCGGATCATTGGCCGGTATCCATCATTTCGCGAATCGTTTAGCACCACCGGAAACAGATTATTCTGTGGCTTATCTGGGTCAAATTTTTGGTACCGTTGGCGATGTGTTGTCAGGGACAAGTGGTCAAGTGCTTGGACACATGTTTGGTATTTTCAATAAGGGTATTTTAGTCGTCGCAGCACTTTATCTTGGTTTTACTATTGTGAGTCTTGCTATTCATGCGGCGCATCAAGGCTCTTTTATGTCCCAAAAATATAACACCCCCATGATCTTATTACGTATTGCTTTTGGGTTTGCCATTACCATTCCTTCATCAACGACCGGTTATTCATTGACGCAAGATGTTTTTATGAAAATTGTGGTGCAGAGTGTGGGTCTTGCGGATCAAGTGTGGGATGCGGCGTTGAAATATATTCAGTACGGCGGTTCACTCTATATTCGACCCAAGACACTAAGTACCGATACGAATATTATTACCAACTTCTTTGGAACTTCCACCACTCCCGGTGTTGCTGTCACTATATTTGAAGACGAAGTGTGTATGATTAAAAGCGCGTCGTCAGCATGGAATCCTTCATCGAACTCTATTACACAGCGCCATCTTGTTTTTAATCCTCCGAAAAACGCAGCCACTAAGAATTATCCTTATCCCTCTAAGTTGGGCGAGGTGTTTTTTCCAGGCTTGGGTGATAAGCCTGATTCGGATGCTATTATTAAAACTGGTCAAGCAGCTTGTGGTGTTGCAACACCTTATAGCAGCGTCACTGTTAAGACGGGATCTGCTATGACGTCTACTACGATGACGGCGATGCAGGTGCAGCAAATGCGCGACACTTCTTTTTCAGCGTTAAAACAAATGGCAATATCCATGCTGCCAGCGGCACATGATTATGTGAATCTCAATCCAGCTGATTCATCGAATACACAGGCGTTACACAAAAAAAATACTGAAAAAGCGGTATTTTCGAGTATATTAGCCTATGTCAATTTAATTACTCCGTATCAACAAATGTTGTCCGCGCAGCATGCGGTTAGCGCTCAGGCGACTGCGCAAAGCGCTGCCGATGCTGCCAATTTCACTACAGCATGCGGTGTTGGCGGTCTCTTCATCAGTGGTTTTTGTCATTACACGGCGAGTCAGTTTGAAAGTTCGACTACCAAAGCGCAACTATCTCACACTTCACATCTCGCTTTTATCCAAACAGCCAAAGCACAAGGATGGATTATGGCTGGTAGATTTTATTGGGATGTTGAGCAGGCGAATACAACCGCGCAATCGATTTCGATAAGCGGTCTTCTTCCAACGGCAACAACACCAACGTTGAGTATCCATAAAACGACGATGACGGATGCTGTGACAGCCATTCTGGGATATCAAACTGACGTTACAACATTATGGAGTGAATACGTAGGTGCACAAAATAATACTGTTTCATACCCATCAACCGGTTCAGGTTCTGGAGGTACGTTAGTTAAAGCCGTATCGAATAGCAGTTTGTCGAAAGTGGCAGGTGCTGTTTATGATTTGACACAACCGGGTGGTTATAATCCAATCGTCGTATTAATGCATTTGGGCACCAAGTTAATGGAAGCGGTTGTTGGTATATGGATAGGCGCGATTGTTTTATCGGTTGCGGGTGCTGTGCCTGCCGGTGTTTGCGATGCTATGA
Source organism: Verrucomicrobiota bacterium (assembly GCA_013287435.1). GTDB lineage: Bacteria > Pseudomonadota > Gammaproteobacteria > Coxiellales > Coxiellaceae > 2-02-FULL-42-43. Next base: position 55,053 of record JABDDU010000001.1, read on the forward strand.
GTCCTGGTGGAGTGATATATTCTGCAATTCTCACTTGGCTGAAAAGTATAATCATGCTGATATCCACTGGGTTATTGGTACCTGGCGCTATTTTTGGATATTACTTACCGTTATATCCGTTTATCGTGTTTACCTTCGCGGCTGTTGGATGGTTTTTAATGGTTATCGAAGGAATGGCGGCGGCACCGTTAATCGGTCTTGGCGTAACACATCCTGAAGGCCATGATTTTCTGGGTAAATCGGACCAGGTTCTGATGTTCTTGTTGGGAATTTTTGTTCGGCCAACACTGATGGTGCTGGGTTTGGTCGGAGCAATGGTGATTTCATTTGTTGCATTCCACATGATGATTACAGGATTTGACGGAATTTACTCATCACTGTCTAGTCAAATCACTTTTCAAAAAGGTAGTCTCCTTATTTTAATTAACATTTGTATGGTGTTAATTGTTTTCGGCATGATGAGCCTGCAATTGGTTGAGCAATGTTTTAAATTGATTTATCAATTGCCGCAATACGTGATGAGATGGATCGGTGGTCCAACGATGGGCGAAGACTATGGTCAAATGGCACAGGGTGTTCAAGGTGCTATTTCTGGTGGTGCTGGAAAATTTGCTCAAGGAGGTGGAGATGCTGCTGGCGCCACTATTGACGCCTATAAAGCGAAAAAATTTCCGCAAAACGATCCTGGAAAACCCGGTAGTGGAAGTCAAGCGACTTTTACTCCCGGCGGTGGCGGCGGCAATGCTCCTGGCAGTGGCGGCGGCAATGCTCCTGGCAGTGGCGGCGGCGGCTCATAGGCCTGTATCAAAATATGCGCGGATATTAAGATGAGCCGTACTGAACTATTTGATCAAGTAAAACAAATTTTAGTAGAACGTTTTGCCATTGATCCCGCGCAGATTACACCTACAGCGGATTTAGAAAAGACATTGAAATTAGATTCAATGGATGCGATGGATTTGTTGATGACTATTGATGAAACTTTTTCGATTCGCATTCCAGAAAAAACGCTTGATGATGTACATACGCTTTCTGAGTTAGTGGCTGTGATTGAAAAGCATATACCAAAGAAACCATAGAGACACGACTCATCGCGTCTCCAGAGGGATTTTTTAGTGTAACAGATCACTCCGTAGATAGAAACGCCGATTTTGGATGCTTTTTTGCAGTAAATCTCGTTGAAATGCTCGATGTACGATCAAGTACACCTGCGCTTTCAACTCAATTTACTACAAAAAATCATCTCAAACTCGACGTTTTACTAAATCAGACAACGAGGCCTGATCTGTTACTTTTTAGTTCAATTCGTAAATCGCCATTTTCTTGCGCAAAGTACCACGACTCAGACCGAGAACGATCGCCGCTTTGCTTTGATTGTTGTTTGTGAGCTTCAAAACCATCTCTAGTAGTGGTTTTTCCACTTCAGCCAATACCAACTCATATAAATTCGCAGGTGTTTGGCCATCTAATTTCGCAACATATTGTTGCAGTGTATGGTGGACACTTTCTTGCAAGCTCAGCGAATGGCTGGTTTGCATTTCTGGTGCCAACGCGACGATTTGGTTTTCCATTTTTTCCGCTGCTCCTTCCAAGGTTTTAACTCCTCTGTTGAAATATTTTCTTTTTTGCTACTTCTGGTGGATCATTATATCACCAACTATTTTGATCTCAAGAGAAAATGTAAAAATATTTTAATTTTTTTTGTACAGATCATTTCGTACATTTTGAACATCTATCTAAACTTTTTTTTATAAATGAGTCAATTCTTTTCCAATCAAATCCGGATAAACATAATTTTCCGATTGCATCTCAATTAAACGTGACAATGTACGTTGAAAAGGCGGCTCTGTTTTTTCATTTTGATAAATTTCAACGAGCGGAACTTCGGATGAGATGATTAATCGACAATGCGCGTCATATAAAATATCTACCAAATAGATAAACGATAAAATAAGATCGATTTCATTTGGCTGTATTTTTCTAACACGTTGAATCATCACAGTATGATAATGTTGCGCGATCGCAAGGTAATCATTTTGCGAACGCGGACGACCACAAATTTTTTCAAAATCAAACCAAATCACTGAGCTAGCTTGTTTAATAATAGAGATATCGCGTTGATATAACGTAATAGGATCGTATTCAACCGCAACACCTTGCGAAAAATGGGTAAATGCATTTTCCATATTCTGCATTGCCGCGTCATTCAGTGGCGTGTAGTAAACGCCGCTCTGACGAATATGCTGTTGTCGATAATCCATTTTCGAATGCAAATGCATCACATCGGTATTTTTTTTAATAAGTTCAATTGCTGGCAAAAAACGTTCGCGCTGCAATCCTTCTTTGTACAACAAATCGGGCGGAATGTTTGAACTTGTCACCAATGTCACGCCATTTTGAAAGAGATGAAAAAAAAGTTCACCTAAAATCATCGCATCGACAATGTTCGATACAAAAAATTCGTCAAAGCAAATCACGGTTGTCTCTTGAGATATTTTTTTAGCGATTATCGCTAACGGATTTTTTCCCCCTTGTGCTTTGTTGAGCGCCTCATGAGTGCGCAGCATAAATTGATGAAAATGCAAACGCAATTTAGGAATTGTTAGGCAATGATAAAAGCAATCCATCAAAAAAGTTTTGCCAATGCCAACGCTGCCCCAAAGATAAAGTCCTTTGACTGGCTTCACCGATAACCGAAGCAATCGCGCCAAGCTTGCTCTTTTACCATTTTTTTCACGTGTCATTAATGCTTGATAGATTATTTCTAATTTTTCAACGATAGGGCGTTGCTGATCGTCCGGACGAATCCGGCCTGCATCGAGCTCTTGTTGATAATATTGAAAGGGGGTCATGCTGTTGTCGGACTAATACTGCGAAAACGCTTACTTTTATTCAATAGATCCGAATCACAGGTCACTAGTACAAGATCAAAATAAATTGCTGTGGCTGCTATCAAGGCGTCTGGTAATTTCAATTTTTTTTCTCGGCGCAAATGGATAACCTGATCACATATCGCCTCGTTTATTGGCAGTATCTTTACGTATGATAAAAATTTCTTTAGTTGTTTTTCCTCTTGAACCGTAATACCAGGATATCCTAAAAGCTCCATACGAGTGATTTGGCTTACATGCAAGTTCGACTGCATTAAATTTTTTTCAAAAAAATCAGTAATTTTTACATTACCATTGAGAAAACCCAGCACAATGTTGGTATCTAGTAAAAAATTATCTTTCCCACTCATTACGCAATGCCTTTTGTATCAGTAAAGGATCTCCACCAAAGTTAGGTGAATTTTTAAGTGATCCAGCTAATTTCAATATTTCAACACTGATAACATCACTGGATGGAGTAAGTTTGTTAGAAAATACCAATAATACTTCAACCTGACCTGTGGGAAAGTTGTCTGGCAGCGTAACATCAATATGGATTTTATGATTTTCAGGAATCGTGAGAGTCTGTTTTAAGGTTTCCATTAATTTCTCTCGACAAAATGGTTATAGTATCGAAACATCATGCCAAAATCAATCGCAAAAGTTGATAATTACTCATACTCACACTCATGCTAACTTCAACGCCACCGTCGCCAATCGTTTTCCCAACGCGCGGCAAATCATTTTTTCAGATTCAATCAGCGGTTGATCGCTATTCATACCCGCCATATGACTTGGACCATACGGCGTGCCGCCAGCGGTTGTCGTAAATAAATGGGTTTCATTATAAGGGACGCCAACGGCAATCATGCCGTGGTGAATTAATGGCAATAACATACTAAGAATCGTGGTTTCTTGTCCGCCATGTAAACTCGCGGTTGAGGTAAAACATCCGGCGGGTTTATTGATGAGTGCGCCCGATTGCCATAACACACCCGTTCCATCCAAAAAATATTTTAATGCAGCAGCCATATTGCCAAATCGCGTTGGACTGCCCATCGCCAATCCCGCACAATTTTTTAAATCATCTAGGGTCGCGTAGGGTGGACCTTCAACAGGAACAGCCGATTCAACGGATTCAGTTTTGGCAGAAATAGAAGGCACTGTTCGCACGCGCGCTTCCATGCCATCAATCAATTCAACACCACGCGCCACTTCATTAGCCATTTTTGCTGTGTTGCCTTTTAATGAATAATATAAAATGAGGATGTAGGGATTTGACATGGGTTTCTCTGGAAAATGATTTGTTGCGCTATGCTATCATAGTGTGAGTGTGAGTGTGAGGTAAAAACTGATGCAGAAACTCGGACGCTTCCTTAAAACTCTCACCATCCGTTTTTTCGCCGATCAAGGTCCGATGCGCGCCGCATCACTTACTTTCACGACATTATTATCCATCGTCCCTCTTGTTATTTTTACATTTTACATTTTGTCTTTTTTTCCAGTGTTGCAACATCCGAGCAAAGAAATAGAAAACTTTATTTTACATCATTTTGTGGCAAGCTCGGCGACGGCGATTATGGAAGAGCTACAAAGTTTTGTGACGAATATGCATGTGATTTCATGGGGCAATGTAATTGCACTTGTGTCTATTGCGATAATAATGCTTTTTAATATTATTAGTGCGGTGAATGGGGTTTGGCATGTGAAAATGCATCGTGATTCTGCGATTTCGTTTACGCTCTATTTAATTACATTAATTATTCTGCCGATTATATTTGCGATATTGTTGCTGATCAGTTCGTACATTACTTCCTTGCCATTCTTGTCACAGGTTGTAGAAATTGATATTGTTCGAAAGCCTTTTATTTCTTTATCCCCTTTTCTAATCGAATGGGTGGTGTTTAGTTGTTTTCATTGGATGATGCCAAGCTGTCGCGTGTATTTACGGTATGCCGTTATCGCAGGATTGATTACGACGATTTTATTCGAAGTAGCGAAATGGGGGTTTGTATTATATTTCCATTATTTTTCCACCTACCAATTCATCTACGGCGCGCTCGCCATTATTCCGATTTTCTTTCTGTGGATTTATATTTCATGGCTGATTCTTATCTTGGGGGCGTTGGTTTGTCATTTACTGCAGATAAAGGTGTGAGTGGGAGTGTGCGTGTGAGTGTGCGTGTGAACGCGGAAGTTTGAATGGAGCCGCGCGTGAAGGGTTGTACTCAACTGGGAGTGTGCGTGTGAGTGTGCGTGTGCGTGTGAACGCGGAAGTTTGAATGGAGCCGCGCGTGAAGGGTTGTACTCAACTGGGAGTGTGAGTGTGAGTGTGCGTGTGAACGCGGAAGTTTGAATGGAGCCGCGCGTGAAGGGTTGTACTCAACTGGGAGTGTGAGTGTGAGTGTGAGTGTGCGTGTGAACGCGGAAGTTTGAATGGAGCCGCGCGTGAAGGGTTGTACTCAACCCGGAACAAGCGATATTAAATCCTTAAGGTAACATTATGTACGGAAAAAGACTGTTTTAGTGGGTAACTGACGCGGTAGAATTGGTAAATAAATATAGTTGAATAGGTTAATTAAAGTGAGGGGGTGGGTATGCTGGGAACACTAAAAGAAGCTGTTGACGTTCCCGCTCATAATAATTCTACAATAGTTCGACCATTATCACGTGATATAGGAACACCGGATGATGGCCAGAAAGAACCTGGTACTGCGTTGATTTACGTATATGACCCTTTTGAAAAAAGAGATGAACAGTCAGCAAGTTATGATATTGACCGCGTACCGACTATCCCCGATATGACTGCTAAAGAGGTTGGGCAGGGATCGTTCGCTAAGAATGACGACAACAATGGTAAAAAAGGTACACCTCCTATGAAATCTACCGTTTCACCTGTCAATGAACAGCCACCATCAAATAATCCAACAGATCCAAACTCACAAACCCACTTTTCCTACCTAGGCAATTTCATTCGCACATTACAATCATTACTTAAATACACACCTCGGTTTCTTTCAGCGACAGCACCCGCTGTTTTTTTTGCAGCATTATCACTTGATAATGTCAGACCGTTCCTGCTCGGTTTATATGTGGGTGAAGTTGTTATGGGGATTGAAAGGGTGCTCTACCCTGCATTGTGCTCGTTAGTTAACTATGCCACTGCTGATGAATCTCAAGATGAGCTCCTTAACACGCTGCGTAAACTATGGAAATCTGATGCTACGTTGAAAGACAGAGTTGCGTTTGTATTTTGCGCTTTAGCTGCTGTGATTGCGGCGGTTGCCACGATTCCCATGGCGAAAGATGGCGCTGCCAAGATGGGTATGAAAAGCGAAAATTCCCATCTAGAACTTTTGTACACGATCATTGCCATTTTTTTATTGAGTGTTTTGTACACGGTGGTGACTCGTTGTGTGAATGCCTTCAAGTTATTTTTTGAAGAAACACCTGATTTTTTCTCCTGGCTCGATAGAAAATATCATTTGCTTTTAAACAAAGATCCAGACCACCTATATTTTAAGGTCGATGTGGCACGGTTTATTAATAAGGATTTAAAAACGGAGCGCCAATTTCGCGCGTTGGCTGCGATGCTTGAAAAGATTGGTAGTAGCGCTCGACACGAAGGACGAGAAATTCCACAGCTGGAACAACTGATTACTGATTTTTTGCAAGACAACGGTTATCAAATATTTCCCTCAAAAATGAAACTATTCGTTAGTAGTACGCTGTCAGCAGGATGCCCAATATTCAGTTTTTTATTGTATAACATGTCTCATCAAGGTGCGAATACGTTGGGGTTGCACGAGAATGCAGCAAAAATGATTGCCATTCTTTCGGTAATTTTGGCGGAAATTTTTTATTTACGAGCATGCATTAAATATCCTGACCGAATAATAAATAGTTTTAATGCGATGCAGCAGGCTTTTTTCCCAAAATCGCCCTATATTTTTTTATTATTATATTCTTTTATGTGGGCTTTAATTGCATTGACGACCAGCGCTGGGTTTGTTTATGAAGGTAAAAAATATACGAAAGATATGTCACGTGTCATCCAAATACTTCATGAGTTATATGTAATTTTCTATGCGGGAGGGGTTGCCAATGGTGGGTATACAGCCCTGAAAGCGGCAGAATTAGGGCAAGCCCGTTTGGATGCGATAGCGATTCGAGAACTGTGTGGTACGAATCCAGCAGCGCCTGTGGTAGCAGCGGGTGTGTCAGCAAAAGCACAGGCTTTTGAAAATAAATCAAAGTTAGTTAATGCTTTTAATGATTTTAGTGATGATTCAATAGCACGTGTAAGAGAAAAGGTAACGCCGTTTGCTGCAGCACCAGTTGCCGCCCAACGTACTTGTTCTTCACTAGTAGCTTGCCTTTCATCATTCTTTCCCTCTAAAGGTGGTCAAAATGCTCGAGCTAGTCACGCGAGTTCGATAACTCCCCTCATAAATTCTTCCAACCACCCATCTTCCCGTTCACTGACACTTTATCGAGAAAACTATACAGATTGCCAAATTTAGGCTCCTACAGCAGTCGTTCACCAACTCAACACACCATAAAAACGTAGCGCGAAGCCTCCATTATGAATGGAGGCTTTTGATATAAAGCTTCCATTGCCAATGGAGGCTTTATATGCTAAGCTTCCATTATGAATGGAGACTTAATGCATGCCTACAATCACCCCTGAACTGATCAAAACTATTATTGCTGATCAGCTTGAAGAGATGATCCCCGTGGATTGTTTCACGCGTACGATCGAGAAAAAATTTAAAAATTTGCTCAATAATGATGAAATCATTGTGTTAACCGGTGTCCGGCGATGCGGCAAATCTGTTGTACTGAACACAATTCGACGACAAATGAAAGAGAAAGATTATTATTTTAATTTCGAAGATGAGCGGCTTGTCACATTTATCAGCGATGATTTTCAATTGCTATATGAAGTCTTTTTAGAAATTTTTGGCGAACAAAAAACTTTTTATTTTGATGAAATTCAAAATATAGAGGGTTGGGAAATGTTTGTTAGACGATTATACAACGCTGGTCATAAAATCATGATTACCGGTTCCAACGCCACTTTATTTAGTGAGGAATTAGGCACGCGATTAACAGGTCGTTATATTCAATTAAACGTGTATCCATTTTCGTTTTATGAATTTATGCAGCATGAATTACCACCGCTTTTAAATAAAACCATTTTATCCACCAAAGAACACAGCAGAATTAAAAAATTATTTAATAATTACTGTGAATTTGGCGGTATTCCAGCCTATGTAAAAAATCATGAAACTGATTATTTGCATGTTTTGTATGAAAGCATCATTTATCGCGATATTGTTGCACGATATAAATTAACCAATGCGCCCACACTCAAAAAATTAGTGTTTTTTTTAGCAAGTAATTGCAGCAAAGAAACTACGTATAATGCGTTACGAAAATTTCTGGGCTTGGGAAGTGTAACCACTGTTTCGGATTATTGCGGTTACTTGGAAAACAGTTACCTTTGTTTTTTTGTAAATCGATATCATGCTTCTGTTAAAGTTCAAAGCCAATCCCCAAAAAAGGTCTATTTTATTGATCACGCATTGGCTAAAACTATTGGATTTCACTTTAGTGAAGACCATGGCAGATTATTAGAAAATATTGTGTTTATCGAATTGAAACGTCGTTTTCAAATGATTTATTATCATGCCGAAAAAAAAGAATGTGATTTTGTTATTCAACAGGGTGTGAAAATAGTGGCCGCCATTCAGGTTTGTCATAACTTGTCTAATTCAGATACGAAACAAAGAGAAGTGGATGGTTTATTAGAAGCGCTTGTCTGTTATTCATTAAAGAAAGGTATCATTTTAACGGAGTCAGAAGAAAAAACAGAGATGGTTGTGAGGGATAAAAAAAAGTATCAGATTGATATTGTACCATTGTGGAAATGGCTTATTTCGACGGACTCTTTGTAATCAACCCAACATCACTCGCTCCCGCTTTTTGCAGCAAAACCATGGCTTTCATGACTTCACCATAGCTCGCATTTCGATCGCCTTTCACATAAATATCTTGTTGTTTATGCTGCGTTTGCGCGTTGGTGAGTTGGGTTGACACATCAGACATTAAATCTTGCGGGGTGATAGGTTGCTCGGGTGTTATAGAGGTATTCAAAAATAACTGACCTTGTTGATTGACCGTTACAATCATAGGTTTGTTTTTTTGCGGTGGAATCGCTTTTGCAGAAGCGGACGGCAATTGCACCTGCACGCCTTGTGTTAACAAAGGCGCTGTAATCATAAAAATAATCAGCAACACCAGCATCACGTCAATGTAAGGAACGAGATTAATTTCCGTAATGGGTTTGCGTCGGGGACGGTATTTCTTCTGAAACATAGTTGCCTCGTTACCAAAAACGCCACGTTACGTTCACTTCGTTCACTGCACGTTGGCTTCTGTTTAATGTTTAATGGCCCGTTCCACGGGCGCAGCTTTATTTTATTATCGCTCGTTGAAGTATATTCGCCAATTCCGCTGAAAACATTTCGGTGCGATTTTGTAAGCGCGATACTTGATGCGTAAAACGATTATAAGCAATGGCCGCAGGAATGGCCGCAAATAATCCCAGGGCTGTCGTAATTAACGCCTCTGAAATACCCGGAGCAACCGCGGCGATGGATGCTTGCTGCATCGTTCCCAACGCTTGAAACGCTGCCATAATTCCCCACACCGTTCCAAATAATCCAATATACGGACTCATCGAACCGATCGTTGACAGCAATGTTAACGGCTGTTCCAGTTGATCCAGCATATCGCTTTCGGCAGTCTGCATTGCGCGTTGCGTGCTATCCATAATATCGTTTGATTCGTAATTGCCAGTGGACTGAAGCTTTGAAAACGTTTGAAAACCCGAGGAAAACACTTTGGTTAAACCAATATCGTTCGTATTTTCACGCGTTACTTGTTGATATAAATCATTCATTGCAATACCCGACCAAAAACGCGATTCAAATTGCTTGGTCGCGCGCCATTGTTTTTTATAAAATTTCCAGCGTTCCACAATAATCGTCCATGAGGTAATGGATGCAAAAAATAAAATCAATATCACGCATTTGACGGTAAAGCTGGCGTTGATAATAAAGCTCCAAAAGCTGGTGTCTGCGGTCATTTCATATTCTCCACATTAATATCTGTACTGTTGGTTATACCTATTAAACCTGAATATGCGAATGATTTGAAGGAGCGAGTGATAAAATAATACCGAAAATACGGATAAGCAGGGTTTATTTCCCTAAACGTTGATAAAATATTTTTCCAACACGTTTGATATGGTCTACCAAATCAGGATTTTCGATTTGAGAAAGTATGGATAAGTCAAAAAGATAAGGCATATTGGATTCATCAAATTCATTAAGGATCGTCGAAATATGTTGATGTGAAATGCTGTTGCCAATGAGCGTCAAATCAATATCGGATCCAGCCTTAAAATTTCCTGTTGCGCGCGAACCATAGAGAATTGCTTGTTCAATACCAGAATATTTCGAAAACACAGCATTTATTTCATCGATTGTATTTTGCGTTAAACCAAACTTTTCTGTCATGATTTTTCTTTTAACGTGCTTAATTTTTTTTCTAATTTTAGAAATTCAGAGTAATATTTTTTTACAATCGCACCCGCAATATGATGCGCAATTTTTTCATTATAGGCATGAACAGTTTGTATTCTATCAACTACCATTTCCAGCCATATTTTTCCATCATCGATCAGTTTATTGTTAAATGCGTGAAAAATAGCGTCTTTACTTCCGCCTATTTCAATGGAAAAAAAACTTTGACAGTAATCTTTCATGCAATTCCATGCTAATTCGTAGGTAATTTCAAAAGATTGAATTAAGGCCAACTCCTCCATTTCATTGAACCGTTGTTTTTTTCCATGATTAATGCATCGCTCTAGCAATTTTAAAGCGGCACAAAAATTTTGAAATCGTTGTTGCCAGCGAACATCGGTTTTCATGCGGCTTCCTTAATTTTTTTGTAAAATTCTTCATGTTTAGATTTTCGATCAATAAGTTTTTTGCATAATTTTAATAATTCAGGATAAAAATTTTCAATTATTTCTTTTGAAATTTCTTGCGCAATTTTTTTTTGAAAAACAGTATCTTCTTTCTTGTGAGTTTCTAACATCCTCATCCAAATTTCACCATTTTCAATAAGACCTCTACGAAACGCGAGTCGAATAATTTTTTTTCCTGGTTCGAGGTAGATTTCACCTTGATCCTCAAAAAATTTAAGCAAACAGTCTGTTGCCAAAGTAAAATTTTGTGTGAATGAAAGTATAGCTGCTAGCTCAATTATTTCATTTTGCCCATCTTTTTCCGATTGATTGACGATGCGAGTAAATAGTGCAAATGCCTTTTTAAAATTCTCCAATCGACGATACCAAAGAATTTCTTTTGTCATAATCAGCCGTTCTTGTTTTAATGACGAAATCCATTATAACATTGCAATGTTATCAAAATACAACACGTTATTTATTTAATCCCAAATGTACATACGCCAACTCCGCCGCTTGCCTTCCCCGCGCCGTCCTCTTAACAAATCCTTCCTGAATTAAAAAGGGTTCAATAACGTCCTCAATTGTACCACGTTCTTCAGCAATGCTGGCGGCAATACTTTCAATGCCGGCAGGGCCGCCATCAAAATGTTGAATCAATGCGGTTAAATATTTTCGATCCATCACATCCAATCCGCGTTTGTCGACGTGTAGCATATCCAATGCTAATTTTGCGGTGTTTTGTGTGATTTCACTGTTGGCATGCACTTGTGCATAATCACGCACGCGGCGTAATAATCGATTGGCAATGCGTGGTGTGCCGCGAGAACGTTTGGCAATTTCTTCAGCGCCTGCCGTATCCATTGTGGTATTTAAAATTTTTGCCGCGCGCACAATAATTTGTTTTAACTCTTCGATTTTATAAAATTCTAAACGTTGCACAATGCCAAATCGATCACGCAGAGGCGACGTTAATAATCCCGCGCGCGTGGTTGCACCTACTAAAGTAAACGGCGGTAATGATAATTTTAATGAGCGTGCAGCAGGGCCTTCGCCAATCATAATATCAAGTTGATAATCTTCCATGGCGGGATATAAAATTTCTTCAATCGCAGGATTTAAACGATGAATTTCGTCGATAAACAACACACTGTGTGCTTCCAAATTTGTTAAAATAGCCGCTAAATCACCGGCTTTTTCTAAAATCGGGCCGGAGGTTTGTTTGAGCGGTGCGCCTAATTCATTCGCAATAATATGCGCTAAAGTGGTTTTTCCCAAACCCGGCGGGCCAAAAATCAACACATGATCGAGCGCTTCGTGACGCTGTTTTGCTGCGGTAATAAATAATTCCATTTGCTCGCGCACTGATAATTGCCCAATATAATCCGCTAATTTTTTGGGGCGAATTGTTTGCTCTTGGCAATTTTCTGCATCAGAAATAATGTCTGCAGTGATGAGACGATTGTCTGTTTGTTCCGTGATCATGTTGTTCTCCGCACCATCTGCTGCAACGCCAAGCGAATCAATTGTTCGTTATTATGCTCAGCCTGATGCACTTTGGTAATAGCCGTTTTCGCTTCAGAAGGTTTATAACCCAAAGCGATCAGCGCGCTGATCGCATCTTGAATGACTTGATTCGGATCAACGAGTTCATTTTGTGCTGAAATTTCCGATGAAACAATCACATTCCATTCTGACAACGCATCACGCATTTCAATCATTAATCGTTCCGCTGTTTTTTTGCCAATGCCGGGAATATGTGTTAATCGCGCATCATCTTGCGTTTGAATGCACGTCACAAAATCATTTATTTCAATACCCGATAAAATCGTTAACGCCAATTTAGGCCCAACGCCATTGACTTTAATCAATGCACGAAATAATTTCCTTTCTTGTTCGCTGTAAAATCCAAATAATAAATGCGCATCTTCACGCACAACAAAATGCGTGAGTAGGGTGATTTTATTTCCAATAGGCGGTAATTGATAAAACGTACTCATCGGCGCATAAATTTCATACCCTATTCCGTTGACATCGATAGTCAATAATGGCGCTTTTTTGTCGAGTAATAGTCCCGAAAGATGAGTGATCATGTGAAAAGTCCTTGTATGGAATTTACTATTTTACGGCAGTAGACAGATTTGTCGACTGTGTTGTGCATGACAAATGGCAATCGCCAACGCATCCGCCGCATCGGCCTGTGGATTCGCAACTAATTTTAATTGCGCACGTACCATAAATTGCATTTGCTCTTTCGAAGCGGCACCAAAACCGACAGCGGTTTTTTTAATGACACGCGCGCTGTACTCGTGAATCGGTACGGCATAGCGCGCCAATGCAATGAGTGCAGCGCCGCGCGCTTGGCCTAATTTTAAAGCGGATTGAAAATTAATTTGCATAAAGACTTCTTCAACCGCCGCTTCGTGGGGTTGATAGCGCGCGATCATTTCACATAATTGTTCATAAATAAAATGCAGACGCGCTGCCATTGAATTGCCTTTCGCATGAATGGTTCCATGCGCGATATGGGTTAAATTATTTTTTTCGCTGTTAATAATTCCAAAGCCTGTGCGAATCGAGCCTGGGTCTATTCCTACAATCATTGTCATAAACAAAAACCCGGATATATTTTTCCAACCATCACGCGTACAGTTTACCTCATTGCCTTTTAAGGTAAAATGGTCTATTATGACCATAGTTATATGACTATGGTGGTTATAAGATGAAAACAGCGCAAATCGGGGCGGGTGCCTTTAAAGCCAAATGTTTGAGTTTACTGGATGACGTTGAAAAACGACATATTCAATTGATTATTACCAAGCATGGAAAAGCAATGGCAAGATTAGTTCCTATTGAGAATAAAAAATTTTCCTTGTACGGCTGCATGAAAAATAGCGTTGTAATTAAAATGGATATTGTTGTTGGCACGGGTGAAAAGTGGGACGCAGATGAATAATAATTGTTCCCGCTCTGAAGGTTGATTAACTCGAATTTTTAGATTTGAGGGGAGATTGAATGATAATTTGGTTCGATCGCTCCGTTGACACGCAAGTCAATGAGCATTTTCGAGTCAAATTATCATTCAATATCCCCCAAAGATAAAAATTCCATGTTCAGCGGGAATTACTGATGACGGGATTATTATTAGATACTCATGTTTGGATTTGGCTTAATAATGGGTCGCCAGAATTAAAATCAACAACCATTCGGGATATTGATCATGCGGCAGAAAATGGTGAATTATTTATTTCTGCCATTTCAGTGTGGGAAATTGCAACACTGGTTGCGAAAAAAAGAATAATATTGCGCATATCCATTCACGATTGGATTGACCAAGCCCTATTACAGCCCGGTATCGAGCTCATTCCGTTGTTGCCAACGATTGCCATTGAAAGCACGCTGTTGCCTGATGGGTTAAATGCTGATCCCGCCGATCGCATCATCGTTGCCACCGCACGAACCAAATTATTAACATTGGTAACGCGCGATGAAAATATACAACATTATGCAAAAGCAGGTTTTATGACGGTGAAAAAAGCGTAGCCTGTCGTATTTAGACAAGGCCGCCGTGCTTTTTAATTTTTAGCCATTTTCTCAGAACGACAATCGTCCAAGCAAGTTCAACAATACCAAACGGCCATGCACCCTGTAAAAAACCGTAAATAGAAGCCAAAATACATGACAGCCCAAAACAAAACGTATACCAATGACTGCGATGCTCTAGCGCGTAAAAAACCAACATAATGGTGATAGAAAATAAACCGAAAGCAGTGAGTAAATTCATAGTCTCTTATCCTGTAACAGCTCAAGCACCCACGCCTGAATAACCAAAATCAACGTTTCTATCTACGGAGTGATCTATTACCTTATCCTTTTGACACGAAAACCTATAAACCGCACAACACAATATACTATAAACCGCACGGACTTCTTTATTTTATTTATCAAATAGATAACTTAAAAACACAGTTAATTCTTGCATAATAACTCAGTAAATTATAACATAATAACTCAGTAATTTTTAGCATTATTTCTGAGTAAATTTTTGGAGCACCTTATGGAACGACTCAGTAAACTAGGCGACGCATTAGAACGCGTTAAAGCGGTTGCTGATGAATATCACGCTAGCATTGTTAAATCTAGCGAGATCACACGAGCCGACAGAGAGTTACTGGTTCGTTCACAATGGCTGCTTGAGATTATAAAAGGCTGGTACGTTTTGTCTAGGCCCGATGTAGCGCCAGGCGACTCTGCAGCTTGGCATGCGAATTTGTGGGATTTTTTACGTGTGTATTTAAATGAACGATATGGTAATCATTATTGTTTGTCAGCAGAAACATCGCTGGAGTTACAGATTGGCGCAACATTAATCCCATCGCAAGTGATTGTCATCGTCAAACAAGGTGGAAGTGTGCAGCAACTTCCTTTTAAAACATCGTTGTTAGTTTATGCTGATAATAAAAATTTTCCGGAGTTAACAAAAGAGATAAACGGTTTGCGAGTGATGGCGTTGCCTTATGCGCTCTGTAAAGTTTCTCCTACGTATTTTCGAAAATACAGCGAAAATATTGAAATTGCATTGCGATCAATACGTGATGCGTCTAGCATTACACAGGCTATTTTAACCGGTGAATATCGAAGTGCGGCAGAAAGAATTATTGGTGCGTTTGAATTTTTTGAATTACGTCGCGACGCATCAGAAATTAAAGATTTTTTAAAGCGTGCCGGCATGGTGATTAATCCAGTTAATCCATTTGAACAAAAAACCTCTTTTTTAAAAACAAAACAATTTATCTCGCCTTACGCTGCCCGTATCGAATTAATGTGGCAAAAATATCGTGAAACTATCGTTGATATTTTTCCAAAAGAAACGGGTTTGCCAAAAAATCCAAAAGACTATCTTGCAGAAGTGAATGCATTGTATGAGTACGATGCTTATAATTCATTGTCTATCGAAGGGTATCAAGTCAGCGAAAGTTTGATTCAAAAAGTACAAGAAAATGCCTGGAATCCAAGCTTATATGCTGAGGACGACAAAGATCGAAATGCATTAGCAGCGCGCGGCTATTTTGAAGCATTTCAATCGGTCACAAAAACCCTACAACAAATTTTAAAGGGAAAATCGCCTGGTGTATGCGTTGAAAAAGATTTATCTGTTTGGTACCAAAATTTATTTGCACCGTGCGCGCGTGCAAAAATTATTTCAGAGAGCGCATTGATTGGTTATCGAAACGATCGCGTGTTTATTAGAAATTCTTTACATGCACCGCCACCCAAAGAAGCGGTACTAGATGCCATGGAATCTTTCTTCCAGTGTTTAAAAAATGAAAAAGTAGCTTCTGTGAGAGCTGTTTTAGGACATTATGTTTTTGTATTTATTCATCCTTACATGGATGGTAACGGTCGCATCGCGCGATTTATTTTAAATACGATGCTTGCTTCTGGCGGCTACTCATGGAGTGTGGTACAGGTTGCGCGTCGAAAAGAATATATTCAGTCGCTTGAAACGGTGCATACCAAATCTGATATCGCGCCATTTGCTCGTTTTATTTTAGATGAATTAAAAATTACCAAAAAATTGTTGAAATAAAAAAATTCATTTGCGGTACTTATAACTTTTTTAAAATCTCCTCCGCAATATCCGCATTCGAATAAACATTTTGCACATCATCCAAATCTTCCAGCATATCCGATAATTTCACCATATTTTTCGCTAATTCTTCATCGGTGAGCATACATTGCGTTGATGCAATCATCGTGACTTCTGATTTTTCAGGATCTAACTGTGCTTTAATTAAAGCATTTTTCACGCTGTCAAAATTATCTGAAGAGGTCATGACGTCAATGGATCCGTCATCATTCGTGACAACATCATCAGCGCCAGCGTCGATGGCAATTTCAAAAATTTTTGCTTCATCGCTTTTAGCGGGAAATTGAATTAATCCTGTTTTTGAAAATAAAAAAGCCACTGAACCGGTTGCACCAAAGCTGCCGCCGCATTTGGTGAATGCATGACGCACATCCGACACCGTGCGATTTTTATTATCCGTTAAACATTCCACCATAACAGCAACACCGCCCGGACCATAACCTTCATACACGCATTCCATCATATTAGAATCATCTTCACCGCCAGCGCCGCGTTTGATCGCGCGATTAATCGTGTCGCGCGTCATGTTTTGCCCTAACGCTTTTTGAACCGCTAAACGTAAGCGGGGATTGCTGGATTCATCGCCGCCGCTCATGCGCGCAGCAGTCGTAATTTCACGAATTAATTTTGTAAATATTTTTCCACGCTTGGCGTCTTGTGCGCCTTTGTGATGTTGAATATTTTTCCACTTGGAATGGCCGGCCATAACTTATCCTCAACTTTCAGAATGTCGATCATAATACGTGATTTTTTATCAAATGTGCACCCGCCTCAAAGATAAAAATTTTTTTGAAAGCGGGAGTGACTGCTACACTAATGTTGCATTACCAGGTACAAAAATTAATAAAATATAAACAAACACCTTAAAAAATATGCTATAATCTAAAGTATCTATTTAAATAAATTAAGAGTCTATCATGCCATTAAAGAGAATTCTTGATATAAAACAATTAGTTAAAAAAAAATCTTTTTTTCTGTTAGGTCCTCGCGGAACTGGAAAATCTTCATTGATACAAAAAACATTGGGTGACGAAGCTTATATTATCGATTTGTTGCATTCCGTGAGTTATACGCGGCTTTTGGAAAATCCTAGCCAGTTGGAATCGATGATAGCGCTCCAATCCGATAAAAAAATTATTGTGATTGACGAAATACAGCGTGTACCCGAATTGCTGAATGAAGTACACCGCTTGATTGAAAAGAAAAAATGTCATTTTTTGATGACAGGAAGTAGCGCGCGAAAATTAAAAAAACAGGGTGTGAATTTGTTAGCGGGACGTGCGCGTCAAGCGGAATTATTCCCACTGACGTTTCATGAAATTCCTAATTTTAATTTGAATCGATATTTGCAGTACGGTGGTTTGCCGATGATATATCTCAGCGATGAACCTGTCGAAGATTTAGATGCTTATGTTTACACTTACCTTGAACAGGAAATTAAAGCAGAAGCTCATGTTCAAAAACTACCTGCATTTAGCCGTTTTTTGCAATTATCTGCTTTGACTAGTGGAAACACACTCAATTTTTCATCCATTGCCAATGATGCTGGTGTCAGTAGCGTGACATTGCGTGAATATTACCAGATTTTAGAAGATACTTTTCTCGGATTTATCGTAGAACCATGGTTGCATTCAGTAAAACGTAAAGCTTCTTCTACTGCGCGTTTTTATTATTTTGATACGGGCGTTAAAAATAAATTAGCGGGTATCACCACATTACCTGAAAAAACAGATTTATTTGGACAGGCATTCGAGCATTTTATTGCGATGGAACTCCGCGCGTATTTAAGTTATACCAGAAAAAAATTTCCATTGTATTTTTGGCGTACCGTCGAAGGACATGAAGTTGATTTCATTATAGGTAACGAAATAGCCATTGAAGTAAAATCAACTGAAAAATTATCTGAAAAATATTTTAAAAATTTACATTATTTAATGGAAGAAAAAAAATTAAAAAAATATTATATGGTGAGTCGCGATCCAATTCCTGCAAAATATCGCAATATTATTGCATTGCCGTGGAAAGATTTTTTAAAGCAATTATGGGAAGAGAAAATTATTCTTTAATTTTAATTCCCAGTTCATGCAACTGCTTAAAATCCGCTACCGACGGTGCATTGGTTAACGGACAGCTGGCGGTTTGTGTTTTGGGGAATGCAATCACGTCGCGAATATTTTGCGTGTCGGTCATGAGCATGCAAATGCGATCAATACCGAAAGCAATGCCACCGTGCGGTGGTGCGCCTAATTTTAACGCTTGTAATAAATGCCCGAATTTTGCGTGTGCCTCGACTTCTTTAATGCCTAAAATATCGAGTGATGTGAGCTGCATATCATAACGATGAATACGAATCGATCCGCCGCCAATTTCATAACCATTCATTACAATATCGTACGCGCGAGAATTGGATGCGCCCGGATTGTCGCGTAATTTTTTAATATCCGATTCTGTCGGTGCGGTGAAAGGGTGATGCAGCGGTTCCCATTGCCCGTCTTTATCGAGCTGATACATTGGAAAATCAGTGACCCACAAGGGCGCCCAGGGTTGCGTATATAAATTAAAATCTTTGCATAATTTATCACGCAATGCGCCTAAACTTTCCGACACAATTTTTGTGTGATCCGCGCCAAAAAATAAAGTGTCGCCAGTGTCAGCGTTTGTGCGAGACAAAATTTCTTTGACCGTATTTTCAGGGATAAATTTTAAAATGGGAGATTGCAATCCTTCAACGCCTTTTGAAATGTCATTCACTTTAATATAAGCGAGACCTTTCGCGCCGTAATTGCCGACAAATTGTGTGTAATCATCAATTTGTTTTCGTGATAATTCGCGTGCAGGTAAACGTAAAACGGTGACGCGTCCATCAATATCATTCGCAGGGCCATGAAACACCTTAAATTCCACGGTTTTCATCAAATCTTTAATATCGATTAATTTGAGTGGATTGCGCAAATCGGGTTTATCAGAACCATAATCACGCATTGCGTCATGATACGACATGCGTGGAAATGCTGGTAAATCCACCTTTAAAATCGTTTTCCATAATTCCCGAATCATTTTTTCCATTAACGCTTGCACATCACTTTCAGTGACAAAAGCCATTTCTAAATCGAGTTGTGTAAATTCGGGTTGACGATCTGCACGCAAATCTTCATCACGAAAACATTTGACGATTTGATAATAACGATCAAATCCTGAAATCATTAATAATTGTTTGAAGATTTGCGGTGATTGCGGCAGCGCATAAAATTTCCCGGGATAATTTCTACTGGGAACCAAATAATCGCGCGCGCCTTCAGGCGTTGTTTTGGTTAAAACGGGCGTTTCAATGTCATTAAAATTTTCTGCATC
Source organism: Verrucomicrobiota bacterium (assembly GCA_013287435.1). GTDB lineage: Bacteria > Pseudomonadota > Gammaproteobacteria > Coxiellales > Coxiellaceae > 2-02-FULL-42-43. Next base: position 74,962 of record JABDDU010000001.1, read on the forward strand.
CAAAAAATGGCGAATAAAACGCACGATTTGCGCGCGTTTTTTTAAACGCATTTGATTTTCTTTTCGGCGCAAATCCAGATATCGATATCTGAGTCGCACTTCTTCGCCGACTTCTTGATAATCATCGACATTAAAGGGTAATGGTTCAGCGGTATTTAATATTTCAATATTCACCGCATCAATTTCAACGTCGCCAGAGGGAATTTCTTTATTCACAGTTCCTTCGGGACGTGCGCGTACGTTTCCCGTGATTTGAATCACACATTCATTTCGTAATTTTTGCGCGACATCAAAGGTGGTTTTTTTGGCGGGATCGCAAACGATTTGCACGAGTTCATTGCGATCGCGTAAATCAATAAAAATTAATCCGCCGTGATCACGACGACGATGAACCCAGCCGCACAAAGTAACGGATTGGTTGATCAAAGTATTATTGACTTCGCTGGCTGCTTTTGTACGCATGTTTTTCTCGTTTTTTATTTTCACCCTCACGGGTACAGGTCACAAAAAATCCCATCAAAATTGAACCTTCGAGGTTTATTCTAGTTTTGATCGGTGAAGTTGCAATGTTACCGAGCTCATGCCGATACTTCAATCGCTTTTTTCAGTCTTTTTTGTCTCGACTGTTTTCGCGGTTTCGGTTTTTACTTCTGCTTTTGTTTCGGTTTTTGTCTCAGTTTTCGTTTCAGTTGATTTTGGCGTATTTTCTTTTTTATTTTTAAAATCGGTGACGTACCAACCACCGCCTTTGAGTTGAAAACTCGTCGACGACATTTGTTTGACAAGATTATCTTGATGGCAATGCGGACACGTTTTTGCAGGTGCATCGGATAGCTTTTGTAATAGTTCTGTCTCTTTATTGCAAGATGTACAGCGGTATTCGTAAATGGGCATAATGTCCTCGAATTTAGTAATTTAACATGGATTGCATAGTATAGAAAAATTTTTGTCGCATACAATCAGAGAGCGGAACTGCTGATGACGTTACTGTTCACGCCGCATCAAATAATCACACAGCATTTGAAGCATCACAGTATCTTGCGGTAATGATTTCAACAAGGTCGTTGCTTCATCCGTCAATATTTTTATTTGCGCTTGCGTTGCTTCAATGCCCACTAAAATCGCATAGGTTGCCTTTTGTAATTTACTATCTTGCCCTGTATTTTTACCGAGATTTTTTGTGTTGCCTGTCATATCCAGTAAATCATCTTGGAGTTGAAATGCAAGGCCTAAACGCGTTGCAAATTGATCGAGTGTTTCCAATACCGTTTGATCTTTACAACCGGCACCCAATGCACCCATTAAAACACTGGCGCGGATTAAGGCCGCTGTTTTTAATTGATGAATTTGATTTAATTCATTCGTCGATATTTTTTTTCCTTCAGCGATTAAGTCTAACGATTGTCCAGCAATCATTCCTGATGCGCCAGAATGGTGCGCCAATGTTTGTATTATTTTTAATTGAATTTCTGCTGAAATAGTGGATTTTTGCGTTAACAAATCAAACGCCAATGTTTGCAGCGCATCACCTGCTAAAATGGCGGTTGCTTCACCAAACGCAATATGACAAGTTGGTTTTCCACGACGTAAATTATCATCGTCCATCGCAGGCAAATCATCGTGAATCAGCGAATAACAATGAATGCATTCTACTGCTGCGGCAACGTGATCGAGCGCTGCTGGCGTTTGGCCAAGGCTAACACCGGTTGCATACACTAAAATGGGCCTTAATCGTTTTCCGCTATTTAATGCAGAATAAGCCATTGCATCGCGTAATAATGATGCCCTTTTCGTTGAACAAATAACATTGTTGAGGATGTGATTTACTCGTTCGCGATAGACGGCTAATGCATCAATAAAACTATTCATCAGGTGATTCAAAATCAGTAAGCGTTGTTTTACCTGATTTTTCCGTTAAAATTTGAATTTTTTGTTCTGCGGCATTTAAAGTTGTTTGGCATTGTCTGATCAGGGTAACACCTTCTTCAAAATGTTTGAGCGACGCCTCTAGACTTAATTGTCCGGTTTCCATTTTTTCGATCAATTGATTAAGTTGATTGAGTGATTTTTCAAAATCAAGCGGTTCTAATTCTGACTTTTTTGATATTTTTCGAGTAGAAGACATTGCTTTGCTCTATATTGTTAGATGCGTAGTTTACTGATTCCAGTTTAGGTGTGCAATATGAAAAAAACTTCCTATTTGAGAAATGCACGTTAAAAATGAAAGATTTTTGTTGTCAGAAGCACTTATCCAAGATATATTTTCATATGATTGACTTGGGGATTAAGTTTTATTGCTGTGGCCGTTGTCACTGAGATAACTTTTTCGCTGAGCGATCTTAAAATCAACGGACTGCTGTACAGCCATGTATAGTGGTTTTTATTTATTTTTAGGGAGTAATCGGATGAAGAGTATTTTTAAAAAAGGGCTTGTCGTTCTTTTGGCTAGCTTGTTTGTATCAAGTGTTTTTGCTGCTGAAGAAGCTGCAGCACCTGCTACAACTGCACCAGCAAAACACATGATGAAAAAACATCATATGAGAGTAAAACATCATTGCTGGAAAAACAAACATGGCAAAACTGTGTGCGGCAAAAAAATGATGCATCACAAAGCTATGAAAAAAGCTGAAGTAACTGCACCTGTTAAAAAACAAGGTTAATTCATTCTTGTTATTGAACGCCGAATGGATTAAGTCTTGTCCATTCGGCATCTTGATTCTTCGATACCAAAATTTCTCTTAGTAATTTGAATCGTTTTTCTGAGCGGGTTGAGCAGCATCTTCGTTTGCTGGTGGTATTTCTACTTTTGGCATTTCATCCTTATTGTCTTGTGCTACGCCGGGTTGAGCGGGTTGCAAATTTTTATCTTTAGCCATGTCGGATTGTTGATTGTTTTGCAAATTTGCATCCGGTGCAGTAGTTGTAGCTTCAGGCGCTCCAGTTGCTGGCATTGTCTGCGCATTTTGAGTTTCCGCTGGTTGCGATTGATTCATTTGATCATCAGCAGCAACCGCAATACCTGCGAAAGTAGTGATAGCGATAATACTCGCTCCAAGCAATAATCTTTTCATGTGTGTTTCTCCTTGAATAAAACATGACGCCCCACAAACATTGTGAAGCAATGCGTAAATTCTAGCACAAAATGATTAAACGTTATGATAGAGTTTCATTGCTTTTTTATATTTTATTTTTTTCTGATGACAGCTGAGACTAGGATCAATTAACACACGACTGTTCAATGCTTCTCGCCCTAATAACATGCGATAACGCAATGGATCACGATTAGATAATGTCACTTGCATTTCCCATTGTTGATCGCCGATGACAACTGCTGTGCTAATCACATAACGATGTTCTATATGACCGCTGGAACTCATGATGTGACGCTCATCAATCAAGGGTGCGATGCAAGAAACAATGGTGTTGTCATTGCCCTGTAATGGATGCATATCAAATCGTACAAAATGTTTATGATTTTTTTTAACAGGCCTGATATTAAATGCGTGTAATGCGGATGTTTTTGCACCGGTATCAATTTTTGCTTTGATAGCGGGAATATGAAGATCGGGTAATTCACACCATTCATCACGCCCAATCAGTAATCTATTTTTAATCGTCAATTGATGCGTATCCATTCGTCAACCTTGATATCGACTACGCGGACCAATCGGCTTTGCATTTTTTTCAATATGCCGAATGACTGCGCTCGCGATATCTTTTTCTGTGCTTTTTTCAATTCCTTCCAATCCCGGTGAAGAATTAATTTCTAAAATCAAGGGCCCGCGTTTTGAACGAATCAAATCAACGCCAGCCACACCTAAACCCATTATTTTTGCAGCTTTAATCGCTGCTTCACGTTCGAGTTTGCTGATGCGAACCGGTTCTGCACTGCCGCCTTGATGAATATTCGCGCGAAAATCTCCCGGTGCAGCGATGCGTTGCATGGCGGCAACAACCTTGCCCCCAATAACAAAACAACGAATATCACTGCCTTTTGATTCAGAAATATATTCTTGAATAATAACGTTGGCATGTAATCCATGCAGTGTTTGCGTAACACTTTTGACGGCTTTACGGGTTTCAGCCAACACAACACCGACACCCTGCGTACCTTCAACCAGTTTGATAATAAGCGGTGGTCCACCAACCAAATCGATCAAGTCGTTAATGTCGTTGGCTGCGTGAGCAAATCCCGTGAGTGGCATATTAACGCCTTTCATCACCAGTAATTGTTGCGACCGCAATTTATCGCGAGAACGGTTGATGGCAAGCGATGAGTTAATGCTATACGTGCCCATGGTCTCAAATTGTCGCAGAATGGCGGTGCCGTAAAACGTTCTATTTGCGCCAATACGCGGAATAATGGCATCAAATCCTTCCAAAATATGGCCCTTGTATTGAATCGAAGGCTGTTCTGCCGTGATATTCATATAACAACGCAAATAATCAATGACTTGCATATCATGCCCGCGTGCGGCCCCCGCCTCAACCAAACGGCGAGTTGAATATAACGCCTTGTTTCTGGATAAAATTGCAATTTTCAAGGAATTTTCCTATGGTGAATTTTCGGTAAATATAGCACATGGGAGTGTGGGTGTGAGTGTGAGTGTGAGAAAATATCTGATCGCACACTCACACGCACATTCACACTACAAAGTTATACATCATCTCCCTCAATCTATATTACAATCACACAGTTAATTTTACTCAAGCATCTCAACATGAACCCAGAATTTTCCATCACCCGCGAAGAATTTAAAACGCTTGCTATCGTCGTGGTGATTGGCATTTGCGGCATGCTGGGTATTGATATTCATTTAGCGTCGATGCCGCATATTATGACGTTTATGCATACTGACCAGCAGCATATTCAACAATCTGTTTCGATTTTTTTATTGGGAATGGGAGTCAGTCTTTTATTTTATGGACCGTTGTCTGATCGATTTGGTCGAAAACCCATTGTGATTTTAGGTTTATTCATTGCAATAATCGCGAGTTTTTCAGCGGTATTTACGACGCATATCCACACATTTTTAATGACGCGATTGTTTCAAGGTGTTGGATCCGGTGTTTGTATTGGATTAGGTAGAACGATTATTGCAGACGTTTTACAAGGCGATCGATTCGCGGTGATTGGCTCTTATTTTAATATGTTTTTAAATTTATCGCCGTTATTTGCGCCAGCGATGGGCGGCTATATTCAACATTGGTTTGATTGGCAAGCAAACTTTGTAACGCTCGGTGCTGTGTTAACGTTCACGTTATTGTTGTATGCATTTTTTTGCCCTGAAACCAACAAATATAAAAATCCAAAAGCGTGTCGTCCTTTAACTGTTTTTCGCAATTATAAAAGTTTGTTGACGCATAAAGTGTTTGTGGGTTGCACGATTATGACAGGGATGGCCGTTGCAGTTGGCATGGTTTATGCAACACTGAGTTCGTTTATTTTTCAAATTCAATTTCACTTAACGCCAGTGGCGTATGGTTGGCTAACGGCAATTGCAGGCATCGCCGGTTTTATCGGCAGATTTATTAATACGGTGTTGATTAAAAAAATCGGCGGACAAAACACTTTGTTGACCGGATTTGGTTTTCTTATTTTCGCAGGCATTTGGTTACTTTTTTTTATCTTAATGAAAGAAGTCAGTATTGTTGTGATCATGATTTCCGTATTTTTTACGATGTTTTCGCAATCTTTTATTACGTCGAATTGCACTTCAAAAGCATTGAGTCCTTTTCACGACAAACGCGGATCCGCGGGCGCACTGTATGGCAGTTTTCAAATGCTCGCTGCGTTTTTTATCAGTGGCGGCGTGGGATTATTGGTGCATGACGGTGTTGATTTGCTGGCGTTTAGTTTTTTGGGTTTGGGGTTAGCAGGCTCGATGATTTATTTTTATGTTTTCAAAACCTAAAAACACGGTATTGTATATTTTTTTTGATCATGGAAAACTGAACTTGAGATTTTTAATGTGAATGACTGAGTTGAACTATCAGGAGCGAGTGAATGTTGGGGTTACGGATGGTTTAAGGGGAGTGTGTGTGGCATGGATGCCACACCAAGCAAGCCTACAGGGATGTATTCACGGCGTCTCCCTGAAAACCATCCTAACCACAACATTCCGAGCGGATGCAAAAAGTTCACTTCAGTCATTCGCATTTTCGGTCTACAAGGAGTTTACATGAAAAAAAATCATCAAAAATTTTATTTGTTGACCGTTTTTATTTTCCTCGCGCAAATTACTTTTGCCGATTGTAGCGCGCCACCCACATTGTCCAATGTTGATATGTATTTTTACGATCATGATCTTGGTATTTATACGATTTATTTAAGACCAACTCTGGATGCAATAATCGCAAATCAAACGGGCAGCGGAAATCCTTATTATGAAAAAACATGGACGGGCAGTTGTCCTGGCGGTTTAATCGGAGATGATGATTCGTGTATTGAATTTACCGTTTATCCTGCCGCCACAAATTTTTCACCCGGCAATATCATGACGAAGATTGAACATTATACGCATGGAAAACCCAATCGCGGCGAAGTACGCATTATTACCGATAATGGTGAAACACAGTATGTTTATACAACCGATCATGAAAATACGTTTTGTGGTCCGTATAAAATTAATGCGTAACTTTCAAAACCCACGCCGCATACGCATCAATATATTTTTTCAAAAAGCTTTTTGTATTTTCATTTAATTTCCCATCGGCGCCAAATAATTTATCAACGCCGCTGATATACGCTTCAGGTTGTTGCATGCATAAAATATCGAGAAATACGAAGGATTGTCGCAATTGTAGATTCGCGCCAAAGCCACCGATCGCACCGGGCGATGCACTGATCACCGCACTCGCTTTTCCACCCCAGATACTTTTTCCATACGGCATTGAGCCGACATCAATTGCATTTTTAATAGGCGCTGGAATGGTGCGATTATATTCGGGTGTTGCAAATAAAACGCCGTCTTTTTCTCGCATACTGTTTCGAAATTCAGCCCATTCTTTCGGTAGATGTTTTTCATTATCGAGATCTTGGTTGTACAACGGCAGTTTTCCAATCTCAATCATGTCCATTTGAATGGTATTGGGCGCAAGCGCCATTAATTCTAAAGCGATTTTTCGATTCCATGATTCTTTTCGAAGGCTACCCACAATGACGGCGATTTTTTTCATAATAAATCCTTTATGTTAATGTCATTCTCAACTTAATTAACTGAACGTGAAAGGAGCCACGCGCATAAAAAAGTTGAGCATGGCATAATATTAATTCGCATTATAACGATAGGGTAACACAATCACTGTCGTTCCCATCGTCATAAAATTTTTATTTAACCATTCTGCAGCAGCCGGCGTGACACGAATGCAACCATGACTCGCATTTTCATCATCTGGCACTTCGTATGAACCATGAACTGCATAACCTTTTGCACTGAAATACATGCAATACGGCATCGGTGAACCACCATGTGTTTTTAGCGGAAATTTGCGTGAAATACAATGCGCACCTTCTTTGGAGATCACTTGAAATGTGCCAACAATCGTTCTGCAACGATGATGTGTATCCGGACAATAAATTTTTCCGCCCGATGCTTTGCCGACATTCACGCGTTTTCCATTTTCGTTATACACCGCCCACGCATGATAATTCGGATCAAAAATAAAAACGCGTTTGCCATGGGTGTCTTGATATTTTGGAAAATAATCATAGCCTTTATCGTTCGAGCTGTTGTTCGGTGTCCCCGTGTTATAGCGCGACGGCTCTTGTTTTCTGTCGTGTGTATATTTTGATGTATACGCAACACCCGTATCAGCAATCATTGATAAGATAACTGTGCCACATAACAATAAACTAAAACGCAACATTTTAACCCCCTACGAAAAATGTCAACGCCATTTATTGCGGTAAATATAGCTTATTTTTCAGAAATTGCTTGTATGCTGAATGTGTTTGAAAAATAAGAAGATAATTTGTAACCATTCAGCGTCCTTACTAACAGGTCCACTTTTGCGGTCTTTTTTGTATAAAATAAAAATAAAATGCTCGACGTACCAATCAAGTACGCCTGCGCCTTTATTTTCATTTTATACAAAAAATCCCATCAAAATTGGACCTTCGAGGTTTATTCTAGTTTTGATCGGTGAAATAGTTACAATAATTTTATACTCGCCAGAATTCAAAATGAGTGGTAATCTCGCTGTCTCTTTTTCCTCAGTAAACGACAAAAAAATATGAAGCAGCGAGTGATGATATGACTGTGGTGTTTTGAGTGGAGTGTGAATGTCAGGGATGACATTCCCAAGCCTATACGGATGTATTCACGGCGTCTCCACGAGAAATACCACGGTCATATCATCCAACGAGCGGTTGAATATAAAAATTGTCGTGACAAAGCTCTTTTTCACAACAAGGGAATTTTAATATGCTTCGTATCACCAGCTTTTTCTGTATTTTTATTTTCTTGATATTAAGTTGTGGATGTACTTTAGAGCATCCACCCTCCATTCCGATGTCTGCTCTGTCTGGTTCGCGTCATGATTCTGCAGATACAAAAAAACTGATTTCGCAGGCATTATTATTATCAAAACGAAAATTGAATTATCATTTTGGATCGAGCAATCCCAGAATAGGCGGCATGGATTGCTCAGGCACCATTCATTATTTATTAGCAAAAACCGCGCATATGAATGCTCCCGGAGATGCAAGTCTTCTGTATGTGTGGGTAGAAAAAAATGGTCGATTGCATCCTGTCAACGTGCATCATTTTAATTCACCTGAATTTAATCGATTAAAACCCGGTGATTTATTATTTTGGACAGGCACATATTACACACGACGCAAACCACCCGTAACGCATGTGATGTTGTATTTAGGTAAAGACAAACACAATCGCCCATTAATGTTTGGCGCAACCGAAGGCACCTATCACGGCAGAATTGTTCGCGGCATCGGCGTGTTTGATTTTACGCTACCCGATCGCACCGAAAGAGCGAAATTTGTCGGCTACGGCTGCATTCCGCATTATACCTGTCGAATTCGCGGTGTTGCATGATTGAATCCATCGAAAAACAATTTTTTACGGATATTGGTGAGATTCTCCGTGCTGGGCGTGATACCGCCTATCGATCGGTGAATTCTGTGATGGTGAAAACCTATTGGCAAATCGGCAGACGTATCGTTGAACAAGAACAACATGGCAAGGAGCGAGCGAATTATGGTGAACAACTCATTGTAAATTTATCGCGTTATTTAACGGATTGTTTTGGAAGAGGATTTTCGATAGCGAATTTATGGAATATCCGCCAGTTTTATGCGACATTCCCGAATTTTATGCAATTCTCTACGCAGTGCGTAGGGAATTTAGGATGGACACATATCCGCTTAATTATGCGATTAGATAACCCAGAAGAACGTAATTATTATCTGCAAGAAACAAGTCAGCAAAACTGGAGTTCTCGTCTTTTAGAGCGCAATATTAAAAGCGGTTACTATCGGCGATTGCTTTCATCACAACATCAATCGACGTGTCCATCAAAATCAGCAGAACAACATCTATCGGAATTTATTAAAGATCCGTATGTGCTGGAATTTTTAAATGTGCCCGACGATTTAACCGGTAAAGAAAGCATTTTAGAAAAAAATATTATCACGCATCTACAAAAATTTCTTTTAGAAATGGGCAAGGGCTTTTCATTTATTGCGCGTCAAATGCGTGTAAGCACCGAGACGTCACATTTTTATGTCGATCTTGTATTTTATAATTATCTTTTAAAATGTTTTGTCATTATTGACTTAAAGACTGAAAAACTAACGCATCAAGACATCGGTCAAATGGATATGTACGTGCGAATGTTTGATGAATTAAAACGTAGCGCGAGTGACAACCCAACCTTAGGTATTATTTTCTGCACGGACAAAGACGAAACGATTGTTAAATATTCGGTATTAAAAGAAAACAAACAAATTTTTGCATCAAAATACAAAACAATTCTGCCAACAGAAACTGAATTGGCTGCAATGATTGATCAAGAAAGTTTGGGGTACCTGTGCGCATGATTTCACGCATGCTTCACAACGATATGTCATTGGTGAGATGTGCAACGTGGCACACACTATTCAACTCTGTTGGTCATTAGCGCCCTGATGAAGTAACCTATCACAACTATTTTTTAGGGATATGTACTCACCATGAAAACTCAAAACAACAAAATTGAATCCATCGAAAAACAACTCTGGGATGCGGCGGATAAACTGCGCAAAAATATTGACGCTGCGGAATATAAGCACGTCGTGTTGGGGTTGATATTTTTAAAGTATATTTCAGATGCTTTTGAAGAACTGTTTGAGCAATTAAAATCTGAAACACAAACCGGCGCTGACCCCGAAGATAAAGATGAATATTTATCCGAGAATGTATTTTTCGTGCCGCCCATTGCGCGTTGGTCTTATTTAAAATCTCGCGCAAAATTGCCTGAAATTGGGCGCGATATTGATAATGCGATGGATGCTATTGAACAAGACAATCCATCTCTCAAAGGTGTGTTGCCGAAAGTATTTGCGCGCGGCAATTTAGATCCCGTTAATTTGGGAAAACTAATCGATGAATTTAGCAATATTAATATGGGTCAAGCCAAAGCACGCAGCCAAGATGTGCTTGGCCATGTTTTTGAATATTTTCTCGGTGAATTTGCATTAGCAGAAGGCAAACAGGGCGGACAATTCTATACGCCGCGATCGATTGTAGAATTACTGGTTGCCATGTTAGAGCCATATAAAGGACGCGTATTTGATCCTTGTTGTGGATCGGGCGGGATGTTTGTGCAATCCGAAAAATTCGTGCAAGAACATCAAGGTCGCATCAATGACATTTCGATTTACGGACAAGAAAGCAATCAAACAACCTGGCGTTTGGCGAAAATGAATTTATCCATTCGCGGGATTGATAGTTCGCAAGTGAAATGGAATAACGAAGGTTCATTTTTAAATGATGCATTACCCGATTTAAAAGCAGATTACATTATTGCGAATCCGCCATTCAATATGAGTGATTGGAGCGGTGAATTATTGCGAAATGATGGACGTTGGCAATATGGAACACCGCCAACCGGCAATGCGAATTACGCATGGATTCAGCACTTTTTATATCATTTAAAACCGCAACGTGGTGTTGCCGGTTTTGTGATGGCCAAAGGTGCGTTGACATCAAAAACATCCGGTGAAGGGGATATTCGAAAAGCGTTAATCGAAGCACGATTAGTGGATTGTATTGTGAATCTTCCGGGAAAATTATTTTTGAACACGCAAATTCCCGCATCACTCTGGTTTTTACGACGCGGCAAAGAAACGCGCCGCGATGAAATATTATTTATGGATGCGCGTAATTTAGGATTTTTAATTAATCGCCGCACATTGGAATTATCGGATGATGATATTGCAAAAATTACGAGTACGTATCGGGATTGGCGCAATGATGATCTCTCCGGGGAGACGCGCGCGTCAGCGAGCGTTGAATCGCGTACAAAATATGAAGACATTAAAGGTTTTTGCAAATCCGTCCCCATCCTCGAAGTCTCCAAGCTCGACTACGTCCTCACTCCCGGCCGCTACGTCGGCCTCGAAGACATCGACGACGATTTCAATTTCCCCGAAAAATTCGCCGCATTAACCGCAGAATTAAAATCACAAATGGAAAAAGAAAGTATTTTGAATAAAAAGATTTTGGAAAATTTGGCGAGAATAAAAATATGATATTCCAAATATGATGAACAGGAGAATTAAATGAATCGCGAACATCAATCCTTTGAAGCATTGAAGCATGCATCTGAACCAGGCGAAGAATACTGGTCGGCTCGAGAATTGGGAAAGCTGCTTGAATATTCAGAATATAGACATTTTTCTTCCGTTTTAGAAAGGGCAAAAGAAGCGTGTAAAAATAGCGGTCAGAAAATAGAGCACCATTTCGAGGATATCCTCGAGATGGTGAAAATTTTCGTATGAGCCGATGGAAGCGCGAGCGCCAGCGACCGCGCAGCATGAATGGATCGGTGTTTGGTATGAGATGATGGAAGTTGGAGTGATAGTGACTACAAAGACAAAATGCCTTGAGAACTGAGTGGCGGTGAAATTAAAAAAAATTGGAAATTTTATGTCTGAAATTGATAACTTAAATTGGCGTTGTTTTTTAGCACTGGAAGAAGAATTCATCAGTACACAGTATTTTGTGGAAATTCACAAAAATAATTATAATACTTTTTCAATTAAGTATCGATCCATTATTATGCAAGCATGCGCTGAAATCGAAATTATTTTAAAACGTATTTGCGCAATGAATTCAAATGATCGAGTTGAGGTAAAAAAGTATTTTGATTTTCTTGAAAAGAATCACAGTGATTTTTTAAACATCGAAGTATCTATACCTATCTACAAAGAATTGATAAAGCCTTGGCTTGGTTTTACAAAAGATTCACCCCCTGAATTTTGGACTGCAAATAATAAAATCAAACATGCAGGCAGATTTGAAGAATCAACTTTAGAAAATGTCATTAACGCACTGTCGGGATTATTTTCTGTGTTGTTGTTTTGGTATGTCAAATCACATGGCTCGGAATTTTCTAAAAATACAGAAATAATACCTCCAAAATTGTTTGATTTTCCTGGCCTAAAAGAAAATTTAATGGCTTATCAGAATTCGAATTATGTGATAGTACCAGGATTGAATAAGGCAAATGTTAAATGAGTAAATGGCTTGAAATAAAACTAGGTGATGTGATTGATATAAAACACGGTTACGCTTTTAATGGCGAAGGCATTACAAAAGAAACCACCAATAATATTCTTGTAACGCCTGGTAATTTTTATATCGGCGGTGGTTTTAAAGCGGATAAATTTAAATATTTTGACGGAGAATATCCCGACAATTACATTTTAAAAAATGGTGATCTTGTTGTAACAATGACAGATCTAAGTAAAGAAGGCGATACGCTTGGATATGCGGCAAAGATTCCAGAGTTGAATGGCAAAATATTTTTACATAATCAGCGAATTGGGTTGGTGAAATTTATTTCGAACGATGTTTATCCTGATTATTTGTATTGGTTAATGCGTACAAAAGAGTATCAGGGATTCATTCTTGGTTCTTCAACAGGGACGTCAATAAGACATACATCACCAAAAAATATTAAAGAATATCGATTTGAAATTCCATCGCTACAAGAACAAAAATCTATCGCCTCAATCCTCTCCACCCTCGACGACAAAATCGATTTACTTCATCGCCAAAATAAAACACTCGAAGCGCTTGCGGAAACGTTATTTCGGCAGTGGTTTGTGGAAGAAATAAACGATAAGTTTTTTGTAGGCTGCATTTTCGATGAATTTGATTTAACCATGGGATTGTCACCACCAGGAGGTTCGTATAATGAAGTATCTGATGGAATGCCAATGTTTCAGGGAAACGCTGATTTTGGTTTTAGATTTCCTGTAAATCGAATTTATACAACTGATCCAAAACGTGTTGCAGAAAAATTTGATACATTAATTAGTGTTAGAGCACCGGTTGGCGAACAAAATATGGCATTTGAAAAATGTTGTATTGGACGCGGTGTAGCTGCATTGCGATATAAAAATAATGCTAATTATTATACATATACTTATTTTAAATTTAAATCATTGATGAAAGAAATGAAAAAATTTAATGAAACCGGAACTGTTTTTGGTTCGATAAATAAAAGCGATTTTGAAAATTTTAAAATTACTATTCCACCTGTTGCATTGATTGATAAATTTCAAAATGAGGTTAAAAGCATTGATCACAAGGTGATTTTAAATTGTATACAAATTGATATGCTTACAAAAATTCGAGACATTCTTTTACCAAAACTGATGAGTAGTGCATTATCAATTAAATAATGGTGATAAAAATGAATCAAAAAGAAACTGATAACGAATTTGTAGCGAGAATGAAAAATTTTGATGGTTGCGGATACGGTGATCTTGAAGCGAGATTAAACGATGATAGAAAATTAAAAATTATTATTGATGAAAATTTAGCAAAAAATACGCGAGCTTTAAAATGGTTAACATGGATTTTGGTGGTTTTAACAACTGTTCTTGTGATTGAGCCAATAATTCATCAATAAAGATAAATTTTTTAAAATACTTTTATCAAAGTTTATGGGTAGTTAGGTTTTTTTGAATGTGTAGTTTAATAATCAAAATAAAAAAGTTTATCATCATGAAGATGAAAAAGAAAAAAAATACTATCGAGAATTTAGAGGTTTTTTCAGAATCAACCTTGAAAATGCTTTTATCTCGCGCAAATTACGTGAGTGATATTTTACATCAAGTTGTGAGTTTTAGAAAAATTTTATCTGATATCAACTTGGTAAGTACAATGTCTGATTATGGAATTGGTATTGAAAATTTTTCACAAAACCACACAAAATTTGCAAGTGTTTTATATCGCAGTTTGTTTCAAAGTGCTGTATGGGAGAATGAATATCGACATTATAAAATCACACTAAAAGCATATGAATTTGAAGAAAAAGATTCTATTGAGCACGAAAAAATCTGTAAATATACAAATTATGTTTTATGTCATCAAGATCTGGTAAGCGCGTCAAAATCTAAATATAGATCTTTATATTCTGGAGAATACACAAAAAATGATGGTAGTGTTTTTTCGGTTGCTTATAGTCAAATATTTCATATTGATGTCTTTGACCCACTTTTGATAAAAATAAAAAAGGCTATATCTGATGCATATTTGAAAAAAACAGGTAATCCAATTCCCGAAATCAATGGCTGTTGATAATAAAATGAAATTTTAAAACTGTTGAGATTATAAAATGTCTATAACCGAATCCACCCTCGAATCTCTCACCCTCGAACTCCTTCAAAACCACGCTTATCAATACATCAGCGGCAAAGAACTTCGCGAGCAAAATGAAAATCAAAAAATACTACTCGATCCTATTTTAAAATCGAGCATTGCTCGATTAAACCCAGGTATTCCAGTACAACAACGCGAAGACGCTCTCCAACAAATCCACCGCATCCACTCATCACCTTTAATCGACGCCAACGAAACATTCCACCGCATGCTCACCGAAAACATCAACGTCACCATAAAAAAAGACAACGAACAACGCGGCGATTACGTTACATTAATTGATTTTGATAATCCGGATAACAATATTTTTCATGTCGTCAACCAATTAACCATCATTGAAAATCACCATCAAAAAAGACCTGATTTAATTTTATATATAAATGGCTTGCCGCTTGTTGTGATTGAATTAAAAGATCCCACCGATGAAAACGCAACGATCAAATCGGCTTATCACCAATTGGAAACGTATAAAGACACTATTCCCTCATTATTTATTTACAATGCGCTATTAATTGTTTCCGATGGATTGGACGCGCTTGTGGGTACGATCTCTGCAAAATACAATCGCTTTATGCAATGGAAATCTATCGATGGCAAAACAGATGCAGCGAAAAACATCAGTCAAATTGAAACTGTCATTAACGGCATGTTGAATAAAAAAACCTTACTTGATTTAATTCAAAATTTTATTGTATTTGAAAAAACGAAAAAAGAAGACGCCATCACTAAAATCACACAAGTGGAAACAATAAAAAAAGTTGCGGCGTATCATCAATATTATGCTGTCAATAAAGCCATTGAATCTGTCATAAAAGCATCGAGCGAAAAGGGTGATCACAAGGGTGGTGTGATTTGGCATACCCAAGGTTCAGGTAAATCATTGTCGATGGTATTTACTGCGGCAAAAATTGTGAAATCATTAAATAATCCAACGATATTGGTTATCACTGATCGTAATGATTTAGATGGCCAGTTGTTTGATACGTTTGCAGCATGCAAACAATTGCTGCGTGAAAATCCCGCGCAAGCCGACGATTGTCGTAAATTAAAAATTCTATTAAAAGTCGAATGCGGTGGCATCATATTTACAACCATACAAAAATTTCAACCGGATAAGGGTAATGTGTATGACGAATTATCCAATCGCAAAAATATTGTCGTGATCGCAGACGAAGCGCATCGAACACAATATGGATTTCAAGCTAAAACAGTCGATGATAAAGACGATCAAGGGAAAATAATCGGAAAAAAAGTGGTGTACGGATTTGCAAAATATATGCGCGATGCGCTGCCGAATGCAACGTATTTGGGTTTTACGGGAACACCCATTGAAGGTACTGATAAAAATACACCGGCTGTTTTTGGTGGTTATGTGGATGTGTATGATATTGCGCAAGCGGTTTCAGACGGCGCAACGGTTCGCATTTTTTATGAAAGTCGTTTGGCAAAAGTATCGTTGAGCGATGAAGGAAAAAAACTCATTGCAGCATTAGAATCTACGTTTGAAAAAGAGGAATTACCGCAATCTGAAAGTATTAAATTAAAATCAACGCGATTAGAAGCACTCATTGGCAGTGACAATCGTATTCAACAAATCGCCAATGATATTGTGCAGCATTTTGAAATGCGTCAATCAGCACTGCCAGGCAAAGGAATGATTGTCAGCATGTCGCGTCGCATAGCTGTTAAATTATATGACGCTATTATTAAATTAAAACCCGAATGGCACAGCAATGATTTAGATAAAGGTACGATTAAAGTGGTGATGACTGCAGATTCAAGCGATGGTCCTGAAATGGCGCGGCATCATACAACTAAAAATCAACGCCAACAATTAGCAGGCAGAGTTAAAAATCCTGAGGATGAATTAAAACTCGTGATCGTGCGTGATATGTGGTTAACCGGTTTTGATGCACCTTGTTTACATACGTTATATATCGACAAACCAATGCAAGGTCACAATCTCATGCAAGCCATTGCGCGCGTGAATCGCGTATACATAGATAAACAAGCGGGATTAATCGTTGATTATTTGGGGATTGCATCAGATTTAAAAAAAGCATTATCGTTTTATGCAGACAGTGGTGGCAAAGGCGATCCGGTGAGTGAACAAGCGCAAGCCGTTTCATTGATGCTTGAAAAATTGGAAAACGTATCACAATTATTTTACGGTTTTGATTTTATGCCTTATTTTGCGGCAAATACATCACAAAAATTATCTCTGATTTTATCCGCTGAAGAACATATTTTGAGTTTAGACAATGGTAAGAAACGTTTTATCGATCAAGTGACCGCGTTATCACGTGCATTTGCGATCAGCATTCCACATGAAACAGCGCTTGCGATGAAAGATCAAGTTGCTTTTTTTCAAGCAGTCAAAGCGCGTTTGGTGAAATTCGAATCGAGAGATTCGGGTGAAAGTGATGTTGATTCTGAAACCGCGATTCGTCAAATTATTGATAGTGCATTGGTGTCACATCAAACCATTGATATTTTTGATGCAGCGGGCATTAAAAAACCGGATTTATCGATTTTATCTGAAGAGTTTTTAATTGAAATTAAAAACATGCCGCATAAAAATATTGCACTCGAAACATTAAAAAAATTGTTGAACGATGAAATAAAATCGCGTAGCAGAAAAAATTTAATTCAAAGTAAAACGTTGATTGAGCGATTAGAAGCATCCATTAAACGATATCAAAATAAAATTCTAACCGCAGCTGAAGTGATTGATGAATTAATTAAATTAAGCAAAGATATTCGATCTATGGATTCAGATCATCAGAAAATGGGTTTAAGTCATGATGAGTATGCGTTTTATTGCGTGGTTGCTAATAACAATAGCGCGGTGGATGTTATGGGTAAAGATAAGCTGCGCGAATTGGCTGTTGTTTTGGCGGAAAGGGTCAAAAATAATACTTCACTTGATTGGACCATTAAAGAAAGTGTGCGTGCGAAAATTCGTGTCGAGGTAAAACGAGCGTTGACTAAATTCGGCTATCCGCCCGATATGCAATTGCTCGCGACTGAAAATGTCTTAAAGCAAGCAGAAATGATCTCAGCAGAGGTTGCGCTTGTTTGAATGGGGTGCCGTACAGAAAAGACATGCAAGGAGCGATGAGCACGGGATACCTGTTTCACACAGCAGTATGTCATCAGTGAGATATATAACGTGGCACACACCAGTCAATATTTTAGAAGCCGAGCGTTAGCGAGAACGAAAGTTTTTACTGCTGTGTTTTTTTTTCAAAAACATTTATATGAGCAGCGGGTGTAAATTTTTTAATTTGAGAGTGATAGCGTTAACAAAGGATTTTTAAAAAGAGATGAAATACCCGGTGATTTGATTGAGTTGGTGCAGCAGTATGCTGCATTGTTTAATCAAAATTGAAAATTTTTAATTAAAAAAATCTAATATGCCAATTAAAAACTTCAACACAAATGAATATTCCTCATGGATATTAAGTCAAGGATCTCCGCATAATTGCATTATTGTAGCTGGAGTCAGTGAAGATATTGAAATTGATCGATTAAAAAAATCAGTTCAATTAGCATCATCAGAACAAGAAATGCTGCAATACTCGATTTCACGCGATGTATGCGGATTTATAAAAATAAATGAAGCAATGCCCGTTAGTGAAACGCATGATCAAAATTGGCAGACAGTTGCAGAAACTGAATTAGCTAAGAATTTTTCTGATAATGGAGTCCTTGCAAGAATCATACTTCTAAAAAATAAAAATATTCAATACATTGTACTATGCTTTCACCATATTGTGGGTGATGGTATTTCGGGAATTCATTTTTTGTTACGAATACTGCATTTTTATTGTGACTTGGATGCGTCGTCATCGCCTAATTTCAAAAATCTATTAAGGGATTTTACTATACCGGAACCTAACTCAAGATTAGCAGAAGGATATGCTTTCAATCCAAGTGCGGTCACTAAAATCCAAAGCATCAAAATTGATTTGGCAGCAGTAAAGCGTATTGAAAATATGGCAAAAATCTCGGGGTTTTCATTAAATGCCTACCTCTATGCTAATATTCTACAAGTGGCATCTGATGTTTTTGATACCAATTACTTTAATGTTTCAATCCCTGTTGATTTACGAGTTAAAAAAAATAATCCTATAATTTTTCCACTAAAATTTCATACATCGTGGATTGATTTTCAATGGAAGAAGGCAATATCTGAAAATACCCTAGAAACAGTGCAGTTTTTACAATCTCAAATGCGCTCAGATTTTAGGAAAAAACAATATATTTCAAATTTGAATATACTAACTGAGCAAATTAACAAGCGAGAAAATAATTTTAATTTTTCAAAATCTTTTATTTCAAAGGAACCTACAATATGCATCAGTAATGCGGGCGCTATCGATACAATAATGAGAGATCGAAATATTATTTTACCATTTCAACTTGTCGAATTGCATTTATCAGTCAATGCACAAGCGTATATGGGAACCCATGATTCTTTTACTGTGCAATTAAGCCAATTAAAGAATTATGGACAATTCATAAATATTAATTACCCATCGTCACTCATCAACGAACAAAAAATTTCATATTTTTTAGATCGTATTAAAGAAAAACTATCACAATAAGGTTGTGCCTACAGCACGATGTAAAAATCCGTCTACAAAAACAGATTATCAACAACAAAAGTAAATATTCGGTTAACCTGTATTTTTATTAAAAATTAGGGTAAATATATTATTTTGAGGTCGTAAGGTTTTCATACTATCCATCCAGGTTGATGTTAATTCATTGCTTTGGATGGAGCCGCGCGTGAAGTTTTCACGCCATACATCATGATTGATATTAATTAATGTCGACGTTATTTAACGTGGAAATAAGTGTGAAAGTTGTGTCACGTGAAAACGGAACAAGCGATCCAATACAAAAACCCGGTATTGAAATAATAATGCGTACTGATATCGTGTGCACATGAGTAACGATACCTTCCCATCTGCTTATTTTATTACTTTCACTACTTATGGAAGTTGGGTGCATGCGGATGCGCGTGGCAGTGTAAGCCGTGATCAAAACAAATATGGCACACCCAGAATAAAACCCAATGCGCAAATTGCCGAAAGAATGCGAAACAAATTGCGTGATGATCAGTTTCTTTTAGACGATGCGCGTAGAAAAATAGTGTTAAACAGTATTATCAAAGCATGTGAGTATTATCAGTGGCGTTTATATGCTGCGCATGTACGCTCAAATCATGTGCATATTTTGCTTCGTGCGTTAGAAAAATCAAAGACTGTTACCACAAAAATTAAATCTTTTGCAACGCGATTTTTGAAAAAATATCATCCTGATATTCCTGATCAAAAATTTTGGACGCGTGGAAAAAGCGCGCGTTGTA
The DNA here is from genome assembly GCA_013287435.1 of Verrucomicrobiota bacterium. Lineage (GTDB taxonomy): Bacteria > Pseudomonadota > Gammaproteobacteria > Coxiellales > Coxiellaceae > 2-02-FULL-42-43. The sequence goes on from JABDDU010000001.1 coordinate 95,233, forward strand.
TTTGGAACCCCGATTTTTTAGGATTGACAATGAAATATATTATTGAGCAGCAAGGCGAAAAAATGGCGTGGTATTGTAATCTAGTATTTTTCGAGAATGAGGAAAATCAAAACCCAGGATCGCTTGTTCCGTTTTCACGTGACACAACTTTCACGCCTATTTCCACGTCAAATAACGTCGACATTAATTAATATCAATCATGATGTATGGCGTGAAAACTTCACGCGCGGCTCCATCCAAAGCAATGAATTAACATCAACCTGGATGGATAGTATGAAAACCTTACGACCTCAAAATAATATATTTACCCTAATTCTTAATAAAAATACAGGTTTAATCGAATATTTACCAGCAAAATGTCGCGTGAGAAGCCTGCATGAAGTATTGCGCAGCAATACGAAATGCGGCGTTTTGCAGTGGATTCGCTGCAAAACGCCATGCTACGTTCGCTTCGCGAACTTTGCATTGGCTTCTGTCAGTTCAGCGTGAGTAATAGTGCCACGCTTCGCTCTTGCGAAGTTATATTTTCCGGAGAACTTTTTACATCGCGCTACAGCTGCACCCTCACAATGAGCATTTGTGTCCTTTTGTTGTATCACTATCCGTCGATTTTGACTGTAAAAAAAACGATAGCCATTGAGCTGTTTTTGTTGCTAAATTTGGTAACCCAGTAATATTGAAAACATGATCAGCGTCAGCAATAATTTCTTTTGTACTATTCGCCAAGGATAGTTTTTCACAGATCAACTTCACGTTGCCTGCTGAAAAATCTTTTTCACCAGCAATGCATAATAAATTTCCATTAAATTTTGCTGCAATAGAGAGTGGATCGCATTGCTTTAAGGACATATAAAAATCTTTTCCAATATTGATTTCTCGCCAAACAAGATCAACTTTGATAGATTTCTCACAATTTGCAAGTTTTTCCATCGTTTTTTGTCCAAGGAATCCAGAAAAGTCATCGTATAAATTAACAGCCGGTGATAATAACGCGAGTTGTTGAAATGAAACTTTTTGAGTTAAGAGAAGCGCAATTGCAGCGCCTAAGCTAAAACCAATTACGCCCAGTTTTTTTGGATCAGATTGCAACGTAACCAAATGATTAAAGGCTTTTATCGCATCATCAAGCATGTCATCAATTGACAAGCATTCAGCTTTTCCTGAGCTTTCGCCGTAACCCCGAAAATCAATTCGTAAACTGATTACATTGTTATCCGCTAATTGCTTAGCAATATCGCCATAAAAATTAGCAACTTCATTCTTGTCTGTTCCAAATCCATGCAGCATCAACACTGCTGGTAATTGCGATGTTGATTTTAACTCGCAGGACGGATAAGTTAATATCCCCGCAATTTTCTCATCAATCATAATTCTTTTTTCGTACATCATCCCCCCATTACTTACCAAAAAACCTCTCACTCAACACAAACCTAAAAAACCGTTTATTAATTCGCTGCAAAATATCAATCTGTTTTTCTATTTGATCGCGAGTTAATGTCCATTTTTCTTGATCCAATAAAGATCGCAAAAAATAAAATTCATCATTGTCGCGGTATTCTTTGGCTTCAATAAAAATATCGCCTTCAGCAATCAACAAACTTTTGACCAGTTTTACATCCGTTGGAACAAGCTGTTTTTTTATCAGCGGCTGATCCATAATTTGATGAGGAAATAACGTACAAACTTGATTTGCACCTATCGGCATCACCTCAACGGTTGCGTAGCCATCGACGCATTTTCCGATGGATTGAATAAAATTAATTTGTTTGTTTTCTTCAAACATCTTAAAAAACTTGGTAAAAAAACCCAGAAATTTCTGATACACCTTTTTCATCATTTTTCTTGCACACCATATACTTTTTTATTAATCAGAAAATGAATGATCATGATTGCAACAACAGCGAGTATCGCACCCATCACGATTTTAAATATCAATGCATCGAGAATAATCGCGCCGATAATTTGAGGTAACGAATATTGACCGTGAAACCCAACGGGAAATACAATCACCGTATTAATCACTTCACCCACGATGGTTGCAATCGTCAATGAAAAAACATTAAAACCCACTTTCATTTTTGCAAACCATTTTAATACTAGAAAACTCGTATAAATTCCCGCAGGCATGCCAATAAAACCGGCGATATACATTTTGATTGAACTCATCAAAATATCATGTATGCCAGTTGTATTTGACGACCATTTTGCAACCAGCGTTGCCATTAACACAAACAACAGTGACACCAAAATCATGCACGCAATCATATTATTAACCTGTCGCAATCCATACACACGCAAGACAATAAACGATATCGGATATAAAAAAACATAAGGCACCACCGCGCCAGATAACGTCATTGGCATTCCAAACAGCGAAAAATGCAGTATTTGATCGAACAATACAATCGATAAAACCACCATCGTGACATAGGTCATCGATAAAAAACCTAATATAAAATCAGATCGATTGAATTGCGTTGATACGGAATATTTAAACATAACTAACCTCGTATAATTCTTTCAAAATAACCGCAAAAATAAAATTTTTATTCACGGAATAATTGTGATGTTCTTCATCCCTAAAAAGCCATTGGTCATCACTTATTTTTTCAAATAATTTCCCTTGTTTATTAACAATATATTTTGTAATGGACATATTCGCTGCATACTTTCTAAATATCGCTTTGCTGCCCGCTTTAAATGAAAAACAATTTTGTGTAAAAATGATCATAAATTCAGATGATCCTTTAGGCAGATTTATTTTTTCAGGGTAAGAAAAAACAGGCATTCCACTTTTTTGTTCAATCAGTTCATTCACAGACACGTTGAGTGCGTCTGATAGACGTATCAGTACATCGAGCGTTGGATTTGCATCAGGCTGCGTTCGTAGTCGTTTTAACGTTGGCTCAGAAATTCCAGTGTCGATAGAAAGATCTTTAATTGAGATTTTTCTATTTTTCATGAAACTGACAAGATTTATTTTTAAGGTCATAGATAGAACCTGCGCCACATGGGTTTGAATTATATATAATCCCAACGCGATCACAAGCGTTTGTTTTGTATTTTATATAATCCTATTGCTTAAATAGGTATCATTTATTATACTTTTTCGCCTGCGGGGTATAATCACAAAAGGAAGGAAGTGAATATGAACACTGATTGTCAATTAACGTTGGTTGGTTATTTAAAAGCAATACCGGATATCAATGATTGCCAATGTATTTTGTTGGAACGGCAATATGAAGATAATTCGAATAACACAAACCAATCTGAATTATTTTATGTTCATATCAACGATGAAGATTTTTTTCGAATTCATCATTTTGGATTTCTGGGTATGCTGCTATTTATTTCAGGTGATATTCAAGAAACGGATCAAAAAATAAAAATCATCGCAAAAAAGGTTGATTTTTTGCATATACCCAAGCCGGGAAAATTGAATCAAGCCATATCGTTATCCGACGATATGTTATTTGATGTGAAACATGTTGCGACATTAAAAAATTCGCCAGGGTATCAAAGTAGTCTATATTTTACTGCATTACAAAACATGCATTAATATAACCTTCCCACTATGCAAATGATACATCGCCCCGATAATTTTAACGCGACGTTGCTGTATTAATTGCCGTATCACGGGACTTTCTTCGGGAATTAAATTCACAACACGTTGCACATTATCTTCAGCGGCGGTGTTAATAAAGTGGGGATTATCGCATTCCTTTTTTCCAAATGAGTGTGTGGCATCCTGAATGGCGGGCTGAATTTTTTGAAGTAATTGCGTTAAATTTCCCAGCTTCACATTGTCACATGCGCCTTTAATAGCGCCGCATGATTGATGCCCTAGTACCACAATTAATTTCGCGCCAGAAATTTTAGTTGCATATTCCATTCCTGCTAACACATCTTTATTAATCACATTGGCAGCAACGCGCGTGACAAAAATATTTCCGACGGTTTGATCAAAAATAATTTCGGGTGGTACGCGCGAATCAATACAACTTAAAACAATCGCAATGGGATGCTGTTTTTTAGCAGTTAAACGAGCATGTTTTAAAAAATCACTGTTTTGTCTTTTATTTTCAACAAAACGTTCGTTGCCAATCATCAAACGATGCAGCGCATCATCGGGTGTTAATTTTTGTTGAATGCTTGCTGTTATTAAGGGTGCATGAACATTTGCCAAAACAGAGATACTGATAAACAATAAAATAAAAATACATACAATCCGTTTCACGGTCATTATTCCTTTTTTATATTCAACCGCTCGTTGGATGATATGACCGTGGTATTTCTCGTGGAGACGCCGTGAATACATCCCTTCCGGCTGTAGAACGTCATCCCTGACATTCACACTCCACTCAAAACACCACAGTCATATCATCACTCGCTACCTCATATTTTTTGTTGCGTACAAAGCAATGATACACTAAATCTATCGATTTTTTCAGGAAGAAAGGTATGCGTAAAGGATTACTGCAGAACCATCAAAATATTTTGCGTTTGTCTTATATTTTTGCGCTGTGGTATTGGTTCAATTGCGAAAGTGGTGATGCCCATGCCGTCCTTGCAAAGGTCAGTAGCACCGCATTATTGACGTTATATGCCTATAAAACCAGTGGTTCACCCTATCCCACGTTAACGGTGATGTCGCTCGCTTCCCATTGTGTCGGCGATGGTGCATTTGAGTGTGATACTCTTATTTTGCCCGCCATGGGCGCTTTTTTAATGGGACATTTTTTTTATATCTTTTCTCTGAGGAAAAATTGCATTCGGTTACAAGATATTAATTTAACCAAAGCGTTAGGCATTGTTGCTTTTTCGCTTTACGGTATAGCCTTTACGTCATATCTTATGACAAAAACATCAGGCGTCATTCAGTGTGCGATTCCCCTTTATAGCGCTGTTTTGTCTGCCATGTTTACTCTTGCTTGTTTACAAAAGAAAAACACATTCCCTATTTTTATATCAGCATTGTTATATGTTGCATCGGATAATCTTAATGGATTTAATATGTTTGTGAAAAAAATACCGTACGCAGGTTTTTTTACTTGGGCGTCTTATTATCTTGCTGTTAGAATGATGGCAGAGTTGCAAAAAAAATCTGAAAATAAACCGCAATTGTCACCCAAATCTGCCATGTGAGAATGACAATGTTACCCGATGCCGCAAAAAAAATCTTAGGCTTTCGCGATATTGTCTTGTTAACTTTTATTTCCAATTTTGGCATCCGGTGGCTTGCCGTTGCGGCGGGTATTGGCGCTTCTTCGATCACACTTTCTCTTTTATAGAGGGAAAAAGTATAAAAAAAATTATCTTGCGGACATTTTAAAAAAAATATAGTCTAACTGTGTTAAATTTTTCTAGGATCACAATGAAAAGGATTTCTCCCATGCTTAAAAAAAGTAATTTGCTGTGTATTTTATCAACGCTTGGGATCATCTTCAGTTCTGCGTCCACTTTAGCCGCCGCGAATGCGCCACTTGCGAATGACACCATAAACATCGGCCTTTCTGTTCCTCGCTTGAAACCAGGTTTTGAGCTCAGTGTCACCTCATTATTTCTGCGAGCCGGTGCGAGCAATCTTAATTATGCAATTTACAATAAAGCATTACCGCTTTTGCAACCTTCGTGGACTGAAGAAGAGCTTAATCCATCATTTGATCCTGCGTTTGCATTAGAGATGAGTTATGCATTTCGACACGCGGCCGGAAAAGATATTGATGTGGGTTGGACTCATTTTGAAAGTGATACAACAAGCGCTTCTATTACAGCAGCGAGCGCCAGTGATTTTGTTGGCCCCGATTATGATATCGGTCCTGATGGATCCAATATTCGCACTGCAAGCGGTGCTGCAAAATTTAAAGCGGATTTGGTTAATGTAGATTTTGGTCAACACCTCGATTTTGGTCAGCATTTTGATGTGCGTTTTTTTGGTGGTTTAAATACGGGTTTTTTGAAAGAAAATTTAACGGATACCTATTCGGGAACAGCGACTTCTGTTGCTGCAAAGGGGAGTATTCCTTTGACAACACCCGGTCCTTTTAGTGTGACGCAATATGAAAATTCTCGATTCAGTGGAGCGGGCCCGCGTTTTGGATTTAATGCTGATTACAACATGCAGTGTGGTTTTGGTTTTCTCAGTGAAGGTGCGGCGTCGTTATTGATGGGAACTGAGGATTCCAATACCAGCTACCTTGGAACTTCACAAACATTGATAGCGCAGGGGTATTCAGTTCCGAATGCGCAATACATTGCTGATAAACATGTCTTCGGCGTTGTACCTGGTTTCGATACTCAATTGGGTTTCGATTACAGGCATACCTTTGAGGACACAAAAATATTGACGATTGCGCTTGGATATCAGGCTGCTATTTATCTGAATGCGATCAGTCAATATCTACCTGGAACATTGGTGGATACTAAAGGGCTTAGCACCGGTAGCGTTTATGTCGTTTCAATGAACCATGTACTTAGCAACTATAGCCTGCAAGGACCGTTTCTAAAATTGTCATTGCACTTTTAATTGAACATTGATTAGAAAAGAGTTTTATTTTTAAATTGTGCGCCATTACTGAAACGTCTGTGCGCTTATGCCCACGTTCAGCGAACGCAGAACGCTTTTTCCAATCACAATTTTTTGAATCTGTGGACTATTTTCTGTTTAACGATTGATCAGTCGTCACATGTTAGTTTTTTTCAGCTGTTGATATAATGTACAGGCTGGTATTTGAACTAAACATTAAGGAGATGACATATGGGTAATCATTTGAATCAAGATGGAACGAAAAATCAGGGTCAAAAACAAACAACACAACCTACTAATCCTGGGCAACAACGGACACAGGGTCAATCTCGTCCAGTGACGCCAACACAAACAACTACCCCAGGGCAGCCACAACGACCACAGACTCAACCTGGACAACAGAAGCAACAACAGTGGAATAACCCTAAAAACCCCCAACAAGGCCAACAAGGACAAGGCGGTCGTACGGGTGGTGATACAACACGTAAATAAAATTTAAAAATACAGTAGACCAAAAATCCAGTGTTTTTTATCCACTGGATTTTTTTATTTGAAAAATATAAAATCCCCGCACTTATGAAAAAAGCAGTTATTTTATTATCGGGCGGTTTGGATTCAACAACCTGTTTAGCGATCGCTAAAGACCAAGGTTTTTCTTGTTATGCGTTGAGTTTTGATTACGGGCAAAAAAATAATGCGGAATTAGTCGCCGCCAAAAATATCGCACAATATTTTAATGTGGCTCGTCATGAAATTGTGAATTTATCGATTGGCAATTTATGCAGTTCTGCATTAACCAATGATGCCATTGTCGTTCCTGATTTTGACGGCGAAAAAAATATTCCTATTACGTACGTTCCTGCGCGTAACACCATATTTCTTTCGGTTGCATTGGGATGGGCAGAAATTTTAGAAGCGAACGCGATTTTTATAGGTGCGAATGCTGTCGATTATTCAGGTTATCCTGATTGCAGACCAGACTATATGACCGCTTTTCAAAATCTCGCCAATCTAGCAACAAAGGTAGGTGCAGCAGGTGCAGTCATTAAAATTGAAACACCTTTAATTCATTTCAGTAAAGCGGAAATTATTTCAGAAGGTTTGCGTTTGGGCGTTGATTATTCACTAACCGTTTCCTGTTATCGCGCAACAGCGGATGGAAAAGCGTGTGGCAATTGTGATAGTTGCACGTATCGGAAAAAAGGGTTTGTTGTTGCGAATGCGAAAGATAGTACGAGATATCGATCAGTAGAAGCAGTAGAGGTTAAATAAATATAAAAAATCCCCCTAGAAAAAAGGGGGATATTGTTACATTGCGGATAACATCAGGATTGAATCATATCTAATTCAAATTGACCTGGTGCTGTAGAAACGACTTGCAATCCGTATTGATAACCATGGGCATTAACGATACTGACGATATCACCATTGCTTAAAAACATCGTTACCGTCGCAACATGAATCAATTTTGGATTTGAATTGTATGTCGCGTAAACATCAATAGAACAGGAATCCGAACCTTTGAGCGTTGCACGCGGTGTTGCGCCATGACACAGTTCCGTCATTTTAGCCCAAGGAATTGCTTCAAAAGATTTGGGTCCTAATGGATAAGGACTTGCAATGTTGTGGATATAACCATTACTTACATCAAATGAATTATTGCTGATTGACATGTCTGCCGGCGCAGCCGCAAACGCAGCCCCTGTTGTTAACAGGACAGTGCAAGCAAATGCGCTTACCAAAAAAGAGTTTTTCATATTTTCCTCCGTGAAAACAATTTAGAATCAGAAAGTTAGTGTTACGCGAGGAATTATAACAGCATAAACAATTCTTGAGCAATAAAATTCGATTTTTGTGTGACAGTGCTGGAAGTATATAAAATGGGGCGGCGTCAATTGAATTGATGATTTAATATCTTGTTTTTAAAGGTTTTTATCAATTCGATTTTTTTGCGTACCCCCAAAAATACCCCCATGTGATGCACTTACAAGAAAATTTTATTTTTCTTTCGCGCGTTTTAGCGCATCTCTTATTAACGCATCTGCTAAAAAATAACGCCCGTTTTTCAATTGTAATAAAATTGGTTTGATGGATTTAACCATCTTCTTTTCTTTTGCAAGCAGTAAAACACCGATTGTCCCGATAATTTTTACACCTAATTTTTTCGCAACACCGCGACCTAATTTTTCATCGATGATTAATGGCAAGTTAAGTGAATGAGCGAGTGCGATTGCCGCAGCTTCACCTTGATCTAATATCGCAAGGGCATCGTCAACAGCGGAAATTACAGCAGAATGCACTTGTATCAGTTTGTCGTCGATTGCTTTTGCAATAGCAATTGCTCCGGGTCGTGCCTTATCTACCAAACATTCGGTTGCGACTACTTCTGGAATAACCACTTTTCCAAACAATTTAAACAACACAGATAAATTGTCGATACTACCAAATGCAATCAGTGGACTTGCATCGGCGATGATAACTTTATTCAAAATCCTTTAGCTCCTCGTCCACATCTTTGATCGTGTAATGAATGATGGAGATTCCTAATTTACTGAGCAGAGCGATAAAACCCTCAAGCGATTCATTAGACAGTTTTGCGGCTTTAGGTAATGTCAGCACACCTTCTTTGTATAAATGAACCGCCAAAGCAGGGCGCAAGCCAAGTTCGATTAAATCATCGGTAAAGGGGATTGCTAGAAAAACAGGCCGACCACGCTTAGTGATCAGCGACATTTTGCCTGCTTCTGCACCGTGTATCAGCGCGCCAGTGTGCTCACGCAAATCTCGTACGGAAAAGGTATCCATCGGTCACCTCGGTTATGGTATGTGCTATCAAATGATAGCACATTTTTTGGGGTGAGAGCAGGGGTGATAATCAAGAAAATTCCTATTCGCTTTCTTCTTCAAAGTCTATTTTTTGGGCAGTACTGGAAGTATATAAAATGGAGGCGGCGGGGATCGAACCCGCGTCCGCTAATTCTCAATCATCGGCTCTACATGTTTAGAGCTGCGTTTTAATTTAGCCGTTAACACTCCAGCAGTCAGGATTATTTAACGGCGAGCCCTTTGGATTTAACAAACGTTACATGAGCCATGCACCGTTTGCGATCTTATCTTTCTGACTACTGACCCAAATCAATAAGCAAATCTGGAAGTAGGGTGTTGCCGTTTTTTAGGCGGCGACGCTAACACTGTCTAAAAGATTAGGCAGCGATAGCTTGAGCACCATAGTTTGCATCATTTGCAACTATCATTTGCAACTTTTTATTTTACGAGCACTGTTGCGTCACTCGACATGCACCTCTGACCTCAACATCAACGTCGAAACCAAAATCGCCCCCAATTGGGTAACCACATTGTAATTATAGCTCTAAAAAATGCAAGTTTTTTGGTAAGGCTCTAACTATTCGCTAGTCTGTTACGATTGTTGTTGCATGTTTTTTCGCCAGCAATAATTGTAATAATTGCTTTTCTTCCGCATCCAATCCGCTTTGTTTTGCTTTGACGATTAAATGAGATAATTGATGAGCTTGATCTTGTTCATGCAAGCGCTGTAATGCACCGATAAATTCTGCAGCATGACCTTCAGCAGGAATATGCAGCGGTAATGCCGCAATTTTAACCAGTGTTGCACGTTGTGCGTCATCGTCAATCATTTCAAGCAATGCACCGACATGACAATTCGGATTTTGCGTACACCGTTGAATTAAATCCAACAATAGCATTTTTTCTGCGGTTTTTTCGCTATAAGCAAAGGCAGGCGCTTGCGTTGCATGGGCAGCCAGTGAGGGTTGTTGTAATAATAATTGAATCGCTGCTAACACCGGATTTAATTGGGTGCGCGATCGTTTGGGTTTTGCGGGTATTGAAATATCAACCTCATTTTTTTTCACAGATAATTCAGCAATATCTGTACGCGCAATATTTAATGTTGTTGCTAATTGATCGAGTAATAAATTTTTATAAATACCTTGCGGCATCGTATTAATATAATCATTCGCATTTTTGGCAAAAGCGGCTTTTCCTGCCATAGAATTGATTGGAAATTCTTTTTCTAATTCATCAAAAAAAACAGCGGGTAATGCAGTCGCGTTATCAATTAATTTTTCAAATGATTCGTGGCCGATTTTTCGAACACAGCTGTCTGGATCTTCTGTTGCTGGTAAAAATAAAAATCGAAAATTAATGCCATCGCGCAATAACGGTAAACTAAATAATAATGCTTTCCAGGCTGCTTTTCTGCCTGCGTTATCGCCATCAAAACAAAAAATAATATCAGACGTGTAACGCAATAATAACTGAATATGTTTGGCATTTAATGCGGTGCCCAATGTCGCGACAGCATAATGAATATCATGTTGCGCGAGAGAAATAACATCTAAATAACCTTCAACCACCAATGCACGTTGTAATTTACGATGATGCTGACACGTTTCATATAAACCATATAACGTTTGATTCTTGTGAAAAATAGGCGTTTCAGGTGAATTTAAATATTTGGGAATGTCGTCGGTGAGAGTGCGTCCGCCAAATCCGATGGTGCGACCGCGCACATCGCGAATCGGAAATAAAATACGATCACGAAAACGATCGTAATAATGCCCGGGATTTTTTTCAATTAACATACCAGCCGTTGCCAGCGCTTCTTTATTTTTAGCCAATGCGTGTGATAAAAATTCCCAGGCATTCGGCGCATAACCCATTCCAAATGCTTTGGCAATTTTGCCGGTTAATCCGCGATTTTTTAAATAATCAATCGCTGTTTTTGATTTTTTTAATGCTTGTTCGTACAGCGTTTGCGCGTTGTATAACAACGTGTAGAGATGATCGTGATTGTCTGTTGCTGAATCGGATGCGTCGAGTGGAATCGGCATGCCCAATTGATTGGCCAAATCAGAAACGGCATCGACAAATGATAAATGATCGTATTCCATTAAAAAACCAATAGCATTACCATGTGCACCACAACCAAAACAATAATAGAATTGTTTGGATTGGCTGACAGTGAATGACGGCGTTTTTTCGGAGTGAAAAGGGCAGCAGGCGATGTTTGTGTGCCCGCGTTTTTTTAATTCCACACGCGCAGCAATAATGGCGACAATATCTGTTCGCGCGACAACCTCTTGGATAAAATTTTTAGGGATGCGGTTTTTCATGGTAACAGATCACTCCGTAGATAGAAACGCCGATTTTGGATGCTTTTTTGTGACCCGTACCCTTGAGGGTATAAATTTCGTTGAAATGCTCGATGTACGATCAAGTACACCTGCGCTTTCAACTCAATTTATCACAAAAAATCATCTCAAACTCGACGTTTTACTAAATCAGACAACGAGGCCTGATCTGTTACTTTTCATGAGGGTTAGTGTAGCGGACTGGGATAATTTTGAATATGCCTTTAATGAAACAACCTTTTGATATTAAGCAACTCAGCGATCGGTTTAACAACTAACCCAACCTATCCTTAATCTTCGCACTTACCTTTGCCATATCCGCGCGGCCTTGGGCTTTGGGTTTGATGATGGCCATCACGGCACTCATTTCTTTGATGGTTTTGGCAGCGGTTGCTTGAATCGCTTCTTGAATGATTTGATCAAGCTCAGCTTCACTTAATTGTTGCGGCAAATATTCCATCAATTGCTTAATTTCTTGCTCTTCTTTTTCAACCAATTCCATGCGATTGGCCTGCTGAAATTGAGCAACTGATTCGCGGCGTTGTTTGATCATTTTGTTAAGTATTGCAAGGATATCAGAATCAGTTAGAACGACACGTTCATCTACTTCTTTTTGTTTCATCGCAGCCAATAACATGCGAATCGTGCCAAGGCGCAGCGCTTCCTTTGCGCGCATAGCGGTTTTCATGTCTTCTTGAATACGATTTTTTAATGCACTTTCAGTCATAATCCCTCTGCTGACACTGCTCGCTGCTAACTACGGATACGTTCTCTATCAAGCGTTTCCTGCTCTTTTTGCAGTTTTTTCGCAAAACGTTTTACTGCGGCCGCATGTTTACGTTTGCGTTTGGTGGTCGGTTTTTCGTAGTATTCCATTTGACGCAATTTGGTTGGAATTCCTGCTTTTTCGCAGGCACGTTTGAAACGGCGCAGTGCGACGTCAAACGAACCAGTTTCTTGAATATCCACTGTTGGCATGTTGTTTTTAACCTTGTTCAATTGATGTAATAGAGGGGGAATCTTAATAGTTTTGGCGGTTGAATGCAATGAGAGAGTGATTTGATCACTTACTCGCCTTGTAATTCTGTACGCTTGGATAAATAACCAAAATTTCAGTATAATCAGAACGGTTATTGTAATTCTGCATAATCGATGCAAAGGAGATTGTCATGGTTAAGTATGGAAAGATTTATCCCGTAAGCTTTGGATTTGCTTGGGGCGTTGTTGGCGGCATCGGCTGGATGTTGACCTGCTGGATGGGTGCACGTTGGGGTTGGGGAATACCGCTGACTAATCTCGTGAGCAGCGTTTACTATCATCTAGCGCCGACTTTTGTAGGTGGATTTTGGGGACTTTTCTGGGGATTTTTAGATTTCTTTATTTTTGGGTTGTTTGTGGCAATTATTTATAACAGCTCTTGTCAGTGCTTTTGTCCCGCTGGTTCTTGTGAACCGTGTGATTCTAAGTAGAATACGTAACAGCCCTGTTTAGGGCTGTTTGTTATCCTTAAATTCGCTCCCTAAGAGCCTGTTAGATAATAAAGAAAAACAAGCATGGGAAGATAACAGCGATACAGCGGGATGGGAATGATGAAAAAAGATGATCTTGTAGCGCACCAAACCCATACCATCACCTATCTCAAAAACTATTCCCCACCCGATTTTTTAATCGATAACGTTCATTTAGACTTTGAAGTGCATGAAGATCAAACACGGGTGAAATCCGTTTTGCATATTCGTCGCAATCCAAAATCACTCTCGCCAACAGCAGATTTAATATTGGATGGCGAAGCATTGGTGTTGCAAGCATTGTTTCTCGATGGAAAAGCGTTATCAAGCGATGCGTATGAACATTCCAAAAAACAGTTGAAAATTAAAAACGTTCCTGAAAAATGTATTGTAGAAACACAGATTGTCATTTATCCAAAAAAAAATACCGCGCTAACAGGACTTTTTCAGTCACGTCATAATTTATGCACGCAGTGTGAATCAGAAGGGTTTCGTCACATTACTTATTTTTTAGATCGTCCCGATGTGATGTCGTATTTTACAACGACTATTTCAGCTGATAAAAATAAATACCCGATGTTATTATCGAATGGTAATTTACTGGAAGAAAAAAATCTCGACAATAATCGGCATTCGGTGCGTTGGGAAGATCCCTCATTAAAACCTTGCTATTTATTCGCTTTGGTTGCTGGTGATTTTGAGGTGATTCACGATCAATTTATCACGATGTCTAAGCGCACTGTGGATTTATATCTTTATCTTGAAAAAGGCTTTCGTGACCAAGGTGATTATGCTGTGATTGCGCTGAAAAAAGCGATGAAGTGGGATGAAGAACGTTTTGGGCGCGAATATGATTTAAATCGTTACATGATTGTGGCGGTGAGTGATTTTAATATGGGGGCGATGGAAAATAAGGGATTAAATATTTTTAATACCAAATATATTTTAGCAAAACCACAAACCGCAACCGACAGTGATTACATTAATATCGAACGTGTTATCGGCCATGAATATTTTCACAATTGGTCAGGCAATCGTGTGACGTGTCGGGATTGGTTTCAAATAACCTTGAAAGAAGGGCTCACCGTATTTCGCGATCAACATTTTACGGAAGACATGACGTCGAAGGGCGTTGCGCGCATTGATATTGTCAATACACTGCGAAATCAGCAATTTCCTGAAGATGCAGGTCCGATGGCGCATCCCATTCGTCCCGATAGCTATATGAAAATCGATAATTTTTATACGGCCACTGTGTATGAAAAAGGCGCCGAAGTGATTCGCATGGTGCAAACATTGTTAACACCAGACATTTTTCGTCAAGGAATGGATTTATACTTTTCGCGTTACGATGGACAAGCGGTGACAACAGAACATTTTATCGCTGCGATGAGTGACGCATCAAAAAAAGATTTTACGCAATTTATGCGTTGGTATGATCAAGCGGGAACACCTGTGTTACGGGTCAAAACAGTTTATGATTCTGCGAAAAAAACATTTACTGTGATTATCAAGCAAAGTTGTCCACCCACGCCAAAGCAAGAAGATAAATCGCCGGTGCATCTGCCTTTTGCCATGGGATTGGTGAGCGCTAGCTGTTGTGATTTAGATCTACAATTACAGGGTGAAAATACCATCACCACAGGCACTAAAATAGTAGAAATTAAAAAACCGGAAGAAACATTTACGTTTATCAATGTGACTGAAAATCCCGTACCTTCTTTTCTGCGCCATTTTTCAGCGCCTGTTGAATTGCAATATGATTATACCGATGAACAATTAGCCCTTTTATTGCAATGTGATTCTGATGCGTTTTGTCGCTGGGAAGCAGGGCAGCGATTAATGGTGAATGCGGTGGCAGCCGTTGCCAAAGAAATCGTGATGAAAAAACCAATGACGATGAGTGCTGTTTTGCTCGAGAGTTTCGAGAAATTATTAACCATGCCTTTTAACGATAAAAATTTATTGTCACATTTATTGGCGTTTCCCACCTTAAAATATTTGCTGACACATATACCAAAAATTGAGTTGGATGTGATTTATGCTGCCAAAAAATTTCTCAAAGATGAGCTTACCCAACACTGCGAGAAACACTGGTTTGCGTTGTTCAAAGAAAATCAATTGTCAGGCGATTATGTCTATGACACTAACGCCTGCGGACAACGTCGCGTAAAAAATATTTGTTTGTATTATTTATTAAGAACAGGCAATAAAAAATATATTGATATTGCTTATTACGAAGCAACGCAAGCCAATAATATGACAGATCAATTGGGCGCTTTATCTGCGTTAAATGATCATTCTGTGCCGCAACGAGAGTCAGCGCTTTCGCATTTTTATGACACCTATCAGGATGATCCATTGGTTGTGAATAAATGGTTATCATTGCAAGCGAGTTCGAGATTGCCGCAGGCGATCGAAGATGTAAAAAAATTATTACATCATCCCGCGTTCGATATCAATAATCCGAATAATGTGTATGCATTGCTGGTTACCTTCGGTGAAAATACCCTGCGTTTTCACGATAAAAATGGCATGGGTTATCAATTGCTCGCCGATCAGGCTTTGAAGATTGATAAACATAATCCCCACGTTGCTGCGCGTATCGTGCAGCCGTTAACACAATGGAAGCAGATGGATCCGGTGCGCGGCGTGATGATGAAAGCAGAATTAACGCGATTATTAGAATCGAAAAAATTGTCGGATAATTTGTATGAGATTGTGACGAAGAGTGTGTTGTAGCTTATGTAACTCAAAACACTTTATATCAGATCTGTTTCCAGGTATCATTCCCTAAAATTCAATGGCATAAAACCAAAAAACGATCGAGGTTACATATGAAGCGAACACTCTTGGCATTAACTGCCGCATTTTTTTCAATGACAGCACTGGCAGCGCCCACCCAATTGACAGGCAACCAGCAGAATAATGAGAAACATGTTCTTTCCCTGTTGGCGCAACCCATTTCGAAACAAAAACAATGCGCAAAACTGGGTTATATTGGTTATCAAAATTCATTGAGTGCCGTTTATATGACAGGTAACCATGGAAACAGAGTCAGTCCCGTGAAAGCGTACGCATGGGGTTTGGTGGCTTACCATCAAATTTTAAAAACCAACAATAAAAAATTAATCAACGGTCAGAAAAAAACGGTGCGTTTTATCGCCAAAAAATTGCGCTTGTCAAAAACACAAAAAGAAAAAGCGAAAAGACTTGAAAGTTATTTTATAGAAAAATATGGTCATTCATGGCCAGCGCCATCAGCGGTTATGAAAATGAAAAATTTTCCGAAGCCGTGTAATTTACAGTAACCTAAGGCTCTAAGAAAATACTATCCATTCTTGGGTTACAACCCAATAAATTGACTAATTTCCTCAGGCGACTGTGCAATCAAATCCGGATCCCAATCGAAAAAATTCGTTGCGGGTGGATGATAACCGTAGGTGACTGCAACACTTTTCATGCCCGCTGCTTTTGCGGCGATAATATCCGTCTGTAAATCGCCGACATAAACTGCATTTTTCGGCATGATAATCACGCGTTCGCAGGCATACACCAATGGCGCAGGATCGGGTTTTTTTTTCGGTATTGTATCGCCCATGACAATACAGGCAGCACGTTGATCCAAACCAAAATGTTTGGTAATAGGTTCCGTTAGCCAAATGGGTTTGCTCGTCACAATCCCCCAGGGAATGCCTTGTTCATCGAGTGAATTTAGCAGTAATTCTATTCCTGGAAAAAAAATCGTATGTTTTGTGCAGTTTTGATGATAAGTATGCAAAAATTCTTCCCGAATTTTTTCAAATTCGGGATGAGTTTCTTGCCTATCAAAGGCAAATGAAATCATTCTTTTGCTTTCACCGTGAACCTCTTTTCGAAATAAATCAAAATTGAGCGGTGGTTTATTCATACGTTTCAACAATAGATTTATTGCAAACGCAAAATCGCGCGCGGTATCTAGTAATGTTCCGTCGAGATCAAAAAAAATTGCTTTTGTCATAGAGGTTGCGCTCTTGTCTTTAATATCTTATCTTTATCGCTCTACTCTGGAAATGTAATGCGAATTAAGAGCTGAACTTTTTGTATCCGCTCGGAATGTTGTGGTTAGGATGGTTTTCGGGGAGACGCCGTAAATACATCCGTGTAGGCTTGCTTGGTGTGGCATCCATGCCACACACACTCCCCTCAAACCATCCGTAACCCCAACATTCACTCGCTACCGATAGTTTAGTTCTTAATTCGCATTGTAGGGAGACGTTATGGATAAATTGTCCAAAATTCTAATCGGTTTAACCGTGATTACTGGCCTCTTAATGATGGTTGGTGATATCGCTTATGCGAAATATCGTGCGACGGGGCATCGGTATTCTTCAACCATTTCCACGCAGCAAGTAACGTAATTATTTTTGAAAAACCATCAAATAATTCACATCAACCGAATCGGCCAGTGAAAATTTATTTTTCAATGGATGATAGGTAACGCCTTGCAATCCACACAACGTTAAATTATTTTTTTCTGCCCACTGCGTTAATTCTGAGGGCTTAATAAATTTTTGATAGTGATGCGTGCCTTTCGGTAATACATTTAAAATATATTCTGCGCCGACGATAGCAGATAAAAAAGATTTCGCGTTGCGATTAATCGTTGAAAAAAATAAATAACCATTGGGTTTTAATAATTGTAATGCGGCTTGAATAATCGAAAAGGGATCGGGTACGTGTTCTAGCATTTCCATGCAAGTGATAACATCAAAAGCACCCGGATTTTTTTCTGCAAAATCTTCAACACGTGTTTTTTCATAATGAATAGTTAATGCAGATTTTTCTGCGTGTTGCTCTGCAATGCTAATCGCATCATCGCTCATATCAATGCCCGTTGTCATTGCACCTGCTTTTGCGAGAGATTCTGTTAATATGCCACCACCACAACCCATGTCTAATACTTTTTTTCCGGCAATGTCGGCCTGTTTTTGAATATAGTCCAAACGTAGCGGATTTAACGCGTGCAAGGGTTTCATGGGCCCATTGACATCCCACCACTCATTCGCAAGCGCGCTAAATTTCGCAATTTCTTCGGAGTCGACGTTGGAATACTGTTTGTTTGTCATTAGGACACCAATAAATAATATCGAACAGCAGGATCCAATACTTTATAATATCCTTGCTCATCTGTAAAAATAATATCTTTTGATAACAGTACATCAGTGGCTTGTTGTATGCTTGAAATAGAGGTACCACACAAGTCTGAAAAATTCTTTGATAAAATTTCTTGTGTGGGATTTGCGGCTAACGCGAGCACTATTTTTTTTTGATTGGTGCTTAAGTCAATAATATCTGCAACAATGGTTGCGCGATTCATTCGCACATACCAATCCCAAGCATTTTTAACGTCATTTAATGTCGGTCGTTTTTTTTGTTTCCATAATTTATTGCACAAACCATTCACATAAAATGGATGACGTTCGGTATTATTTATAATGGCTGCAAATACTTCATCCGATAATGGATGATGCCACATTTCTTGCGCGCTTTTTTGAATAAATTTTCGATAGTCTTCTTCGGGAATACGATCGAGCGGCATGGACAAACAGAGTTTGTAAAGCGGACGATCAGAACCACTGAACATGGACGTTAGCAATCGACGATTGCTGCCCGAGAAAATATAAGTGATCGCTTTGCTGCGTTCAACCGCGTGACGAATAGAGGCTTCAATGGTTTGATGCTCTTTTAATAAGGAAATTTGCTGAAATTCATCAAAAACAATAACCGCTTTTATTTTTAATTCTTGTGCGTAACGATCCAATCCCATTAACGCTTCTTCGATATTAAGCATTTTTTCAAAGTTAGGATGCAATGTCAGTGAGGAACCTAATGTGTGAATGACTAAATCGGGATTCAATGATTTAAAAAATTTTTGAAAACTCATTTTTAATTTTTTAAGATCAGGTGCTAACTGATAAATCAATGTACCAACCGCATGCGCAATTTTTTCTTCAACTTGTTTTTGCGAAGTGGCTGCGAGAAAATCAATCCAGGCATATTTCACAGTGATTTCATGAATGACTTTTTTAACCAAGCTTGATTTACCATATCGTCTGGGTGCGACCAATACCGTATGATTTAACCCGTCAATATTTTCTTTCAAGTTTGCACGTTCATTATTGCGATCACAGAAAGCTTTGCCTTCTGCCAGTCCGGCTGGGAAGGGCGTCTCCATCGATACTCCTTAATGATAGTGATCTATGTTACATAGAATTACATTACGTAATAGTATATAACGTAAAGATATATCATTCAAGACTGTGTACTATCAATGGGTTAGCGATTACACGGCTTACAATCAAACACATCCGGTTCGGGCTGCAGCGTGATGTGATGAATATGATGATTTTTTTCGAGTAAATGAGAGATTTTTTTTAATATGGTTTCCCAGCTGCTGATTTCGTGAATGTTGACATGCGCAGACAAAGCAATGCTGCCGGATGATAAAGTCCAAATATGTAAATCATGAACTTTCAAAACACCATCAACCTTTTTTAATTCGTCAGAAACCGTTTCTAAATCAATATGTATCGGAACACCTTCCATTAAAATACGCATGGATTCGCGAAATAATCGAAAGCTGGATGCAATAATTAATACGCCAATTAAAATCGATAAAATCGGATCAATCGGATACCATTTTGTGAAATAGATCACCGCTCCGGCAACGAGTGCCGCAAAAGATCCCAATAAATCGCTTAATACGTGCAATAAAGCTGCACGCATATTTAAAGTCTGCTCACCTTTCGAAAGTAAAAGCGCAATGAACAAATTAATTACCATGCCGAAAAAGGCGATCACCATAACAGTGACGCCATTCACTTTAATGGGCGAATGAATGCGATCAACGGCTTCAACAATAATGCTGAGTGAAATAATCAGCATAATTAAACTACTGGTCCATGCCGCAACCACTTCCGCGCGACCCATGCCGTAACTATGTGTTTTGGATACCGGTTTTTTTGCAATCCATGCAGCAAATGCCGCAATTCCGAGCGACAATGCATCAGAAACCATGTGGCCCGCGTCGCCGAGCAACGCCAACGAACCTGCATGCCAACCGGTTAATGCTTCAACGCAGGCATAAATTAAAATAATGGAAATAGCAATCCAGAACACATTAAAATGTGAGTGGGAGTGAGAGTGTGGATGTGAATGTGTGTGACTCATATATTTGTATTTTTAAACATCCGATAAACACTATTCTGCGCAAAAAGATTGAATCGTTTTACCAATGATTGCTTGATTTTAAATTGCAATTCATAAATATCACATTCATTTTTTTGCGATAATAAATAATCATCGCTCGTTTGTAATTTATCAACCAATTTTTTTTCAATACACTGTGTTGCATACCAATGTTCACCGGTTGCAACGTCATCAATAACCACTTGCTCACGATTGGTTTTGACAAATGATTTAAATAAATCATGTGTTTCGTTAACTTCATCTTGTAATTTTTCGCGACCATCCGCGGTATTTTTTCCAAATACTGTTAACGTGCGTTTATATTCTCCCGCCATGATTTGTTCGAAATCCACATTGTTTTTTTCGAGTAAACGGTGAAAATTGGGCAATTGTGCGATAACACCAATTGAACCAATGATTGCAAATGGCGCTGCAATAATTTCATTGGCAACACACGCCATCATATAACCGCCACTCGCAGCCACTTTATCAATGGCAGCTACCAAATGAATTTTGGCATCACGTAACCGTTGCAATTGCGATGCTGCTAATCCATAACCATTCACAATGCCACCACCACTTTCTAAACATAACAATACGTGATCCTCTGGTTTTGCAGTGAGTAAAACAGCCGTGACTGTTTCGCGCAAATCATCGACGGCGGATGCTTTAATATCACCGTCAAAATGCATGACAAAAATTCTTTTTTTGTTTTCTGCTTTTTTGACATCTGCTTTTTTTAGTTTCGCTTCTTTTTTATGCTGTAATTTCAGCGCTTTTTTTTCAGCTTTCGTTTGAATGACTTCATTGATCATCTCAGCCATTTCGTCATATTTTTCATTGAGCTTTTTAATTTGTAAGCTGCCTTCTTGCTCGGCCTTGGCTTTGGCTTTTAGTGCAAGTAGGGCAATTAATACTGCGATAATAGCGATGACGATAGTGGCAGTTTTTGCGAGAAAAAGGCCGTATTCGGATAAAAATGACATATTTGTTTCCCAGTGAAATCAATAGAATGGCATATTCTACTAGAAACGCTATCGAGCTTCTATATCCTTCAGCTATAATAGTCTCTCGCACGATCACATCTAGGAATTGTTTTTATGGAACACTTATTGTCACTCGTTGGTTTTACCTCGCGATATATCATCCATGTGCTAACACTACTTGCCATTATTGCGCTGATCGTGACTTACCTGCTGGATGTCACACAAAAGAAAAATACGTTATTGCGTAATTATCCCGTGATTGGACATATTCGTTTTATTGCAGAACGATTGGGTGTTTATTTACGACAATATTTTTATGCACGTGATCGTGAAGAATTACCGTTTAATCGCGATCAACGAGAATGGGTCAATCATGCGTCTGATAATGTGGATACCACTATTGGTTTTGGTTCAACAAGAGATTTACGCCCCACAGGCACTGTTTTATTTGTGGATGCACCCTTTCCTGTTTTAAATCAAGATGCCGTTAAAACAAGACCCATCGTATTTGGTCCGCAAACTAAAAATCCTTACAGCGCACTTTCCATATTAAATATTTCTGCGATGAGTTATGGCGCGTTGTCCAAAAATGCGGTTGCGGCTTTATCGTATGGTGCAAAAATGGGAGGGTGCTGGTTAAATACAGGTGAAGGGGGTGTTTCTGATTATCATCTCGCAGGCGGATGTGATTTGATTGCGCAAATCGGCACAGCAAAATATGGTTTTCGTGATGAAGCAGGAAATTTTTCTGACGAACGTTTAAAAGAACTGGCTAGCAAACCTCAAATTAAAATGTTTGAAATAAAATTAAGCCAAGGTGCAAAACCAGGAAAAGGCGGTCTTTTGCCAGCCATTAAAGTCAATCCGGAAATTGCTCGCATTCGCGGTATTCCAGCACGACAAGATTCTATTAGCCCCAATCGTCATCCTGAAGTTGGAAATTCAGAACAGTTAATTCATTTTATTAATCACGTGCGTGATATCAGCGAAAAACCCGTTGGATTTAAAGTTGTTTTGGGAAGTTACGAATGGCTGGATGAATTATTTTTATTGATTAATAAACAGGGATTAGATTCCGCACCTGATTTTATTACCTTAGATGGCGCAGAAGGTGGAACGGGTGCAGCACCCGAATCATTAGCTGATTATGTGGGATTACCGATCACAGAAACATTGCCTGCCTTAGTGGATAAATTAAAAGAATATGGTTTGCGTGAGCGCATTAAAGTGATTGCGGCGGGAAAAATGATTACCGCAGGTGCTGTAACAAGAGCATTATGCATGGGCGCTGATTTTGTGAATTCTGCGCGTGGATTTTTATTTTCATTGGGATGCATTCAAGCGTTGCGTTGCCATAATAATACATGCCCGACAGGCATTACGACGCACAATCCGCGTCGCGTAAAAGGGTTAGATGTAAAATCAAAAGCGTTGCGTGTTGCGAATTATGTGCGTCGTGTGAATTATGAAGTAGAAGTGATTAGTCATTCGTGTGGTGTGCGTGAGCCGCGTGAATTAACGCGTAAACATGCTCGAATAGTCACAAATACAGGGATTACTGTATCGCTCGCGCAATTGTATCCTGATACAGAAACGAAACAATAATGTTGATCAAGGAGAATAAAAATTTGCTAGACTAAAATCTAGCGCAACATTTCAAGGACGATCTTTTTTTACAGTGAGTTTTGGTTATTAACTGTAAGGAGATTTTGTTATGAAATGGTTCATTGCTTTAGCTATTATTACATTGTTTTCGTCAGCGTCGAGTTTTGCGTGTTGCGTGTGTTTGACGTGTTAATGTGAAAAATAAAGTCGGTTTTCGCATGAGAAATAAAAAATAATCTAAGGAGTGATTATGAGTCGTGCATCAGATAATCCAGATAATCCAGCTAATCCAGCTAATCCAGCTAATCCAGATGATAGTGGCGCCATTGTAAGGATTTCAGATGGTGAAGCGGCTCATATGGATGAAACACACTTCAGCTGTGGTTCGCTACTCGTTTATCGTCAATTGCTTGGTAATATTTCTTATCATACGATACATTCAATGTGTATTTTTGTTGAGATCTCTGGGCGGCTAGGACGTTTACTGCGTCAGGTATTTTTGCAGCTAAAATCTTATGAGTTAGATCCCTCTCTGCAAATTCAAAAAACCTGGTTGCCTATACCATTGCTGGGTATCACTGCAATGGCTGCTGTGATTATAAAAATCGCTGATTATCGTCATCTCAAAAAAACAAAAAAAGAATTAGTTGCCGTGGCTTATTTAAATGCTATTTTGTCGAGTTCCTCTGGACTTTTTGTGTTAGATTTTCTCTCCAAAAACGGCAATATCGGTGAATTACCCATAGGTTGGTTTTTGTTTCTCATGTCCATGAGTATGCTTTTTGCTGCTATATTTTTTTTAAAATTAGTACAACCCGATTCGAGTGAACAACTGATTTTTTCAAAGGAAACTGCCGCTCATCTTGAACGTAGCGTAATTTTAAATGCAGCTACCAAGGTTCGTTGGATCAATGCATTTTCAGCATGTCCAAGTGCCGCAACTAGTTTTTCTCTATTATTCGAGGGAATTGTTCGAGAAGTACTGAATGGAACGCAACCACTCTTTGGTTGGCTGAAAGCGCTGATCGGTTTGCCCGTGTGTGTCGCCGCAGTGATTGGTTATCAACAAACAACACATCCTAAAAGATATAATAACTTTGTTGCATTGATGAATGCATTAGAACGTGCAGCTTATACTTACATCACTATGTCCGCCATTTTTTTTGTATATGGCGTTTATGAGTGCGACAGCAGAGTATTTTGTTTTGATACGCCTTCCAGAATTTTTTTAACTATTGCGTGTCTTACATTTACATTGTCTTGCGGTGCTTTTGCGGGAATGACGACATTGGTTCGGTTTTCAGAAAGTTATAAAGAAACGCTTGCACTCATTGGGAAGATTGAAAGAACACCGGGTACAATGCGTGATGCAAAAAATACAATCATTACCCAGGTTTCGCAAACAACATCAACTTGTGCTGAACGCGTTTCAAATTGTTTTCAATTTTTCGTAGCAAAAGTTTCTGAGTGTCGCAACCCTCCTGCAAGTTCAAGTTCATCGGAAAGTTTGAGTAGACGTCTTCTTTCTGATCCGTAATATTAGTGTGAGTGTGAGTGTGAGATCGAGTGGATACATTACTGTCTACCCACCAAAATTCTTGACAACAGCCATCCCCAGTCTTAGAGTCTCACTTACAATTTTTCCGTTCGTATGATAGGGATTCTCAGTGATCAAACTACGACATATTTTTTTAATGGGATGTACGCTTTTAATCACCGGATTATTATCTGGTTGTCATTTCGCTATTCTCGATCCTAAAGGCGTTATCGCCGCAAGTGAAAAAAAATTATTTGTTGAAGCGATTTTATTAATGCTGGTTGTGGTTATTCCCGTTATTTTAATGTCTTGGATTATTCCGTATCGTTATCGCGCAAGTAATACAAACGCGGTGTACAAACCGGATTGGTCGCACAGCACGATGATGGAAATTATTTGGTGGACCATTCCTTGCGTTATTATTTTAGTGTTATCCATATGGACATGGATTTATACGCATTCACTCGACCCTTATCGTCCATTGGCTGCAGATGAAAATACCGTGATGATCGATGCGATTGCATTGGATTGGAAATGGTTGTTTATCTATCCGCAGCAAGGCATTGCAACAGTCAATTATATGGAAATTCCCGTCAATAAACCCGTTCGGTTATTTATTACTTCGTCCAATGCACCGATGAATTCACTGGAAATTCCGCGTTTGGCTGGGCAAATTTATGCGATGACGGGCATGCAAACGAAATTAAATTTAATGGCAACATCAGAAGGTATTTACACGGGTTTATCAACGAATTTCAGCGGTAATGGATTTTCAGGGATGAATTTCAAAGTAAAAGTGACGTCGCAATCGAATTTTAATGCGTGGGTGAAGATGGCGTCGCACTCACCCAGCCGATTAACAACATCCGCTTACAATGAATTAGCCAAACCCAGCGAAAATAATCCCGTGGAATATTTTTCATCTCCCCATCCTGGTTTATTTAGCGAAACGGTTATCAAGTATATGGGTCCGATGCCGGGAATGGTGTTGGGGTATGCAAGTACAGCGCAAGGCCGCGAGGCAGCACATAAGGCAACATCATGACACTGGATCAACTACTTTTTGGAAAATTAACGCTGCAATCTATCCCTTATGATAATCCCATCATTATGGGCGCTGGTGGCATAATGGGTTTGATCGCTTTACTTGTCTTAGGCCTAATTACCTATCATAAAAAATGGACGTATTTGTGGAAAGAATGGATTACCTCTATCGATCATAAAAAAATCGGCATTATGTATATTATTCTCTCTGGCGTGATGTTATTACGCGGATTTTCAGATGCAATCATGATGCGCGCGCAACAAGCGATGGCGGATGGAAAACATTTAGGTTATTTACCACCGCAACATTTCGATCAGATTTTCACAGCGCATGGCGTCATTATGATTTTCTTTGTCGCGATGCCGATGATGTTTGGTTTATTAAATATGGCCGTGCCATTGCAAATTGGTGCACGCGATGTGGCGTTTCCGTATTTAAATTCATTGAGTTTATGGTTGACCGTTGTCGGCTCCATGCTCGTGAATATTTCGTTGATTGTCGGAAAATTTGCAGCAACGGGTTGGCTTGCGTATCCGCCATTATCAGGAATTGTTTATAGTCCAGGTGTCGGTGTTGATTATTATATTTGGGCGCTACAAATTGCTGGTGTAGGCAGTTTATTATCCGGCATTAATTTCATGGTGACGATTTTAAAAATGCGCTGCCCCGGCATGACAATGATGAAAATGCCCGTGTTCACATGGACCGCATTGTGCGCGATGATTTTGGTTGCACTTGCATTTCCTGTTTTAACTGCCACATTGGGAATGTTATTTTTAGATCGCTTTTTTGACATGCATTTTTTTACCGCTGGGCACGGCGGAAACGCCATGATGTATATCAATTTAATTTGGGCGTGGGGACATCCCGAAGTATATATTTTAATTCTGCCCGCGTTTGGTATTTTTTCTGAAGTCGTTGCCACTTTTTGTCGTAAAAAATTATTTGGTTATACGTCGATGATTTATGCGACGGTGTCCATTACCCTTTTATCTTTTGTTGTTTGGCTGCATCACTTTTTTACGATGGGAGCGGGTGCGAATGTGAATGCTTTTTTCGGCATTGCAACGATGATTATCGCTATTCCAACCGGTGTAAAAATATTTAATTGGTTATTCACGATGTATCGTGGCCGCGTTACGTTTTCTGTTCCCATGTTGTGGACAATAGGATTTATTAGCACGTTTGCGATTGGTGGAATGACAGGTGTTGTGATGTCATTGCCGCCCGTTGATTTTCAATTGCATAACAGCGTATTTTTAGTCGCACATTTTCATAATGTAATTATCGGCGGTGTCGTATTTGGTTATTTTGCGGGCGTTACCTATTGGTTTCCAAAATTATTTGGATTTACGTTGAATGAAAAATGGGGTAGACGTTCTTTCTGGTGTTGGCTAGTGGGTTTTTATGTGGCTTTTACGCCATTATATGCGCTCGGATTAATGGGCATGACGCGTCGCTTAGATCATTACGCCGCAGGAAATGGTTGGCATCCTTTATTAATTATTGCAGCGATGGGGGCTGTTATTATTGGTATGGGCGTTGCATGCCAAGTGATTCAGGTCATTGTTAGTATCAGAGATCGCGAAAAAACACGTGTTTTAACGAGTGATCCATGGATTAATGGACGCACACTGGAATGGTCAATTCCTTGTCCTGCGCCATTTTATAATTTTGCAGTAACACCGACGGTTGATAGTCGCGATGCGTATTGGGAAATAAAAGAAAAACATTTACCGAATCCGAATTTACAACCGCAATCGCATTATGCCGATATTCACATGCCGCACAACACATCCGTTGGATTTATTATTGCGGTATTTAGCGGGATTTTTGGATTTGGAATGGTGTGGCATATTTTTTGGATGATTGGATTGGGATTGTTTGGTGTTTTTGCAACTGTGATGGCGCGCACGTTTAATCAAAAGCTCGATTATTATTTAAAATCCGATGAGATTGTGAAATTAGAGAATGAACGGGTACGTGCACAAAGTGTGCCATCAATAAAAGTAAATAACGAGAATGAAGAATTGGTCTTGGTATGAGTTATCAGTTATCTGTTATCAGTAAGATTTTAAATCGTGCCTCTGACACTGATTACTGATTACTGATTACTGATAACTAATAACAGACAACCCATTGAGGAAAAAATGACAGCACTATCAACCACCGATCACCACGATCACCACCTTGATAATGACAGCATCGACGTATTTGGTTTTTGGATTTATATCATGACCGACTGCATTTTGTTTGCGACCTTATTCGCAGCATTTGCCGTATTACATACTAATTCTTTTACAGGGCCGACACTCAAGCAATTAATCAGTTTGCCTTACGTGTTAGGTGAAACGATGTTTTTATTAGCCAGTAGTTTTACGTATGGTCTTGCTATGTTGGGCGTTTATAAAAACAGTCGTGCACGTGCTTTATTTTGGCTGTTTGTTACTTTTGTTTTGGGATTATCTTTTGTTGTGATGGAAGTGCGTGAATTTATTCATTTGTATGCCGATGGCAATAGCTGGCATGTCAGCGCCGCGATATCCTCATTTTTTACATTAGTAGGTACGCACGGAACACACGTTTCCATTGGTTTGATTTGGATGGCATTTATGATGTTTCAGCTTATAAAATACGGAACATCGCCTGCTGTTAATAAACGATTAACATATTTAGGCTTATTTTGGCACTTTTTAGATATCGTATGGATTTTTGTATTTACCATTGTTTATTTGATGAGTTCGATTTAAAGAGTGTGAGTAATCAGTGTCAGTGTCAGTACGAACTGACACTGATCACTGACACTGTTTTTTTAGGAAATTAATTATGTCAGACCATTCAGTTCAAACCATGAAATACGGCGCAAAACCAAAAACATTAAAATCGTATTTAACGGGTTTATTTTTATCGTTGGTTTTCACCTTTATCGCATTTACTTTAATTGGAAAGCATTTATTAGGTGTTGAAGCTTCCTATATCACATTGACTGCTTTAGCGGTCGCGCAATTATTTGCACAAGTCATTTGTTTTCTTCGCTTAAACGTTTCTCAAGAAGGACAATGGAACACCATGCCTTTTATTTTCACTTTCGTGATCGTCGGCATATTGGTTGGCGGATCGTTGTGGATTATGTATAATTTAAATGTAAATATGATGTAAATTACATCTTTGTACACGACTATTTTTAATAACGCCACTGAAACAGTAGCTGAAGGAGATGACGTAGTCATCGACTGAGGCATTTTGCAGAAAATACACGCTAAGTGGTAGCTTACTGCAAAGCGCCTCAGTCGGTTTGCTACGCAAACCTTCTTCAGCTACTGTATCTCTGCGTTATTTGAAACTTTTGTCGTGTACAAAGAAATTACATACAAACAGAAAAACGGACCTACTGGAAAGATGCTGAATATAAACGGAGAAGTATGATGAGTTTGTCAAAGTCCTTACTACTTGGTGCAACAGTGTTTGTCATCATGATCGTTACAAATGTTGTTTATGCGACAGTATCAACTACTTCTATCGCAGTGACGCCAGCTGAAATAAGCACGTTAGCAACAGTTGCCGCTATCGATAAAAATGAAATTTTATTGGGTGATATTGCGTTACACAAAAAAATTACGCCCGGTATCGCAGCGTTAGCACAGCTGATGATTGATCAACATGGCGCTAATTTGACTCAGATTCTTGAAATGGCAAATCAATTGCATGCATTACCATTAATAAGCACCACCGCCATGGAACTCACAGCAGAAGGCAATAAAGCGATGGTTACACTCGGTGCATTGCAAGGAAAGCAATTTGATCAGGCCTATGTTAATGCCATGGTGAGTGGTCATGAAGACGCTTTAAAATTAATTGATCAACATCTCATGAAAACAGCGCAATCACCAGAAATAAAGAAATTTATGATGGACACGAGAGCGGCTGTTGTTATGCATTTGGCTGCAGCGAAGAAGTTACAATAAATTATTACCTGAGGCTGAGCTGTTGTAACAGATCAGGCCTCGTTGTTTGATTTAGTAAAACGTCGAGTTTGAGATGATTTTTTGTAGTAAATTGAGTTGAAAGCGCAGGTGTACTTGATCGTACATCGAGCATTTCAACGAGATTTACTGCAAAAAAGCATCCAAAATCGGCGTTTCTATCTACGGAGTGATCTGTTACCTCACCCACGCTCACCCTATTTCCGCGCTTCCATAAACTTTTCAAGCTCACCAGCCGGCAATGGTTTTGAAAAGTAATACCCTTGTATTTCATCACACTGATTTTTTACCAGTAATTCATATTGATTTTTTGTTTCAACGCCTTCCGCAATTAATCGAAGCTGCATTCTCTTGGCAATAGCGATAATGGCAAGCAGAACTGAATCATTGAATTCGGGTTGATCAATTTGATCGATAAACGATTTATCTATTTTTAAATAAGAAATATGTAATTTGCTTAGGTAATTAAGATTAGAATAACCGGTACCAAAATCATCAATCGCAATTTTAACACCGAGATTACTTAATTGATTTAATTTATCAAACACTTTTTCTTCTAATAAAAAAAGACCTTCTGTGATTTCAATAATAATTTTTCGAGTGTCAACATGGTAATGTAGTATGGTCTGATTAAAATGCTGCACAAACCCTTCATCCAGTAATTGTTTTGCTGACACATTGATACTCACAATGAAATCACCCCCATTGAGTTTTTGCCATACCTGTTGCTGTGCGATTGCCGTTTCCATCACCCAACGCCCAATCGTGGTCATTAAACCAATATCTTCTGCAATAGGGATAAATTCAGCGGGAGAAACAAAACCCATTTTTTTATTATTCCACCGAATTAATGCCTCTGCCTTTTTAAATTGATTATCCGGAATGGAATAAATAGGCTGATAAAATAATGCAAATTCATTGTTTTTAACGGCGTTATGTAATTCATTCTCAATTTCAACAC
Organism: Verrucomicrobiota bacterium; assembly: GCA_013287435.1. Classification (GTDB taxonomy): domain Bacteria; phylum Pseudomonadota; class Gammaproteobacteria; order Coxiellales; family Coxiellaceae; genus 2-02-FULL-42-43. Next base: position 125,788 of record JABDDU010000001.1, read on the forward strand.
GACGCGTCATGGTTTTATTGAGTGAATTCGTAAAATGACAAATGCGATTTCTACCTGCAAATTTTGCTTGATACATCGCAATATCTGCATTTCGAATCAATGTTTCTGCGTTAGTGCCGCACTCAGGAAATTTGACAACGCCAATGCTGGCACTGACATTAAATTCATGGTCAGAGTGCACATATTTTTTTTGACAAACCTCTAGGATTTTTTTTGAAATAACCGTTAAATCGTCTATACTGCGAACGTTATTCACTAAAATAATAAATTCATCACCACCGATACGTGAAACGATATCTTTTTTTTCAACATTTTCTTGCAGACGTTTTCCGAAAAGACGTAATAATTCATCACCGACACCGTGCCCGAGTGTGTCATTGATATTTTTAAATCGATCAATGTCGATAAATAATAAAGCAAAATTTTCGTGGCTGATACCCACTCTTTTGATGCAGTAATGAATCGCATCTTCTAAATATGCTTTATTGGGCAATCCTGTTAATGTATCGTGTACCGCTTTATATTTCAGGATTCCTTCGAGCTCTTTGTTTTTGGTAATATCATTGATAATACTGACAAAATGCGAAATTTTTTCTTGATCTTTTTCATACACGGGATCAATCGTAATTTCTAACCACACCATTTTGTTATTCACCATGCAATGTTGAGTTAAAACACCCCGTTTTTCCGAATTAAAAATAGTTAAAAATTTTTCCCGTTCATTCGAAAACTCTTCAAGACAGTGTAAAAATGGTTTTTGTAATATATCTGATTCTGACAGATGTAATAAGCGAAGGCTCGCGGGGTTTAAATAAGTAATTAAAAATTCAGGGCTGTTTTCAATTAGAATAATACCGTGTGTGCTGGCTACAATAGCGCGATTGTTTAAACGCAGCGTTTCTTCTTGTTTTCTTTTTTCGGTAACATCAATTAAAATCCCCACGTAATGACTTGCTTGTTTGTGCCCTTTGTTTGTTTTTGCAGTATGCCAATCACTATGGGTATTGGTTTCTTCCACCAATTTTTTTGAATAATGAAACGTATCTGTATCATCGATAACCGGTGCTAAATGGAGTTCAGCATAAAATGGCTGTTTGTTTTTGTGATAACACGGTATTTCTATTTTCACTTGACGGCGATGATTAATCACATCGGTAATATGCTCCAAATGTTCTGGGCTAACAAAAAGTGAAAATTCTTTGCCTTGCGCTTCAGTCAAAGTATACCCGCTCATTTCTGTAAACGCTGGATTGACTGAAATCATTTTGTTTTTATTGGCGGTGTTTAAATCGATAATGATAATACCCTGGGGACTCGCTTCAATGGCGCGTTTATTCAAACGCAATATTTCATCTATTTTCCTACTTTGTGTGACATCACGATTACTCCAAACACGACCAATCGTTTCGCCATCAATTTTTAGCGGAAACGTGAAGCGTTCTAAAATTTTTCCATTTTTAAAGTGCGCATCAGGCACTCTTCCTTGCGCTTCAGGATCCTTATAAATGCTGATGGTATTGTTATAAAATTCTTCAGGATTTGCTAAAACCGTGAGTGGATAGGAAGCCAAGGCTTTTTGGTCATCCCTATTTTCTAATAGGTGACGTGGAACCCCCCATACCGCGATAAATTTTTCATTATACTCAAGAATTTTTCCTTCATTGCTAACGACTAAAATACCATCATTGGTCGACTCTAACACACCGCGTACCAATGCTAACGATCGTTCTATTTCTGCGATATTTTTTCGAGGCACTTTGATCGGATTATTTTTCCGTAACAGCTTTTTATTTTTTTCTTTCCACCGCTTAAAATGAGTAATAACATACTGATTTTTCTTGTCTGAGCTCAGGGCGCGTTGGACTTGTTCCAACGTGGGTGTGACGTCAGCATCGAGTATCGTATTAATGACTTTTTCAACTGCGTCATAGCTGATTTTTTGAGATGCCATTGCAACCCTCCTTGTGCCTAATGATGAGACTTGGTAACAGATCACTCCGTAGATAGAAACGCCGATTTTGGATGCTTTTTTGCAGTAAATCTCGTTGAAATGCTCGATGTACGATCAAGTACACCTGCGCTTTCAACTCAATTTACTACAAAAAATCATCTCAAACTCGACGTTTTACTAAATCAGACAACGAGGCCTGATCTGTTACTGAGACTTGTGATTCACATTCCACTCAAAACACCACAGTTATATCATCACTCACTATTTCATATTTTTTGTCGCATACCGAGTTTTTATTTATTAAAAATAAGACACGATGCAACATTTCTTCCATCATTACCCAGCCTCGCTCAATGACGGTGTGTAACCGTTGATACGTAGAAGGGGAGTGATCTTTGAGTAATTCAATATCTATCGCACTGTGTTTTTCATCCGCTTCGACATGCAATTTAATGTAACATTCAACCGAATTTCCAGAAAAAATACCCTGTTGATAAGCCCACGGGTAGAAAAAATCGCCGCTGGTTTCTAGCACCAAATGCATCAAAGCCATTTTTTCAATATTATCCAACACAATCATTTTGTGAATAAACCATGTTGAAATAGCGTCTATAATCGGATCACGCATGATGGTGCGTTCTGGAGAGAGTTGAGCTGATATCATTTCATCATGTCCGATTTCTTCTTTTAAATGTTGCGCACTCATTTTTTTATGCAATTCGTCGTGAGTCATTGCGCGTCGGGTATAAACAATTGTTTGAAATTCAGCGGCAAATAGTTCCTTGAAAGTCAAAAAAATTTCTTGTTGTTTTGCCGATAATTTTTTAAAATTGAGTAGTTTTTGAAACAAGGGATGTTGTTTAAAACGCTCTAAATAGGCATTATTTTCCGATAATAAATTTTCAACCGCCCGGCAATTTTTTTCTGATGTTTTCATTGAGTGTGTATGAGGTATTGTATAGTTCCTGCCCATGTAACAGATCACTCCGTAGATAGAAACGCCGATTTTGGATGCTTTTTTGCAGTAAATCTCGTCGAAATGCTCGATGTACGATCAAGTACACCTGCGCTTTCAACTCAATTTACTACAAAAAATCATCTCAAACTCGACGTTTTACTAAATCAGACAACGAGGCCTGATCTGTTACCTGCCCATTTTGAACGCCATTGTACCATGTGTTCCACTAATTTTGACGGGGCACCCAATTGTTGTAATTGCGTGATATAGCATTCCATAAATTGTTGATACAGTGTGTGCAACGCATTGTGTTGTAATAGTAGCGCAATCGTTTCCGTTTTATTTTTAGGTGATTCCGTGCGCCATCGGAATGCGGCGCTGACTAATTCGGCCGAAGATCCTGGGAAGTGCCGCGTATAATAAGCAACCGATGCATCGTTATATCCTATATTACCTGTCAGTGCTGTATATAATAATCTTACCGGCATTAAAATAATTTTCGTTAGGTGAACATCATCTAACCTCGGAAAAAATAGCTCTGGTTGCATCAGCGCCTCATTTACTTTACCCTCACTTAATTTTTCTAAGGCAAATTCAGCGCCCGCAATGATTAATTCGCGTCGCGTTGGTCGAATCAATTTTTTTCGAATATCATTTCCGTGCAGCAATCGACTATTTTCAATGAGATCGAGTCGATCGAGTGGTGGAAACCGTCCTATTGCAGATGTGGTATTTAATGATTCAACGGATCCCCAAAAAACAGATAATCTTGCTGCGTAAGGCAAATCCATTTTTTGAACATCGGTAACGATCATATTCATTTTTTTTTCATCTGCTTCACTCACGGGATGCGTGAGAATAACTGCAAAATCAATATCACTGACATTTGAAGGCATATGACGCGCGAAACTACCGAGTATATACGCAGCAGATACTCGTTCTTTAAAAGCATCAATCATTTTAGTTAACGTTACGCCCACCGCTTCGGGTAGTGCGGTATTTATGGGTTGAGCGTTTTGCATACCACATTCTGCTTCCATTTCCATGACGCGTCGCTAGATTTATCAATTGTATCATGCCCCTATGCTTTGTTTACAATATTATGACAGTATGCGACGCTCTATAAGGAGCGTGTTCCTAAGTGTCAACAAAAAGGATTTTGTTATGCGAAACAGGAATATCAAAGATATTGTTATTATTGGTGGCGGCACAGCAGGATGGATGTCGGCAACTTATCTTGCAAAATCACTTAATTTCAAAGTAAATATTACTGTTATTGAATCTGCTGATCACTCCCCTATTGGTGTCGGTGAAGCAACGATTCCCACCATTAAAACCGAATTTTTTGATCGCTTGGGTATTCCTGAAGAAGAATGGATGCCAAAATTAGGCGGCACATTTAAAATGGGCATTAAATACGCGAATTGGAAAACGCCGAAAGAACAGGGTGGAGATCATTATTATCACGTCTTCGGCGAAATTCCATTGATTGATGAAGTGCCGCTCTCATCAATCTGGATTAAAAATTATTTAGAAGGTAAGACAAAAAAAACATTCGCGCATTCCTGTTTTGCTTCAGCGGTTGCTTTTGATCATCACTTATCACCGCGATTAATGGATGGCACCAAAGTGCAGCATTATGCGTATCATTTTGATGCGCTGTTGGTTGCTAAATTTTTAAAAGAATGGGGAACATCGCGCGGCGTTCGACATGTTATTGATAAATTAACCACCGCAGAACAAGATGAGCAGGGCAATATTACGTGTGTGGTTGGACAAAGTGGTCAAAAATATCATGCCGATTTTTTTGTTGATTGCTCAGGATTTGCAGGGTTTTTGATTGATAAAGTGTTTCAAGAGCCGCTCGTAAAATTTAACGATTATTTATTAACAGACAGAGCGATCGCAGTCAATTTACCAGAAGATTCCCCTAAAAACGGCATTCGTTCTTACACAACAGCGGCTGCACTCAAAGCAGGATGGGTGTGGGAAATTCCATTGTATAGTCGTTCGGGCAATGGCTATGTGTACTCGAGTCAATTTATTTCAGATCAAGTGGCAGAAGATGAATTGCGCGCCCATTTCGGTGGACGCGCTGACAAAATTGATTTTAGACCGATCAAATTTCAATCGCGTCGTCATCAACGCTCATGGGTAAAAAATTGCGTGAGTATTGGGTTGTCGAGCAGCTTTTTAGAGCCACTCGAATCATCCACGATTTATTTTATTTATGCCGCATTGTATCAACTCGTTAAATGCTTTCCGCAAAAAAATATTGATCCAGTGTTGCGCGATAAATTTAATCATAAAATTAATTTTATGGTCGATGATAATCGTGATTTTATCGCCATGCATTTTAAAACAGCGCAACGTGAAGATACTGAATTTTGGAGAGTGAATAAATATGAAACGAAAATTCCTGATTCGCTTGAAACCATTTTGAAAAAACACAAATCCGGTTTGCCGATTAAGCGTCCGACTGTCGATAACAATAATATTTATCCGACGTTCAAATCTCTTTTCCAAAATTTTTGGACGGAAACCAACTATCAATGTATTTTGTGTGGTGTTGGATATTTACCGAATAATCCTTATCCGATTTTAAATTATCGACAAGATATTATGGATGCCGGTGAGGTGATGTTTCAACACACCGAAAAACGCGCCAATGAACTCAAAAAGATTTTGCCAACACATTACGCCTTTTTGAAAATGCAATTTGATCAGGCAAATATCAAAAAAGCGGATAGAGAAGAAATCATGAGCGGTTAAATCGTCGGAATTTTCGGCAAATCCGTTTTAATATCCACCACGCGATCATTGTGGAACTGTACGATAAAGCGTGTGATATCAGTATGATTGCGCGTCGGTTGATCCGTGTAAACATACGTCATGCGATTGTCTGTGTAAATATTTCGTAAAACCGGTGAGCCTAATGTTGCGACGACTTCTTCAGACGTCATGCCACGGTGAATGCTTTGCGTTTTTGCAGGCGAGAGAATATTACCTTGCTGAAAGGGTTGATGATAAACACAACCGCATAATGTTGCGGTGACGAACAGCAAAAAAAATCGTAAAAATTTCATAAAATCTCCCAGTGATCATTGGCGGTGATCATAGCGTATTTTTTTGGGTTACGCTATTTTTTCTATTTTTGTGTAATGTTCCCGCAATTTTTCTAGTGTGTTTTCACAAGCGCTTAACTGTGCGCGGACTTCAGCGACAACCGTAGGTGGCGCTTTATCAACAAACGTTGCGTTATTTAAACGGCTTTCCATTTGTATTTTCGATTTTTCACATTTTTCCATTTCTTTTTTAAGGCGTGTTAATTCACCTTCTTTATCAATTAATCCCGCGAGTGGGATATGAATTTCTAATGCGTCAACAATCAGTGTTGCACACTCCGGCAATTTTTTATTTTTGTCATGCCAAGTAATAGCATCTATTTTTCCTAATGTTTTTAAATAATGCGCATATTTTTCTGCACACAAAATATCGTGCGCATTTCCTTTATCAAAAATCACATTGATTTTTTTTGCGGGAGAAACATTCATTTCACCTCGAAGATTGCGAATGGCATAAATAATATTTTTCAGTGATTGAATGTGTGCGTCCGCATTGACATCTATTATTTGTCTATCAACCGCTGGATACGGCTGCAACATAATTGTTTCGCCTGTAATATCCAACAAGGGCGCAATCTTTTGCCAAATTTCTTCGGTAATATACGGCATTATCGGATGCAGCAAACGCATAATATTTTCAAGTACAAAAAGCAACGTCTGTTTTGTGCCATTTGATTCGGTATTATTTTGCAAATCGCATTTTGCCAATTCTAAATACCAGTCACAATATTCATCCCAAATAAATTTATACAGCAGGCTGGCAATGTCGTCAAAACGGTAACGTGCAAAGGCAGTGTGTACGTGTGTGATTGTTTGTTGTAATTGACTTAAAATCCACTGATCGGCGAGTGTTTTTTTAGCACTCAAACTCACACTCACACTCCCGCTCACATTCATCATCACAAACCGCGCCGCATTCCAAATTTTATTGCAAAAATTCCGATAACCGACAAGGCGCGCCATATCAAAATTAATATGGCGACCTTGTGTTGCAAGCGCGCAGAAAGTAAATCGTAGTGCATCAGTGCCACTGGCAGGAATACCCTCGGGAAATTCTTTTTCCGTTTGCACACGAATCTTTTTTTCCATCTGAGGCTGCATTAAACCGGTGATACGCTTTTCTAATAATTTTTCCAGTGAAATGCCATCGACCAAATCAATCGGATCCAAAATATTGCCTTTGGATTTCGACATTTTTTGGCCTTGCGAATCACGAATCAAACCCGTAATTAATATTTGTCTGAAGGGTACTTTACCCGTTAATTTCAGGCCTAACATCACCATGCGCGCAACCCAGAAAAAAATAATATCAAAGCCCGTAACCAAAATATCCGTCGGATAAAAATCGCGTAAATCATTCGTATTTTCCGGCCAGCCCAATGTTGCAAACGGCCATAAAGCCGCCGAAAACCAGGTGTCTAGTACATCATTGTCTTGCGTGAGTGTTACATCATGATCTAATTTATTTTTTTCACGCACATCCTGTTCGTGCAAACCAACGTAATGATTGCCGGCATCGTCATACCAAACAGGGATGCGATGCCCCCACCATAATTGTCGACTGATGCACCAATCTTGAATATTCTCGAGCCACTGTAAATAGGTTTTATCCCAATGGTCAGGCACAAATTCAATATCGCCTTTGTTTAATGCATCGATGGCTGTTTTCGCCATATCACCCATTTTCATAAACCATTGGTCTGTGAGCAATGGTTCGATAATGACACCAGAACGATCACCGCGCGGAATATTATTTTCGTGATCTTCAATTTTTTCTAATAATTTAAGTGCGTCTAAATCTGCTACAATTTTTTTACGCGCTACAAATCGTTCTAATCCGCGATAATTTTCAGGTACCTCATTATTTAAATGCGCATCGAGTGTCATGATATTGATCAGAGGTAATTGATGGCGCTGCCCCATCGCATAATCATTAAAATCATGTGCGGGTGTGATTTTCACACAACCCGTTCCAAAAGTAGGATCAACAGAATCATCAGCAATAATAGGGATTTCGCGATCAGTCAATGGCAATTTAATTTTTTTACCGATCCATTTTTGATAACGTTCATCATCGGGATGTACTGCTACAGCAGTATCACCCAACAGGGTTTCAGGGCGTGTGGTTGCAACGATTAAAAAATCTTTGCTATGAGCCAGCGGATAACGAATATACCATAAATGGGATTTCTCCGTTTCAGTCGACACTTCCAAATCTGAAATCGCGGTTTTTAATTGCGGATCCCAATTCACCAATTTTTTGCCGCGATAAATTAATCCTTCTTGATGCAAGCGAACAAAGGCTTCCATCGTTGCGCGTGAAATATTGTCGTCCATGGTAAAACGTTCGCGTGACCAATCAATCGATGCGCCCATGCGGCGAATTTGCTGCGTAATCGCTTCACCCGATTGATGTTTCCACGTCCACACTTTTTTTAAAAACGCATCGCGACCCAAATCATGTCGAGAAATTTTTTGTTGGGCGAGTTGGCGTTCAACGACCATTTGAGTTGCAATACCTGCGTGATCCGTACCCGCTTGCCAGAGTGTTTTATTGCCTTGCATGCGATGATAACGAATCAAGGCATCCATCAAACTGTATTGAAATCCATGACCCATATGCAATGTGCCGGTTACATTGGGCGGTGGCAGCATAATGCAGTAAGGGGTGCCAATACCGGCAGGTTGAAAAAAACCTTGTTTTTCCCAAAATTGAGACCAATGTTGTTCAATCGTCGTGGGTTGATAGGTTTTTTCTAAATCGACGGTATGCATTGTTGTTGCCTAATCTGCTAGACTCAGTGTAATTATTCAATGAACATTTCTTTGATACTGAATAGTCGTTATTTTTTCATAAAAGGCGCGCGTTGTCAGTGATAATCTTTCGCTATTTGACAAAAGAAATACTCGCAACCATGTTGGCTGCAACGTTAGTCTTGCTCGTGATTTTTGTCACCAATCAATCACTACAATTTTTGCAACGCGCAGCGCTGGGGCAGCTGCCAGCAACACAAATAGTACATATTATCGCCTTGCAGATTCCTTTGTTGGTTCCTTACCTGCTGCCGTTGGGATTATATTTGGGTTTACTGCTAACACTGGGTCGTATGTACCTTGATTCTGAAATGACGGTGTTGGCAGCTTGCGGCGTCAGTCGCGCTAAAATAACGGGTATGGTGGTTGTTATCGCAATGATGGTTGCAGGTCTCGATGCGTGGATGATGGCAGTGGTTGTGCCGCGAGCGCAAGGAGAAATTAATGCAATTCTCGATAAAGCGGCTGTCACGGCGAGCGTTGAACAGGTCATACCCGGCCGTTTTATGATGTTTGGAAAACAAGATAAAACCCCTATCGTTTTTTATGCGGCGAGTGTTCACAATCATGCGATATTGCATGGTGTTTTTTTAGCGAAACGGATGAAAGATACTGAGAATCTCCATGAAGAAAAGTGGGGCGTGATTGTTGCAAAATCCGCCTTCGAAAAACGATTACCCGATCAAACAGGAAAATACTTGGTTTTTGATAATGGTTATCGCTACACCGGTGTCCCCGGCGAAAAAAATTATCGTGTGGTACGGTTTGATGAGTACGGTACTCGATTAACGGTTGACGATATTCCAACGCCGAATGCAGCGCAATATTATTCAATTTCAAAATTGTGGTCGCTGAGTCCAAAAGACAGGCAATCAGCAGCGGAATTGCAATGGCGTCTAGCAATGCCTATTGCTACCTTAGTATTTGCATTATTAGCAGTGCCATTAAGTGAAGTGCGTCCGCGTTATGGAAAATTTACGCAATTACTACCCGCGATTGTTATTTATGCGAGTTACGCCGATTTAATTTTTCTCACTCGTGCATGGATTGCGGACGGACAATTGTCACCCGCATTGGGAATGTGGTGGGTGCATGGTTGTGCGTTATTATTAGCGATTATGTTGATGTTGTATCGTGTGGGATGGCGTCGTATTCGAGCGTTCAGAGGTATTGCATGAAAATACTTGATCGCATTATTGGTCACATGATTATTAACTCAACGTTTTTAGTCAGTGCTGTGATCATCGGCATCCAAAGTTTTTTATCCTTGATTCGACAATTTCAATTTGTAGGGCAACATGGATATAGCATGTGGCAAGCATTTTTATTTGTATTGATGCAATTACCTGCACAATTTTATCAATTATTTCCGATCGCTGGATTTTTAGGTGCATTGATTGGTCTTTCGCGATTATCATCGACGAGTCAATTAATTGTGATGCGCGTATCGGGTGTTTCCGTGATGCGAATCACAGGGAGTGTGATAAAAGCATCTGTTTTAATGATTATTGTTGTGACCGCAATTGGCGAAGGTTTTGGTCCGTTATGGCAACAGCAATCCGAACAAGTACAACAACTCGTATTATCTCCGCCAAAACATGCATCGATTTTAGAATCGGTGTGGTTGCATCAGGGCAATGGTTTTACGCACATTAGTCAATTAACGAAGCGCGATATGATGATGGATATCACGCATTATCGTTTTGTTTCGGACGGTCATTTGTCTCAAGCAACGGTCGCACAATCGGGAAGATTGATTGATGGTCAGTGGCGATTATCCCATCTTAAAAAAACAGTTTTCCATCAAGACCATGTTTCCATAGAAACAGAGCGACACTCGAATTTGCATGTTGCTTTTCAACCTGAATTACAAGTGCAAATGTCGATTATTTCTGGTGAACAAAGTATGAAGGATTTATATCAAACGATACATTACCGTCATTCGATTGGTTTAGGCACCAATCAATTTGTATTTACATTTTGGCAGCGTCTATTGCAACCTATCACATCACTCGTTATGATTTGCCTGGCAGTGCCTTTTGTTTTTGGATCTTTTCGAAGTGCTTCGATGAGTGTGAGAATGATGGCCGGCGTGTTTATTGGTTTTGGTTTTTATATGCTTAATCAATTGTTCGGTCCGATTACCCTGGTTTATCAATTTCCGCCCGTGTTGGCGGCGCTTTTGCCGACTTGTTTGTTTTTATTGATTGCGATTATTTTATTGGCGCGCACTCCGTAGATTTTTTCTCTGTACACGACAAAAAATATGAAGCAGCGAGTGATGATATGACTGTGGTGTTTGAATATAAAAATTGTCGCACAAAGAGATTTTTTATGAAAAATTCGAGGACAAAATGAGTGATCTACAGTTTGTTACACCACGTACAATGGTAATAATTATTTGCTCAGTTCTTGCGGCAACGGGTGCAGGATTCGGTGTACTATTCCTTGGCTATCTATGCAGAAGATGTGGTCTAAGTATAGGGTCAGAATCGGGAGTGAGAGCTGTGACAAACGTATCAGATAGTTTGTTCAATGAATCAAATGCGGTGGTTGGAGTTCCTGTTGATCATGAGTATCCGCCGGTGGCGTTAGGGCAACCTGTTTACCAATACTACAACGGTATTGGCGGCAGACCATGAATATACTCCAGTTTAATTTATTACCAGCTCATGAAAACAATTTCGACCACGGAATAATTTTATTCGGCACCTGTTCGCAATAGGTTTTCCAATAATCACCATATTTATTAGCACAACGTTGATCATCGCGATAAGAACGATGCACGAGTAACAGCGTTAAAAAAATCACATAAAACCACGGCAAAAAATGCATAAATAAAACAGGCAGCGTCCAAAAAAACGCGAGTGATATTTCTAATAAATAATGAAAGTGACGCGAAATTCCCCACCAACCTGAAACCAATAACAAACTTTGTTTTTGCACGCCCCGTTGATCGATATAATTCGCATGAATTAATTGAGGTATTTTTCCCCATACCGTGCAATGACCATTCGTTGCGCGAACTTTTTGTCGTTGTGCATCCGCAAAATAATTCAGCATCACTGCTGTTGCACCTAATATGACAATGCTGGTTGCAATGATGGGTGAAAATTGCACGGGATGATTAACTAAATACATGGCAGGTATTGTATAAACACCTGGCACCCACACCAAACATCCCCAACAAATATAAAATCCCGCACGATCATGCATAATATCCATTGAGCGCAAATAACCCGATTCCCACCAAAAAAATTTCGCAATATAAATAAGCATAATTACAACAGATACCATCATCGAATTACTTAATCCGTATAATTGCGCTTGTTTTGCAGCAAAAGAAAGAATAATAATGGGCCAACTCATCATACCAAAACGGCAATTCGTAAATTGCTTCACGTCCCAACCAAAAATGCGTGGATATAATTCAGTTCCCCAATAATAATCAAAAACAACATTACCGCTGGTGCTATGATCAGATGAAGAGGGTTTGTAGCGACCTTTTAAATACAACATGAAACAGAAAAATAAACTAAAAATATTCAGCGCTCCTAAAATACTAGCAAAATGATCGTACACGATCGTTGGTGAAAATAAGTGAATTTGAAAAGCGCACACATAAAATAAAGCGAGCGTGATGAGAAAACAGGAAAATCCATTGTCTTTATAAATGGGGATATTACCTTTGGCAGTTTCAGGTCCTGTGATGGGTTTGCCGGGCACAATACGCATTAACAGTAATTGTGTTGTCATAAATGTAAAAATAATTTCCCAAGCTGTTTTTGTGCCGAAAAAAACAGGCTGCCAAATTTGCCACAACGTATTAAAAAATCCTTGTTGCAACACAAGATGCCCAAAATTCAAAATAGAACCGTTCAGGGTGGTGTTGATATGCCAAATTAAAATAACCGTGGGTGGGCAGGTGATCATTAAAAATAACGGAACCATAGTTTTTTGAAAAAAAGATTTCATAAAGACACTTCCTATTTTGCCAGTGAATCCCGCTTTCAAAAGAATTTTTATCTTTGGGGGATATTGAATGATAATTTGTTTCGGAAATGCTCATGTACGAACAAGGAACGAAGCTTTCCTCAACAAATTATCCTTCAATCTCCCCTCAAATCTAAAAATTTAAGTTAATCAACCTTCAGAGCGGGAACTGCTGCTATTTTGCGAAAGAATTTGGATTGTAGCAATTTTTAATATATCTTTACATCGGTTTGTGGGAGTGATCACTGATAACTGATCACTGATAACTGATCACTGATCACTGATCACTGACACTGATCACTGAACAAGGAAATCATAATGCAAAATCGCACAATGAATTGGAAATGGTGGTTAACTTTAACACTGCTAAATACAGTAATTTTATGTGTTTCTGGATTTCCTGTCATTTTAACTGATCCTATTCCGCAATCCTTGTTATCCGTCAGTTTTTACTCACTCGCTTATACTGCCCAAAATTTTTTATTTTCTTGTCTGTTGGGAATTTTTTTGTTGCCGATTTTTCTGTGGGTCAAATCCGATCGCTTAAAAATGCTATTATCAGTTTTACCCGTCTCGTTTTTATTATTTATCAGTTATATGAACGCAAAAGTATTCGCTTTCTGGCGAATATTTATTGATAACAGTGTGCTGCAACTTTATGCGGTGGGAGGATCACAGGTTTTTGAGATGAGCCATACGATGGTCATCTGGATTTTTTTAGTGGGTGGCGCATTTTTGCTTTCTGGTGTTATTGTTATTTTACTGTCCAAAAAATTGCAACAGAGTGTGAATTTAAAATTTTTATCGGGTCTTTTTATTTTTATTTATATCATTGCGCAATCATTATTTATTTTTTTGATGACGCAAGATAATATGCGATTGTTGCAATACACGATCAAAATACCCTATTTTTATGATACGTCGTGGGCCAATGCGCTTCAAAAAATGAACGTTACGCTCTTTCCGAAAAATTCCTTATCTGCTAAATTACAAAAAATATTATCTCAAAATAAAAAATTAAATTATCCATTACATCCCTTACAATATCACTTACCCCAACATCCGCTGAATGTTTTGTTGATCGTGATTGATACGTTGCGTTATGACATGGTTAACCCCATCAATATGCCGAATGTCTATCGATTTGCGCAACACTCAGATCAGTTTTTAGATAATCTGAGTGGCGGTGATTGTACCCGTCCAGGCATTTTTTCCTTGTTTTATAGCATTCCCGCAACGTATTGGAATGCAGCCATGACTCACCATCAAGGATCCATTTTAATTCGTGCATTTCAAGCCAATCATTATCAATTGGGTTTATATGCGAGTGCGCCGCTGACCTCACCGCCCTTTGAACAAACGGTTTTTGCAACAGTAAAAAATTTACAAACCATGACGCCTGGTAAAACACCGATTGATCGCGACGATCACATTACGCGTGAAATGCAGAATTTTTTGAATCACGCGTCCAACAATCATCAACCTTTTTTTGGTTTTATGTTTTATGATGCAGCGCATGCTTACAATGCCGTTCCATTACATCATCCGTTTGATCCGATTGGCACTTTAAATTATTTTAGTGTGAATAACGAAACACCCGTTACGCCGATTTATAATTTATATAAAAATGCAGCCTATGTGGATGATCAATTGGTTGAAAAAGTATTGACGACGTTAGCAGCCGATCATTTATCAAAAAATACAGTCGTGATTATCACCGCTGATCACGGACAAGAATTTAATGAATATCATAATGATTATTGGGAGCATGCGAGTGGCTTTTCAAAATATCAAATGCGCACACCAATGATTATTGCATGGCCGAATCAAGCGCCTGCTGTTTATCACTACACAACCACCCATTTTGATTTAGCACCCACCTTATTAAAACACGTATTAGGCGTTACCAATCCCGTGAGTGATTACTCCATTGGCGATGATTTTTTCTCGAAAAAACAAGATGATTTTGTGATCGCTGGAAATTATTCTTATTTCGCGCTGATTACCCGCAAAACCATTATGCCGTTTTATCAATCAGGGTTTTATCGATTGACTAATTTAGAAATGAAGCCGTTGCATGATGAAAAAGTAACGCCGTCTTATTTCATGGGGATGGTATTGCGGGAGATGACGGCGTATTATCAGGGAAGGTCCCGCTTATTTTGGACCGGGGTCCGCCGCCGCGCCTAGGCATTGAATGTCGTTCTTGGTATCTAGCATCATCCTGATCAATTGATAACGGACATTTGGGTGGTACAACATCATCTCTACGATGAGTTGATTGTGACGGTATAGCACGATCACCATTTAAAAAACGAGGCAACTTAGTCTGCTCAAGAATAGCTTTCCTAGCATGAGCTGCTGCTCGCGCTGATGTAGTTTCGGGTATCTCGATACTTATCGGTATGTCGTATCGTTGAGTAGGATTGTTGGTTATGATCACCAAGCGTTTAGTTAGTGATAGAATAAAATTGAAAAGTGCCGTATTGTTCACTTTCACAAAGAAAAAATATTCGTTCACTGGTAATTGGATATATTCTACGGGCTTACCTATTATTCTAATCTCATTTAGATTAATATCTTGTGGATTAATAGAGCGCTTGATGCACTCCATAATGACCCAAACAAACGCTCGCGGATCTATGTTTACATTCCATTGACCTACAAAAACTTTGTTGTCTTCATTCGGATTGTTGAAATAAAAGACACTATTAGGATCGTTGCGTTTCGATTCTGTCAATATGCCCAAGCGTGAAAACATCCCTTTGAGCGTTTTCGATGTTGGTGTTATGAAATAGTACACGCCATTTTCTATTTTAACTAAATCCCCCGGTTCTGGTGGTGTCTGTGAACCACTGAAAACACGATGACCAAGACGCATTGCACTACCCTCATTCTGATAAAGTCAGAATTATAGAATGATAGGGTTTGATAGAACAGCAGAAAATACTTAAGAGAAAATTAACGATCCTCCTCTTCATGTTTAGAAATTCCCTGATCATCATTGCTCATTAATTCTTCCTGCCACGGCAAATGTCGATAAATACTAAAACCGGCAACGGGCATCATGGGGTATTTAATAATGTCAAAATAGGGTGAATAATCAAAATCGCTCGGCGAATATAATTTTGGATTACGACGAATCATTTCTAAATCTTGTTTAGCATTTTCACGAATCAGCGGCAAAATGGGGAATTTTACCGAAGAAAATGCTTTTGCGAGCATAGCAGAACAAATATCTTGCTCTGCTTTTCCCGCTTTTTGATTGAATAAACTCGAATGCCATTGTCTGGGAATGAATTTGCTCGACAAAATAAATCGACCCAAATCAAAAAAATGACGAATACTATATTTTCGCCCAATACTATTGACTGCATACGCAATCACTTTTTGCGCGTCCAAATGCGACAATCCTGTCGGACGACACACACGAATATGTTCATTTTTATATTTTGATAACGGGACAATAATCGTGCCTTGCCCAATCATTGCTTCAACCAACAAGGGATCTGACGGCGATCCTTTATAATTGTGTTGCACGAATTCACGTAACTTTGGATCATCCAAATTATAAATATGACCAATGTATAATGCAGCATGACTCCACGGACTTTGTGTGATGCGTTGCACAATGTGACTCATGCGATTTCGACCTTCAATTAATAGCACATCGGCTGATCGTACTTCATGACGTATACGCGAAAAATCACATAAATAGCTGTGTGATGGCGATACATTTTTTAATAAAAAATCCCCCAATTTTCGAACGAGCCAGTTGCCGAGTGACATAGTAGTTATCCGCGCGCCAATTTTACCGCCAATCCCACATATTTTTCAGGAGATAATACCTTCAACTCTTCTTTCGCCTTATCCGGAATTTTGAGTGTATCAATAAAAGTTGCCAATTGCTGTTGCGTGATTGTTTCGCCACGCGTTAATTTTTTTAATTGTTCATAGGCATCATGAATGCCGTATCGACGCATCACCATTTGAATGGGTTCTGCCAATATTTCCCAGTGTTGATTGAGTTCGTTTTTTAATACTTCTGGATTGGGAATTAATTTTGTTAACGCTTTAGACAAAGATTGATAAGCAATAAAGCTATACCCAAAAACACAGCCTATATTGCGCAGCACAGTCGAATCGGTGAGATCGCGTTGCCAGCGTGAAATAGGCAGTTTTTGTGAAAGATGTGTTGCCAGCGCAATCGCCAATCCTAAATTGCCTTCTGCATTTTCAAAATCAATCGGATTAATTTTGTGCGGCATTGTAGAGGAGCCGACTTCGTTATCAGATTTTTTTTGCGAGAAATAATGCAGCGCAATATAGCCCCACATATCACGGCAAAAATCGATTAATATCGTGTGACAAATATTTAATGCATTAAAAAATTGCGCCAAAAAATCATGCGGTTCAATTTGTGTGGTATGTGCATTCCATGTTAATCCCAAGGATTCCACAAATTTTTTCGAGACACTAAACCAATCGATTTCAGGAAAAGCCACGACGTGTGCATTAAAATTACCCACAGCACCGTTACATTTTCCCATAATGGGAATTTTCTTAAAATAACTTACGTGCGTGGACAAACGAATAGAAAAATTTTTAAATTCTTTCCCGAGCGTTGTGGGTGTTGCGGCTTGTCCATGGGTTCGTGAGAGCATTGCCAATGATGCATTATTTTTTGCAAATGCATCCAGTTGTTGAATTATTTTTTGCAATGACGGAAGTAAAACGTCATCGCGGGCTTGTTTCATCATTAATGCATAGGCGAGATTATTAATATCTTCTGATGTGCAAGCAAAATGAATAAAGGGAGATAAATGTTTTAATGTTGACTGTGATTCGATTTTTTCGCGTAAATAATATTCAATAGCCTTAACATCATGATTGGTTTTCTTTTCGATTTGTTTGATGTGTTCTGCTTCTTTTTCATTAAATGCAGTGAGTAATTTTTTCAACCATAATTGTTCGTCATTCGATAGTGGTTTTATTTCATGAATGTCGGCATGATTCGCGATTTCTATCAACCAATAAATTTCGACATGCAATCTGTAGAAAATGAGGCCATATTCACTTACAATTGAGCGCAATTGTTCGGTTTTGTCGCTGTAACGGCCGTCGAGTGGTGAGATAGCAGTGAGTGAGGTGTGTTCCATAAAAGCCTCTTGATAAGCGCCGATCGCTCTAGTATACCAAACTATGGGATTTCATATGCAATTTATTGACCTACAAACACAATATCAAAAGCACAAGTCGCAACTTGATGCGGCAATTTCACGTGTTTTAACCCATGGACAGTTTTTATTTGGGCCTGAAATCGGATTATTGGAAAGTCGACTGGCAGAGTACGTGGGTGTGAAACACTGTATTTCTATGGCGAGCGGTACTACAGCATTGCATATTGCCTTGATGGCTTTAAACATTCAGCCGGGCGATGAAGTGATTACAACGCCTTTTAGTTTTTTTGCGACAGCCGAAGTGATTTATTTATTGGGTGCAAAACCCGTGTATGTCGATATTGATCCCATTACGTATTTACTCGATCCTACCTTATTAGAAGCTGCCATTACTGCAAAAACAAAAGCCATTATACCTGTGAGTTTATACGGACAATGTGCGGATATGGATGCGATTAATCAAATTGCAAAACGTCATAAAATTCCAGTCATTGAAGATGCGGCACAAAGCTTGGGAGCTGTTTATAAGGGTAAAAAATCCTGTGCACTCAGTGAAATTGCCTGTACCAGTTTTTTTCCGTCTAAACCATTGGGTGGTTATGGTGATAGCGGTGCTTGTTTTACCAATGATGATGCACTGGCACATCGCATGCGTTTAATTATGAATCACGGACAAAAAAGTCGTTATCATCATGTGGCCATTGGTATGAATGGTCGTATGGATACACTGCAAGCAGCAGTTTTACTCGAGAAATTAGCGATTTTTAATGATGAATTAAAAGCGCGTGAAGTGGTTGCCAATTGGTATCGTGACTTATTACCTGATTTTTTAAATGCGCCCGTCATTGCATCGCATAATAAAAGTGCTTACGCGCAATATACGATACAAGTAGATCAACGTGAGCAGGTGCAGAAAAAATTATCTGAAGCGGGCATTCCAACAGCCGTGCATTATCCCATTGGTTTACATCAACAACCGATTGTTGCAGAAATTTCAGCGGAAAAACGATCATTTCCAATCACGGAACAATGCGCAAAACGGGTGCTGAGTTTGCCATTTCATCCGTATATGACGGAAGAAGCTGTTAAACAGGTTTGTGCGGCGTTAGAGTCATGTGTGGTTGTAAGAATGTGAGTTATCAGTTATCTGGTATCAGTAATCAGTGTCTGAGGCATGATGAAACTTTTACGGATAACTGATAACTGATCACTGATAACGGATAACTCATTTATGGAAATTAAAAATAAAAACATCATCATCACCGGCGCTGCTTCTGGTTTAGGCGCTGCCACTGCCCGTGAATTATCAAAACACGATGCAAAAATTATTTTATTAGATAGAAATATTGCGCTTGCTGAAAAAATCGCTGCAGAAATAAATGGTAAAGCATTTGAATGCGATGTGACCTCAGAAAATTCTGTTAAAAAAATAATGGATGAATGCGATGACATTCATATTGTGATTAATTGCGCGGGCATTGTGCATGGTGCTCGTATTGTCGGAAAACAGGGCGCAATGCCACTAGAAGATTTTTCTCGTGTGATTCAAATTAATTTAATCGGTACGTTTAATGTTTTAAGATTAGCTGCGGAAAAAATGTCAGTGCAAAATCCAGTAAACGAAATCGGTGAACGAGGCGTCATTATTAATACCGCTTCAATCGCTGCATTTGAAGGCCAATTAGGACAAATTGCGTATGCGGCATCAAAAGGGGGCGTTGCCTCGATGACATTACCCGCTGCGCGTGAATTAAGTCAATTTGGTATTCGTGTGATGACAATCGCACCCGGCGTGATGCAAACACCGATGATGGCGAGCATGACGGAAGAAGTGCGTGCACAATTATCGGCGGATGTTCCATTTCCAAAACACTTAGGCGATCCCAAAAATTTCGGCGAATTATGCGCACATATTATCGAGAATAATTATTTAAATGGATCAGTGATTCGGTTGGATGGTGCGTTGAGATTGTAACAGATCAGGCCTCGTTGTCTGATTTAGTAAAACGTCGAGTTTGAGATGATTTTTTGTAGTAAATTGAGGTAACAGCTCAGGTACCCACGTCTGAATAACTAAAACGTTTGATTTTGAGATGATTTTTTGTGATAAATTGAGTTGAAAGCGCAGGTGTACTTGTTTGTACATCGAGCATTTCAACGAGATTTATCACGAAAAAGCACCCAAAATCAACGTTTCCATCTACGGAGTGATCTGTTACTTGAGATTAAAATAATTTAACTCAATCCTCCAAATACGTATACCCCTGCAATCCATTACGTAATTCTTCAAGGTACATTTGCCTTTCTTGTTGAGTCAAATTCGCTTGCGCCATTTGGCTGCGATAGGATTGCAATAATTCAGATGCATCAAAATGCACATACCGTAACACATCTGTGACGGTATCGCCTTCAACCGGTTGCACCAATTGATAACCACCGTTGTCGGTTAATTCGACGTGAACAGAATTGGTATCGCCAAATAAATTATGCATATCACCCAAAATTTCTTGATACGCGCCGACAAGAAAAATGCCTAAATAATAGGGTTTTTGTGGATTAAAGGGTACGAGCGGTAACGTTGATTCAACCCCTTGGCTGTCAACATAACCATCCACTTTCCCATCAGAATCACACGTAATATCTTGTAATACACCGCGACTATAGGGCTTTGTGGTTAATCCATTCACGGGAATAATGGGAAAAATTTGATTGATTGCCCATGAATCCGGCAGTGATTGAAATAATGAAAAATTGCCAAACACTTTATCAGCCAATTTTTCATTTAATTCGTCAATCGCTTCACGATGCGCGCGCACTGAATGTTTTAATAATTCGCGGACTTTGGTGCAGGTGAGTAAATAAATTTGTTCGGCGAGTGCACGTTGTTTTAAATTCACCAGACCGTAAATATATTGACTGTGCACTTCACTCATTAAATGACAAGTATCGTGATAATTTTCAAGCGCTGAATATTCGTTTACGTTTTGTAATCCATACCATAAATCTTGAATGGTTTTTGGTGCATCGGATGGAATTTCAGTCAGTGTGTCATCATTCACCATGACACTTTCAATATCAATAATATTCACGACCAACACTGCATGATGCGCGGTCATCGCGCGACCCGATTCGGTGATGACATTCGGATGCGGGATATTACGTTCATTACAAAATTCACCGATCGTGTAAATAATATTGTTCGCATATTCTTGAATGCTGTAATTGACAGAACAATCACTTCGCGAATGCGTGCCTTCGTAATCAACACCCAATCCACCGCCGACATCGACAGTGTGAATGGGAATACCCATTAAGCGTAATTCCGTATAATAACGCGCACATTCACGTAAAGCGCGTTGAATATCACCGATGTTGGCAATTTGCGAACCCAAATGAAAATGCATGATTTGCAGGCATTCTATAGAGTTTGCGGATTGCAGTTTTTCAATAATTTTTAATAAATAGTTTGCAGAAAAACCAAACTTTGATTTTTCACCGCCCGTATCTTGCCACTTACCAGAGCCAGTAGAAGTTAAACGAACGCGCACACCTAATCGTGGTGTCAAATTCATTTTTTTGGCTTCTTCTAAAACCAGCGACACTTCCGATAGTTTTTCAAGAATGATATACACTTGATGACCCAACGCTTGGCCGATCAGCGCCAATCGAATATATTCGCGATCTTTATAGCCATTGCAAATAATGATGGATGAACTACCGGTGGGATGTGCTAGTACAGCTAATAATTCTGGTTTGCTGCCGGCTTCTAATCCGATGCGATCTTTGCCATGTTTTACAATTTCATGCACCACACGACGCTGTTGATTCACTTTAATGGGATAAACTGCGGTAAATTTGCCTTTGTAATTAAAATCGGCAATGGCTTTGGTGAACGAGTCGAATAATTCTTCGAAGCGCTGTTTTAAAATATCGGTAAAACGAATCAGAATGGGCGCCGTCAATCCGGATTGGTAAATCGTTTCTAATAATTCGTCCATATCGATCGCAATATCTCGACGCGCTTTATTGGGTAATGCGACAATATTGCCTTTATTTCCAATGTCAAAGTAACCTGAACTCCAATGCGCAATGTTATAGACTTTGCGTAATTGCTGTTGCAATTCTTCTGAAATCAGCGTTGATCCCGACGTTTTTTCTCCAGGGACTGCTTCGCTTTCAAGGTTGAGAGTTTCTGACATTAAACGTGCTCCAAAAAAATTATTAATATAGCTTTTTAGCATAGATTGCCGAGCCATTCAAATAGCAAATAGACTGAGGTATCGCGTATAATTATCCGAATGGAACGAATGGAACGAATGGAACGGAATTTTTGATATGCAAGATAATCGGGTTATTTGGATTACGTCTTACTCGCTCTCAGCTTTCACGCTGATGACTCATTTTTTACTATTGTTTAATGCGTATATTGTAGGCACTGGAATGCTTGGCGACAGTGATTTATTTACCCGGCAATTTTTTCAGATGCATTTTTCGGTTTACTGGCCGCTGTTTCAATTTCTGCTGATTGCCGTTATTGCGTATGCACTGTTTGCGGGAATGATTGGTTATTGTGTATTGTTGCTGCGGCAATGGGGTATACAAAAAATTAAGCCGATGAATTTAACGATACGTTGTTGGATCCTTATGTATTGCGTTGTGATCATCATCAATAGTGATTTGTTCCCCAATTCTTTATTCGCGAGCGGGGGTTGGTTGTCATCTCAACCAAGCGGATTTTCACTGGATGGTTTGCATGCCTGTGTTCTTATTTTTTGCGCGACATTGCTTGTCGCTGGCGTGATTGCCGTACAAAAATTAATGCGACATAAAATTATCTTCGGTCTGTTATTGCTGATCATTGTTGGTTTTGTCAGTCATATTTTATATGTCTTTTATAAGGTACCCGATAGTGAAACGGTGCGACTGGGATATCATAATAAAAGACCCAACGTGATTATTATTTACTATTGTTCTTTCATGGCGCGTTATTTGGAAAATTATCCCCATTTTAAATCATTTGCTGAACATTCGGTGTGGTTTCGTAATGTTGTGAGTCCTACGGCGCGAACAGCGCCTGGTACGTTTGAATTTTTATCCGGTTTGTATCCAACCCACAGCCATTTTTTTGATAATTTAAATTGGCGAGATTCGCGCATCCCTTATCATCAATCGATTGCAAATACCCTTCAAAAAACGGGTTATCAAACGATTTTTATGACGAATATTAATGAGTTTCGCCGATTAGATTCAAAACTGAATTGGGGTTTTGAAGAGGTTATTTCTCCGCCGACCAATATTATTGAATTACTTTTAAATAAATTTAATGATCTCCCGCTGACCAATTTATTATTTTGTTTTCCAACAGTAGATAAATATTTATTTCCACTGAATTATGCCAATGCGAGCGACAATGTACATTATATGTTAAGCACGTATTTATCTGCATTTAAAAATGTATTAAATCATCAGTTAACACGAAAGCCTGTATTTCTCGTGTTAAATGATGAGTCACTTCATTTTCCGTATGTGACCGCAAACATCGTGCATAGACTGTATTCAACAAACAATCGACTTGAAAGATATAAGGTATTAATGGGATTGGTTGATCAACAGTTTTCACGTTATTTAGCAGCATTAAAAAAACATCATTTGTTGAATAACGCTATTGTTATTTTAGCGGCAGATCATGGTGAATCACCGGGCTTAAATTCAGAAATTCAAAAAGTGGTTAGGGGTATTGCTAAAAATTCAACAGACGATCAATTGATTTTAAGAAAAAAAATGAAAGATGCTGACGTGGTTTATGGTCATGGCGCTGATGTGATGCTGAAAGAACAATATCATGTACCACTGATTTTTCATTTTTACGGTAATAATGAAGCTATTAAAATGCCACAGATCAATCATGCCTTGAATTCAAGCGTTGATTTTGCACCGACGCTATTACAATTATTAAATATGCCGATGCAAGCATTTGATGGTCAATCTTTAGTGCCTGAAATGCAGGGCAAAACAGAAAAACCAGTGATTATTTATTTGAATGCTTCTTCTTTTGTGGATTTACCCAAAGACACAAAGGAGCTTAAGCAATTGGTGAATGAGCAAAAATCAAATTACCGTGTTTTACCCGACGGTTCTTTTGGCATGAGTTTAAAATATTTAACGGAATTGAAAAAACAATTTCCCCTGTCGGTGTGTTGGAAAAATTTTGGTATGGGTTATTATCCACCGACTGAAGAGAATCACAAAATTGTTCCCGCGCTATTTTTTCTGATGAATGAGAAAAATGATACGGTGGATTTATTCACACAAACTGAATTGAATCAATTTTTAAAACATCCAGATGAGAAAAAATTAAAAGCATTGGATATGAATGTTCGAAATGTACAGTATTTATTAACACATCTTATGCAATATTGCGCAAAAGTTTTATTGTCAGCGAAAGAGGTTCCGAAAGTGCGAAAAGTGGATTGATGTTATGCAGGATGAACACCCTCGGATCTTGGCGGTGGCGGAAACAGGCTTGTTGTTACATTTGCTACATTTGCTACAGGTTGTGAATCACGTTTGGGAAAAAGCCAGTTGCAGCAATTGCGGACATTGAGGACAAAACTTTCACGCACATTTTCACGACAAAGTACCACCACACTCGCTAGAGCGCCGACTGCAAATCCAATCGAGAGAAATGGTATGTCTTCGTTTGGCATCACACCATTTTTATTTGTAGAATTTTGCGCAGCTGCCACTCTTGAAAGGGTAAACAGAGCAAACGCTGCTGCTGCTGCTGTTTGGGTCGTCAAATTTCTCATGCTAATGCTCCACGCTTAGTAATTTATTAAAATTCGAAAAAATAAGTTGCGCCATTCTGAAGTCATCAGTAGCAATAGTCAACATTTTATCTGAACGTTATCTGTACATGAATTCGCCTTTAAATCCTATTTTCCTTATTATTTTTTATTCTTCATTCAACGTCATCTGATTCGTTTCCTCATGCCGATCCGTTTGTGCTACATGTGTGTAATGCATCGTCGTGCTGACATCGGCATGCCCCGCATTTTCTTGTGCGACTTTGAGTGACGCGCCGGCTTCTAATAAATACGTGACATAACTATGACGCAACCAATGCGCACTCGCAGCACGCAATTTGGATGCTTTGTGCGGCGCTTTTGCGTCGAATGCTTGCGCGCCCAAATCAAACGCCCATTTTAAAATTTGATCGATACGCCGTGTTGAAATAGAATCCGTTAAATTTTTCATCGGAATCAATGGAGTGATTTCTTGAAAGCTTGGTTGCGGTGAAGTGAGTCCAACCATTTTTCGAAAATCAGCCAATGCATCTAATAAAACATCGGGAATCGGAATTTCACGCAATTTCTTTCCCTTGCCAATCACGCGCAAAAACCAGCGGTCTTTGCGTTGCTTAAAATCACCCATCGTATGATTAGCGGCTTCAGCAATGCGCAAACCCGTATAAAACAGCAATAAAATAATATATCGCGCACGAATCGCTTGAAAACTTTGCATTTCATTATCCGCAGGAAATTCATTTAATGTGTTTAATGTTGCATTAATTTCATCTTTTTCTAAATAACGATCAATGACATTGGCGGTGCGTGCTTGTCTTTTTTTGCGACGACGATCCACTGCCAATGGATTTCCAATTAAATAATTCGATTGCACCAAATAATTAAAAAAAGAATCCAAAATGGTGAGCGATTTATTAATGGAAGCACCACCCAATCCTTTGGTAAATGCACGCCAATTCGGATTCATTGCGCCGTCTTTGGTGAGTCGAGAAACAGAGGGACCACACCAACATTTTTCAGGCTGCGGTTCTTTTAAAAATTGTTGATACTCTTGTAAATGCGTTCTGCGCAAACTTGAAATATTAATTTTGGCAACATAAATACACCATAATAATAAGCGTTCCACTTCTTTTGCATACGAGCGTAATGTCTCAGGGGATTCTTTATATTCACACAAAAAAGCGCTGATCGCTTCTGCATCGTTATCGGCTTTAATTAATGCCTGTCCTAATTCTTTATTGTAATCATCGTGCGTGAAATGAATAATCGCTTGACCCATGTTTTCAGATTGTTGGGTGAGTTTGAAAAGAGGTTTGATAAAGAGAGTTGTGATCATTTGACCGCCTGTATTTTTGCTAAATTTTTTTCAACAGCAAAAAATTAAAATTCTTTGGTATCTCCAGTTCCGTCAATCTTTTAAATAAATTTGATTTGGCAGGCATTAAATAAGATGAAAAATCTCGATTTGCATTTTTGGGGTCAGTTTCATGATGCTAATAAATTACTTATTTGTTGTTTACTAGTATTATAGAATGGGGGTCATTTTTATTCAATATCCTCAAAGATAAAAATTCTGTCATTATTCGCCGATCAAAATTAAAATAAACCTCGAAGCCTACAGGGATGTACTCGCGGCGTCCCCGAAAGTGCTACCCTAACCACAACAAAAAAGCGAACGGACTCGATGCGAATTTTAATGCGGGAGCCCTGAGAATTACCGTTATTTTTATATCTTTTGGGCTAAACCTTCGTTATAATCCCCCGTTCAAATTGCCCTGTTCCTGCCAATGACAGCGGTGCATGGTCTTTTTTAATTGAAAGGGGAAAAATTATGTCATTTAGTGCTGTTAACAAAACTAAAATCGTTAAAGAATTTCAATCTAACCCAAAAGATACCGCTTCTCCAGAAGTGCAAGTAGCGCTCATGAGTGCTCGTATTAGCCGTTTAACAGAACATTTCAAAGCGCATGGCCATGATAAAGAATCACGTCGTGGCTTGTTACGTTTGGTTAATCATCGTCGCAAATTATTAACTTATTTAGAACGTGTTGATTCTGTACGTTATCGCAAGTTGATTGAGCGTTTGGAAATTCGCGGGTAAGTTGCGTGTGAGTGATCAGTGTCAGTGTCCGTTTTTTACATAAACCAGGGTAATTCATGAATAAAATTTCAAAAACTTTTCAATATGGTCAGCATTCTATTACATTAGAAACAGGACGCGTTGCAAGACAAGCACATGGTGCAGTGTGGGTAACGATGGGTGACACTGTTGTTTTAGTAACTGCCGTTGGTAAATCATCGGGTGAAGCAGGTCGCGATTTTTTCCCATTAACCGTTAATTACCAAGAAAAAACGTATGCCGCAGGAAAAATTCCCGGTGGTTATTTTAAACGTGAAGCACGCCCGAGTGAAAAAGAAACTTTAATTTCTCGGTTGATTGATCGACCGATTCGTCCTTTATTTCCCGATGCATTTACCGATGAAGTGCAAATTGTTGCAACGGTATTATCAATGGATCCGCAAGTACAAACCGATATTCCAGCGATTATTGGTGCTGCCGCAGCACTGGGTTTAACGGGTATGCCATTTCAAGGACCACTCGCCGCTGCGCGTGTCGGTTATCGCGATGGCGCTTATTTATTAAATCCCTCGTCTTCAGAAATTAAAACTTCTCAATTAGATTTAGTCGTCGCAGGCACGCGTGATGCTGTATTAATGGTGGAATCAGAAGCGGATCAATTGCCTGAAAATATTATGTTAGGCGCCGTTTTATTTGGCCATGAACAAATGCAAGTGGCAATTCAGGCTATCACTGATTTTGTGAATGAAGCAGGTGCGGGAACGTGGACTTGGACGCCGCACAAAGTGGATGTCGCATTAGAAGAACGCATCGTAAAAACAGCAGAAAATGATGTCAAAGCTGCTTATCAAATTCATAAAAAAACAGAACGTCAAACACGCATCGCTGACATTTTAAATCAATTAACCAAAGAAATATGTGCGGGTGACAATGCGCCAACAGAATCACAAGTTGGTAATATTTTTCACGAATTAGAAAAACGCATTGTACGTCATCAAATTTTATCTGGTGAATCACGTATCGATGGACGTGACACCACAACAGTTCGTCAAATTACCGTGGATTTATCGGTATTACCACGCACACATGGCTCTGCCATTTTTACCCGCGGTGAAACGCAAGCGTTAGTCGTAACAACATTGGGCAGCGGTCGTGATTCACAAATTGTAGACGATTTGGAAGGTGAATATAGAGATGCCTTTATGTTGCATTATAATTTTCCGCCTTACAGCGTTGGCGAAGTGGGCATGATGAGCGGCCCAAAACGTCGCGAAATTGGTCATGGCAAATTAGCAAAACGTGCGTTAGCTGCCGTTATTCCAAAGGGCGATGATTTTCCTTATGTGCTTCGCGTGGTATCTGAAGTCACCGAATCGAATGGCTCAAGCTCCATGGCAACGGTTTGCGGTGCCAGTTTATCGCTGATGGATGCGGGCGTGCAAATTAAAGCGCCAGTTGCAGGTATCGCAATGGGATTGATCAAAGAAGAAGATCGTTTTGCGGTGTTAACCGATATTTTAGGTGATGAAGATCACTTAGGTGATATGGATTTTAAAGTGGCTGGTACAGAAACAGGTGTGACCGCATTGCAAATGGATATCAAAATCACGGGAATTACGCAGGAAATTATGTCGGTAGCGTTATCACAAGCCAAAGATGCACGCATACATTTGTTGAAAATTATGAATGCAGCCATTCAAAAGCCACGTGAAGAAGTGTCAAAACATGCGCCACGTGTTGTCATATTAAAAATTAATCCAGAAAAAATTCGGGATGTGATTGGAAAGGGTGGTGCGACGATTCGCGAATTAACAGAATCAACTCATTCAACCATTGATATTACTGATGACGGCGTTGTTAAAATTGCCGCAGTAAACAGCGATGATTTAGAACGTGCAAAATTACGCGTACGTCAGCTAACGGAAGATTTAACCGTTGGTGCGACGTATTTAGGCAAAGTTGTGAAGCTCGTTGATTTTGGTGCGTTCGTTGAAATTACGCCAAATCAGCAGGGTTTGGTGCATATTTCACAAATTGCTGATCAACGCGTTGAAAATGTGTCTGATTTCTTAAAAGAAGGCCAGGAAATTAAAGTCAAAGTGATTGAGATCGATCGTCAAGGTCGTGTTCGGTTATCACTTAAAGATACGGGTGAAGTGACGGCGTGGTAAAGCAGTCTGAATTTTCCGACGTGATGACGGCGGCGGAAGTCGGAAATAGCACAAATTTAGGCGGTTTTTTCTCCGGCGTAGAATGAGCGCTGTTGACTTTGACTGGCGATACATTTGGCGTAACAACTTCTTGTAGCGCTCTCCTTGGCGGAGTTTTTATTCCTTCCAGTGAATCTATTTCTGCTAGAGCAGTCTCGCGAGCAGCCGCGGTTACCGGTGGTTGTGTCATATTAAAATAAAATTCAGCCAAATCGAGTTGATCAATTTTATTGGATGATGAGTGTAACAACAATTGCGAAAACATCGATTTCAGCGTCGCTAATTCGGGTCGACGTTCTGGAAGTGTTTCACACATAGCATCTACAATAAAGTTTATGCAGTCATCAAAATTATTTTTTTCTGTCATTTCTGATTGTAAGCGACTTTGATGATCGACCGTGTTTCCAGCTTCCTTTTTTTCTTTTTCATAAGCGATAATTTTTGCATATATGTGAGGCATTTGTTCGGAAAAATGTTGAAAGGAAATGTCTTTGCCCAGTAATTGTCGAAGGATTTGCCCGAGAGCATAAATATCACACGCAAACGGAAAATCCCTTACTTTTTTTGTCATCTCAGGAGCAAGGTAAAATGCTGTACCCTGGATTTCATCAGAACGCTTTTGAAAATCTTCTTTCGTTATTGCACAGCCAAAATCAAGCAAAACAAAACCCTGTTCGCGAAAACATATGTTTGCTGGTTTCATATCACGGTGTATGATTTCCTTTTCATAAAGATTTTCTAATCCATTGAGCATTGAATGAAAAAAATTAGTTATCACCGTTTGAAATAGAGCTGGATTGTCTGACTCTAATGCCCGAATGTGTGGTATGCAGTTTTCTAAAGTCGCATCACATTTTGGCAAAATTGCGTATTGAACATCATTTACAGTATATATTCCAATGAGCCGAAGTAAACCCGATTCAACGCTTGAGCTAATATCAGCAGTAATCAATTCTTGTATGTCAAATTCAACTGGAATTGTTGAATGATCACTATTTTTTAAACGTTTTGCTACGCAAGGATATTTTTTAAAGCCCGCTGGATTTTCTTGAAAAATAAATAATTCAGCATGAAAAACATCACCCTGCGCTCCAGAACCCAATGCTTCTCCAATATGCAACCTAATTCGTTCAGGATTTTGTCTAACTTGTTCTTTTACAAAGCCACTTTCGTTAACATTCTCTGGAACTGGCATAACCTAAGCACCACATTGATTATTTTTTGGTCATATT
This sequence comes from Verrucomicrobiota bacterium, assembly GCA_013287435.1. GTDB lineage: Bacteria > Pseudomonadota > Gammaproteobacteria > Coxiellales > Coxiellaceae > 2-02-FULL-42-43. Next base: position 156,137 of record JABDDU010000001.1, read on the forward strand.
AGCATTGAAATCTTAAAATAATATGATTAATAAAAGGTTAAGGATGGGAGGAAAACCCCGCATATAAACTTTTATTTTTTATTGCTTAAATAAGCAATGAAAAATAATTTGATTCTCTCGCGCCAACTTCCATTTTTGCTTTTGCTGCTATTAATACCCGCACATTTTATTTTTATTAAAATGAATCAATGGCAACTGCCGAATGCATATATTCAAAAACCCGCAGTGATTCAAGGCGTCATCGATTCTATTCCCGAAAAAAAATTTCATGGCGTGCGATTTCAATTTCACACAGAAGAATTTAACGGCAAAAAAATATCAACGCATTTTTTAATGTCATGGTATCAACATTCGCCTCCCTTACAAATCGGGCAGCACTGGCAATTACACGTAAAATTAAAACCGCCGATAGGCTCGCATAATCCCGGTGGTTTTGATTATGAAGAATTTTTATTGTCGCAAGGAATAACGGCAACAGGATATGTGATGCCGCATCACAATCAACTCATCACCGTTAATCATGGATATTTTCTCGATCATTTCAGGCAAAAAATTCAAAAAGAAATTAGAAATGCTGTGTATCATCCTGCGCTGGCAGCCTTTATTTCCGCATTATCGGTGGGTTTGCGAGATGGATTAACCGAATCTGATTGGCAGGTATTTCAAAAAACAGGTACCAATCATTTGGTTGCCATTGCTGGTTTGCATATTGGTTTTGTGTTCGCAACGATTTATTTTTTGGCAAAATTTTTGGTGCGATTTTTTCCGCGATTTTTACTCATCATTCCTGCATCGCGCTTTGCAGAAATAAACGCTTTAATCGGCGCGTTAACTTATGCGGCATTATCTGGTTTTGCGATTCCTGCAGAGCGCGCATCGATCATGTTATTTTTTTTTATGATCTCGCAATTATTTTATCGAAAAATGTCAACCTGGCGGCGATTATTTTTTGCAGGAGGGATTATTTTAATTTTAAATCCCTATGATTTGATGAATTCTGGTTTTTGGTTGAGTTTTTCATCCATGGCTGTTTTAGCTTGGGTGATGGGCGGACGATTACGATCACCAAAAAAGCTTATTTTATGGGGAAAAATGCAGGGTTCAATAATAATAGGTTTGTTGCCCCTGATGCTTTTCTTTTTTCAACAAGCGTCACTCATTGCATTTTTAACCAATGCGGTTGCCATTCCGTGTGTTGGTTTTGTGATTTTGCCAATGTGTTTATTAGCAACAGGCTTATATTTTTTTAAATTACATTTATTAAGCCATGATTTATTTTTCTTAACCGGAAAATTATTATGGCCATTATGGAAATTTTTAACCGATGCATCGCATTTATCTTTTTCAAGTTGGCATCATGCCGTCAGTAATCTATGGATTTTAATTATCGGAATCATCAGCGCGCTTTTCTTATTAGCGCCGCGCGGTTTTTCTGCAAAATGGTTTGGGTGTTTTGGACTATTGCCACTCTTTTTTTATCATCCAGCGCATCCAAAAATAGGCGATTTTCGTGTGACTATCATTGATGTGGGGCAGGGTTTATCGGTTTTGGTGCAAACAGCGCATCATGTGATGTTATATGACACGGGTGCACATTTTCCAGGTGGATTTGATTATGGTGAATCCGTCGTAGCGCCGTACTTGCGTGATCAAGGTATTTCAACGATTAACCGTTTAGAAATCAGTCATGGTGACAATGATCACAGCGGTGGTGCTGATGCCATTGTAAAAGATTTTTTTGTTAAAACTATTTTTACGAGTGCGCCGAAATTAATTGCACATTTTCATGCAAATGATTGCTTTGCGGGGCAGCAGTGGGATTGGGATCATGTGCATTTTAATACGTTAAATCCAGCACCCCATTCACCTTATGCGGATAATAACAGTTCATGCGTGATAAAAATAACGGGAAAATACGGTCAACTATTATTGACGGGTGATATACAAAAATCAACGGAAATGACTTTGGTTCAAACATATGGAAATCAATTGCGCTCAACCGTTTTGCAAGTTCCTCATCACGGCAGTCGCACCTCTTCTTCCGAAAAATTGATAGAAGCGGTTTCGCCACAATACGCTATTATTTCCGCAGGAAAATACAATCGTTACCACTTGCCAGCACCGTCTGTCGTCACGCGCTATCGGCGAGACAATGTGAAGTTGTACAATACCGCAAATAGCGGCGCAATTATAATTCGATTCTTGCGTGATCGTCAGGTAAAATTGACCAATGACTACCGCATCCAACAGCGCCCTTCAAACCTACAAACGTCTATTACAATACGCTAAACCGTATTGGATGTTGTTTTTGATTGGTGCGATTGCAACGATTATTGTTTCTGCAACCGATGCGACATTCACCGGTTTGATTAAACCCATTATCGATGAATCTTTTATCAAACGTGATCGCGAATTTATTCATTGGTTGCCCATTTTAATTTTCGGCATTTTTATCATTCGCGGCATGGCGGGTTTTGTGTCGAGTTATTTTATTTCGCGTGTGGCGCGCACCGTCGTTCGAGACTTGCGTCGATTGATTTTTTCACAATTACTGCAATTACCAGCGACTTTTTATGATCGAAATAGCTCTGGTTATATTTTATCAACCATTGTGTATAACGTTGAGCAAGTTGCGCAAGCCTGTTCTGATGCCTTATTAACCTGTTTACGCGAATCCTCTTTGGCGGTCGGATTAATTGTTGTGATGTTTATGGTGAGTTGGAAATTATCGTTATTATTTATTTTTATCGCACCCTTTATTATGTGGGTAGTAAAATGGAGTAGCGTGCGCATGCGACGATTAAGCACGAACGTGCAACAATCTGTGGGTGATGTGACGCATGTTGCGGGTGAAGGCATTGATGGATATCGTGTGATTCGGTTATACGGCGGCCAAGATTATGAAAATGAAAAATTCAAACAAGCGACAAAAAATAATTTACAACGTGAATTAAAAATTGTGGTGACCAATGGGGTTGGTACCTCATCGATGCAATTATTACTGGCAGTTCCCATCGCAGTGACATTATTGGTTGCAACCAATCCCGCTTTGCATATTTCAGCCGGTAGTTTTGCAGCTATTGTGGCGGCAATGATTTCGTTATTGCGTCCCGTGCGTCGCATGAGCATGGTCAATACGGAAATTCAAAAAGGCGTTGCAGCCGCTGAAAGTATTTTTAAAATGGCTGATGAAGACATTGAAATAGATACGGGGACGCGCACATTAGCGCGTGTCAAAGGTGATATTATTTTTCGTGATGTGAGCTTTGAATATAGTTCGTCAAAACGCCTTGTTTTAAAGCATATTCATTTCACCGTAAAAGCAGGACAAACCGTTGCGATCGTTGGAAAATCAGGCAGTGGAAAATCAACCTTGATGAATTTGTTACCGCGATTTTATGAAATTAATTCTGGCGAAATTACAATTGATGGCGTCAATATCAATGTTTATCGTTTAGCGGAATTGCGAAAACAATTTGCCTATGTGTCGCAAGATACAACTTTGTTTGACGATACGGTTGCGAATAATATTGCGTATGGATCCATTGAGCCTGTTCATCGCGATGACATTATTCGTGCAGCGGATGCAGCACATGCCACCGAATTTATTGCTCAATTACCACAAGGATTTGATTCAAAAATTGGTGAAGACGGTGTATTGCTCTCTGGCGGTCAACGTCAGCGCATTGCGATTGCGCGTGCGCTATTAAAAAGTGCACCGATTTTAGTGTTGGATGAAGCAACGGCATCACTCGATGTGCATGCAGAACGACATATTCAACAAGCGCTTGAAGATTTAATGAAAGACCGCACCGTTTTGGTTATCGCGCATCGCTTATCAACTGTTGAAAATGCGGATTGTATTATTGTGTTAGATGATGGTGAAATTGTTGAAACCGGAACGCATCAATCGTTATTGGATAAAGAGGGTGTGTATGCGGCGTTGTATAGAGCGCAGTTTAACGAATGATAACTAAAATTTGGTATGAAAATAATGTTCTCCAGTATTTGTTATTTCCTCTATCCTTAATCTATCGCACCCTTATTTCTATCCGCCGATTTTTGTATAAAAAAAATATTTTCAAAACGCACAAATTTAATATCCCCCTTATTATCGTCGGCAATATCACCGTCGGTGGTACCGGAAAAACACCGTTGGTCATTGCGCTCGTTAAAGCACTGCAAAAAAACGGTTTTCATCCGGGTGTTATTAGTCGTGGCTATGGCGGAAAAAGCAAAATATGGCCTGTTTTTGTGGATAAAAATAGTGATCCCGTATTGGTTGGCGATGAAGCAATTTTAATTGCAAAAAATACGGGAGTTCCTGTTGTCGTGGGACCGAAACGTGTTGAGTCTGTTGTACTGTTGACCAAACAGAGAGACGCGCGCATTAATGTGATCGTGAGTGATGATGGTTTGCAACATTATGCGCTTGATCGCACTATCGAAATCGCCGTCATCGACAGCACGCGCGGTTTCGGCAATGGATTTTGCTTACCTGCCGGACCGTTGCGCGAACCCATTTCTCGATTAAAGTTTGTCGATTTTATCGTTGTCAATGGTAAAGAAATCTTAGATGCTGCAACTCACACTCACACTACTATGCAATTTGTCATCGATGATATTATTAACATCATCGACGATAACAAAAAAATTACACCATCAGAATTAAAACATAAAAAAATAATGGTCATCGCTGGCATTGGAAATCCCGATCGTTTTTTTGAATCCCTTCGCGCACTTGATCTTAGTTTTGAAACAAGCGTTTTTCCTGATCATTATTTTTTTCAACAAAAAGATTTTGAATCATTGACTGCAGACATCATTTTAATGACTGAAAAAGATGCCGTTAAATGCGGCACTTTTTGCGATGATCGTTTTTATAGGGTGCGCGGGCATGCGGATTTAGAGGCTAATTTTGTTGAGAAACTTATTAAAAAGACAAGGATTTTACAAAATTTCTTTGAGTCGAAATAATGCTTTTTCAAAAGGTATTGCAGTGATGTTGTCGTGATACTCTTCATGATCACCACCGTAAATGATATATAATTTCGCCATCGTATAATCTTCACCAAATGCTTTTAATCCCGTTAAATCTTTTGGTGTTATCGTTCGCTTCCGTTTAATTTCAAATGCATGAAAACCTTTTTCGCCGTAGGCAATAAAATCAACTTCAACCTGGTTACTCGTGCGCCAAAAATAAAATGTATAACCCAAACGTCCATAATCATTGATGGCTAATAAATGCTGTAAAAACAGTGTTTCTAACGCAGCACCATCAATCTCTTCTGTTCGATCCAAAGGTCCTTTCGGACGAATAGCGCGATACACACCGACATCAAATAAATAAAATTTTGAATGTGAAACGAGACGACGTTTTGCTTTTTTAGAAAATACGGGTAATGTGTGACTCAATAGTAAATCATGGACGATATCAAAATAGCTTGCAACAACGCGCCGCTCAATACTGGCTTCGCGTGCAATTTCAGAATAATTAATCATTTTACCTTGCGAAAAACTGGCAATTTGTAAAAAACGGGAAAATTCTCCAATGTTTCTGGTTATTCCTTCTTGCTGTATTTCTTCACGCAAATAAGAAGTGATATACGTATCGAGGTAATGCTGTGGATCGTCACCTTCAGAATAAACGAACGGTAGTAATCCATAGTGCAGCGCAGTGGTTAATGAAAAATCATTACCGAGTTCATAGCAGGTGAGTGGATGCATGAAATATTGAAACGCGCGACCTGCTAATAAATTCACGCCTTTTTGGCGCAGTTTTCGTGCACTCGATCCTGTTAATATAAATCGATAATGATGCGACTCGATTAAACGGTGCACTTCATTTAATAATTCAGGAATTTTTTGAATTTCATCAATAATGATCCAGTGTTTAAAATCAGCCGGTATGCGTTTTTCTAATAAGCCTGGATCTGCCAAAAATTCTTGATACAAAGCCATATTCAGCAAATCGAAATACAAGATATTGGGAAAATGTGCCTTGACCCAAGAGGTCTTACCAGTCCCGCGCGGTCCCAGCAAGAGAATGCTGTGACTGCCATTTTTAGGCAGCTTTAGTAATCGATTGTAAGGCTTGGTACTCATTATTGGATCAATTTTATGTAATATGGCAATGATTATGACAGAAATCCATGTAATTTGTCAAATAGTTTGCCAGAAATACATGTAATTTGTCAATTGTGCATTACTTAAAACCTATATCACCTCGAAGGCCAATAACTTCTCATTTTCCAAAAATCCTTCCAGTTTATCTCCTGATTTAACAGGGCCAACACCGACGGGTGTTCCGGTAAAAATAAAATCACCGCTCTGAAGCGTGATAAATCGTGAAACAAAAGCAATTATTGTGTCGAATGAAAATAATAAATCATGGGTATTGCCTTGTTGAATTATTTTTTCGTTGATGGTGAGATGAAAATTCAAATTATTCATTAGGGGCAGATTTTTTTTGGAGATAAACTTTCCAATGGGTGCGGAATGATCAAAGGCTTTTGCTTTTTCCCATGGCAAACCTTTTGTTTTAATCTGTTTTTGAATATCACGGGCCGTAAAATCAATGCCAACGGTTAGTTCATCGTAATATTCATGCGCTTCTTTTTCAGCAATATTTTTTCCTGATCTATTTATTTTTAAAACAATTTCTATTTCGTGATGAATATCCTGTGAAAAAGTGGGCATTAAAAATGGTTTATGATCAGTGAGTAGCGCAGTCTCTGGTTTTAAAAAGAAAACCGGTTCGTCAGGAATCGCTGAATTGAGCTCCTGAATGTGTTTCAAATAGTTTTGACCGATGCAGATTATTTTCATATTTTATATCCATCTTTGAAAGCAAATTTTCATCATGCGTAATGACGATAATCGTTTTATTGTTAAAATCATTTTCGCAATTATTCCAAATTTTTTCCATCAGAATATCATCTAATCCTGTAGACGGCTCATCCAAAATTAAAATAGGTGCATTGACTAATAGTGCACGCGCCATGGCAATGCGACGAATTTGCCCACCCGAAAAATTTTTCCCAAACTCGCCCATTTCGGTATTCAATCCATCTGGCATATTTTTAATAAGCTCTGCAAGGTCAACTTTTTCTAATGCTGCCAATAATGCATCATCTGACAATGTGTTTTGAAATAATGTTAAATTATCGCGAATACTTGCATTAAAAATGTGACTATGTTGCGTGACCAGTGAAATTGTTTTTCGTAAATCCGATTCAGAAAAATGTTTTAAATTCACGCCATCAATGGTAATTTTACCAAAGGTGGGATCCCAAATGCGCGCTAATAAATGTATTAATGTGGTTTTTCCCGTACCCGAATCGCCTGTAATACCTAAATGGGTTCCAAACGGAATTTCAAGAGTGATATTTTCAAGTACCGGTCTGTTTGAATTCGGATAAGAAAAAGAAACCGCTTGAAATGAAATCGGATAACTTTGATGAGTGGCCAAAAATTTTTCTGAAAAAAGAACCGCAGGTTTTGTGTTTGCAATTTGCAATAATCGATCTGCCGCCTGTTTTGTTTTTCCTAAGCTTAAAAAAGCGAAGGGCAGTGATAATAGTTGTTCATACGCTGCAATCATCAATAAAATAATCATCGCCAATTCAGCACCGTTGATTGTTTTATGGCGCACCAGTGGAATGCCTATCATTACAATCAACCCAATGGTCATGCCAGAAAGTAATTGTAATGCGCTGAGGGTAAATCCTTTTAGATTTGCCAATCTTTTTTGTGCGTTTATCAATTGGTTGATTTGAGTATTGATGCCAGACAAACGATCTTCTTTTTTTACAAATAATAATAGATCGATAAAGCCTTGCAGAAAATCAATTGTTTTTGTACGCAGTGCGGCTGTTGATTCTTGTATTTCTTTACCAATTTTTTTTGATTTTTTGTAAGTCACGAGAGAGATCAGTGTTAACCCTAAGAAAAGCATCATCACTACAATGGCTGCTATTGATAGTGTAAAGTGTGCAATAAACAGTGTGATAAAAATTAATAAAAATAGTGCGACAAAAAATGGCGATACAATATTTAAATATAAATGATCGAGTGTATCAATATCATTGACAATACGATTTAATAAATCGCCGCTGCGATGGGTTAATAAATGCGCTGGTGCGAGTGGAATTAATGTTTGATAAAACCATACGCGCAGCGAACTTAAAATGTTAAACGTAAAATCGTGATTTATTACGCGACCAAAATAGCGCGATAAAATACGGATAAATGCGAGTAAGCGAATCATTGCAGCAGGAATAAAATAATTAAATGCGCTCGCAGATATTACCGTCAGTCCTGCAAAAGCAGCAGCACTGATAAACCAGCCAGATAACGTTAATAACGCAATGGATGAAATGGCGAGTGTTAAACTCAACAAAATTCCCGCGATTAATTCGCGTTTATAGTGCGCTAGTTTTTTTATAAAAAACAAAAGTGATTTCATATCACACTCACACTCACACTCACACTTCTCAAAACATCATCATGCGTCGCAATAATAACCGTTTTATTACCGCGCCATTGTTTTAATAAATCCAAAATAATCGCCGTATTTTTTTGGTCTAAATGTGCTGTTGGTTCATCTAATAAAATGATGGGTGCATTTTTTAAAACAATTCGCGCCAAAGAAACGCGCTGCGCTTGTCCGCCCGATAATCCACCATTGTGTTCACCTACCCATGTATTTAAACCATCCGATAAATCTTGCGTAAAATCTAAAACGCCTGTCATGCGTGCCGCTTCTTCTATTTCTTTTTCGTTAGCAGTAGGTTTTGCTAATCGAATATTATCAGCAATCGTGCCATACAATAATCGCGGATGTTGTTGTAAGAGTGCAATATGATTTCGCCATTCATCATCATCGATAGTATTTAAATCAATATGATTAGCAGTGATGGTGCCAGAAGTTGGGGTGATTAACTTTGCAATGATATTTAACACGGTTGTTTTTCCAGCACCACTGGGACCAGTGATGGCGATGCAATCACCGCAGGGCACTTCTAGATTAAAATTATTTAATACTGGTTTACTATTTTCATACGAAAAACCAATATTGTTTAGTTTTAAAAAAATTTTCGTGGTCGCTAGCGCTTTCACTTCCATCGCTGCTAATTGATTTCGGGTATTGCCACTCTCGCGCATCTCCAAAACTTTTAAAATTTCCACCGCAGCGCCGATGGCTTCTGCGCGTGCATGATAAAAGACGCCAAGCTGACGTAACGGCATAAAAAATTCAGGTGCTAATAATAAAATAAATAGCGCAGGCTGTAGTGTAATAGGCACACCTTCAAAACCTATTTTTAAAAATCCGAGCAAACCTAATCCTAAATAAACAGCAATAATGGCAATAGAAATAGTGCTAAATAGTTCGAGCGTTGCCGTGGATAAAAAAGCGACGCGTAATATGCGCATCGTTTTTTCTCGAAATTCGTTTGAGAGGGTACCGATCGTTTTTAATTGCGGATTTGCACGATTAAATAATTTAAGTGTTGTTAATCCTTGTAACCTATCTAAAAAAAATGCGCTCATTCGAGACAATGTTTGAAAATTTTCTTGATTGAGTTTTGCAGTGCCCATGCCGATTAATGCCATAAATAAGGGAATTAATGGCGCTGTTATTAACAAAACCAATCCTGCGATCCAGTTTTGCATAAACACAATGATTAAAATAATGATTGGCAATATCACAGTAATCGCCATTTGCGGCAAATAATCCGCAAAAAATCCGTGTAATGCTTCGATTTGCTCAATCACTGTGGATGTCAATGCACCCGTTTTAAAATGAGATAGTTCTCCTGGTGAAAGCGTCATAAGTGTTTCAAAACAATTTTTTCGCACGGTATCTTTGACGCTTTTTGCGGTTTGAAATGAAACATTTTCTCGAAGCCAGGTAATTCCTGCGCGCGCGATAAACGTAAATAATAAGGTTATTAAAAATGAAAAGAGGGTAGAGCGTGTTGCGTGATGTAAATAAACGCGATCAATAATGACGGCCAATAATCCAGATTGTAAAATTATTAATAATCCGGAAATGACGCCTAATAATATAGAAAGAAAAAGCCAGCGATTTGCTGGCTTTGATTGCTGCAGGAGCCATGAGTAACTTTTCATTTTTATTGACTGGATTTATCTACTTTTACTGCCATGATGATGCCAAATAAAATTGCGATGACGATAGAAAGACCTGAGATAACGTAAAACATAACACCACCCCCCGTAACAAGTTCCTTAATAAAACGAATGTTTGTCTTTTTCAATTTCATCAGCTGTTAATGTTGGTTTTTCACCCCAAATCGTGTGATACGCAAAAATTTTATATCCCAAAATAATAATTAATAAAACGACACCTACGTATAACATCACATTTAATGCGTACTGGCTAGATGATGCATTCCAAATAGTGAGGCTTTCATTGGGATGGGTTGATGAGGGCATTAAAAAAGGAAAAAGGGTCGCACCTGCGGTTCCAACCACACCACCCACTGCAAAACAGCTTGCCCAAAATGCCGTGCTATACCAACCATAATAGGCAGCCCACAGCGATTCAATGATGCCGCCGTACGCAATGACGGGCGCCATATATTTCCAGGGATATTTGTTGTATGTTTGAATCCAAAAACCCGCACCGGTTTGTACGACATTTTTTAAGGGCTCAAGCGTTGGGTCTGCAGCCATTGAAATGAGTTTGTAACCAATCAAAGAATACATTAACCATAATCCAGAAATCGTAAATCCCATTAATAATAATATCGCCGTGATTAAATGCACTTTGAATGCTAATTTACGCAAACTGTTTTCTGTGCGACGTTGTAAATAGACGGAGCCGTGCATCAATACCATTAATACAGAAACGCAACCGGATAATAAGCCATAAGGATTCAATAAACCCCAGAAATTTCCGGTATAAAATTCGCGATAAGTGTGCGGATCAAAATAATAAGGAAACCCAACAAAGCAATTGCCCATCGCAACACCAAAAACAAATACCGGTATTATGGCACTCAAAAACAAAGCCCAATCCCAGGTTCTGCGCCAGGTGTGATTATCAATTTTGTTGCGATATTCGTAGCCGGGTGGACGCAAAAAAAGTGAGAATAAAATACAAAGCATCGCCGCATACATACCTGAAAATGCGGTGCTGTAAACGGATGGCCATACGACAAATAAACCGCCGCCAGCGAATACAATCCACGTTAAATTGCCATCCCAAGTGGGTGCGCTGGTGTTTAATACAATGCGTCGTTCCATTTCATTGCGTAAAAACGGCATATACATCGTCACACCCGCATCAAAACCAGCAGTGCCAACATAGACCATTAAAACGCCGCCGATGATGAGCCACCAGGCGAGTTGTAGGAATTCGTATTCAAACATGCTGGACTCCCCAAAGATCATCGTTCAAAAAAATACTTCCCTGTATGCAAACTACTCGGACCTAACCGTGCAAATTTAAACATTAAAAATAATTCAACACTGAATAAAACACCGTAAAACAAGGCAAATAAAATTAAACTCGTTATTAATGAGGCGACATTTAATGAAGATATACCCATAAATGTCGGCAATATGTCATGAATAATCCATGGTTGACGACCGAGTTCTGCTAACACCCATCCTGATTCAGCAGAAATAAACGGCAGTGGAATCGCTAAAACACACAGACGTAAAAATAACGGATGTTTTTCTAACGTGTTTTTGTTGGCATAAGTTAATCCAAATAACATTAAAATAAGCACTAATCCCCACATCGCAATCATGATTCGAAATGACCAAAAAGTAATTGCTACATCCGGAATTCCGCTATCTGCCGCTTCATTAATTTGCGCTGGTGTTGCATGCACAACGTCATTCGTATAAGGCAAAAGTAAATACGCGAATCCTAAGTCACCTACATTTTCTTTGTATGCAAGAATATCTGTTTTGGTAGCGGTGTTTGCCCACATTTTTTGAAGCGCTGCATAGGCTTTAATACCATTGGTAATGCGTGTTCGATAGTGTGCGATAATCGGATCCATTCCCTCGACTGTACCGGTTAACGAATGTGTTGCAATTAAACTTAACGCATACGGAATTTTAATGACAAAATTATTTTTTTCTTTTTGTTGATTGGGAAAAGCAATGGCATACCATGCAGCCGGTGCTTTCGGTGTATGCCATTGCGCTTCAATGGCAGCCATTTTTTCAGGTTCATCTTGTGCGACTTCCAATCCATTTTGATCGCCAAAAAATGCGACCATTAATGCACAAATAAATCCAAATCCAACAGCGATGGCAAAAGAACGTTTTGCAAATTCGATATCTTGTTTTTTTAATAAATAATAAGCGCTGATGCCCATCACAAAAACAGACGATAAGAAAAATCCTGCAAAGGCAACATGGCCTACACGAATTTGTGCTAAATGATGTAAATATAACGCGGAAATACTGTGTAATTGTAGCGTCATATTTTGATAATCAAAATTGGTTGAGATGGGATGTTGCATCCAACTATTCGCAGCGAGAATATTGACAATTGAAAGACTCGCGCCAATTGCCATAAATAAAGTAACCACAAAATGCGCGTTGCGACTTAATTTATCCCAGCTAAAAAAGAATAAGCCAAACATAGTGGCTTCCAACATGAATGCGGTAATTCCTTCGATTGCTAAAATAGGGCCGAAGCTTCCGCCGATCATGCGAGAAAAATAAGCCCAGTTTAATCCGAACTCAAATTCCATCGTGATACCACTGATCACACCAATGGCGAAATTAATCGCGAGCAATTTACCCCAAAAGCGCGTCATGTCTTTATAAATTTCATTTCCAGTTTTAAGATACGTCGCTTCCATCGCGACTAATATCCATGTTAAGCCGAGTGTGAGTGGCACAAATAAAAAGTGGAATAGTGCGGTGAAGGCAAATTGTAAACGGGAAAGATCGGTTAACACTAAATTAGGTATCACAGTGATATTCCTTTAATGCGACGTGATCCAACCAATTTAACACTTCTGTGTAAACTGGTCTAGTTTTGAACTCACACTTTTTTTGCACGTTTCAAAACAATATGTTATTTTTAGCAACGCTTTAACAGTGTTGGTGTGAGTGTGAGAAAAATATTTAATGCGAATATAAGAGCTAAACTATCGTAGCGAGTGAATGTTGGGGTTACGGATGGTTTGAGGGGTTCGCATTTTAACAGTGTCTTTGACACTCACACCCCACTCACATTTTTTAAAAAGGAGTAAAAATAATGATGGCGCTCTGGATTATTTTTTGGTTGACGATGACTATGGTGCTCGCTTTTCAGCGCGCGTCATTGTCGGTTTGGACTATCGCAAGTGTGATTTTTTTGGTGCTGTGTTCTTATTTTTCTCCGTTTCATCCTTTTACACTCACTATTTTTTGGTTGATTAATGCAGCCGTATTTATCCCCTTAAATATTCTTCCACTGCGTCGCCATTTATTTTCGCGCGCCATTTTTCGTTTTTATCGTCAAGTGATGCCGACATTATCTGACACTGAACGTGAAGCATTAAATGCAGGCAGTGTTGGTTGGGAAGCGGATTTATTTAGCGGTATGCCACAATGGGAAAAGTTACAACAAACACCCATTTCAACATTATCCGATGAAGAACGCGCTTTTATGGATGGACCCGTTGAAACATTTTGTTGCATGGTGAATGCATGGACGATGCATCACACGATGAATATTCCAACGCCGATGTTAGATTATTTGCGTAAAAATGGATTTTTAGGAATGATTATTCCGAAAAAATATGGCGGGATGGAATTTTCTCATTTTGCGCATTCACAAGTGATTACGAAATTAGCGAGTGCGAGTTGCGCTGCGGCTATTTTAACCAGTGTGCCTAATTCATTAGGACCTGCTGAATTATTATTGCGTTATGGAACAGAAGAACAAAAAGAGTATTATTTACCGCGTTTAGCAAAAGGTGATGATGTTCCTTGTTTTGCATTAACGAGTCCTGTAGCGGGATCTGATGCGGGTGCGATCGAAGATTATGGTGTGGTGTGTGAAGCGGAATTCGATGGTAAAAAACAGTTGTGCATGCGATTGAATTGGAATAAACGCTATATCACATTAGCGCCTGTCGCCACATTATTAGGATTGGCATTTAAATTATATGATCCGGATCATTTGTTAGGAGATAAAGAAGCGTTAGGGATTACATGTGCTTTAATTCCAGTGCATTTGCCGAATGTTGATATTGGTCGTCGTCATGTGCCGTTGCACAGTCCGTTTCCCAATGGACCCACACAAGGTTTTGATGTGATTGTGCCGATCGATTATATTATCGGCGGCGTTAAAATGGCAGGCAGCGGTTGGCGAATGTTGATGGAATGTTTGGCGGCAGGTCGAGGAATTTCATTGCCGTCGATGGTAACGGGTGGCTCGCGTATCGCTGGTTTAGCAACTGGCGCCTATTCCAGAATTCGTCAACAATTTCATATGCCGATTGGAAGATTTGGCGGTATCGAAGAAGCATTAACGCGCATTACCACGAATATTTATGCGATGGAAGCAACGCGTGTCTTTACCGTTTCAACATTAGATCAAGGTGCGCGACCTGCCGTTGCATCGGCGATTGCAAAATATCACACGACTGAAATGGCAAGAAAAACTGTGATGGATGCAATGGATATTCATGGCGGCAAAGGGATTTGCATGGGCCCGAATAATTATTTGGCGCAAGGATATATTGAATTGCCCGTGAGTATTACGGTTGAAGGTGCGAATATTTTAACGCGTTCGATGATTATTTTCGGGCAAGGCGCTGTTCGTTGTCATCCTTTTGTGTTGAGTGAAATGTTGGCTGCGCAAAATGAAGATCGTGCGGCTGGATTGAAAACATTTGATAAAGCTATTTTTGGTCATTTGGGATTTATTGCCAGCAACAAAGTGCGTGCATTTGTTTTGGGATTGACGAATGGACGATTAGCGCGTGCACCGAGTGGTATTTTAAAGCGGTATTACCAGCAATTTTCACGCTTTTCCGCAGCACTGGCTTATATGGCGGATATGGCAATGGTGTTTATGGGCGGTGAATTAAAACGCGCAGAAAAATTATCAGCGCGCTATGGTGATTTACTGAGTAATTTATATATTGGTTCTTGTGTCTTGAAATTTTATGAAGAATCAAAATATCCCAAAGCTGAATTGCCGGTTGTGCAATGGATTTGCCAGGATTTACTGTATAAAATGCAAACTCAATTGGATGGTATTTTGTCCAATTTCCCCAATCGGTTCATCGGAAAAATATTTCGTTACGGTGTTATTTTTCCACGGGGACGTTATTTATCTCCGCCGAGTGATCGCTTGGGTGTGAAAGTCGCAAAATTACTGACAGAGCCCAGTGAATTTCGCGAACGTATGGCCAATGATTTATATACAACACCGAATGACAATAATCCTGCTGCCAGAGTATCGGCGATTTTAGATCAGGCTATTGCTGTTGAACCGCTAGAGAAAAAGTTAACAGCCGCACGTCGTGATTATCCTACGCAATCAAAAACACGTGAAGAATGGATAAAAACGGCAGTGTCTCACAACGTCATTTCAGCGGATGAAGCAAAATTATTAGCAAAAACATTTGCCGAAAAAATGAGCGTGATTAATGTGGATGATTTTGCTGCGGAAGAGTTTTGAATGGAAAACAAAGTGTGGTTGCAACAATACACCCATGGCGTACCAGACACCATTAATCCTGATTCATTTACGTCACTGACGCAATTTTTTGAAAAATACGCCGATGATTTTTCGGATCGCCCTGTTTTTACGAGTTTCGGTGTTTCAGTAACGTATCAACAAATGAAAGAAAATACGCGGGATTTTGCGGCCTTTTTGCAACATCATTTAAAATTAACACCGGGCACGCGCATTGCCGTGATGATGCCGAATATTTTGCAATATCCGGTTGCCATTTTTGGTGCGTTAAAAGCAGGTTTAATTGTGGTGAATGTCAATCCGTTGTATACCGCACCAGAAATTGCGCAACAATTAAATGATTCAGGTGCGGAAGCGATTGTGGTTTTGGAAAATTTTGCAGATCGATTAGCAATTGCATTGCCTACGACAAAATTAAAACACGTTATTATTGCTACCATCGGCGATTTTTTAGGTATTGTAAAAGGTGGATTATTTAATTTTATTTCGCGTCATATCAAAGGCAAAGTGCCGGATTATCATTTACCTCGCGCTATTTTTTTCAAAAAAACAATACTGATCGGAAAAAAATTACCGTGTGATGCTGTTGAAACAAAAAATTCTGATATTGCATTTTTGCAATATACCGGTGGCACGACGGGGCGTTCGAAGGGTGCAATGCTCACGCACCGAAATTTAATTGCCAATGTATTGCAATGTGTTTCGTGGATACGCGATGTTAAAGCGCAGCATTATGGTGTGATGATCGGCGCGTTGCCGATGTACCATATTTTTTCGCTGACGGTGTGCGGCATGTGTATTTTTCCGATGGGTGCGTCGACTGTTTTAATTGCCAATCCCCGCGATATTCCCGGATTTATTAAAACCATTCGTCATTGTAAAATGACGATGATGGTGGGATTAAATACATTATTCAATGGATTATTGAATCATAATAAATTCAAAAAAGTCGATTTTTCCCGTTTAAAATTAACGATTTCGGGCGGCATGGCGATGCAAAAAGCTGTGGCGGATCGTTGGCAAAAAGTGACGGGCAATCCTGTGTTAGAAGGATATGGATTAACCGAATCCAGTCCCGTGATTACGCTGTGTCCCACGAGTAAAAAACATTTTACCGGCAGCGTTGGCGTTCCCATACCGTCAACCGAAGTGACGATTCGCGATGAAATGAATCACGATTTATTTTTTCATAAGATTGGTGAAATTTGGGCGCGTGGACCACAAGTGATGAAAGGGTATTGGCATCAAGAAGCAGAAACGAACAATGTCATTGATGATCAGGGTTGGTTGCGCACCGGTGATTTGGGTTATATGGATGCGCAAGGTTATGTTTATATTGTTGATCGCAAAAAAGATATGGTTTTAGTCTCCGGTTTTAATGTATATCCTAACGAAGTTGAAGCAGTGATTTCATCACATCCGGGTGTGATGGCCGTGGCCGTGATTGGCATACCTTCAGAAAAAACCGGTGAAACATTAAAAGCATTTATCGTTAAAAAAGATCCTCATTTAACAGAAAAAGTATTAATTGCATATTGTCGAAAATCATTAACTGGCTACAAAATCCCGCATATTATAGAGTTTCGCCATTCGTTGCCGATGTCGACAGTGGGGAAGGTGTTGCGGCGAGAGTTGAGGGATGAGAAATGAACCAAACAATCAAATTACTACTCACGCTTATTGTTGCAGCACTATTATCCAATTGTGCACATATATCATCAGGATCTGTTGCATCGGTGAGTCCGCCAAATACTACGAATAAAACTGCGTTGCGTATCTATCAAAAATTGCCGGTGTATGCAGCTGCTGCAAAAATGCCGTGGCAGCCGATTAAAATGGATGTGCCATTGCGAGCGGGTAGACGTGATAATCATATTCCTATTATTCGTGAGCGATTAATTGCGTTGGGTGATATGCCGAATGTGAATGCGACTAGTCCTTTATTGGATTCGTTTTTATCACATGAAATTAAGCAGTTTCAGTATTTAAATGGATTAAAAGAAACGGGAATTATCGATCAAGATACATTAAATACTTTAAATATCACGCCCGCCACTCGTTACAACGAATTAGTGCACAGCATGAATCAATGGGCGAAATATCCCGAAGATGACAATAGTCGTTATATTGAAGTGAATATTCCAAGCTACAGCATGCGTTTGGTATCAAATGGTAAGGATGCATTAGAAATGCGCGCGATTGTGGGGCGTGCAACACGTCCAACGCCGGAATTATCTTCACAGGTCACCACCCTTGTTTTTAATCCAACCTGGAATGTGCCCGAAACGATTTTAGATAAAGATGTCATTCCCGGCATGCAAAAAAATTCAAATTATCTGAAAGAACATTACGATATGCATATTTATGCGAACTTTAAAAAAGATGCGCCGGAAATTAATCCGTCCACGATTGATTGGCAAACGGCAACGGCATCGAATTTTAAGTATCGCGTCACCGCACCGCCGAGTGATACAAATCCATTAGGCCGTGTTAAATTTCTTTTTAAAAACGATCATGATGTGTATATGCATGACACGCCGGAAAAAGGTTTATTTGCATCGAGCGATCGTGCGCGCAGTTCCGGTTGTATTCGGCTAGAAAATCCAATGGCATTGGTTCACTATTTTGAAGCGGATAATAGCGATTTGACGCCGGAGTTGGTGAATCACTATTTGTCGACGTATCAAACGAAATATATTCAGTTGCGAAATCCGATGCCTGTTTATCTCACTTATATTACGTCCTGGGTGGATCGATATGGTCGAGTGCATTTTGCGGAAGATGTTTATCGGAAGCGTTGATCTACATTTATCATTAAAGGAGTTTGAAAATTCCAAAATTTACACTCGAAGAAATAAAAGCGGTAGTCAATCATTCTAAGTCATTCCAATCAACATTTACTTATTTATTCGATTTAGAAATTGCCACAAAAGAATTTCCTGAATATCGTGATAAATTAATTAAAAGCATCATTTATAATGATGCAGAATTTTGTGCAGTCATGCGAGTTCACATAGATTGTTTAGAGTTTGTCAGAACCTTCCCTGATTATGCGGATATTTTTTTTGAAGAAATACTGAAAGATGATAAAAAATTTGATCAAGTCGTTACTGGTATGCGTGCATTATTAGGATTTGATGAGTATTTCCATCCTTATGCAAAAAAAATGGCTTATAAAATTGCGATGACTCCATTACAGCGAGACAAAAAAATCTGTTCCGTGCATGACTGTTGTGATTTTTTTGAAAAATTTCCGGAAGTGTCAAATACCGTGTTTGAATGGATGTTCAATGATAACAAGCGTTATGGTTTTTTTGTATATTCCATTTATGATTTTACTGCTCTATTAAAACTGTGTCCGTCATATCGTGCTCAGTTAATGAAAAGATTGTTGGATGGTAAGGCTGGTGAAAGGTATGAGTTCCACCGTCTTTTAAGAACAGTGGTTGATTTTAAAGCGCTATTCAATAATTTGCCTTCCCGTTCCATTTTTTCAACTCTTTTCGAAAATAGTCCAAAATCAATGATCATTAAGGTATTACATGAAGAATTAAAAACACTATTTAGCGATCCGCATTTTTTTGATGCATACTTCAATGATGATGATTCATTGGCTTTTATGCGACAATTGTTTCCGGATGTAAAAGAAATTGCGCAAGGTAATGTAGGGGATGTGCGTAATGCAATTAAAACAAACATCAGAGGGGAAGCTGCCGCAATCAGAACCGACTTTTTTTCGAGGAATACACGCTATACAAGTTAT
>JABDDU010000002.1 GCA_013287435.1 Verrucomicrobiota bacterium
CGCAATTTGATTGGGATTATCTTGCACCGGCACACGCGCCACAATAACTGTTATTTTAAGTGGCTGCGGAATACTTTTTTCTAAATTCGAATACGTAATCAAAATGGGCACTTCCACTTTCCACACGTAAACACCATCCAACACACCTTGATATTGAACGACCGGTGCACCCGTCACTGTAGCGTCCGACACCATTTGTAATTTTACCAAGGTATCTAAATTACCGCTCGCATTAAACGCCGTTAAAAACCAATGCCAACCCGCCGGTGTAAAATTATTGGAAGCGGCTTGCAACTGTTGTCGCCAATGCACAAAATCCAAACTAAATGCTTGTTCAATAGCGTTAGCAGTCCATTGTTTCACATAATTATCATTGACCACAGGATCTGATAGCGGATGCCATTTGATTAATTGATACTGACTATTCATCGCAAAATACTGCGGTTCTGGCGGATTTAAATAACGGTGGATAATCGTCAGACACAGAGCAAGATTAATAAAAAATAAAATCGTTAAAGCAAACACCGCGCGGCGATAATGATCGCGATAAAAAGCATTACGCAATAAAACGAGCGTTAATCCTTCGTGATTGGAATTTTGATTTTGTTCTGTGGGTGTTTGTCCCATCTTTCATGGTACCTTTTTATAAAAGTGTCAGGAGGACGACTCTTTCTGTTATCGTCACTGTTTACTGACACTGATCACTGACACTGATCACTGACACTGCTCTCTATCCAGCACTAAAATCGACAATCTGAATTCCTTGTGAAGCATCTAATGTGGCTACACGCTGAATAGTCATTGTCACTAATATTCTCCGTTTTCTCGTCTGATTCGAACTTGTATACGTCACCAACAAAGGCATTTGCACATGCCACGTAAATCGATGATCAACAATCATGCGCGCAATAATCACGGGCGGTCCTGAAATCACAGAACTAATAATCAATCGACTACCCACCAATTGTTTGATCATGCCTGATGATGTCAACGCATTCATCATTTTTTCCCAGCCTTCTTGTGAAAATTTATCCTTCACAACATTGAGTTCTTGTTGATAAGACGCAAAATTTAAATTGTAAATACGCCGTGCCGCTAATGATGACCATTGCAAAATAAAATCACTGGTCACAACCGGTTCTGATAAGGCATGCATGGGAATGATTTGACCCGTTGTCATCGCACCGTAATAAGCAGATTGCTTTTGACCATAGGTCATCCAAGTTAATAGCGCTGTTAATATCGCACAAATGACTACCATCAGTGACAACCATTTCATCGTGCGACGATAATTGTCACGATAAAATTCGTTGATTTCCAGGGCGGTTTCTTGTGATTGTGTGTTTATGCTCATGCTAATACCACGCCCTATTATCCCTATAATACTTAAAGCTCACTTCCACTCTGCGATTAAAACGTCGACCATCTGCGCTTCCATTCCAAGCCACTGCATGACGACCACCTTCGCCTTCTGCATAAATTAATCGTGCATAAATATGTTGCGATGTAAAATATTTTAAAACAGCGTCCGCTTGTCTTGTGGTTAATTCATCGGTGACGGTTCCAAATTTAGTCATCACATCATTTTCTATTTTGTTAGAAAAACTGGCGACTTTAACGGAAATTTTGGAATACGTTCGCATAAAATCAACAGCTACGTATAACACAGGTTTATAATGATTATTGATTTCAGCCGTATCGTTATCAAATAAATCATCACTCGGAAAAACCAATTTCCATGTTTGCCCTAAACGAATCACTTGAACACCCTCTCGTTGCAAAAGACAAATATCGTACTCGCGACGTTGCACAACATTGATGGGTTTTTTAAGCTTGATCAGCTTCTCTTGTGGAACGTAGGGTGGATGCTTTAAATATTTATCACAGGGTGGATGCGAGCAAGCAGTCAAACAGAGCGCGATTAGCCCGAGACAAATGAAGAAAAAATGGTGGCGCATCGGTTTCATGATTGTAAAAATGTCCCTAGGGTAGTGATCAGTTATCTGTAATTTAGCAAAAGATCCTTAAGATAGCATTAAAATAGTGATCGATTATCTTTTATCAGCAAAATCTTCAATCGCGCCTCCGACACTGATAACTGATAACTCACACTCCCCCCTTTTCCCCCGCCTCTTTCTTCTTCAACGTAATACCTTCCACAATCTCACGCAACTTCGCTGCAATTTGTGGTGGTAAAACCGGCGGATCGAGCGGCGCTGGTGGATAATCCGTTCCACGATCCATATCACCCACCAACTCCATCGCCACATTCGCTGCTTGACGACCTGATTTTCCACACAGCCGTTGCACATATTCAATTTGATCGCGCACCGTTTTGCGATTCAAAATAGCCGCGCGATAAACGGGATCGTCAGATACTTTTAACGGTTTGAGATAGTCCGTCATGCGTAATCCAACAAAAATATTTAAACGATGCTCGGAAGGCTCTTCCGTTGACAGTGGCGTTTGCGTTTCTGCCACTTCTTGGAAAAAATCTTCTGGAATATCGTCTTCAACGCTGATCTTTTCCTCAAAATGCATCAATACACTCAGCGCACGATCGATGGGTTGCAATGTTTGATGCGCATGCATTAACTGCACGACGCGATCGATCTCTTCATTTTCAGGCAAATCCAGCGGTTTCCAGCCTGATTTCGCAGATTGATCCAATGATTTATACACATCAAATGATTTCGCCAACTGTTTAACCGCTTCGTCGGTCGGCGCGTCCACCATTAAAAAATGATTTAAATGCATGCGTTTGACCGGTACGGGATTCGCATAATAAAAACGCCCCCGCACGATGCGAGATTTAAAAAAGAAATGTGCTTCACCTTCGCGTTGTTCTTTTAAATCCAATAAATCAACGCGTGCACGCTTTTCCAAACGCGCCCCTTTAGCATCTTGATACGTTCCTAAAATACTACCCTGATCCACTTGAAAACTCTCCACGTGTGTCACATACGATTCACCCGCGGTTTTCATAAAAAATTCCCAGGTCGACAACGGATCTTCTAATTTCATACAAATTTTAATATTGGTATTCGCACCAATGGATGCCGCTTCTTCTTTGGATGCTTTTTCAAATGCCGGTAAATCTTGCCCTGCAAAAACAACCGAAAAACCAAGGGATCGTGCTTGCGCAGGCACAACCGCAAAACCTTTCACAGCGTAATAACCATATTCGTCTAAAATACATAAATAAGGCGTTTCTGATGTCGTTGGTTTTTTCTCAATTAAATCTTTAAATTCACCTTCAACGCTATCACCCAATCCTGCCGCCATCATCGATTTTAAGGTAGCAATAATAATTTTTCCTAAATTCGATAATTCTTCCGGTGATTTTTCTAATGCGGGTAATAATACGCATAAAATACGGCGATTTAATACGACGTCAGATAAATCTACTTCCGGTAAACGCACGCGAAGAATATGGCCGTACGTGTCAGCTAATGACGTAAAAATACGTACCAATTGCATTGTGATATAACCATGTTGCTCAAATACTTGCGATACCTGTTTGCCTTTACTTTCTTTTTTAAATCCAGGTAACGTGTAAAGATAATTGGTGATCGGTTCGAGTACTGTCGGTGGAAAATGTTCTAAGCTAACGGATTCCATACCATCGCGCGGGAATAATTTGTCGAGCACAATCGATTCCAGTTTCGGTAAGTGAAAATAATTACGAACCGAATTGGCATCCAATAAAATGTGCCCTGCATCACGCATCGCAACCAACACTTTCATCAGCGATTCAACGAAACCAATCGCGCGACCTTTCCACATATCACCATCGGGCGTACCTGCCGCTTCACCCATTAAACTCACCACCAAGTTGGATAACATGCTGGATGAGCCTGAACCAAACGGATTTAAGGTATTAGATAAACGAGATTCTTGCGGGCCAATAATATCGCGCGCACCCGTCATAAAATTAATTAATAATAAATCATCTTCGCGCCCCATGGATCGCACCATGGAAAATACGGATGCATATAAACTATTATCGCCTTTACCATCGACGTAAATAAATCCTGATGCTTGTAATAAGGCATTATACGCAATCGATAACAGTGCTTGTGTTTTACCAGAACCGGTTGAGCCGAAAATTAAAACGTGGGTTCGCATATCTTCATTGCTAAACCACAATTCATCCGCGGTTTTTATTTCATTACCAAAATAATAAATTCCGCGTGCTTTGCGTGGTTTTCCAGTGCCGGGTGAGGTGTCGTTGTAATCAATTTCACCTGAAACCAAAGGCAGACGAAAAGGCAGTGTGCGTTTTTGTAGAAACCCATAAAAAAAACAGATCGCGCCGGCAATTAATAGTGGTTCGCTGAGATAACCGAAAAGAAAAGTGGAGCAAGCAAAAACTAATAAGACAATATACAAGCCATGCGGATTTTTCAGCGTATCCGAAATGCGCATGCCCAACGTGCGCGTATCACGAACAATGCGTGATTGATTTTGTTCTTGCGAGGAATCTAACCCTCGTTGCTGGTACGCCATCGCTCACCTTCTTCCACAAACAACACGTTTTGTAGTGTTTCTTCTAACGCATCCACAGCACCTTTCACCATCGGCGTTTTTAAAGCGCGCCCTATTTTTTGCTCTGCTTTCCAATGTGAAAAAGCACCTGCTATTTCAACAAAAGACGTACGACGCCCAACATTATTTAACATAAACCACAAGCGTCGATCGACGGGTTTCAACCACAAAAATTCTGCGGACGCGAGCACACCATCGCTTCTCGACACTTCCAATAACGATGCCATCAGTGTCACCATATACGCATGACGTTTTTCAAGCCATCGTAAAATTTTATGGTCTTGAAATGTTTTTAAATCGTCAGAAACACCGGTAAAATCCAGCTTTCCTGATGCAGCTGACAACGCAATCTGCGTTAATATTTTTTTCGCCAGTGGACGTTGATTGGTGACACGCGCCATGCAAATCACCACAATGGCTTTCACATGAATCGGTAAATAATTGATTCCCTGCCACATCGGCCCTAATTGCAATGCAAATAATCGATACGTGGATTTTTGTTTTATCGTCCACACTTTTTTACTGTTAACTACTTTCATCAATAACAAATCATGCTGACGACAAAAATCGAGTGGCAATTGACACATCGCCCACGGACCTTTATCAATATCTTGTTTTACCAAATCAAGTGAAAGCACCGGCGTAATTTGCGGCCACGCTTCTTGGCCAACCACGCGCAATGTTTTCATCGTGTAGCCCGTGTGAAATGGCGCGGAGCCTTTAAAATAAACCAACGCAGCAAGCCCTACGAAAATCATAATAATGGGATAACGTATCCATTGCCCCAAATCCGCATTAATCGCTGCAAACGTTTGCCAATTGACTTTGGCAGGATCGGCATGCTGCATGAATTGTTGAATGGCGGCAAGTTGTTGCAAATCAGGTTTGGGTAAATGAAGAAATGCGGCGACTGGTATCCATAGTTTTACTAAAAAACGAACACCTTCGATTTCATGCACGCGAAACCAAAAAACAGGCATCACAACTTCTTTGGAATCGAAAAACCAAAATGCCAATGCCGTTCCGAAAAGAAGCGCAATCAACCAAAAAAAGTTGGATGCATGATCGGCTTGCTGTTGGCCGGGTTGTTGCATGTTGAGTTATCCGTTATCGGTGATTAGTAAACAGTAAACAGTGATCAGTAAACAGTAAAATATTAAATCGTGCCTCTGATACTGATCACTCACACTTTTAATAACTGCCCATCCACAAAATAATACCGCATTCCTTGATGCACAAATGCATTCATTCGACCATTTTTAAGCGCCGTTTCTTTTAAGAGCAACAGCGGATGATCGAATTGATCTTTCAATGATGCAGTAGACTGATCCAATTGAACATCATTTTTTTTCACAACGACCACGACATAAGCTTCATTCCCTACTGCATTACGCAAACGAATGCGTTTTTCAATGTCTGTTTGGTTTTTATAAACCGGACGACCAACGACATAACGATCCAATGATCTTAATTGCATTGCCCACTTATTGATATTGTAACCGTCGCTTTGAAACAACGAAATATAAACTTCTGTTTCATCTTCACTCGCCGGTTTAATCGTGATGGATTGCTCGCCCGCTTTCATCTGCAAACGATCTAATTCTGCAATCGCTTCTGCTTTGATAGCGATTAAGGGTTTGATGGTATTTCGCAAAAATAAAGAACTTTCCCAATCTCCGCCGTCAAGCACGTGATCAACTGTCGCAATAACAGCGTTTAATAAACCCGTTTTATCTTCTTTGGAAAGATTTTCTTTTGCAAAATAGGTGCGCGCAATGTCAGAAAATTGGCGCGCTTCTTTGTCGAGACACTCCAATAATTTCTTTTTAAGATCTTGGCCTTTGAAATCGGGTGTGAGTCCGGAGATGTTGTCCATAGGGGTAGTTGTCAGTTATCAGTAATCAGTAATCAGTAATCAGTAATCAGTAATCAGTAATCAGTAATCAGTAATCAGTTATCAGTTATCAGTTATCAGTTATCAGAGTCATTCTATCACATGAAGTTCATGCTTATGAATTACCAAGCGAGTGAGTTAAGTTGAGAAGGGCGTGATTGAACGCTTGTTATTTTTGACCAAGAACTTTTGGGGAGTTAGCGGGGTTCTCAGATGTGTTTTCAGCAGCCACAGTTTTCTGATTCAATGCACCTGTTGCAACATGCACAGCATCACTTAAGTTGCCAGTAAGCTTAAGTACCTCTTCTTGAACGTGTCTAGCTAGATTAGCATTATTTACTGTCATAACCACCTCAGCCTAAAAAATAGATATCCATTTGATTTTTCGGCCTTTCCGTGGCTACTTTTTCCCTTACTCCTTACAAATTGTACTGTTGAAACCTTAAGGAAACATTAAGAAATAAGTGATTTCTTAAGTTTTTCTCTATAAGTTAAGTGTAGTAGGTTTTAGGGGGTTTGTTTGGTTATTTGTTATTGGTGATCAGTAAACAGTGATCAGTAAACAGTAAAATATTAAATCGTGCCTCTGACACTGATCACTGATAACTCAATCATACATCAACTCATCCAACGCCACTTCATCCCGTGTTGGGCTGCTTTTCACGAGCTCATTCAGCACATCCAAGATGCAAAGCAATCGCAACACTTCTGGCGTGAATTCATCAAAATTGACTTTCACGCCCAGCAAAGCGCCTTCCACATCTTCATACGTCGCTCCTAAACCATAACCCAAACACAATTGCGCTAATTGATCCGCACGTTTGGTTAAAGCGGGTAATAATCCCGTATCAGAAAAAATTTCTTTGTACGCTGCAACACTGCTTTTTAAGGTAAAATTGACATTCATTCGCTTTGCAATCGCCGTTAATTTTTTTTCCAAATTGATACTCATGTCATCCACCATGGAATTGAAATTTTATGTCCACCGGCGATTAATCCACGCGTCCACCGAAAAAAAACAATCGGTGTAAATCCGTAACGATTCAAAATCGAAAAAAACATGATTAACACAACCGTAATGCCCAACGTCCACAACGTCATATGCATTAAAAAAATAACGACGGGAAATGCAGCACGACCATCCCACATAAAAAATTTAACGCTGCGTGCGGAATCTCGCCAGTGAGCGTCTGCGGTTGAAGCCATGCGTAAAATACCTCGTGCATATAAATTTAAGCTTATGTTATCGTACTGAGTGGAAAAGTACCATATGGTGTGAGTGTGAGTGTGAGTGTGAGTGTGAGTGTGAGAAAATATTAAATCTAAAATTTGCGATGTCAAATCCAAAAATTAAATAATAAAAAATATAAATTTTAAATCGCACCCCTGACACTCACACCGATAACTCACACCCATACTCACACTCACACTCACACCAATTCCAAAAGGATCCTCAATGTCTTCTCATACATTACAACTCACACCCGAACTCACCCACTATCTCCACCAGCACAGCGTCAAAGAACCCGCGCTATTAAAAGCATTACGCTTAGAAACACAAGCAACACTCGAAGCAGCGCCCATGCAAATTTCTCCCGAACAGGGACAATTTTTTCAATTTTTATTGCAAACGATGCATGCGAAAAAAGCCTTAGAAATAGGCACTTTTACAGGTTACAGTGCCATTTGCATGGCGCTCGCGCTGCCTGAGGATGGTCATGTCACCTGCTGTGATTTAAGTGTTGATTGGACACGCATGGCCGTAAAATACTGGGAAAAAATGCATTTGCAAAATAAAATCACGCTGCATTTAGCACCCGCCATTCAAACTTTGGAAAAATTACTACAAGAAAACCAGCAAAATACGTATGATTTTGCCTTTATCGATGCTGATAAACCGAATTATAGTCACTATTACGAATATTGTTTACAGCTCGTGCGTCCCGGCGGCGTAATTGCGATTGATAATGTGTTATGGAGTGGCGAAGTGATTAATGCAGCAAATCAAGATGAAAATACAAAAATCATTCGCGCATTAAATCAAAAAATTTACCACGACGATCGCGTGACAATGTGTATGTTGCCGATGGGCGATGGGTTGACGTTGGTGCGAAGAACATACTAATCCAACTCTTTTATTTTTTTAAAACGAATACGCTTCGGCAAATTTTCTTCTTCTAACAGGCGACCCACTTCATCAAAAAATGAAACGCTGGAATCCCCTTTTTCGATTCTGGATAAAGTTGGCCTGCTGATCGAGGCGCGTTCAGCCATCAGCATCATAGGAAGTTGATGACTATGTGCTTTTGTAGCGAATAGCGCCAGGACAGGCGAGGGACCGAACCAGGGATGGTTCATTTTTGAGCGGAAAAAGTGCATAGTCGTCAACTTTCCTGTAACAAAAAATTCCGAGCTGATTGATATGTGTTAACCGGATAAGCAGGAAAAGTGTTGCCATTTTTCTTTAGACTTTTCCACCCGATCTAGTGATAATGTAACAAAGAAAGTAACTATCCACCGATCAAAACTAGAATAAACCTCGAAGGTTCAATTTTGATGGGATTTTTTGTAAGCTGAATAATTAACAAAGAAAATTAATGTTACGTTAAGGTAATGCAGGTAAGATGAGATTTCACATTCTCAGTTCCCTGAATCTATGGAAGTCACAATGAAAAAAATGACATGGAAATTCGCGCTTCTGCTCCCACTGTTTTTTTTATTAACCAGCTGCGATAGCGGCAAAAAAGTAGTTGATCTTCATTTAAAATATCTGTCTGCCGATACAGTACCCGCTCAAGTCACTGACGAACAATCACAAGAACAAATCGCAGAAGCGGCAACGGCTGTCGGCAAATCATTACAAGCATTGTCTGCCGTACAAATGACGGTTCATCCACCGAAAAATTTAAGAAGACCTTTTAATCCCCAAGTAATCGGCATGGGCAAACTCGCTTCCATTAGCTGGACAGGCCCGGTTCAACCCGTATTGAAAAAAATAGCAGAAGCAACGCATTATCACTTACAAGTGATTGGCAAAAAACCAGCGATACCGGTGCTGATATCGCTCAACATTCACAATCGACCTATCGCCACTATTTTGCGTGACATCACGTATCAAATTGTAATGAAGGCGAATATCGCCGTGTACCCAAAATCACGCACGATTGAGCTTCGTTATAACGGTAATTAAAAGGATAACGACGTGTGAAAGTTTTAAATTTCTTTAACACAACACTCGCCGCCATCGCTTTATGTTGTGTTACCACCACGTTTGCGAGTCCACCGGTGCTAAAAGCCGATGTGGGTTATATCGCCATGTATCATATTCCGGAAGGCGCTGATCAAGTGAACCCTATTCGTTTGGCCGGCATTCGGCAAGCCGCGACATCGCTCGGTGCACGCGGTGGTTTAGCGTGGGAAGCCAGAAATATTGATATGGCATTACGAGAAGAATCTATTTTTATCGACCAAGTATTCGATTTTAATCAATTGCTGCTCGGCCACAATGTGTTGCCGCCCGTTTTAGTCCAAAGCGATAATAACTTAGACCTCGACAATAACGACACGTTACGTATTGATGCAAAAACGTATCGCATTATTCGCTCTGCACGTTTTGTGACAGCGCCGCCGAATTGGCGTGATTATTTGTGGATGCGATTTGATAGACCGCGACTCACCGATCGATCGTTATTACCACAAACGCAAGCAGAAGCAGAGGTGTGGAATTACTTTTTCAAAAAAGGATGGATCAAAGGAAGCGACCAAGCCGTCTCTATTTTTACCGATGACCTCAATCGATTAAAACGCGATATGTTGGGCATGATTCTTTATCGAAAATTATTAGCGCTACACATGGTCAGCCCACCTTTTGTCGCTAGCGCAAATTTGGGTGTTACTGGTGATGCAACACAACTGCGTATTAACGATGAGGTATTGCGTATTACGGCACAATCTGAATTACAACCGAATCCGCAACTGTGGAGACCGGTGATAACGAAGTGATCAGTTATCAGTAATCAGTGTCAGAGGCATATTTTTAGTTTATCTTTACTGATCGCTGATCGCTGATCACTGATAACAGATAACTTCCCACTAACCGAGGTTCTTGTGCCCGAACAAACAGATGAATCTTTCCAATACCCCAAAGAACCCACGCGTTTCGAGCAAAAAAACGTAGATGATTTATTGGTGTTTTGTCATCGCCTTGGTGCCTCTGATATTACCATTCAGACCGGCGAACCCATTGTCGTGGAAATCCACGGTCGCATTCATAAAATCACGAAACGCAAATTAGCCAATACGGAAGCAGGCGATATATTGAATGCGTTGTACGGGCCAAACGGCACCACACAAATTATGCGCGGCACTGATTTGGATACGCATTACGAAGTGCGCCCGACACGCAATGAACGCTTTCGTTATCGCGTGAATGGTGTGGGTTGTTATGTTGAAGGTCACGAAGGCATACAAATTACCCTTCGAACGATTCCTTCCATGCCGCCGGAATTATCCACGCTCAATTTACCGCAACCGATTCTCGACGCCATGGCGCCGCAACAAGGTATTGTTTATATCACGGGTGCGACAGGTTCCGGCAAAAGCACCTTATTAGCTTCAATCATTAGACGATTAGCAGAAGAAGAAAAAGGCAATCGTAAAATTCTGACGTACGAAGCACCGATTGAATTCGTTTATGACAATATCATCATGCCGTCATCGCTCGTTGCACAATCTGAAATTCCTCGGCATTTACCGTCTTTTGCGGAAGGTGTTCGCAATGCCTTGCGACGCAAACCGCATTTAATTTTAGTCGGTGAAGCGCGCGATCCAGAAACGATCAGTGCAGCACTTGAAGCGGCATTAACGGGGCATCCGGTTTATACGACATTACACACGAATGGCGTAGCCGAAACAATTCGACGTTTGGTCGGCAGTTTTCCGCAAGAAGAACGCTTAGGTCGCACAATTGATATTGTTGAAACGGTACGATTAATTGTATGGCAACGATTAGTGCCATCCGTCGACGGTAAACGAATTGCACTGCGAGAATATCTGGTTTTCTCCGAAGAAATACGCGATAAATTACTAGACAGCGATCCTGAAAATATCACACAAACCACGCGTCAATTATTACTGGAGCACGGTCAACCCATGCTGACGGATGTTGAGGTAAAGTTTAAAGAAGGGCTTTTATCGGATCGGTGGTATCAAATTCTGACGGCTCGATTGAAGCATATTTAGGGTGAGTGTGAGGATCGGAGGCACCACTTAGAGCATGAAATACATCAAAGCTAGGAAAGATCTACTTTACATCCTCAACCCACTCTTAATTATCCTTGGCATTTATTTATTTTGTTATTTCCCCCATGCAATTACCCCTTGTTTTTATGCATTTTGGATCGCTGCTGTTGTTGCGTTATTTTTAATTATTTCGCCTTATGGCAATCAGCGATTCATTCAAAAAAACAGGGATGCGGATCAACCCTTATCCTGGCGACCCTGGTTTTTCTACATTTTATTATTAGAATTGACGTTATACGGCATTTATTGTGGAATCAGTTTTATTGATGGCCAAGCATTTCCTATCAATGGGCCTATAAATACAGCACTTTTTTCACAGTCATTACAAACACAATTATTACAGTATGGATTATTTCCGTGGTCGTTATATGGCGTTATTGCAATCGGCATGGGCGTTTTAGCCTATCGTGAACAAACCGATGCCTATTTCAGCAATTTAATGAAACCGTTTACAAAACAAGAGCCGGACGGAGGATGGAGCTTACTGTTTAATATTGGTTGCCGCCGTTTAACGCTGTTTGGATTAGGCACGACATTACTGTTTATGATTTTTCTGATCATGAGTTTTGTCACATCACCCACAATACATTTAGCCTATGGTTTTCAAACATCCGCCTTATTAACCACATTATTTTTATTTGCCGCAACGTTTTCAAAATTAGTTAATCGTTATGTAAAACGCCTTTTTTCACGGCATATTTCAACAATAATCAGTTTTCCATTATTATGTCTCGTACTGGCGTTGATTACTTTATTGCTGAGTGCCGTCACAACAGAGATATCGAAACACACAAGCATGCAAGCAGCTCCTGAATTTATCACAACCTGGATTGCTTACAATCGCTCATCGGCGTGGTCTATTTTTTCAGTGATGTGGTGGATTTGCCTAACACCGATCGTGAGTGGTTTTATTATTCGCGTCTCAAAAGGCTATAAAATACGGCATATTTTGTTAGGTGTGTTGGCGTTGCCTGTTGCAATCAGTGTATATTTTCTTTTTTTCAGTCAAACGGTACTGACTGTTTCGCCCATGCTCATCAAAACACTGTCTCTGCTTTCTTTTTTGATTGTATTGCCGCTGTTGGTTAATCACGCGAATGCATCCAATGCGATTGTGTCGTATTTTCCAAAAGACGGAATCATTAAGCAGCGTGATCAGCAACCGTTTTTTGTTAGGCTCACACAACTCACCATTATCGGCTTATATTTTTATCTGGTCATTGGTATTAATGGCGTTAGTTTATTTTTATTTGCACCGAATTTTTTGGGAATTGCGAGTATGTTGATGACGGTTTTTGCGATTTTGAAAAATCTTTAACTATTCAGCATGT
Organism: Verrucomicrobiota bacterium; assembly: GCA_013287435.1. Lineage (GTDB taxonomy): Bacteria > Pseudomonadota > Gammaproteobacteria > Coxiellales > Coxiellaceae > 2-02-FULL-42-43. The sequence goes on from JABDDU010000002.1 coordinate 13,075, forward strand.
TTCAGGGAGGTCCATTTTTGCGCTCTTTTTTGTGAAAAATAGCATCAAAACTGGACCTTCGCGGTAATGCAACTCTCCTATTGCTGAATAATTACAAAAATCTTTAGTCGTTTTCATCCAATCTCCGCTCCGCCAATTTTCTTCCAACCCCTTCGGCTAACAACGTTGCCGCCAACATATTTAAACTCACGCCTTCAATTTTCGCATGTAATGCAAGCGCTGCGTGCAAATGCTTAGGCACACGAATTCTCCATTGACCACTATACCGCGAGGCAACACTGGGTTCCGGTATGGGATCACCAAATTCTTTTGCCGCAGAAATCCAACATTTAATCGCTGATTTAATATCATGTAATGCTTCTTCTACGGTTTCTCCATCACCGTAACAACCCAGTAGATCAGGAACTTCCGCAAAATAACCACCTCCTTCTTCTTCAGTCAATGGGCGCACCAGAATCGGATAATCATAAGGATTCATGTTTTTTCTCCACTTCAAAAATTAAGCCAATAAATAATTTTATGTAAACCGGTTTAATCGGTTTGCGTGCTGGATCAGATCATTAATCCGCCAATCACGCGGGTTATTGATCATTTTTTCAAGCTTTTTTTCTATTTTACTCATACGACGGTACCTTTGGTGGAACCTTATGTCAACGCATTTAATGTCAACATCATAATCGAGTAAAAAATTTCTTTGTATCCGTGTTTTTAATTTTTTTATTTTTAGGTTGCAATTGCCTTTGTACTCATGTACCATTACATCAGTATTTTTATTAATCAGAGGTAACACCATGAAACGAACAGTCACAATAGCAGCGGTTTGCGTATTAACGTCGATCAGCACTTTATCCATCGGAAACACAACTGCAAAACCTATAACCGTAGGAATCTTGGTGCCAGTGGCCATACCTGCCATGACGCAAATTGTGAATGGTTTTGAGGCTTCTTTAAATAAGGCATCCACCGTACCTGTAAAATATTTGGTGAAAAATGCGCAAGGGGATGCCAATATTCAACGATCGATTTTACAAGAATTTAATTCTCTGCATGTCAACTTAGTGGCACCGATTGGAACCGATGCCGCACAAATGAGTATTGCCATGGTGCGCAATACGCCCATCATCGGCATTGCTGCAAATCATCTGAAATCACAGGCCAAAAAAGCGAATAATCCTAATGTTACCGGCGTGACCAGCAAGGTTCCGCCCACGGAACGGATCAATTTTATTCACGCTGTATTACCGAACATTAAGAAATTAACCATTGTGTATAGCGCTGATGCTCGCATTTTTAATCAAGTGCAACAAATGACAGTTGCCGCAAACAAAGATCATATTATCGTGCAAAAATTAATGGTCTCACAATTATCGGATATGTATACGCTCAGCAAAACGATTGCAGCCAATTCGCAAGCGATATTTATTTTAAAAGATGAGTTGGTTGTTAGCGGAATCAATACGCTGTTACAACAAGCACGCATCAAACACATTCCCGTCATTGCATCAGACGATGGCTCTGTCAGCAAAGGTGCAGCATTTGCGTTAGGCGTTTCTGAATATCAAACGGGTGTTGATGCCGGAAAAATCGCAGCAAGCATTTTAAGCGGTAAAAATGCAGCAGAAATGCCGATTCATGTGATGACACATTATTTTGTGTTTTTAAATCCAGCGGCTGCGAAGAAGCAAAATGTGAATCCTGTGGTTGTAAAAACTGCGGCAAAAAGAATGGGATATAAAGTGGAAATGGTGTGAGTGTGAGTAACTGATCACTGATCACTGATCACTGATCACTGATCACTGATAACTGATAACTGATAACTGATCACTGATAACTGATAACTGATAACTAACTTATGTTAACCATCTTATTAAATACATTACAGCAAACATTAATCTTCCTGCCACTCACCCTCGGCGTTTATTTAAGTTACGACATTTTAATGGTGACTGATTTAACCGTCGAAGGAACGTTTGTGTTGGGCGCTGCGATTTTTGCGCGTTTTATAACGCTCGGCTTTAGTCAAACGATCAGTATCATCGCAGGATTACTGGGTGGAATGATCATTGGAATGTTAGTCACGATCATGCAACGCGTTGCAAAAATTAATTCATTGATTGCCGGCATTCTCGCAACATTTATGTTATACAGTGTCAATTTTGGCGTGATGAATCGCCCCAATATTAGTTTGCTTAATAACCATATTTTTTTACAACATTTACAAGATTATTTTCCCAATACATTAACCTTATTTCTTATCGGGTTTACCGTTATTTTAGGTTTATTACTGTATTTATTTTTGCAAAGTCAAACAGGGTTATATCTACGCGCTTTTGGCAGCAGCCCACATTTATTGAAAAAACTCGGTAAAAAACCGGCGTTATATTTGGGGTTGGGATTAGCCATGAGTAATACTTTATCGGCATTATGCGGCATTATGACGGCGCAGGTGGATGGCTATGCGGATATTTCTATGGGATTAGGTGTTGCACTCACCGCCATTGGCGCTGTGGTTATTGGAAAAAAATTAGTCTCAGGATTAATAATATCAGATCGTTTTAGTGCAGTGATTGGAATGACGGGTTGCTTTGTAGGTGCATTTATTTATTTTTTAATTGTGAATGGATTTTTAGTGATGGGCATTAATCCTATTTATTTAAAATTATTATTAGGATTGGTACTTGTCGCTTTTTTATCGACGGCACATTATACCAAGCAGCGCGGGGAATTATATGCGATGGTGGATTAGTGTGAGTGTGAGTGTGAGTGTGAGTGTGAGTGTGAGTGTGAGTGTGAGTAAAATATGAAACCATTAATTGAACTTAAAAAAACATATTTTTCAACGGGTGAAAAAAATATTCTTAATGACATCACCACTTCAATTTTACCAGGCGATTTTGTGGTTATACTGGGTGGCAATGGTTCCGGAAAAAGCACGTTATTAAAATTATTAAATCGTACCTATTATCACACCAAGGGAACTATTTTTTTTAAAAATAAACCGATTGACTCCTACGATTTTAAATCACTTCGACAAGAAATGGTCACCTTGACACAATTTATTTCGGAAAGTATTTTTGCGGATTTAACGATTGAAGAAAATGCACTGTTAATTGAGTCATCTTATTTACAAGCCGCAAAAAAATCATTTTGTAAAAAACAATTGTTAGCGGAATTACCGGATTATTTGTCGCAATTTAATCCTCGATTGGTAAAATCATTAAAAACGCGCGTAAAATATTTATCCGGTGGAGAACAACAAATGCTTGCATTTGCGCTATATTTACGTCAACAACCCGATTTATTATTGCTGGATGAACCCACGAGCGCACTGGATCCTAAAAAAGCCGATCAAGTAATGGAATTTGTTAGCACTATCATTCGGCAAAAACAGATTACTTGCTTAATGACGACACACCAGTTAAATTATGCTTTAAAATACGGTAATCGGTTAATGGCAATTCGCGATGGTGAATTGGTGTTTGAAGCCAATGCATCAGAAAAAGAAAAATTATCCATGGCGGATTTATTGAAGTATTGTTATTAACGCTCGTTAACACTCGCGTCTCCCTGTTGAGACTGGGAAGTAATCATGAACACCTGGAAATCATTTCTCACCTTGTGTTTAAAAGCACATAACACAGAAGAATTATCGCGCTTGCTCGATTGTTTTTTAACGATTGAAGAAAAAGAAGTCATTGCGGATCGTTTTTCAATTATTAAAGGTTTGCTTGATGAAAAACAAACACAACGTGAAATGGCTGAAAAATTAAATGTCAGTATCGCCAAAATTACCCGAGGATCAAACGCGTTAAAATCTGTTGATCCGAAACTAAAAGCGTTTTTAAAAAAAAATATTTGAACGTCCCTGTTTCTCTAAAAACGTAACAGATCAGGCCTCGTTGTCTGATTTAGTAAAACGTCGAGTTTGAGATGATTTTTTGTAGTAAATTGAGTTGAAAGCGCAGGTGTACTTGATCGTACATCGAGCATTTCAACGAGATTTACTGCAAAAAAGCATCCAAAATCGGCGTTTCTATCTACGGAGTGATCTGTTACCTAAAAACGCTTTATGCGCGGTTAATTCTTCCGTATTCGCCAGAATCACACGCAATGGATTTTTTGATCGTTTTAATTTTTCTGTGGTGGCCACAACGGCGTTTAATTTTTCTTCTGATGATTCATCGGCAAACAATTGCGTTTGTCCACCTGTCATCATCAAATACACTTCAGACAATAATGCCGCGTCAATTAATGCACCGTGCAAATCCCGATGTTTATTATTCACGCCATAACGCCGACACAAAGCATCTAACGTATTTTGCTGCCCGGGATGTTCGCGTCGCGCCATGACCAAAGTATCAATGACAGTGCAAAATTGCGTAATCGGTACACGGGATTTATTCACGCGCGCAAATTCCGCATTGATAAAGCCTAAATCAAAAGGCGCGTTATGAATAATTAATTCTGCGCCATTTAAAAAAGCAAATAATTCATCGGCAATTTGATCAAACGTTGGTTTATCTTTTAAAAATGCTTCGGTAATGCCGTGCACTTTAACAGCACCCGCATCAATGACGCGCTTAGGATTAATATAATAATGAAAACGATTATTCGTGATGCGTCGATTAATCATTTCCAAACAACCGATTTCAATTAATCGATGTCCTTTTTCAGGCGCTAATCCTGTTGTTTCTGTGTCTAAAATGATTTGTCGTGTCATTATTTTTCTCTCAAAAAGATGTGCGGAAATCACAATTCATCAATTGCGCGATTGGCCAGGGCATCCGCAATATCATTTTCCGGATGATCACTATGTCCTTTGACCCAATGCCAAGTCACTTGATGACAAGCCACTTGTGCATCCAATTGTTCCCACAAATCTTTATTTTTCACAGGCTTTTTATCAGCCGTTTTCCAATCTCGCTTTTTCCAATTCGCCAACCATTTCATAATGCCATTGCGAACATACTGCGAATCTGTCGTAATTTCCACAACACATTCTCTTTTTAATGCAGACAACCCTTGAATAGCCGCCATTAATTCCATGCGATTATTGGTGGTATGCAATTCCGCACCATACAATTCTTTTTCTTGTGTGCCATAACGCATCAATACACCCCAACCACCGGGACCTGGATTTCCACGACAAGCGCCGTCAGTAAATAATTCGACTTTTTGGATTATTTTATTTCGCATGTACGAGCGTTTCCATAATTACGAATAAAGAGCGGTGTCATGCCAGAAATGTTTTTAGTTGCAACTAACATAAAAATTCCGCGCCACACTTTTTCATATTGGGTCATTTCAAAATCCAGTGCGCGCAAACAGCGTTTTATTTTTCCTGGAGAATAACATTTTTTGGATCGATACCATAAACGCCACACACTCCACCGATTCAAATCAACAATAATAAGTTGACCATTAGGACGCAACACGCGATAGGCCTCTTGTAATATATCCATTGCATCTTGTTTTGAATCGAATTGATGTAATAACAAAACAATATCAATCGCCTCCGATTGAATGGGCAAACAATCGGGATTTGCTTGAATAAACGATTTTCCGCACTGAGTGGTGACATGCGAGTCTAAAAAAAAGGTACGCATAAAACGTGCATTTTCGCTGAAACGTATAGTGTTAGGATCACCTATTTGCAATAAATCATAACCACGCATGTTTTTTAATACGCGATCCAGCGCTGCTTTTTCCCTGTCACGATTCACTTCAAAACTCATTTTTGCATTCCTATCAGCGAACAGTGAACAGTGAACAGTGAACAGTGAACAGTGTGATATTGTTAACCAATTATCGATTACTGACAACTAATTACCGATCACTGATTACTGATCACTGATTACTGATCACTGATTACTGATCACTGATAACTGATACCTTACCACAAAAAACCTTTCCAAAAAATCAATGGGTTACGAAAAAAAGGTTGATTAACCCGCTTCCAGTCCGTAACATGTTTTACATGCGACACATGGTTCGGAAATTACTACTTATCACGACAATCATGTTGGGCTGGATTAATATGCCAGCGCAAGCATTTCTGTCATCTGACGATCAAAATCTGTGGCCTGTGATGTCTCAGCAGTTTAAAATTTCAACCAATGGTAAAAATACTGATGTGCAGCGACAGGTGGATTGGGATCTGCGCAATCCCAAGTATATCCATATGCTGACTAAAAATGCGAAACCTTATCTTTACTATGTCTTTCAAGAAACCAAAAAGCTGCATCTACCCGCCGAACTGGCTCTGTTGCCTATGATAGAAAGCGATTATATTCCCTACGGCGATTCTGATCGAGGCGCGGTCGGTTTGTGGCAATTGATGCCTGACACCGCCTATAACTACGGCGTTAAAATGAATTATTTTTATGATGGTCGCCGCAGCACGACCGTTTCAACCAAAGTCGCTTTGACCTTTCTTTCGTATTTATATCAAGAATTTCACCACAATTGGTTGCTCGCATTGGCCGCTTATGATGCCGGACCTGGGACAGTAGCGGCCGCGATTAAATATAATCGTGAACATGGAAGACCCACCGATTTTTGGGCATTACCTTTACCTAAAGAAACAGAAGCCTATATTCCCAAATTATTAGCGTTGGCAACCATCATTCAGCATCCACATGCTTATGGAATTCATCTTGCATCCGTTCCTGATAAAGCGGTCACAAGCACCGTGACGATTACCAAAGAAATGAAATTAAAAACCATTGCGCATCTGGCACACACTTCCGTAACAACAGTGAAAAAATTAAATCCCGCGTTGCGACGTTCAGTGACACCGCCGCATCAAATTGTTACGTTGGTGTTGCCCGCCAATGAGAAAAAAGTATTTGTAAAACGATTGGCTGTCCACAAAAAAATACAACGTGAAGTGGCGGAAAAAGATCTCAATCATTACACCGTCAAGCACGGAGATTCACTGAGCAGTATTGCCGCGAAATTCAAAACAACGGTTGCGATACTTCAAAAAATAAATCAACTGCATAATGGATCGATCAAAATCAATCAAGCGTTATGGGTGCCGAAAATAATATCAGCAATAGATAGCCAAAAACCCATTAAAACGGTGCACGATAAAAGTAAGGTGCTCTCTAAGCGTACGAAAAAATTAATTGCGCGCAATGAGCAATTATATATTGTCAAACGCGGCGATAATTTGCATAGACTTTCTGCTGAGTTTGATACGACAACGTATCATATTATGGAACATAATCATTTACATTCAGCAGACCTTCAAGTCGGCGAGCGTTTGTTGTTGCCGAATGCGTAGTGAGTGTGAGTGTGAGTGTGAGTGTGAGTGTGAGTGTGAGTGTGAAAAAGAGTGTTCGATAATTCTAATTTCATTACAAATTCCTTAATATTTCATTAAATTCAGTTATTTTTCTTTTTTTAATGTTTTTTTTAATTTTCATTCTGTATGATGTTGCACTTCGTAAATGCGCATTGACTTCGCTTTGAGCTATCAGGTGCGAGTGAATGTTGGGGTTACGGATGGTTTGAGGGGAGTGTGTGTGGCATGGATGCCACACCAAGCAAGCCTACACGGATGTATTCACGGCGTCTCCCCGAAAACCATCCTAACCACAACATTCCGAGCGAATGCAACATTCAGCGAAGGTAACAGATCAGGCCTCGTTGTCTGATTTAGTAAAACGTCGAGTTTGAGATGATTTTTTGTAGTAAATTGAGTTGAAAGCGCAGGTGTACTTGATCGTACATCGAGCATTTCGACGAGATTTACTGCAAAAAAGCATCCAAAATCGGCGTTTCTATCTACGGAGTGATCTGTTACCAGCGAAGTCAATTCGCATTTAATAACAGAAATGATATGGGTGAAAATATGAAATACACTTGTTGCAGATTTTTTGGTAAAACAACGCATTTCGACGAGGCATTTCGTCGTGTTTTGGCTAATATGAGCGAGGGTAATTTTGCGCCCGCTAAAGATTTTTTAAAAAACGCCAACCCTAATAAACCGGGTCAAATCGCTGAAGTTAAAGCAAGGCTATACGCTCATAAAACAATAGCAAGGGCGAAGCAAGCAGAAGCCTTACGCGGCACGAATAATGAGCAATCTTACCCAGGTTGCAAATAATTTTTTTATGCCTGAAAACACGGCATTTTCAACGATTATATTTTTTTATACCAATTAAAATATATGACTAAAGCTACGTTACATACTATATCAATCTAAACCGACGAGACGCCATCAACCGCGTCTCTATACTTCTTTCGTATCCGCCCTCAACATCTGCACACCATCTTCCTTTTTTAATCCAAAAAATACAACCGATGATAAAAAAGTAATAATCCCCAATGCAAAAAACGCATCGTGAAACATGGCTGGCGTGAGTGATAATTTTTTACCAAGATGCGATGAATAAATACGCAGTAATATGGCACCCGCCGCAACACCCAAACTTTGCGCGAATATTTGCACGGTGCTGGTAATACTCGTCGATGCACTTAATTCCTCATCTTTAATTTCAGCCAATGCCAATGAGTTCATCGCCGTATATTGCGCAGAAATAAAAATGCCGAAAATAAACGTGGTCAATGCGATCAAATAAAGCGGTGTTGCTGCAGTCAGCAATTCAAACGCCCACATAACAAACCCCACTAAAAAAGTATTCACCAGTAAATATTTTTTATAACCCACTCTTCTTAATATTTTTATGGCCGTCATTTTCGAAAAAATAATACCGAGTGCAATGGGAATCATTAAAAGACCCGATAATTGCGCACTAAAACCAAACCCCACTTGCTGCATCAGCGGTAATAAAAAGGGAACGCCGCCAAAACCCAGTCGCGACAATAGATTTCCAAAAACAGAAACACGGAAGGTACGAATCCGAAATAATTCTATTCTAATAACAGGAAATGATTTTCGTTTTGCATAAAAAATATAGGCCATTAACATCGTGACTGCGATCAGCAGTCTCATCACCGATGCTTCTAAATCACGATTTGATTCACTCATTTCTGACAGTGAAAAACACACTATCGCCAAGCTACCAGCAAACAACATAAAACCTAAATAATCGAATGGGTGTGGATTTTTAGGCGCTATTTCTTGCAAACTGTGACTGGCCAGCAACACAACAAAAATACCGACGGGAACATTGACCCAGAAAATCCATGGCCAGGATAAATGATCCACAATCACACCGCCCACAAAAGGTCCCATCATCACACCCAGCGAAACAACAATAATGACGGTGTTCATTGCTTCAACCAATTCATACCGTTTAAAGGTGCGTGCGAGGATCAATCGGCTGAGCGAAATCATAAATGCGCCACCAATACCTTGAATAAAACGCATGATCACTAACTGAGGTAAAGAATAGGTATAACCACAAAAAAATGAGCTGACCGTAAATAACCCCAATGCGCCGATAAAAATATTTTTCGTCCCATATTTATCCGCCGTCCATCCGCTGATGGGAATAAAGATCGCAAGACTGAGCAAATAACTGATTAAGGCAATTTTGATATCAATGGGGCTGACGTGAAACGTATGCGACATCGCTGGCACTGCCGTATTAATCACGTTTGAGTCCATCACATCCATAAATAATGCGATGGAAATAATGAACATGGTGAGGCGTTTGGTGGTGAAGAACATTATGTCTCTCGGAAATATTCAGCGATGCCTTTTTGCCATGGATAAATCATGACATTACCTATTTTCTTTTTATGACTATCGTTGGAAAAACAAATTGATTCACAAGGACCGATTTCTTTTGAAATCATTTCAATTGCACGCAGATCGTCATGTCGCACTTCTGCTGTGCTTTTAATTTCAATTAATAATAATGGTTTTCCCGGTCTTTCGACGACCAAATCAATTTCAACGCCCGCGCCTGTCATTAAATACGAAAATTTATATTCCGGTTGAAAATAGGCTGCTAATTTTATGCATTCAGTGACGATAAAACTTTCAAATAAATCGCCATAATAACTGGTTCCAGATTTTGGCGTAACCCCCAACATACGAGCCAATGCGCGCGTGACTCCAACATCAAAAAAATAAAATTTTGGCGCAGACATCAAGCGTTTTCTAAATGAATGCCGGTAAGGTTCTATGATAAATGCTAATAACGTATCTTCTAACACAGAAAAATAATTTTTCACCGTTTTATCATCAACACCAACGTCTCTGGCGATATTTGAATAATTAATAATTTTCGCGTTGGATTGTGCGGCAACTTCAAGAAATCGGCGAAAGGGGTCAAGATTTTTAATCAGTTGTTCCGCCCAAATTTCTTCTTTTAAATAAGTCAGTGTGTAAGCCTGTAAAAATTGTTGTTTATCCTGTTTTTTTTTGAAATTAAAAACACCGGGTAACAGGCCATATAACAGCGCTGACTGGAGATCAAATTGTTTTCCTAATTCCAGGTATGAGAAAGGATATAAATGATACACAAATGCTCTGCCCGCCAATAAATTCACGCCAGCTAATTTTAATTTTCGAGCGCTGGATCCCGTTAAAATAAAATATTTATGGCATTTTTTCGTTTCAATCAGTAAATGAACCACATCGAGCAATTTAGGCACTTTTTGAATTTCATCAATAATGACGTATTTTTCTTGCAACGACATTGCCTCAACAATGGCAACCAATTCCATGGGATTGCGCGCAAATCGATCTTCAATGGTGGTGTCGAGTAAATTAATGTAAGTAGTTTCAGTGGTGTTAATTTTATAGGTACTTTCTACCAGCGTACTTTTACCCACACCGCGCGCGCCAAATAAAAATAAGCTATATTCCTTAGAGAGTACCAGTAATCGTTTTTGCAGCATATCGTAATCTCGGAGTCTATTCCGAATATGTCGTGCAAATCCGGAGTCATATCCGAGATTAAAGCATATCCATCACTCCCGCGCAATCATCCGAATCGCTGCTTGCGCCGTCGGCATCACGAGCATGTCAGACACATTCACGTGAGGGGGGCGTGTGGCACAGTATAAAACAGCGTCGGCGATATCATGGGCGGTGAGTGGATCGAATCCTTCATAAATAGCATCTGCTTTTTTTTGATCGCCCTTAAAACGCACGACACTAAAGTTGGTTTCCACAGCGCCCGGCGAAACTTCACTCACTCGAATTTTTGTGCCGAAGAGATCCATACGCAAACCTTCCGACAATGCTTTGACCGCATGCTTTGTCGCACAATACACAACACCGGTTGGATATAACGAACGTCCGGCAATGGAGCCAATATTAATAATATGTCCGGAATTTTTAGCGATCATGGTCGGCAAAATTTCGCGCGTCATATACAATAAGCCTTTCACGTTAGTATCAATCATCGCTTCCCAATCTTGTACATTTGCTTCATGAATCGCCTCTGATCCTGCGGCCAATCCCGCGTTATTCAGCAATATATCGATCTGTTTAAATTTTTCAGGTAAAGCCGCTAATTGTTTTTTTATGTCTGTATAATCACGCACATCTACTTTTAATACGTGAATTTCAGTGTTAAAGGTTGTTTTTAATTTTTCAGCGAGGTTTTCAATAAGTTCTTTGCGCCGTGCGCATAAAATTAAGGTTGCACCCGCTTTTGCAAATTGTTCAGCGCAGGCTTCGCCAATGCCGCTCGAAGCACCGGTGATTAAAATGGTTTTGTTTTTTAGCATTCGTGCTCCTAGCCCGATTCATTTCGTAACGATTTCGCGTATAATCTTATCTTATACCGAAAAATAGGCAACAAAATGTCAGCTAAAATTCTTGATGGTTGCGCAATGGCAGAAAAAATCAAAGCGGAAGTTTCGGAAATAGTCCTTGCGCGCAAAAAAAATAATTTGCCCACCCCTGGTTTGGCGGTCATTTTAGTCGGCAATAATCCTGCTTCGCAAACGTATGTCAAACATAAACGCAATGCCTGCGAAGCCGTCGGGATTTTTTCACGCTTTCATCAGTTACCTGAAAATACTGATCAAACTACATTGGAAAAATTAATTGATACACTCAATCATGATCCAAAAATTCACGGCATTTTATTGCAATTACCACTGCCTTCGCATTTATCACCAGATGATTTATTGGAAAAAATAGACCCGAAAAAAGATGTGGATGGATTTCATCCTTATAATTTAGGCAGATTAGCACAGCGTCGCCCGTTATTGCGTCCCTGCACGCCGTACGGCGTCATGACCTTATTAAAGACAACGGGTGAAAATCTGTCGGGAAAAAATGCGGTTGTGATTGGTGCGTCAAATATTGTTGGGCGACCAATGGCGCTGGAATTATTATTGGCAAAATGCACGGTCACGGTTTGTCATCGTTTTACGCGTGATTTATCACAAATAATTTCAAACGCTGATATTTTAGTGTCAGCAACCGGGCATTACGGACTCATTCAAAGCGATCGGATCAAAATCGGCGCGATTGTGATTGATGTTGGTTTTAGTCGATTAAATAATGGCAAAATCACGGGCGATATTGATTTCGACACAGCTTGCTTGAGAGCAAGTTGGATCACACCGGTTCCGGGCGGTGTGGGGCCTATGACGGTTGCGACATTATTGCAGAATACGCTGATGGCAGCGGAAAAATAGTGAGTGTGAGTGTGAGTGTGAGTGTGAGTGTGAGTAAATATTAAATCTAAAATTTGCAATGTCAAATCCAAAAATTAAATAATAAAAAATATAAATTTTAAACCGTACCTCTGACACTCACACCGATAACTCACACTCACACTATTCTTACAAATTCAAAAGAAGCTCATTCAACGTCTTCACAAACGCCGCAGGATTTTGCAATTGCTCACCTTCTGCTAATAAAGCTTGATTTAATAATAAATCTGCCCAGCGCGTCAGACGCGCATCATCACTTTCATGCTTAACTTTCAGCATAAGCGCGTGTTCTGGATTTAATTCTAAAATCGGTTTGGTTTCGCCAACACTTTGCCCTGCTGCTTTTAACATGCGTTGCATGTGCCCTGTTAATTCATTGTCATCAAACACGACGCAGGCAGGCGAATCCGTTAAGCGATGAGTTAAACGAATTTCTTTGACGCGATCGCCCAATGATTTTTTCATTTTCTCAATCACATCTTTGAAATTTTTTTCAGTTTCCGCTTTTTTTCCTTCTATTTCTTTTTTATCTTCCAACGAACCTAAATCCAATGATCCTTGCGACACCGATTGTAATTTTTTACCTTCAAATTCGTGTAAATGAGACACCAACCATTCATCAACACGATCAGACAATAATAATACCTCGATATTTTTTTGACGAAATACTTCTAATAAAGGGCTGTTTTTTGCCGCCATCCAGTTATCAGCGATAATATAATAAATTTTTTCTTGTTGAGGCTGCATCCGTGATACATAGTCTTTTAAGGAAACCGTTTGTTTATCGGTATCTGCGTGCGTGCTGGCAAATCGTAACAAGTTCGCAATGCGATCTTTATTCGCAAAATCTTCTGCGGGACCTTCTTTTAAAACAGCACCAAATGTTTGCCAAAATTCAACGTATTTTTCAGCGTTATTGGTCGCTAATTCTTCTAACAAACTCAATATTCTTTTCACACAGGCAGATTTGATTGAATCAATGGTTTTGTTTGATTGCAAAATTTCACGTGACACATTCAGCGGTAAATCATTGGTATCGATAACACCTTTGATAAAACGCAAATACATCGGCATAAAATGTTCTGCGTCATCCATAATAAAAATACGTTTCACATACAGTTTTAATCCACGCACGCCTTCGCGTTGCCATAAATCAAAGGGCGCACGTTTGGGAATATAAAGTAGCGAAGTGTATTCTAATTTGCCTTCGACTTTGTTATGCGCCCACGCGAGCGGATCTTCAAAATCATGCGCAATATGCTTGTATAATGCATTATATTGCTCATCTTTGATTTCTGATTTAGGTAATGTCCACAATGCATTCGCTTGATTCACCACTTCTTGTTCTGGAATAATTTTTTCATCTTTTTTATCAGAGGGTTTTTCTGTTTTCTCCATCATAATGGGCAATACAATATGATCGGAATATTTGGTGATAATAGAGCGTAAACGATACGAGTCTAAAAATTCATCCATTTCTTTTTTAAGGTGCAAGATGATTTCAGTGCCGCGTGTTTTTTTATCGGTATTTTTAACGTTAAATTCACCTTTGCCATTGGATTCCCAATAAACGCCTTGATCCAGCGTCATCCCTGCACGGCGTGTGCGAACAACAACATTATCAGCGACGACATAAGCAGAATAAAATCCCACGCCGAATTGGCCAATCAATTGCGAATCTTCTGATTTGCCATTACCAGAGATTTTTTCTTTAAACGCGCGCGTGCCTGATTTTGCAATCGTTCCTAAATTTTCGATCACTTCGGTGCGATTCATGCCAATGCCATTATCGCGAATGCTAATCGTACGATTGTCTTTGTCAAAAGAAACCCAAATTTTTAATTCAGTATCACTTTCATAAAGTGCTGCGTCAGTTAATGCTTCATAACGCAATTTATCAGCCGCATCGGAAGCATTCGAGATCAATTCACGTAAAAATATTTCGGGATTACTGTAAAGTGAATGCGCCACCAATTCTAATAATTGATTAACGTCTGCACCAAAGGATAATGTTTGAGATTGTGCTGTAACGGGCATGTGTTTTCTCCGTGATTTGTAATTGAGATAGATTTGAGATGGGGATGCGTGATTTAGAATTCAAGAGGACAACTGCAGATACTCTGTACGACAAAATTTTAGTTAGTGTTTGGAACGGTGAACAGTTGAATTTGCGTTCTTTCCCGCACACCGATCCATTCATACCGCGCGGTCGTTTGCACTCGCGCTTCCATCAACTTCGTAGCAAAAAAAAGGGGCAAAAGCCCCTTTTCTTTACCATCACAATCAACTTTTCGATTAAACGTTGAATTTGTATCCCAATGAACCGGTATACAGATTAACCGCAGGAGCAGCATTTGGAGCACCAGCATTGAGTAATCCACCAACTGCACCGTAGTTAATTTCGGTGTTTGCAGGCAAGTACATGTACTGAGCACCTAACAACCAATTACCCCAGGTATATTGAATACCAGTACCGAATACAGGTGTCCAATAGTGCCCCTTATCTGACACACCCAGCGTAGTTCTAACAGTAGAAGGTACACTGTAGTTTAATGCACGATAAGCAACACCTACCTTTCCAAACAAGTCTAAATTATCCATCACGGGCACAGACAATTTTGCAGCTGTGTAAGCAAACCAAGAACGAACAACTGCGCCGCTACCCGCAGGAAGAAGATCAGTACCTGTTCCCAGTGTTGTTACACTACCTGCCACTTTAGGTAAGTAGAACCAACCTGCTTCTACTGCGATGTGTTGCGTGATGTTATAACCTAAATCAGCACCAGCCGTTAAATAACCCTTACCATGAGATGACACATCGTATGCAGAAGTAGCCGAGGCACCAATCAATTTGTTTGAATTATTTTTCGTCCAGTTGGATTGCGCATAACCAAAATGCCCTTCAAGATAGATACTATTTTGAAACGCAGGTTCGGATGGCATTGCCATATGATCAGGGCCACCAGCCATAACAGCTGTTGCACCAATCGCTGCCAAACCAGCAGCAGTTAACACTAATAAATTTTTTACCGACATTTTAAATTCCCTCTTTTTCGATCTAACAAAAAATAGAGCCGAGTAATAAACACTATTAAACAACTCTTTTTCCGCTCAATATGCAAAAAGCATACAATAACCATACTACCCAAAAAAAAATCAACAAACAAGCTTTTTATTTTTAGAATGAAGCATTTAACAATTCCAAAAAATAAAAAGAACTCAACAAAAAGGGAGCAGGTGCCCCCTTTTTTTCAAGCAATGTACTAACTATTACACAGTAAACTTGTATCCTAAGCCCAACGTGAATATGTTAGCAGCAACTGTTCCCAAAGAACCCGTATTCGCAATTGCATATGGGAAAGCTTTTCTTGCGCCCGAAAAATGCGTGTATTGAACAATACCCGACCAAGCGTCACTAAAGCTATAATCCAAACCAGTTGCAAACATAGGACGAACATAAGTAGCTTTGCCTGTTGTAATACCACCATTGGTGCTATTAACCGCACCCACTGGAACCGTGTCTTTACGATAGGCAGCGCCTAACTTGAAGAACCAATCCGTGTCATTCATCCAAGCCAATGGCACTATGTATTTACCAGCCAAGTATAACGCCCAGCTCTTGAAATACTGAGCCGATGCACCAGTTGCAATAACATTGACGTCTGGTAAGTGATACCAACCTAACTCAACGCCAAAATGTCTATTGATTCTGTAACCAACATCCGCACCAGCAGCAAAACCACCGCGCGCATTGTTATGATCTACAGCATGAACGCCAGTAGATGCGACCCATCTCACATCATCAAAGTAATCTTGACGTGCATACCCTAAATGACCTTCGATGTAGTAACCATTATCTGCAGCAGGTGCAGCAGGTTCTTGCGTATAACCACCAGCCATTGCAGCAGTCATACTAACCGCAGCAATACCAGCAGCGCCCAAAAGAAGAATTTTCTTTACCGACATTGAACTTCCCTCTCAATATTGAATTATCAAATTTCTGGAAGCTCCGTCGGAAAAACATTTTCCGATCACCGAACTCCCAAATAAAACGACGACACAAAAAACTGTATCGCATCTCGGGTATAGTACCTAATCATTTCAATTGAAACAAGCGCGTAATTAAAATTATCACATTGTTTTTCTAAAATATTTCTTTTTGTTACTTATAGTGAGTGAATATTTTTATTGTTTTAATCTATATAGGTAAATTTATTTATTCACACCGCTATATATTTCATTTCCTCACCAATCCAACGTTCTATTAATGGCAACACCCAATGCGGGTATTCTTTTACTACCGTTTGACTCGCGATTTGCACGCTCTGCAATAAATATTGATCACGCATTAAATCAGCCACACGCAATTGCGTTAATCCCGATTGCCGTGCGCCCAACACATCCCCAGGCCCGCGCATGTCCAAATCAGCTTGTGCTATCACAAATCCATCTTGCGTTTCACGTATCACCGATAAGCGTTTTTTAGCAATTTCTGATAGCGGATGTTGATATAACAAGACACAAAAACTCGCATCGACCCCGCGTCCCACTCGCCCGCGTAATTGATGTAATTGAGCTAATCCCAACCGTTCTGGATTTTCAATAATCATCAAGCTCGCATTCGAGACATCCACACCCACTTCAACGACTGTGGTTGCCACCAATAAATCTATGTCACCTAACTGAAATGATTTCATCAGCGCATTTTTTTCATCCGATTTTAAACGGCCATGAATTAAACCAACGCGTAATTCGCGCAACGCTTCTTGCAAATACTGCGCTGTCGTTTCCGCTGCCTGACATTGCAACAACTCAGATTCTTCAATCAATGTGCAAATCCAATACGCTTGTTTTTTCGATTGACAATGAATACGCACACGCGCGATCACTTCATCGCGTCGCGCCGAAGAAACCAATACCGTTGAAATCGGTTTTCGATGCGGTGGCAATTCATCGATCACGGAAAAATCTAAATCAGCATACGCGGTCATTGTTAATGTGCGCGGAATCGGTGTTGCCGTCATAATGAGTTGGTGTGGAAAAACACCTGTTTTTAAGCCCTTTTCCATTAATGCCAATCGTTGATGCACGCCAAATCGATGCTGCTCATCAATCATTAATAATGCCAAATTTTTAAATTCAATTTTATTTTGAAACAAAGCATGCGTGCCAATAATCAATTGAGTTTCGCCAGAACTTAAGCGTGATTTTATTTTATGTTGCTCTGCTAACGTGTGCCGACCTAATAATAAATCCACAGAAATTCCTAACGGTGACAACCATTGCAAGAAATTTTTAAAATGTTGCTCACATAAAATTTCAGTCGGCGCCATCAAAGCCACTTGGTAACCCGCACCAATTGCATTTAAGGCTGAAAAACAAGATACAATTGTTTTTCCGGAACCGACGTCACCTTGCAATAAACGCAACATCGGTGACGTTTGTGTTAAATCTTTTTCAATTTCTAAAATCACCCGTTGTTGTGCGGTTGTTAATTGAAATGGCAATTTTTCCAATAATTGCTGCGAAAAATCATGGCGTGGCAAGCCAATAGCGGTGCGAGAACGCGTCGCATGACGTATTTTTTGTAAACTTAATTGATGTGCAATCAATTCTTCAAAAATTAAGCGAGTTTGTGCAGGATGTTTTCCCGATAATAATTCTGCGGGGTTTGCATCTAACGGTGGAAAATGAATGAACTGCAATGCATCTCGTAACGAAAAAAAATTAAATTTTTTTAATATATTTTCTGGTAGCAATTCCGGCAAACTATTCTCGCTCTCTAATAATTGTAATGCCTGACGCATTATTTTTCGTAACAAAACTTGCGAAAGACCTTTGGTTGTCGGATAAACAGGCAACAAACACGGCGATAACGACAACAAACCATCAGACGTAATGAGATTCGCGGCAGCGTATTCAGGATGCACTATTTCCAAATACCCTGAATAACCAAAACGCGCTTCTCCAAAACATCGTATTATTCCGCGTAAATTCGCTAATTTTTTATGATGTATTTTAACAAGATGATAAAAAATTAAATGGAGTGTTGCGCCCTTGGCATCAGCAATAACGCATTTTAAATAACGTCGCGCCCCGACAATCTCTGTCGAAATAATTTTTCCTTCGATTAATACACGATCACCTGGTTTCACACGAGCAATAGGATAAAGGCGAGAACGATCTTCATAGCGCAGAGGTAAATGAAATAGTAGATCTTGCACAGCGTCGATATGAAGCTGTGATAATAGTGCGGTGGTTTTGGGACCGATGCCTTTAAGGGAAGAAGTGTGAGTGTGAGTAAAATTGGAAAACATAAAATTAAATCTCAATAAAAAATGAAATGCAGAAAATAAAATCTTTGGTACACAACAATTTTTATAGTCAACCGATCGTTGGATAACTCACACTGATATCTCACACTATCATCACCGCATCCGCTTCAATTCCCGCCTCTTTCGGCAATCGTGATACCTCAACCACTGCGCGTGCAGGATAGGGTTTTTCAAAATACGTCGCCATGATTTCATTCACGGTTGCAAATTGATTTATATCTTGCAAATAAATCGTTAATTTCACAATTGCCGACAAATCACCACCCGCTGCAATGGCAACTGCTTTTAGATTGTCAAATACTTGTTTTACTTGCGCCTGAAAATCAGTTGTTACTAATTTCATGGTTTTGGGATTCAATGGAATTTGCCCTGAAATATACACCGTATTTCCCGCTTGAACGGCTTGAGAATAAGTGCCAATGGCAGCGGGAGCGTTGGGGGTTTCAATTATTTTCTTCATATGCTGTATTTTCCTTTTGACTACTTCGCCCTCGTAATCTTCACCACCTGCTTTATCTGCCGCAAATTTTTCAATATGCGTGCAAGATGCAAACGGTCTTTCACAAATAGCTGAAAAGTCACTTTGTAATAATGTCCTTCACGATCATCGACATGAATATCATCAATGTTTCCTTCTGCGTCGGAAACTGATAACGCTAAAATCGCTAATACACCACGCTCATTTTTCACAACCACAGAAACAGTGACGAGAAAATCTCCACTGACATGATCTGACCAACGCAATAAAACACATTGCGCAGGTTCTTGTAAAAATTTAACAGCGCGTTTGCAATCATCTACGTGTACGACAATTCCTTTGCCTGCTTTCAGTAAACCAACAATAGGATCACCCGGAATGGGATGACAACAAGGCGCAAAATCTAATAACATTCCTTCTGTGCCCTCAATAATGAGTGGCGCTCGCTCAGCAATCGGAAAATCGGCTGTTTCGGACGTTGAAACGGTTGTTTGTTCTTGCGTGAGTGCTTGTATTCGCAGCGCTACCACAGCCGCCGCACGATTACCCAACCCAATATCCGCCGTTAACTCATCGACTATTTTAAAACGCGTTTCTTTTAAAAAAAACAACCACACCGTGTCTGGTATTTTTTTCAAAGATAATCCCTGATCGCGCAACGCTTTTTGTAATAATTTTTTCCCTAAAAGAATCGAGGCGGAATATTGTTGAGATTTTAAAAAATGTCGAATACCGCTGCGCGCTTTACTCGTCATCACAAAATCCAACCAGCCTGGATTCGGACGCGCATGCGGTGCGGTGACCACTTCAACCGTATCTCCATTCGATAATTTTGCAGATAACGGCGCTAATTGACGATTAATTTTAATGGCCATGCAATGATTGCCCACATCGGTATGCACTTCATACGCAAAATCAACACCCGTTGCTCCTGCAGGCAATTCTTTAATGTCGCCTTTCGGTGTGAAGGTATAAACTTCATCAGGAAATAAATCGACTTTCACACTTTCAATAAATTCTAATGAACTATCCGCATTTTTTTGAAGCTCTAATAAATTTTTCACCCATTTTTGTGCATGCATATGCGTTTTTTCTAATTCATTGTCATCTGTTTTATATAACCAATGCGCTGCGATTCCGCTGGATGCAATGCGATCCATGTCGGTCGTTCGAATTTGTATTTCGATCGGTAAACCGTAAGGACCAAACAAAGTGGTATGCAACGATTGATATCCATTGGCTTTTGGAATAGCAATATAATCTTTAAATCTTTCTGGAACGGGTTTAAATAAACGATGCACCAAACCCAACATGCGATAACAAATATCCACATCATCAACAATAATTCGAAACGCGTAGACATCCATAATTTCATTGAACGGAATTTTTTTTATCAGCATTTTACGGTAAATACTGTATAGATGTTTTTCTCGACCAATAACCGTGCACGGTGGAAATTGTTCTTTCTCTAATCCTTCTTGCAGTGTGTTATTAATTAATGCTAATACTTTTTTACGATTACCGCGGGCTTTTTCTACCGCATTTTTAAGTACTTTATAACGATGCGGATATAATGCCGCAAAACTTAATTCTTCTAATTCAACTGAAAAATCGCGCATTCCCAATCGTTTTGCAATGGGTGCAAAAATTTCCAATGTTTCTTTTGAAACACGATATCGTTTTTCAGAAGACAGTGTGCTCAATGTGCGCATATTATGAAGGCGATCAGCAAGTTTGACTAAAATAACGCGAATATCGCGCGCCATCGCCAGCACCATTTTGCGAAAATTTTCTGCTTGCGCTTCTGCACGACTCACAAATTCAATTTGTGTTAATTTGCTAACACCATCGACTAAATTTGCCACTTCCTTGCCGTATTTTTTTTCAAGATCGCCTTTTTGAATCTTAGTGTCTTCGATCACATCATGCAGCAACGCTGCCATAATGGTGTGATGATCCATTCGCATGTCCGCCAAAATGCAAGCGACCGAAATAGGATGTGTGATATAAGGTTCACCGGTTTGACGACGCTGACCACGATGCGCTTCAAGCGCGGTTAGATAAGCTTGATGAATTTGCGAAATTTGAGGAGGTGAAAGATAGTGGAGTTTTCGTCGTAATCGTTTAAACAAACGCATTTTGCACTCCGTGCAGTGTGAGTGTCCTGATTCTCACACTCACACTGACAACTCACGCTGTTTATTCAAAATCTTCCGGCGTTGCATCTTTGATAAAGGCCGTTGATGCCCTTTTTTCCAATGCTTCTGCTGAAGGTTCAGCGGTACGATCAATACCTTTTAACAATTGAGGGATATCAAAACCACCAGCGATTTCGCGTAACGCAATCACCGTCGGTTTATCATTGTCTTCTGGAACCAGCGGTTCAGAAACACCCATTTCAAGTTGATGCGCACGTTCTGCCGCTAGCAAAACCAATGCAAATCGATTTTCTACTTTTTCTAAACAATCTTCGACGGTAACTCGAGCCATGGTGAAACCTCTATAGTGTGGATGTAAGCGTGAGTGTGAGTTATCAGTGTGAGTGTGAGTATATATATTATTCAGGATCGCAGTTCTAATCTGAATTATTTAGTATTTTCTCACACTCACACTCACACTGATAACTCACACTCACACCAATAACTCACACTTTAATGCTTTTTCATCAAATTTTCCAGCAGCACAGTCTGCTTTACACTTTGTATTTTCATTTTTAAACGCGCACTTAGTACAATATGCTGTAATTCATGGAGTGCGACATCAAACTGATCATTTACGACCAAATAATCAAATTCGCCGAAATGTTTTATTTCATCTTGTGCTGCTTGCATACGTTGCGCGATGATTTCTGCATTGTCTTGTCGCCGACTCTGTAAACGCGTTTTCAAAGCACTCATAGAGGGGGGCAAAATAAAAATAAGGATGGCTTGTGAAAAGAGCGCATGCACTTGGCGCGCACCCTGCCAATCAATTTCCAACACGACATCAATGCCTTGTGATAAATGATCCAAAACCCACTCACGCGAAGTACCGTAATGATTTCCATACACCGTCGCATGCTCTAAAAACGCTTGTTTTTCAGTCATTTTATTAAATGTGGATTCATCAACAAAAAAATAATCTTGACCATTCATTTCACCAGGACGTATTTTCCTTGTCGTGTGCGATACCGAAATCTGCAACTGCGGCATTGATTCCGATAAGGCTTTCACCAAACTCGTTTTGCCGGCACCGGAGGGTGCCGCGATGACAATCAAATTTCCGGATGAGTTATGCATATTTTCCTTGTAAGAAGTGATCATAGCAAATTTCACGCAATACGATATACTGTGCCGCATTATTTAGTGAGGATTTTTTAATGAGACCTAGCAAACGTTCGTCCGATGCCTTAAGACCTATTTCATTTACGCGAGATTACACAAAACATGCCGAAGGATCCGTGTTAACGCAATTTGGTGAAACGATTGTATTATGTAATGCCAGCGTCGATAGCAATGTGCCGCGTTTTTTAAAAGACACCAAACAAGGTTGGCTGACTGCAGAATATGGCATGTTACCGCGCGCAACCAATACGCGTAATGATCGCGAATCTATGCGTGGAAAACAAGGTGGACGAACGGTTGAAATTCAACGCTTAATTGGCCGGTCATTAAGAGCTGCGATTGATTTATCAAAATTACCGGGTTTTACCATTACTATCGATTGCGATGTGATTCAAGCCGATGGCGGCACACGAACCGCTGCCATTAGCGGCGCTTGTGTTGCATTGGTTGACGCATTGCGTTTTATGCAAGAGCGGAAAATGATTTTAGGCGATCCACTCAAGCATTTTGTTGCCGCTGTTTCTGTCGGCGTTTTTAATGGCACGCCAATTTTAGATTTAGATTATGCGGAAGATTCAAAAGCAGAAACCGATATGAATGTGGTGATGACGGATGCTGGATCTTTTATCGAAATTCAAGGCACAGCAGAAAATGGCGCGTTTCATGATCATGAGTTGCAGTCGTTAATATCTCTTGCGAAAAAAGGGATTTCGGAGATTATTGGGAAGCAGAGGGAAGTGCTGCGATAGTGGATGTGTGAGTGTGAGTGTGAGAGTACTTCTGTTCTTTTCTCACACTCACACTGACTACTCACACTCTGTACTCCACCACTACCGGCGCATGATCCGAAAATTTCTGCTCTTTGTAAACAGATACTTTCTTCACTTTATTTTTTAAACCCTCTGAAATAATTTGATAATCAATTCTCCATCCGACATTTTTCGCATACGCATTACCACGATGCGACCACCAGGTGTATTGATCTTTTTCATGATTTAACACACGAAAAGCATCAACAAATCCTTCTTTTGTTAATACATTATCTAACCATGCACGTTCTTCAGGTAAACATCCTGATGTTTTTTGATTCGCTTTAAAATTTTTAATATCAATTTCTTTGTGCACAATATTCCAATCGCCGCAAATAATAAATTCGCGTTTGGATTTTTTAAATTCGCGCACTATTTTTAAAAATCGATCCATAAAATCATATTTTTCTTTTTGTCGATGATCGCCACTCGTACCCGACGGCAAATACAAAGAAATCACGCTCACATTGCCAAAATCGGCTTGTACAAAACGACCTTCATCATCCGCGCACGCCCATCCTAATGAATGAATCACGCGATCAGGCTTTTGTTTGGCATACAAACCAACACCGCTATAGCCTTTTTTTACCGCATCGCTGAAATAGCAATGATATCCCGCCGGACGATACAGTTCGTCCGTTAATATTGTCATTTGCGCTTTGGTTTCTTGCAAACAAATAACATCCGCTTTTTGTTTTTCCAACCATTCAAAAAAACCTTTTTTTGCAGCGGCGCGAATGCCGTTGAGATTTGCAGTGATAATGAGCATAATAAGCACCTTGATTTTATAGGGAAGTTATATTTTGTATGCCAACCATTTTAAGAATTTATGGATTTCGTTTTTTCTTTTTTAGCCTTGAGGAAACGAACCGCCACACATTCACGTTGAACAGGACAATAAAGTTGCTAAATTTTGGTTGAATCCAATCAATTTGGCAAGCTCATATGGATTTAAGAGTCAAGAACTGACTAAAATTAGGGCTATTGTTATTGAAAACAGGGCAACTTTCTTAGAGGCATGGCATGGGCACTTTGGCAGTTAGGTTTGATGAACACGCAATTACCGTCAGTTTTACAAAAACCGCTCTTCATTTTGTACTGGCAGACGGGAGAGAAATTTCAGCTCCTTTGGAATGGTTTCCAAAATTACGAGATGCAAACGAAACCGACCGCAATGAGTGGCGATTAATTGGAAATGGCATCGGTGTGCATTGGCCAAAATTGGATGAAGATATTGCGGTAAGCACTCTGATACGCGGACACGATTAACACAATGCCAACTCGTATTTTACTTGTCAAACAATCTTCTATGGGCGATATCATTCACACCCTGCCTGCTTTAACCGATGCGATGAAAGCAATTCCTAATTTAGAAATCGATTGGGTCGTTGAACCCGCTTTTTCTGACATTCCCGCTTGGCATCCAGCTGTTAAAAAAATTATTCCGGTAGCGTACAGAAAATGGCGAAAAAATATTTTTAGAAAATCCACGTATGTTGAGATACAAAAGTTTTATAAGATTCTGCGTGAGAAAAAGTATGATGTCATAATCGACGCGCAAGGATTAATGAAAAGCATGGTAGTCGCCAAAATAGCAAACGGTGAATCGCATGGATATGATAAACATTCTACGAAAGAATTTATCAGCAGTTTTTTTTATGATAAAAAATATTTTGTGGAACAACAAAAACATGCGGTGACACGCGCACGAGAATTATTTTCTCTTGCATTACAATATACACTACCCAATACAGCGCCTGATTTTCAGATGGATCACACAAAATTGCCCACACTCACTTTTCAACTCCCTGAAAAATACTTTGTTTTTTTGCATGGAACCACTTGGGAATCAAAACATTATCCAGAAAGTTATTGGAAAATATTACTGGAAAAAACGGATAAAAGTGGGATCACAGTATTTTTACCGTGGGGAAATCAAATTGAAAAAGACCGTGCAGAACGATTAACAAAAAATTCTCAGTACGCGACAATATTGCCGACATTATCCATTGCAGAAATGGCAACGGTATTAAAAAATGCAACTGCCGTGGTAGCGGTTGACACAGGACTCGGTCATTTAAGTGCGGCATTAACCACGCCAACGATTGGGTTATACGGACCGACAGATCCCAAGCGTGTTGGCATTATTGGCAATCATCAATTTCATTTAAGCGCACAATTTCCCTGTGCGCCGTGTTATAGCAGAACGTGTTGGTATGCGAAAAAACATAAAACGGATGTTGTGCCTGCTTGTTTTGCGACGATTAATCCTGATAAGGTGTGGGAAATTTTAGTGGAAATGGAAATGAACTAAACGCTAAATGTGAAGTAGTGAGCGTATGTTGTGGTTATGGGTGGTTTGAGGGGAGTGTATGTGGCAGGGATGCCACGTACAAGCCTACAGGGATGTATTCACGGCGTCTCCCCGAAAACTACCCATAACTACAACATAAAGCGAACGGATGCAGATGCATTGGCGTTAAATACATAGGGCTATCATGCAAGACTTACAAAAACAATTTATCGAATTTTTACTCGACAACAATGCGCTGAAATTTGGCGAATTTAAATTAAAATCGGGCAGAATCAGTCCGTATTTTTTTAATCTCGGCGTTTTTAATTCTGGCAAAGCGCTTGCAACATTAGGTGAATTTTATGCGGGAACACTGCAAAATTCTCGTATGCATTGCGATGTATTATTTGGACCTGCCTACAAAGGTATTCCATTAGCAACCGCAACGAGCATTATTTTATTCGAAAAATTTAATAAAAATATTCCGTATTGTTTTAATCGCAAAGAAATAAAAGACTATGGTGATGGCGGCAATTTTGTCGGTGCCAAATTAGAAGGCAATGTGGTGATGCTGGATGATGTGATCACGGCTGGCACCACCGTGCGCGAAACAATTGCGCTATTAAAAAATACCGATGCAATTTTATCTGGCATTATTATTGCGTTTGATCGACAAGAGCGTGGCGAAGGCAATTTATCGGCTGTGCAAGAAGCCGTTAAAACCCATAATATTCCAGTGCAAAGTATTATTACGTTGTCGGATGTGATTCAATTTTTAAGTCATGACGTCAATAATAAATCGCGATTACAAGCGATTGAAGCGTATCGGCAAAAATATGGGGTAGTTTCTTCAGTGGATTAAGCGCTGAAAAATCAAAGAATTTACTGGTATGTACTATACTCCAATTAAGGGCAGATAATAAAAATCTATCCGTATGTGTAGATAAATTGGAGACCGGTATGAAAAGATATTTAATCACTGCTACTTTTCTTTTATTTTCCACTTTGGTAATGACGAATGCTTATGCAGTTTTTTGCGTGGTCAATCCATGCCAAGCAGTGGTGTCGGTAGTATTTCAAGCTTTAGGCTGCGCCGGGATTTCGCATGGCCTAGATTTAGTCTGTGATGTTAAACGAGACATATCTTCTGGACAGAGTGTATGTTACGCATATCACTGGGGAGATTCTGATCGAAATGCTTCCTTGGTTCTTACCTTGTCTCCCGGTAATTATCAAAAGTTAGGTCGTTCTCTCAATGCAAGTGATGGATCACAAGATGTTTTTAATCCACAGAATTGTCCATCCACCACCCCACCGCAGACTAACAACAACTGGTAGATACATAAAAGCCTGCGTATAAATAACCTTTAATGAATTAAGAGCTAAACTATCGGTAGCGAGTGAATGTTGGGGTTACGGATGGTTTGAGGGGAGTGTGTGTGGCATGGATGCCACACCAAGCAAGCCTACAGGGATGTATTCACGGCGTCTCCCCGAAAACCATCCTAACCACAACATTCCGAGCGGATGCAAAAAATTCAGCTCTTAATTCGCATTTTACAACTGAGGCTCAAAACGGCAACTTCAACTCGCGATTTATTTTAAACAATTGCTCTCGAAATATTTTTTTGATTTGCGCGAGGTTTTTTTCCGTATCCGCTTCAAACCGTAAAATCAAATACGGTGATGTGTTGGAAGGGCGAATTAAACCCCAACCAAAATTCCACTCGACTCGCAATCCATCTATCGTGATTTTTTCGGCATCACCAAAATCACCGTCACGTAATAAT
Organism: Verrucomicrobiota bacterium; assembly: GCA_013287435.1. Lineage (GTDB taxonomy): Bacteria > Pseudomonadota > Gammaproteobacteria > Coxiellales > Coxiellaceae > 2-02-FULL-42-43. The sequence goes on from JABDDU010000002.1 coordinate 40,700, forward strand.
TGCCCCATAAAATCCGCTTTTTTGTTTTCATCCATCGGCAATTTTAATTCGGATGTATTAACGGTTTGTGGTAACGCTGCAAAAATATCAGATGCGGATTCTGACTCATTCGATAAAATACACACCAATCGCGCGCCCACATAAATCCCATCATCAAATCCATACCAACCGTCTTTGAAAAAAATATGGCCGCTCATCTCACCGGCCAATGGCGCATGCTCTTCAATCATTCGTGCTTTTAAAATCGAATGTCCTGTGCGTGACATAATCGGTTTTCCACCGTATTTTTTAATGATTTCTGGCAACACGCGCGAACATTTCACATCAAACACAATTTTTTCGCCGGGATTTCGCGATAAAACATCTTTCGCAAAAATCATCAATTGTCGATCAGGCCAAATCACTTCACCCTTATTCGTAATCATTCCCAAACGATCCGCATCACCATCAAATGCCAAACCAATGTCCGCATTATTTTCAACAACAGCAGCGATAATATCTTTTAAATTTTCTGGAACAGTGGGATCAGGATGATGATTCGGAAAACGTCCATCATATTCGCAAAATAATTCAATCACTTCACAGCCTAATCGACGAAATACAATCGGTGCAATTTCACTCGCCGCACCATTGCCGCCATCAATGACTATTTTCATCGGTTTTTTCAGTGTTAAATGCGCGCAAATGGCATCGATGTATGCAGGAATAATAGTGTCTGATCGCTGCGAACCTTTTCCAGAAACAAAATCTCGCCGTTGAATGCGTGCGCTCAAATCCTGAATCGCTTTTTCGGATAAGGTTTTTCCATTTAATACAATTTTAAATCCATTATGGTTAGCGGGATTGTGACTGGCAGTCACCATCACGCCGGTTTTTGTCGGCAAATAATGTGTTGCGAAATACATCAGTGGTGTTGGACCCACACCGATATCGATGACATTACAACCAGTTTCCATAATGCCTATTTTTAAGGCTTTTTTTAATGATTCGCCCGTTAACCGCGCGTCACAAGCAACAGCGATTTCAGATTGATTGACTTGTAATGCTTCAGTACCAATCGCTAATCCGATCGCATAAGCGACATTTTCATTTAAACTTTTTTCAGAAACTTCACCGCGGATGTCGTAGGTGCGGAAGATGGCGGTGGGAAGTTCTTTGGGGATTGTGTAAGTCGTCATGGCTAGTATTTCCATTGATTTATTTTGGGTGCGAGAAAATATAAATTTTAAATTTTACCTCTGACGTTCACACTGATAACTGATCACTGATACCTCACACTGTCCCCGAACTCCCAAACCCACCCTCACCTCGCTGACTCGCACAAAACTCTTCAACAACCTGAAAACGCGCTTTTAAAACAGGCACAATAACCAATTGCGCAATACGTTCACCCGGTTGAATAGTATAAGCTTGTGACCCACGATTCCAGCAGGAAACCATCAATGGTCCTTGATAATCAGAATCAATCAGACCGATCAAATTGCCGAGCACAATACCATGTTTATGACCCAAACCCGACCGCGGCAAAATCGTTGCAGCCAACGCAGGGTTATCAATATGAATAGCCAATCCTGTATTAATCAATACAGTTTCGCCAGGATGGATAGTTTTAGGTTCGTCCAAACAGGCACGCAAATCTAATCCGGCAGAACCGGGCGTTGCGTATTCTGGTAATGGTACGGTATTTCCCAAACGTTCATCTAGAATTTTTAATTGGATGTCGTGGATCATATGCAATCACTCCTTTTGAATTTTGCCGATTAGAGTAGCGGGTTTGGGCGGTGATGCCAAGTGCGTCAGAAACACTCACACTATTCCGCTTGAATCACCAAACTCTTTCTGTTATAAATTGCCACTTCAATGCGAATTAAGAGCCGAACTATCAGTAGCGAGTGAATGTTGGGGTTACGGATGGTTTGAGGGGAGTGTGTGTGGCATGGACGCCACACCAAGCAAGCCTACACGGATGTATTCACGGCGTCTCTCCGAAAACCATCCTAACCACAACATTCCGAGCGGATACAAAAAATTCAGCTCTTAATTCGCATTTCAAATGAGGAGCAATGAACATGTCTAAGGTTTGCCAAGTTACCCAAAGAAGTCCGCAAGTCGGCCACAAAGTGTCACACGCGAATAATAAATCAAAACGCCGTTTTTTGCCTAATTTACACAAGCGTCGTATTTGGGTTTCAAGTGAAAATCGTTTCGTTACGTTGAATGTCTCAGCAAAAGGTCTGCGTACCATTGATAAAATTGGTATTGAAGCGGTACTTGAGAAGTTGAAAAAATAATTTAGAGGTGGGGTATGGCAAAAGCAGGTTCACGTGAAAAAGTACAATTACGTTCAACGGGCAAAAGCAAAAGCGGCAAATCGACTGGTTATTACAAAACATTGACCGTCAACAAGCGCGCTGAAGAAAAATTAGAATTAATGAAATACGATCCCCGTGCTTGGAATGAAAAAACAGGCAGACCAGGAATGCGTGTCATCTTCAAACAAAAGAAAATTGCGAAATAATTAACGCATTTGTGAAGAGATTGAAGTGTGTTGCTGAGCGCTGGTGATATAGCTTAGAAGCTTTCGCGTCAGCGAATGCGAAAGCAACCCCCCCCTAATATTTTCTTTCGTACTTGCTAACGCAAGCACTTCTAAACTATATCACTAGCGCATATTACCGCCCACCCTTTCGAACGAGCTTATGAAATTTTTGCATTAATGTTTCTTTGGATTCATAAAACGCTAACGGAATGCAATCGACAGGACACACTTGTCGACATTGCGGCTCATCAAAATGACCGACGCATTCTGTGCATTTGTTGGGATCAATTTCGTAAATCGTTTCGCCTTGATAAATGGCATCATTGGGACATTCGGGTTCGCACACATCACAATTGATGCATTCTTCGGTAATTTTAAGTGCCATCGCAACAGATCACTCCGTAGATAGAAACGCCGATTTTGGATGCTTTTTTGTGACCTGTACCCTTGAGGGTATAAATTTCGTTGAAATGCTCGATGTACGATCAAGTACACCTGCGCTTTCAACTCAATTTAATCACAAAAAATCATCTCAAACTCGACGTTTTACCAAATCAGACAACGAGGCTTGATCTGTTACGTGCCATCTTTAATCTCAAGTGCCACATTTTCAGGCACAAAAGCAGATACATCGCCTTTTAATCCAATAATTTCACGCACCATGGTGGCTGAAATATGCATATAAATATCACGCGCGGGTAAAAAAATGGTTTCGCATTTTTCATCGGATAATTGTCGGTTCATGCTGGCCAGCGATAATTCATAACTCACATCTTCGCTGGTGCGAAATCCGCGAACCACATATTCTGCATGATGCGATTTTGCAAAATCGACCAACATGCCGTCTAATAAAAAAACCTGAACATTTTGAAATGCGGCAACACTGTCAATACACCACTGCACGCGTTTTTCCGCTGGAAATAAAGGGTTTTTTCGCGTGCTGTCTGCAACACCGACAATCACTTCGTCAAATAATTCCGAAGCACGTTGAATAATATCGACATGACCTTTGGTAATGGGATCAAATGTGCCAGGATATATCGCAACTCGATTCATGATAAATCTCGCAATACTGTTTGTATCAGCTTTCCTGATGGTAACACTAAATGCGGTGCAATTTCAGCTAATGGCTCTAACACAAAAGACCGTTTCGTCATTTCTGGATGCGGAATTATTAAATCATCCGTACAGATATTTTCATCGCCAAATAAAATAATATCGCAGTCAATAATGCGGGCACCCCACTTGACGGTTCGTACACGCCCCATTTTATTCTCAATGAATAATAATTCGCGCAACAATTCATGCGCGGTTAATGCAGTCTCAACGGCGATGACTTGATTAATATAATCGGGTTGATCTTGTGGGCCAAGTGGTGCTGTTTGATATAAACTGGATTCAGCAATGACCTTGGTTTTTGAAATCACATTAATCTGTTGAACGGCTTGTTGCACTTGTTTTCTGGGATTGCGTAAGTTACTTCCTAAGGCGATATACGCGATTTCACTCACACTCACACTCACACTCACACTTTCAACGCTTCAATCATTGCAGCTTGTTTTTCACTATCCATCAATTGAAACTGTTTCCACCATTCATAATGTTCCGCCGTCATTTCTCCGGCTTGCACGCGCAATCCCATAAAATCAAATGCAGCGCGAAAATAGCGATGCTGAAAAATATTTAAAATGCGATTGGGTCTGCGTCTTTCGAGTTGAAATTGCAAAATCCAAATCGCTTGCATCGCAAATTGAAGACGTTTTGGAATCATCATCGCTTCGACTTGTAAATGAATAATGTCGCTGATCATTTGATGCAAACGCATATAAAATTTTACTTTTTTATTTTTCATTTTCATTAATTGTTCTTGCAATGCTGGCCATAATAAAATAGCGAATAAAAAAGCGGGGTTAACACTTTCTTCTGCTTTTAGTCGTGCATCTGTTGCACTCATCGCCAAATGAATTAATGTTTCGTACACTTTATTTTGATGCGCATGTAGGGCATACATGGTTTGTGGAAATAATGCATGCATATAGTGATAATGCACTAATTTTTGATACGTCACCCATGCATTGCCTTCAAAAAATAATTTTAAACATTCGTCGTATAAACGCGACGTGGGCACATGTTGTAACAAATGCGTTAATGATTTCAAAGCGGTTTCTGTTTTTGTTTCTATATTAAAATTTAACTTGGCTGCAAAGCGAATGGCGCGCAGCATGCGTACCGGATCTTCATGATAACGCTGGACGGGATCGCCAATAATGTGAATTAATTTATTTTTTAAATCATCCATGCCACTTGTATAATCAACCACGCTGAAATCAGCGATATTGTAATACAACGCATTGACTGTAAAATCACGACGCCAAGCATCTTCTTCCACTGTGCCATAGGTATTATCGCGATAGAGCATGCCGGTTTCTGCATGTATTTGTGTTTGTTGACGGGTTGTTTCAACCGCATTGGCACGAAAGGTTGACACTTCAATAATTTCGCTACCAAAAAAAACATGTACCAAACGAAAGCGACGACCGATGATACGACTGTTGCGAAATAATTCCCGAATTTGTTCGGGATGCGCATCCGTTGCCACATCAAAATCTTTGGGTTGGCGACCCAATAAAATATCACGCACACCACCACCGACTAAATACGCCGCGAATCCCGCATCTTTTAATCGATACATGACCCGTAATGCATTTTGACTAATCATTTCACGCGAAATGGTGTGATCAGGGCGTGAAATGACAGTGTGTGATGATTTTTCGTTTTTTGTTGGACGTCTGAATTTTTTTCGAGCCCAGTGAATAAGTCGTTTTTTCATGGACATATATTATCATAGTGTGCGCGTGAGTGTGAGCATGAGTTTAGCTCGAAATTGAGGTAAAATATGACTAATAATAATTCAGGATCGTCTATGAAAACAACAATGGATGTTAATTTATACGCTTACGGCAATGGCGCTCAGAATTTCGATTGCGAAAAAGGATCAAGTGTACTGAAAAATGCCATTGAAAAAAGTGTGTTTGCGGATCAATGCTGTTTTTCACCGCCTCTGCAAGTTGAACACCGTAGACAACAGGCAGCCGCTATACCGGATGTTATAAAGTTGTCAGAACAATTGGCACAGTCAGTCCAACACTCTATTTCAAATCATCGTTTGTTTATTACGTTAGGGGGTGATCATACAGCAGCGATTGGCGCTTGGAGCGGTGCCGCCAATGCGGTCGACACACTGGGTTTGATTTGGTTCGATGCGCATATGGATTCGCATACATTCAAAACATCCCCTTCGAAAAATAGTCACGGAATGCCATTGGCAATTTTATTGGGTCATGGCGAAAAAAAATTAACGCAACTGATATCTGCAAAACCAAAATTAAAACCTGAAAATGTCGTGTTAATGGGTGTGCGTAGTTTTGAAAAAGGCGAAGCAGATTTATTAAAAAAATTGGGTGTGAAAATTTTTTATAGTGATGAAATTAAAAAATTGGGAATAAAAAAAGTCATTCAAGAATCGATAACAATTGTCACGCGTCATGCAAATTATTTTGGTATTAGTATTGATCTCGATGGATTTGATCCCATCGATGCGCCCGGCGTTGGAACACCAGCACCCGATGGTATTCGCGCCGCTGATTTTTTACCTGAATTTACGGCAATTGCTGAACATCCCCAATTAATCGGTGCTGATATTGTGGAGTTTAATCCTGTATTAGATGTGGATTGTAAAACAGAACAGTTGGCGATGAAATTGTTCGAAGCACTAATGAATATACGAAAAAATCCCCGTTAAAAACATTTGCACGGCGATCGTTGTTAAAATCATTCCCATTAATCGTTCCAATGCAATCAATCCACGTTTGCCCAATAAACGCATTAAATAGCGGGATAAAAGCATAATCACTAAAAAAATGAGTGAGGCGATAGTCACCGCTGAAAATAATAATGTCATGCGTGAAGCATTTTGCGTGACAAATAACATCACGATGGCAATCGCAGAAGGACCTGCGGTTAACGGCACTGCCAACGGCACAATAAACGGTTCTTCTGCTTCCTGTTCATTTGTTTCTTTCTGATCTTCTGGAAAAATCATGCGAATCGCAATTAAAAATAAAATAATAGCGCCCGCAATACTCAATGCAGAGGTGGTGATTTTCAAACCCTGCATAATATATTTTCCAAAAAATAAAAAGACAGATAACACCAGAAAAGCAATTACCGTTTCACGAATAATAATGCGTCGCTGTGTTTTAAAATCGTAATTTTTTAAAATGGTTAAAAATAACGGGATATTGCCGAGTGGATCCATCACCAAAATTAAAGTAATTGTTGCAGTGTATAATGTCATCACAGCAATTCCACTCCTATTTATTTATGCGAATTAAGAGCTGAACTTTTTGAATCCGCTCGGAATGTTGTGGTTTAGTCGCATTTTATTACAGCTTCAACCAACGCAGCTACGTTGTCAACTGGCGTATCTTTTGAAATACCATGCCCTAAATTAAACACAAAACCCGTTTCACCACGATATACATCGAGAATTTGTTTTGCACGTTGCTGAATAATTTTCGGTGTTGATAACAAAATACTGGGATCCAGATTGCCCTGTAACGCAACGCGATCACCAACCATTTTTTTTGCGGTTTGTAAATCCATTGTCCAATCCAATCCAATCGCATCACAACCACTCGACACTATATTTTCTAAATATAATCCACATCCTTTACTAAAAAAAATTAACGGGATTTTTTTGTGTTGAAATTCGCGTATCACTTTTTCGCCTATTTTTTTCATATAATTGAGCGAAAATTGTTGATAATCAATAGGCGACAACACACCACCCCAACTGTCAAATAACATAATCACATCAGCACCTGCGTGAATTTGTGCATTCAGATAGTCAATGGTGACCGTGGTGATTTTTTCTAACAATGCCTGCAAGATTGTCGGATCGCGAAACAGCATTGATTTTATTTTTTCAAATGTTTTGCTCGATCGCCCTTCAACCATATACGTTGCCACTGTCCAGGGACTGCCTGCAAAACCGATTAACGGAATTTTGTTATTTAATTCTTTTTTGGCGAGCTGAATCGCTTGCATCACATAATTTAATTTTTCGAGCGCATGTGTTGTATTTAATGCATCGATCATTTTGTGCGAGCGAATGGGATTGGGCGCAATGGGTCCGCGTCCTTCATCCAATGTAATCTCACAACCCATTGCCAGTGGTACGGTTAAAATATCACTAAAAATAATCGCGGCGTCGAGGGGAAATCTTTTTATGGGTTGAAGTGTCGCTTCGCAAGCTAATTCTGGCGTTTGACAAAACGTAAAAAAATCTTTTGTTTTTGCCCGCAACGCGCGATATTCCGGCAAATAACGTCCCGCTTGACGCATGAACCAGAGGGGCGTGCGATCGATGGGTTGATGTAATAATGCTTTTATTAAGCGGTCGTTTTTAGGTATGGGCATCACGCATTCGTACTCAAACATTTTTGCAACAATGATTTGATCTCATTGGTGTCCTTTTTTGATAATTGACCAATCGCTTTTTCTACCAATCGCAAATCTATCGTGAAAATTTTCTGGCGAATAATAATTGGTTGCGACAAACCTGTTTTTTCTAAATCAGTTACCAAAAAATCACCGAACCATTTACTGTGTTTCGCTGACGTGATCATCAGCATAGAAGCATGACCTGTTTCTTTTTGGAATTTCTCAGTGCTAATAATAACGGCTGGCCGTTTTTTACTTTTCGCTTTATCCGTAAAAGGAAATGGAACAGCAACAATATTAAAAGGTTCATAAATCATGGAATGCCTCGTCATCTTCCACAGAATTCCACTCTGATAACGTTGACTCTAGCGCTTGATGATAAGCCAAATCAAAAGGCTGAATTTTTACGATGTAGATTTTGTCTTTCATAAATTCAAATCCTATTTTATCACCCGCATGCAAATCCAACTGTTTTCTAACGTCGGAAGGGATAGTTGCTTGATATTTACTCGTCAAGGTTGAGATCGCCATAATGTAATACCTGTATTACCGTATTGATTTCATACTATTATAATACAGGATCAATTTTTGTCAAATTTTGGTAAACTTGTTTTTTACCAAAATATACTCAATACCATGAAGCAATATGTGTCACTAAAACCGTACAATACTTTTGGTATCGACGTTACCGCTCGTTACTTTACAACTATTGATTCTGTTGCTTCACTGCAAGCCATTCTATCCGATCAACAGTGGAAGACAATACCGTGTTTTATTCTCGGCGGTGGTAGCAATATTTTATTCACCCGAAACTTTGATGGCCTTGTCATTCATAATCAGATTGTTGGCATTGAAAAAATAAACGAAGATGATGATCATATTTATTTAAAAATGGGTGCGGGTGAAAATTGGCATCAGTTGGTTTTGTATTGCATTGATCATGGTTATGCAGGCATTGAAAATTTATCGTTAATTCCAGGCACGGTCGGTGCAGCACCGATTCAAAATATTGGCGCTTATGGTGTCGAATTAAAAGAGACTTTATCTGAAGTGCACGCAATTGGATTACATGATCATCAAGCGCGTATTTTTAACAATGCCGAATGCGAATTTGGTTATCGCGATAGTATTTTTAAAAATAAACTGAAAAATAAATATATGATTACGCAGGTGGTTTTACGATTGAATAAAAAGCCTATTTTTCACGTAGATTATGGCGCGATTAAAGAAAAATTAAACGGTCGCGAATTATCCATTAAAGCAATCAGTGATGCCGTCATTCACATCAGACAAGAAAAATTACCAGATCCAAAAAAAATGCCGAATGCGGGTAGTTTTTTTAAAAATCCAATAGTTGATGAGAAAATATTTTTGGAGTTACAGAAAAAATATCCGGGAATAATTTATTTTAAAGCGCTCGCCCTGCCGGGCGAGCTACTGAAGAATTCTTCCCGGGTTAAAATTTCAGCGGCGTGGCTAATTGAACAATGTGGCTTTAAAGGCAGGCGATGGGGCAATGTGGGTGTGCATGAGCATCAAGCGCTGGTGTTGGTTAATTATGGAAACGGTACCGGTGATGAAATTAAAAAATTAAGCGAGTTAATTCAAAAGTCCGTGACAGAAAAATTTGGAATTGATCTCATGACAGAAGTAAATATCGTCTAACGAATATTTACATCCGCTGTAACAGATCACTCCGTAGATAGAAACGCCGATTTTGGATGCTTTATTCTTTGGTTTTATGTTTTAGTTTACTGCTGAGAGTGACTCTTATACAGTGATTGCAGTGCCTCACACTTGATGCGTTGAAGTCCTACACAGTGATTGCAGCGCCTCACACTCGACGCGCTGAAGTCCTGGTGATATAGCTTAGAAGCTTTCGCGTCAGCGAATGCGAAAGCAGAAGCGACTATCTGAATATTCCCTTTCGTACTTGCTAACGCAAGCACTTCTAAACTATATCACCAGCGCTCAATACATCCAGGATTGAAATTCCTTTTTTAAAGAGATGAATCACGTTAAAATAATCAAAAGGAAGTAACAGGAGGTTACTATTATGCTTACCAATATGCCAAACGCTTTCGCTCAAGCCGTTGTTGGACACGTTGTTGGAAAGGCGTTACAAGCGGGAGTTAATGCTGTTTTAGTTCCGACACAGCTGTTGCTGGGCATTGGAACTTCTGTTGCGACTTCTGCGGCTACGTTTTTAATTATGACCGCTGCACAACTGACTTTAAACGGTGTTTGTTATGCCGGCACAAAAACCATCGATGGTGTTAAATATTTTTTTTATACGCCATCAAAGCCATTGAATGAAGAATGGGATGATTGCGGTTGTGAAAAAAAACCGAAGCAATAATATCGTTAAGCCAACATATTTTTCAGAAAAAATCCTGTGTGTGATTTTGCATTTTTCGCTATATTTTCAGGGGTTCCGGTTGCAATAATTTCTCCGCCACCATCGCCGCCTTCAGGTCCAATATCAATAATCCAATCAGCCACTTTAATCACATCAAGATTATGTTCAATCACAATAATCGTATTACCATGATCACGTAAACGCATTAATACCGTTAATAATTGCGCGACGTCATGAAAATGCAAACCGGTTGTCGGTTCATCTAAAATATATAATGTATTTCCCGTATCGCGACGTGATAATTCTTTCGCTAATTTGATGCGCTGCGCTTCACCGCCTGATAAGGTTGTCGCACTTTGTCCCAGTGCAATGTAAGATAATCCTACGTCGATTAAAGTCTGTAATTTACGATAAATAATCGGCACCGGTTGAAAAAATTCATTGGCTTCTTCAATCGTCATTTGTAATACTTCGTAAATATTTTTGCCTTTATATCTAATATCGAGCGTTTCGCGATTATATCTTTTACCCAAACAGTCATCACAAATCACATACACGTCTGCCAGAAAATGCATTTCCACTTTAATCACGCCATCGCCTTCGCACGCTTCGCATCGCCCCCCAGAAACATTGAAACTAAATCTGCCGGGTGAATATCCGCGCGAACGCGATTCTTGAGTGGCTGCAAATAATTCTCTGATCGGTGTAAAAATGCCGGTATACGTAGCTGGATTTGAACGCGGCGTGCGACCTATGGGGCTTTGATCGATGTCGACGACTTTGTCGCATTTTTCTAATCCCATGATCTCATCATGATCTCCGACAAAATTTAATCCGGCTTTATTTAATGTGTGCGCCGCCATGGGAAATAAAGTATCGTTAATTAAGCTTGATTTTCCAGAACCCGAAACGCCGGTCACACACGTGAATAATCCCAAGGGAATATCAACAGACACATTTTTTAAATTATTACAACGCGCGCCAATAATTTTAAGTTGATCGCGACACGTATTTTCTATGCGTTTTTTAGGGATTTTAATGCTTTGTGTACCGGATAAATATTGTCCTGTAATAGAGTGAGGCGTTTTTTTAATATCATCCGGCGTGCCACGGGCTATAATTTCACCGCCATGTTTTCCAGCGCCAGGTCCCACATCAATCACATAATCAGCATGTAAAATCGCTTCTTCATCATGTTCAACGACAATCACCGTATTGCCTAAATCTCTTAAATGCGTGAGTGTTTTTAATAATCGTGCATTATCGCGTTGATGCAAACCAATCGAGGGTTCATCTAAAATATACATCACGCCAACCAATCCTGATCCGATTTGACTGGCTAATCGAATACGTTGCGCTTCGCCCCCTGATAATGTTTCTGCACTGCGATGTAAGGTTAAATAATTTAATCCCACATCTAATAAAAATCCCAAACGTGCATTAACTTCTTTTAAAATTTTATCCGCAATTTCTTTTTTATTGCCGGATAAATTTAAGGTGGAAAAAAATTGGTGCGCTTGTGTGATGGATAACGCAGTAATTTCTGGCAATGATTTATTGTCAATAAAAACATTGCGCGCTTGTGATGATAAGCGAGTGCCTTTACAGGCAGTACAAGGTTTTTGTGTGAGAAATTTCGATAATTCATCGCGCACGGCTTGTGATTCACTTTCTTTATAACGACGTTGTAAATTCGGTAAAATACCTTCGAAGGCATGGGTACGTTCCACCTTTGTGCCTTTGTGTGTCACAAATGAAAATGCGACTTCTTCGTCACTGCCATATAAAATGATCTGCTGAATTTTTTTCGGTAATTGTTCGAAAGGTTTTTCTAAATCAAAATGAAAATGTTCAGACAATGTCATTAACATTTGGTAATAGTGATAATTGCGGCGATCCCATCCGTTAATCGCACCTTGTGATAATGATAATGTTGCATTTTGTACTATTTTTCCTGCATCAAATGATTGCTCAACACCTAATCCATCACACGTTTCGCAAGCGCCGACGGGGCTGTTAAATGAAAATATTCGGGGTTCGAGTTCTTTTAAGCTGTAGCCGCATTGCGGGCAGGCGAATTGGGAAGAGAAAAGAGTGGGGGTGTGAGTGTGCGCAATCGTATCGATCGAAGCTAACCCATTTGATAAACGTAGCGCGGTTTCAAAAGATTCTGCTAATCGCTGCTGAATATCTTTGCGAACTTTAATGCGATCGACAACCACTTCTATGGTATGTTTTTTTCGTAAATCTAATTTATCAACCTCATCTAAATCTTTTATATCACCATCGATGCGCGCGCGCACAAAACCTTGTTGTTTTAATTCTTTGAATAAGTCAACGAATTCGCCTTTGCGTTCGCGCACAATGGGTGATAACAACATCACTGCCGTATTTTCTGGTAATGCTAAAACCGTGTCGACCATATGCGAAACGGTTTGCGCGCTTAATTCATGATGATGTTCTGGGCAACAAGGTGATCCGACACGCGCATATAATAATCGTAAATAATCGTAAATTTCGGTAATCGTACCGACGGTTGAGCGCGGATTATGTGATGCGGATTTTTGTTCGATAGAAATCGCCGGTGATAATCCTTCAATCGTGTCAACTTCGGGTTTGTCCATTACGGATAAAAATTGTCGTGCGTAAGAAGATAACGATTCGACGTAACGTCTTTGTCCTTCGGCGTATAACGTGTCGAATGCGAGTGATGATTTTCCAGAACCGGACAATCCTGTAATCACGACCAATTGATCGCGCGGAATATCGACATTCACATTTTTCAAATTGTGTGTGCGCACGCCGCGCATGGAGATGTTCTTAATGGACATGTTTTGATGCTCATCAATTTTGAAACAACGAATGAGGATAGCAGCTTTAGCGAAAAAGGCAAAAGTGTCGTCTCAAAGAAAACGTCTTTATGACATACTGGATGATAAATTATCCGGCGGAATGCTGAGGATGCGAAGTGATGCGGCCATGACTTTGGCAAATACGGGCGCTGCGGTTTGCCCACCAAAATGAATGCCTTTTGAATCTCGCGGATCACGAATCTGAACGGCGATGACCAATTGAGGATCGGTGGCTGGCGCCATTCCCACAAAATCACCAACGTATTTTTTCTTGTTATAACCACCAGGACCGGCAATATACGCTGTGCCTGTTTTTCCAGAAACAAGATATCCAGGTACTTTAGCAAGACCACCCGTTGCACCGGGATTTTTGCCATAAATAACCGATTCCAACATTTTAACCACTTCGTCTGCTATTTTTTTCGGAATCACTTGTTTTCCCGCAGGGGCAGAATCTAATTTTAAAAAAGTCACCGGATGTGAAATGCCGTTATCTGCCAAAATAGAATACGCGTGCGCTAATTGTAATGTGGTGACTGCAATACCATAACCATACGCCAATGTCGCAACATCACTTTTGTACCACACAGAATGCTCCACCAACTGACCACGCGATTCACCGGGAAAACCACTCGCTGTGCGTCGACCAAAACCCACTTGTCTCAACAATGCATAAAAAGGGTGTGGCGGAAGCGATAATAAAATTTTTGCAGCGCCGACGTTGCTCGACACTTCTAAAATTTTTCGCAAATCAATGATTCCATTATCGACAAAATCATCTTTAATTTCATAGCCGCCAACCATCATGTAACCGGGATTCGTATCGACTAATGTTTTCGGTGTATATTTTCCGCTTTCTAATGCTAATGTAATGGTAAACGGTTTCATCGTTGAACCCGGTTCATATGAATCCGTCACCGCACGATTGCGAAAATCACCTTGTTTTTCCGCAAAATGATCATTCGGATTGTACGATGGCATATTCGCCATCGCTAATACTTCACCTGTTTTTGGATTTAATACAACAATAGAACCTGCTTTTGCATTTAATTTTTCGACTTGTTCTTTCAACGCGCGATACGCAATATATTGAATGCGATGATCAATACTCAGCACTAAATCGTGTCCTTGTTGCGGTTTTTTTAAGAGTGCCACGTCCTCAATCACATTACCCAATCGATCTTTCAATACTTCTTTTTTACCCGGTGTTCCGCTCAACCAATTGTTATAGGCTAATTCCAGTCCTTCTTGACCTTGATCATCAATATTTGTCATTCCCAATACGTGTGATGTGACTTCACCTTCTGGATAAAAACGCTGGTATTCAGGCTGAAAATACACACCCGGAATTTTTAATGCTTTAACGTGTTGCATCACATCCGGCGGATTTTGCCGTCTTAAATACACAAATTCTTTTCCACGAATATCATGTGATTGGATGGTCGAAACAGATAAATCTAAATCGTGAGAAAGTTTAATTAATTGTGAATAATCCGCATGAAAATATTTGGGATTAATCCAGGCGGAATAAACGGGTGTGCTCATCGCTAACACCGTTCCTAATCGATCAGTAATCATGCCGCGATGCGCAGGTAAATTAACGACACGCATAATGCGTTCGTCACTTTGTTGTAATAAAAAATTTCGATCAATAATATTTAATTCGACTAAGCGCCAGAGTAGGCCGGATAAAACGATAATCAGTAGTAGAGAGACGAGATATATTCTCCAGATGTATTTGTGATTCATGGTTTATAGCTACTTTAAATTTGGTGTGAGTGTGAGAAAATATAAATATTGACGGTACCTCTGATTCTCACACTCACACTCACTCTCACACTAATTCTCAATCATCACCACATTCTTCATCGCCGGCACAATCATATTTAATTTTGTGCTCGCAATATTTTGAACGCGCGCTTGCGTCGACCACGCGCCTTCTTCGAGTAATAATTTGCTCCACTCGACTTCATCGCGTTGTTGCACACGTTCTAATTTTTGATAATGAATAAACAGGCGACGCGATAAATCTTTTAAATAAATCACAGAAAAAGCAGATGATAATAATAAAATGACCAATAAGCCAACCATTATTTGACTTTTCAATGAAACTTTTTCTGTGGTGTCGCGTCGGCGTAACGCCCAGCTAAAACCGTGAATTGCTCGTGTCATTTTTTACTCCACACCCTTTCAGCCACCCTCAACCTCGCACTTCTCGCTCTCGGGTTTTGCTGTATTTCTTCATCCGATGGTTTAATCGATTTCCCTATTTTTTTTAATCGTGCGTGTTGCATTTGTTTTAATTGCGCTTCGGTTATCGGTAAATGCGCGGGAAAAATATCATTGCTCGATTCATACTGAATAAATTGTTTTACCATGCGATCTTCTAATGAATGAAAGCTGATGACGCATAAACGACCGCCGGTTTTTAATACATTTACCATTTGCGGTAAACAGTCATTTAATGCCGTTAATTCTTGATTAATATAAATGCGAATCGCTTGAAAAGAACGTGTTGCGGGATGTTTGTGTTTTTCTTTTTTAGGATTCGCTTTTTCGATTATTTTTGCTAATTGTGTGGTTGTTTCAATGCGAGTCACTTCACGACTCGATACAATCGCGCGTGCAATACGACGCGAAAAACGTTCTTCGCCGTATTGAAATAAAACATCTGCAATCTCAGATGCAGCTGCTTGATTAATCCATGTCATCGCATCGATACCTTGTTCAGGGTTCATCCGCATATCCAGCGGACCCTCACGCAAAAAACTAAACCCGCGAAGCGGGTCATCTAATTGTGGCGACGAAACGCCTAAGTCGAGCAACACCCCATCGATTTTGCCAAGCCAGCCACGTTTTGAAATCAATGCTTCCAATTGTGAAAATGAAGCTTGCTCAATCTCAAAACGCGTATCGGAAAGAAAAGGTGCCTTTTTTGCAACTGCTATCGCCTCTGAATCGACATCAATTGCCATCAACCGACCTTGCGGCCCTAATCTTTCCAATATGGCCTGACTGTGCCCCCCTCGACCAAACGTGGCATCGATATAGATGCCACTTTCCTTGATTGCAAGATTTGCAATCGTTTCCGCTAACAACACTGTAGTGTGAGTGTGGGTGTGAGAAGACATATTTTTAATTCTTTTTCCGTAACTTTCTCACACTCACACTGATCACTGATATTTCATCACAACGTCAACATCGCCAACTCCATTGGCACGCTGTGATTTTCACCGACACTTTCTGCCAACCAGGTTGCTCTTGCATCTTCCCATGCTGGCTCATTCCAAATTTCAATCTTTTTGCCTTGTCCAACCAAAATCACAGTTTTATCAAGATTTGCGTAATCACGCAGTAATTCAGGTAATAAAATGCGGCCTTGACGATCTAATTCAAGTTCAGTCGCATGCCCCATCAACAAGCGTTGAATACGACGCGCTGCCGGCTGAAAGCTCGGTAATGCTTCTAATTTTTCTTCGATGGCTTGCCATGCTGGGAATGGATAAAGCAGTAAACAATGAGATTCTGGATCGATCGTCACAACCAAAGAACCGCTGGCTTCTTCGACCATCATGGTGCGATAGTTCGCCGGGATGGTAATCCGTCCTTTGGAATCGATTTGTCCTGCCGACAATCCCCGAAACATCCGTTTCACCCTTTCCGTTCAATAAACCCTTTTATCCCACAATTTCCCACATAATACCACTTTTTTTATCCAAGTGTACAGTTTTTGTTCTAAAAGTGGGAATAAGAATGTGAGCATGAATAAATTCAAGCAATTAGAGCAACGTAACTCACACTCACACTCACACTCACACTCACACTCACACTCTGATATCATTTCCTCATTCAACAAACAGGGAGTATTACTTGTATGCCAACTTTCGATATCGTTTCCGAATTAAATGAACATGAATTAACCAATGCGATCGACCAAGCGAATCGTGAAGTGTCGACTCGTTTTGATTTCAAAGGCACGAATAGCAAATATGTGTATGAAAAAGAAATGATTAAAATGATGACAGAAAGTGATTTTCAATTAAAACAAATGCGTGATGTGTTAAATACGAAATTAACGAAACGCGGCATTGATCTGCGACATCTTGATGCAAAAGAGCCTATTATTCAGCTTAAATCTGCAATACAAGAAATTAAAATGAAAAAAGGTATTGAGCAAGAAACGGCGAAAAAAATCGTGAAATTTATTAAAGACAGCAAATTGAAAGTGCAAGGTTCGATTCAAGGCGAACAAGTGCGTGTTACTGGGAAAAAACGGGATGATTTGCAAGAAGCGATTACGATGCTAAAAAGCGGCAATTTTGGATTGCCGATACAGTTTACGAATTTCAGGGATTAGAGCAGTGATCAGTGTGAGTGATCAGTGTCAGCGTGAGTAAATTTTTGTGTTTGATTTAACGGGTGATTTAATATTCTGTTAATGTACGAGGTATAAGCTGACAATATTGAGTAATATGAATTCATGAGGTTGATATGGCAGTGACTTTCTTCCAGCCAAGACATGCAAATAAAACATCTGCATCGAACCCTGCTTCAGCACTCGCATTAAACCCAAAGGTTATTCGCTTATTTGATGGCAACTTACAAGCAATTGATGCAGCAGAAAATGCAGCAATAAAAGCAACCGCAGAAAATTTACAAAGATTTAACCCAAACAGACCTGATCCAAACAACCACACTTCTATTGCAGCCGCTAAACATGTTGGGGTTTTTGCAATTTCTTTACGGGCAAGAAAACCAAGACCAGTTCCAACGCCCGTTCCAGAGCTGCCGGAAAAACCAAAACTATCGCGTTCCTAAAGCGCAATTGACCGCGTCTTTACAAATTTATGCCCGCGGGTGCATCTTGCGCTACTTTATTCCCAGCGCAAAATAATTTTTCCAGCATTTCCAGAAATCATATCTGAAAACGCTTTTTCAAAATCTGTGTAATGATATTCCGCTGTAATGACCGATGAAACATCGACACCACCTTGTAATAACGCAATTCCTTTGTACCACGTTTCAAACAGGCGACGACCATAAATGCCTGCGATGGTTAAGCTTTTAAAAATCACTTGACTCCAATCAATCGCAAAAGGTTTTGGCGGAATGCCTAACATCGCAATACGTCCACCGTGATTAATCACCTCTAATATACTTTGAAATGCGCGTTCATTTCCTGACATTTCTAAACACACGTCAAAACCTTCGGTCATTTGTAATTCGCTCATCACATCGCGTAAATTTGTTTTCGAAGAATCAACCGCCATCGTTGCACCCATTTTTTCAGCGAGTTTTAAACGATGAGGGTTGATATCGGTAATCACGACATGTCGCGCACCCACTTTTTTCGCTATTGTTACCGCCATTAAACCAATGGGGCCTGCACCCGTAATTAATACATCTTCGCCAACCAAATCAAATTTAAGGGTTGTGTGAACCGCATTGCCGTAAGGATCTAAAATGGCAGCAACGGAATCAGAAATGTCATCGGGTAATTTAATAATATTTTCTGCGGGCATCGCAAAATATTCGGCAAATGCACCAGGAATTTCGCAGCCAGTACCTTTTGTATTACGACATAAATGTTTTTCACCGGCGCGGCAATTACGACAATGCCCGCAGGTAATATGTCCTTCGCCGGAAACACGATCACCGACTGAAAATTGTTTAACGTCTTTACCCACTTCAACAATGTCACCCATAAATTCATGGCCAATCGTCATCGGCACCGGAATTGTTTTTTGCGCCCACTCATCCCAGTTATAAATATGCAAATCGGTGCCGCATACACCCGTTTTTTTGATTTTAATTAATACGTCACGATTTCCACAAATAGGCATTTGCGCGTCAGTAAGCCAAAGGCCTTTTTCTTTTTTTAATTTCGATAATACTTTCATCATTTGCTCGTTTCACTGGTAAGGTATCTGTTATCTGTTATCTGTTATCAGTAAAATATTAAATCGTGCCTCTGACACTGATCACTGATAACTGATAACTGATAACTCACACTCACGCTTTCTTAATATTTTTCTGAATATATTTTTTGATATACGCGAATGTGCTTTGTAGTTTTTTTCCTTGAGTATAAGCATTATTCAGCAAGTTTGCATTTAATTGTGGGTCATCAGGATAATCATGTGTAAATTGATTACGAATCTCGCGAAATTCAGTCCATTCATCCGCAGAAGGAATCGCACCCATTTTTTCTAGTCGATTTAATTTGTCGATAAAAGTAGGGTATTCCCCGGGTTCTTGTGTTACTTCTAAAATAGCAGGCAATACTTTTGTTCCCAATATATTTTGCAATTTTGAAAAACGTGTCGAAAACACGTCAAAAAAAGCCAGCTCATCATCCGTTAATTTTTCAAATCGATCTGCTGTTAGCGGCATAATATTTGCCATTTTTTTTATCGCCCACGTTAAACGCTTATTGTGGCGGTCAGCCGTTTCCATGCTCAGCTCAATATCATCATTCATATCAATTCTCACCCCTGTTTTTTTGGCAATTTGTGCAATTTTTAAATCGGGATTTTCACTCGGTTGATACAGCACAAAATCTATTTTCTGTTCACCAATTCTTTTTTCTAACGCAATTAAAAATGCGGATCTTTTGTTAATTAATTCTTTGGAGTCACCCTCCATTTCACACAATAAATCAATATCGCCCCCACGCGCATTTGGATCCGCTCGCGAACCAAATAAATATAATTTCCCTTTTGGAAAATACTGTTGAAATAATTCGACGATCGCTTGTCGGGTTTTTGGGGATAAACGCATGCGGCACCTCATTCGTTAATCATATCATCGCCAGCAATCGATGTATCTGCTCAGTAAAATAAAATGGGATAGAAAGTAAAGTATATTGCGCTGTTTTCCCTGTATTGGTTTTCATATTCACTTGCGTAATACTCGGTAAATCAGAACAAATACGCACTGCAATCGGTAGCTTTTTTTCCGCCATAAAATAATGCAGTGATTTTAATGTACCCGTTGTACCTGATTTTACTTCAATCGGCACAAGGTGTGTGTGATGCTGAATCAAATAATCAATTTCTGATGATGCATTGGATTCTTCGCGCGTCCAATAATACAAATGTGGCTGCACGTACAACGGCCGAACGCATCGCAACAATTGCCCAACCATTTGCTCCGAAATAGCACCCTGGTTCACTAAATTAATATCAGGCAATTGATTTAATTGATGCAACGATAAATCTAATGCAGCAGACACTAATCCTGTATCTAACAAAATCACTTTACATGTTTTTTCTTTTATTTCAGCAGCCATGGGTATTCCATTAGCATGCGTGGCATACACCCGATGACAAACACGTGCTTTACACAGTAAATCTAGGGCTTTTTTAATCGTTGGCGTTTGAACTTCCTGATTGACCTGACGATAGACAAATTTTTTCCCCAGTAATTTTGGGGCAACATAAATAATTTCATCAAGACGTTCAATCGGGATTTTTCGCGCATATTTTGAAAAATCATCTCGATAAGTCGCTAACAAATCATGATGAACCAGTTGCACTTTCTCGAGCGATTGATGGGTTGTCCAGCTTGCCACCGCTGCGGGCAATCCACCGATCATCACGTATTCTTTAAACAATGATAAAAGTTGCGTGTGAATAGGTAATGGTATGGCGTCTTGATTTATCGTGTATTGATGCACATAATCGAGTAATTTTTCTCGTTTACTCGCCATTAAAAATTCTTCAAATGATAACGGTTCAAGATGCACATAACTAATTCGCCCGACCGGCATACTGAACGTGTGATCATCCAGCACAAACTCAAGCAAGGATCCTGCTGTGATAACCGGCAATTCAGGCATGTCTTCTGCAAACCAACGCAGCTTTGCCAATAATTCCGGCACCGCTTGAATTTCGTCTAAAAATAACAGGGAATGATTAATATCAATCGAACGATTCAGTGCAGATTCGATATTTAACACTATTTTCTTGGGATCATTGCTAGCAAATAATTCCTTGTGAAATGGCTCGCGCTCAAAATTAAATTCAATCAATTGGAGACCCGTTTCTTTTGCCAATTGCCGCACCAACCACGTCTTACCAACCTGGCGCGCTCCACGCAAAACGATGGGCAAACGCCTCGCATCATCGCTCAACCAATTTTTAAGGTAATTTAAGGCGTTTCTATTCATGGTGGTCACATAAAACGTATGTATAACAACAATTCTATAGGTTGTTTTTGTGAAAAGTCAAGAAATGTATATATTGTTTTTTATTAAAAATTCGTCGACTGTCGGAACTCTTGTAACACTCACAATTTCGAGCCATAAACGTGATTATTGTGAATTGATTGTATAATGTGCAATCATAGCGTTTTCAGAAGATCTTCCGAAACCCACTATAAAATAGGAGAAAAATATGTATAAAACTGTGAGTATTGTAACTCTGTCTCTCTCAACAGCAACACTCTTGACGAGTTCATTGGTAAATGCTGCTTCAACATTTACATGTCCTTTAACGGTCACATGCAAAGGGAATCTTACTAAGCCATCTAGCGTAGTTTGTTCCTCGTCTTCTATACCAAAAATACTTAAATTTAGGCCCGTAACCCCAAGTAGTTATCCCCCTGGTGGCGTAGTTACGCATGGCACTCTCGGCGGAGGAAATCCTGGTGGAGGACCTCTGGCGAACAGCGGCATGTGGACCGGTTACGCTGGGGGAAGTGGATACTTAAGTGGTTGTCAATATACACTTCATGGTAGTCCCGGTGCGAGCAACACAGCAGGCACTTTTGGGACCAACTCAACGCGCATAACAATGGTGAAGGATACGGGATGGGCACCCTATGGTCACGGCATACAGAATATGTACGTTTGCCCAGTGGGAACCACTACTTGCTTATTTCAGGTAGGCGTTCCAACCCAGCATCACTAAACTCATTTTGAATGTTTTTTAAAAAAACGGGGCGTGCAACACAAAATGAATTCTTCTCCGGTCTCGTGAGACCGGAGGGGTGCCCACTTTCTCAAACGCATTCACCGCTTGATCCAAGTGTTTTTTAGAAAGATGACCGTCATATTGGAATGCCAGTTGTAAAATTTATTGCGTGCTGTTCCTAATACAAACAAGCGATCGGCACAGCCCAACTATTATCTCCAAAAGATCCGATAAAATTGCCGGTATGCAGCACAACACCAATAAATTTTTTATGCGCTGGCACAATATTTTCTTTAAACCATTTTAAGTGCTTAAAATCACTGGGGCTGGGTGTAGTGCTCGCTTTCACTTCAATTCCCAGCAAATCACCTTGCTCGTTTTCAATAATAAAATCAATTTCTCTGTGATTTTTGTCGCGATAATGATACAGATTGCAGCGATTTTCAGTGGCATCAATATGTTTTTGTAATTCATTTCCCACATGTGTTTCAATTAATTTTCCAACACGATCACCATCAAAACGAATATCGTCTATTTTCCAGCGTAAAATAGAGGCCATCAATCCGCTATCGTTAAAAATTAATTTAGATTGTTTTCCAACGCGTTCATAATCTGTTTTGATATAGGGAGAAATACGATCAATCAAATACAATGCTTCAATAGCATTACAATAACTTTCCACGGTTTGTCGCTGCAAAGATAAATTGCTACCGATAGCTGAAATATCAATGGGTTTTGTTGACCATGCTGATAATACTTGTATTAAATTTTGCATCGCCTCTTGTCGCCGGATATGAATAATCTCTTTTAAATCTCGCTCTAACAATGCATCAATATAATTTTGATGCCATAGATAACGATCATGTTGAGAAAATAAAAGAACTTCGGGATAACCGCCTCGCAACGCAACTTCAATAATTTCATCGCGACTAACTGATTCAGGTGGTTGATGAAACACTTGTTTAAAAGCATTTTCCAGAAAATGAGGCTGATGTCCTGCTATCTCGCCTTGCGATAATGATCTGAGCGGTATCGTTCGAATTCTGCCGGCAAGCGATTCTGTGACAGACGGTAATGATTGAATATTCGCAGAACCGGTTAGCAAATACTGTCCTGGTCGAGTATTTTCATCCACTACCATTTTTATCGCAGGCAATAATTCAACTGCTTTTTGCACCTCGTCGATAATCATTAGTTGAGCACGGTGTTTCACAAATTCTTGTGGATCTGTTTTTGCGCTCTCTAATAACAGTTTATCGTCCAACGTACGATATTCTACGTCAGCGCCAGAAGTGGCTAATGGTTTTAATAAGGTCGTTTTACCGCACTGTCTTGCGCCAGCAACAATAACAACTCGTCGTGTTTTTAATGCGTTAGTAAGCACATTTGCTTGCCAGCGTTGATAGGTAGACATATCCTGCTCCAACAATCGCCATCTTACAAAACTATACTAATAAAAATGGTCTATTTTGTCAATTCAAGTTAGTCTATTTTTATATTTGATTTCGGTCTATTTAACGTTTACACGATCACCCCCATCTCCCGCCCCACTTTCTCAAACGCCGCAATCGCTTTATCCAAATGTGTTTTAGAATGCGCCGCAGATAATTGAACGCGAATTCTGGCTTTGCCCATGGGAACTACTGGATAAGAAAATCCAATCACATAAATTCCTTCGTGCAATAATTTATCCGCCATTTCAGACGCTAATTTTGCATCGCCCAGCATCACAGGAATAATCGCATGCTCACCCGGCACCAACTGAAAACCCAATTGGGTCATTTTTTCGCGGAAATAGTGACTATTTTCTTTGACTTTATCACGCAATTTTTTTCCGGTTTCGCTTTGCAGTAATTCCAATACTTTAATTGACGTTGCCGTAATCACAGGTGCTAACGTATTTGAAAATAAATACGGGCGTGAACGATTGCGTAACCAATCGGCAATCGCACCGCGCGCAGCAGTATATCCACCCGATGCACCGCCCAATGCTTTTCCTAAGGTGCCGGTAATAATATCAACACGATTTAAAACACCGCAAAATTCAGGCGTTCCACGACCATTTTCGCCAATAAATCCCACCGCGTGTGAATCATCAACCATCACCAATGCACTATATTTATCAGCTAAATCACAAATCGATTTTAAATCAGCAATAATGCCATCCATAGAAAAAACGCCATCGGTTGCAATTAATTTATGACGTGCGCCCGCTTTGTCTGCTTCCATTAATTTTGCTTCAAGATCTTTCATGTCATTATTTTTATAACGAAAACGTTTCGCTTTGCATAAACGAATACCGTCAATAATACTCGCGTGATTTAATTCATCGGAAATAATCGCATCTTCTTCGGATAATATGGTTTCAAACAATCCACCGTTCGCATCAAAACAGGATGAATATAAAATCGTGTCATCCATCCCTAAAAATTCACTGATCTTTTTTTCTAATTCTTTATGAATCGTTTGCGTTCCACAAATAAATCGCACGGATGCCATGCCAAAACCATGCTCTTTTACGGCTTTTTGTGCGGTTTCGATTAAGGTTGGATGATCCGCTAATCCCAAATAATTATTGGCACAGAAATTTAAGACGTGTGTTTTGGGTGATACGGTAATTTCTGCATTTTGCGGAGATGAAATAAAGCGTTCTTTTTTATATAAACCGTTTTGTTTTAATTCTTCGAGTTGATTGGCGAGTTGGGTGTAGAGTGGGTGCATGAAAACTCCTTGGTGTGAGTGTGAGTCAGCCGATAAGCCGGGTTTTGTCGTGAGCAATCATCTGTCTGGGATTGATGTCGCCATCAATCTCAAGCAACCTACCCGAATTCAATGCGAACAGCATTATAGAATTCTTATTTGGTCTTGCTTCCAGCGGGGTTTACCTTGCCGTTGTTATTACTAACAACGCGGTGCGCTCTTACCGCACCTTTTCACCCTTACCATTTTTCAATGGCGGTATATTTTCTGCGGCACTTTCCGGCAGCTCGCGCTGCCCAGACGTTATCTGGCGCTGTGTTCTGTGAAGCCCGGACTTTCCTCTGTATTGAAAACAATACAGCGACTGCTTAGCTGACTCGTTGCGAAGTATAAGCTACTTAGAGCCTGTTTAGTATCTCCTGACTCGTTGCAAATGCGGTTAAAGTAGACTAGACTTAGTTTAGTTTGTTATAGGCAAAAACTACAAAACACGGTATTGAAGGTTTTTATGATTACAGTCAATATTCACCAAGCAAAAACGAATCTATCCAAGTTGTTAGCCATGGTTGAACAAGGTCAAGTGATAACGATTGCAAAAGCAGGTCGTCCTATTGCGACTATTCAGCCGATTGTTCCGAAAAAACCGAGACGTGTCCCAGGATCAATGAAGGGACAAATTTGGGTTGCGGATGATTTTGACGATGAAATTCCTGAAGTCACGGAAGCGTTTGAAGGAAAATATGACGATAGTTGGGATGAGCTAATGGGTGATTACAAAGACGATAAAAAGGATAAAAAATGAGATTGCTATTAGATACTCACATCTATATTTGGTGGTTGGAAAATGATAAAAAATTGAAAAAACAGATCGAACAAATGATTGCAGACGCAGAAGCGGTTTACGTCAGCCCTATTTCTATATGGGAAACAACCATTAAAGTGCAAACAGGAAAACTCAAAGTAAATATCAATCAATTCATCAGCGAAATCACCGCCAACGGATTTCAGGAATTACCTATTGTTTCTGAACATTCGCTCAAATTAATGACCTTGCCATTGCATCATCGCGATCCATTTGACCGAATGCTGATTGCTCAAGCCATGACTGAACCGTTGCGATTTTTAACCGCGGATAAAAAGTTGGAACAATATTCGGAATTGGTTGAGGTGGTTTGATTGACAGATTGCTGTTCAACACACAATACCCTTGTTTTATTACAAAATATTTCATAAAATACCCTTATTGTGTGACATATAATTGATTTATTTTTCCATCAACTATCTTGGCGATTCCGGCAATCTAACTTTTGTCAACCCACTCAAATCTCCGTCATAAGAGAAAATGAACTCGTATCGACATTTTAGTTAATCGCTTTTTACTCGATATTATTAATCTCAAGCGCCAACGCATAAACCATTTTCTTATTTAATCCTGTGATTTTACAAGCCAAACTAACCGCTTGCTTCACCGATAATTCACTTAATAAATTTTCCAATACTGATTTTAACGTTGCTTGATCTTCTGATAATGCTGCGCGAGATTCAGCGCCTTGCAACACAATCACAAATTCCCCTTTTTGTTGCTCACGATGATTGTCAATCCATTCGGATAAATTGTTTAAAGTATCTTGTTTTATCGTCTCAAATGATTTGGTTAATTCACGCGTAATCGTCGCCACTCGATCATCACCAAAAATTTTTTTCATTGCCGATAACGTTTTCACAATACGATGAACCGATTCATAAAAAATAAGTGTGCGTGCCTCAAATTTTAATTTTTCTAATTCCGATTCTAGCGCGCCGGTTTTTGCGGGTAAAAAACCTTCAAACACAAATCGATCGGTGGGTAATCCTGATACGCTTAATGCCGTAATCGCAGCACAAGCACCCGGAATCGGAATTATTTTGTAATGGGCTTTTTGCACCGCGCGCACCAATCGAAAACCGGGATCGCTGATTAAGGGCGTTCCCGCATCTGAAATTAATGCAACCGATTTTCCATCGGCCAATAATGCAATGACTTTTTCTATACGCGCATCTTCGTTATGATCATGCAGTGAAAAGCACGGTGTGTGAATTTCATAGTGTGATAATAAACGCTGACTGTGGCGCGTATCTTCTGCAGCAATCCAATCGACCGATTTTAATATTTCAATGGCACGCAAGGTGATATCGGATAAGTTGCCAATCGGTGTTGAAACAATGTATAGGTTGCTCAAAATAAAATCCTGTATTGTTGTTCTTAAAGCAGTGCTGTAGACTTTTTGATTATGAAACGAATCATTCTGCTTTTACAACTGCTTATTCTAACCGCTGCCTTGATCGCTTTGAGCAGCTGCTCGAATAGGCAATCATTAGGATCAGCAAACGCACCGTTTGCGCCGCGCATGGCGCTACAAACCCATTTGCCGCAGCCGCAACATATCGCCCTATTGCTACCGCTGACAGGTTCTTATGCAGCTTATGCGACAGCCATTCGCAACGGATTTTTCACCGCCTATTACGATCAAAAAGCGCGAACAGGGTTTGCACCCACGATTACCGTTTTCAATACCGACGGAAAAAATATTCGTGACGTCTATCAAACGGCCGTAACAGAAGGCGCTGATTTTGTCGTAGGTCCGCTCGATAAATCAGACGTGCTCGCACTGGCTGATGCGCATAAATCCAATGTCCCTGTTTTAGCGCTTAACAAAACTCCCGCGAATTTGCGTATCGACAATAATGCACTCTACGAATTTTCTTTGTCACCCACCGATGAAGCGCACCAAGATGCCATAAAAGCATGGAACGATCATCATCACAACATTATTATTTTGGCGCCGAATAATGCGTGGGGGCAGCGACTTGCCACCGCATTTACTGATCAATGGAAGGCCATGGGCGGCACCATTATTGCAACAGAATACTATGGAAATATGGCATCGCTTTCAAAAAGCATTCAGACTGTTTTGCAAATCAGTCATGCATCGCAAAATGATCGTCACTTAAAACAATTATTTCACGAAGATATTCGTTTTATTCCTGATCGTCGACAAGATTTTGACAGTATATTTTTAGTGGCAACACCAGAAATGGGCAGACAAATAAAACCTTTATTAAATTTTTATTTCGCACAAAATATTCCTGTGTATGCAACTTCACAAATTTATTCTGGAAATCCCAATGCTAATCGAGATAATGATTTGGATGGCATTTTATTTTGCGATATGCCGTGGATTTTAACGTCGAATCAAATGCAACCTGCTTACCTTCAATCGATAGCGCAACATATTCAAGCCTTATGGCCAAATAATTACGCACATCTTGCAAGATTTTATGCGATGGGTGTTGATGCGTTTGATCTCACCTTGCAAATGAATCAATTAGCCTCAGGCATGCCCGCTGCAACCGGCACTTTATTTTTAACACAACAACACGATATTTATCGCCAACTCACGTGGGCACAATTTCAAAACGGAATACCGCAACTTGTTAACTAATCCAGAAATCGGCGCGCTTGCAGAAGAAGACGCCTGTCAATTTTTGGAAAAGCGTGGATTGCAATTCATCGAAAAAAATTATTATGTCGTCAATGAGGCTGGCAAAAAAATCGGCGAAATTGATCTGATTATGCGGGACAAAGCCTATCTTGTTTTTGTGGAAGTCAAAAAACGCGAGCAAAATGATTACGGCGACGTGCTCGAAATGATTACCCCACAAAAACAATCCCGCATTATCCGTACAGCAAAGCATTATTTGGTGAGAACGTACCAGTTTAATAATACCTTCTGCCGCTTTGATGTGATCGGTATTACGCCGGATAAAAAAGATCCCTGCGGTCAACATTTTATCTGGATAAAAGATGCGTTTCAGGTAAAATGCTGAAGAAAGTTATCAGTGTGAGTGATCAGTGTCGGAGACACGATTTAACATTTTAATGCGAATTGACTTCGCTGAATTTTTTGTATCCGCTCGGAATGTTGTGGTTAGGATGGTTTTCAGGGAGACGCCGTGAATACATCCCTGTAGGCTTGCTTGGTGTGGCATCCATGCCACACACACTCCCCTCAAACCATCCGTAACCCCAACATTCACTCGCTACCGATAGTTTAGCGAAGTCAATTCACATTTTACTGATAACAGATAAAAGATAACTGATAACCCAATAAAAGAGATTTTTATGGACCCAACATCCTCCGTCAAACAAATTTTTAACGACAGCATTCAAACGCAAATCACCGCGGCAGACACCATAGCTGATATTATTGCAAAAGCGGGATTAATGATGGTCGATGCATTGCTGAATAATCATAAAATTTTGGCGTGTGGCAATGGTGGTTCGGCTGCTGATGCACAGCATTTTTCGGCGGAAATGTTAAACCGTTTTGAATCCGAAAGACCCAGTCTTCCTGCGATTGCGCTGACAACTGACACATCAACCATTACCTCCATCGGCAACGATTATCACTTCAATGAAATATTTTCAAAACAAATTAAAGCGTTGGGGCAACCGGGCGATGTTTTGCTTGCGCTGTCAACCAGTGGTCATTCTAAAAATGTTATTGAAGCCATTGTGACTGCCCACCAACGACAAATGATTGTGATTGCATTAACCGGCCGTGATGGTGGAGATATACCACCTCTACTAAACCCAACAGACATTGAAATTCGTGTACCGTCTGAATCTACTGCGCGCATCCAAGAAACGCACGGGATTGTGATACATTGTTTATGTGATATTATCGATAAACAACTTTTTTCGGTGAAATAAACATAGAATTTTATCCTTGGGGGATATTCACATGCGATTTTCTAGCCGTTTTCAAAAAATGATCGGACTCCTCTTATTAATTTCCTGTTTATCGGGTTGTATTCCCGCAGCACTGGTGATCGGCGCTACCGCTGGCGGCGCAGTTATTTACGATAAACGCAGCGTGTCAACCATCGCACAAGATCAAGAAGCAAGTGAGACGGCCGGTAAATTACTCTCAGACTCACCGGATTTACAAAAAGGCACACACATTGTCGTTGCCACCTTTGATCATGTTCTCTTGATAGCGGGTCAAACAAGCACAGAAGAACAACGCAACACGGCTTATCAATTGGTATCCAATATTAAAAATGTCAGTCGCGTTTACAATGAAATTACGGTTCAAAAACCAACATCATCATGGCAACATACCCACGATGCATGGATTACGACAAAAATTAAAACGGAAATGCTGACGAAGTCGGGATTGCATTCCACACAAATTAAAGTGGTTACCGAGAATGGGGTTGTGTACTTGATGGGTGTGTTATCACCTCATCAAGCAGAAATGGCAACGAATATCGCGCGACGTGCGGATGGTGTGCATGAAGTCGTTAAGGTATTTGAGAATCCGCGGTGAGGTAGGTGCTCAGCATCTTTCTGATAACTGATAACTGATAACTGACAACTCATTATGGATAACCACATTCAATCAATCATCCAATTAATCTGCATCGCAGCTATTCCCCTTATTTTTGCAGTGACATTGCACGAAGCGGCGCATGGATGGATTGCGAGTAAACTGGGTGATCAAACAGCGAGTATTCAAGGGCGCGTGAGCTTGAATCCGATGCGTCATATTGATCCATTCGGTACGGTTATTTTGCCATTAATGATGCTGGCGTTGGGTGGTTTTATTTTTGGATGGGCAAAACCCGTGCCAATCGCTTGGCAACACTTACGAAAACCGCGGCGTGATATGGCGTTGGTTGCTATTGCAGGTCCTGGTGCAAATTTATTAATGGCGTTTTTGTGGGCAATTATTGCAAAAATCAGTCATCTTGTTTTTATTCATCATCAAGCGCAGGACATGATGCATTCCACTGCGTTATTTATTCATTTAGCATCGCGCTTCGGCATTATGATTAATTGCGTATTACTGGTGATTAATTTAATTCCGATTCCGCCGCTCGATGGCAGCCGCGTCATCACCAGCCTTTTATCACCCGCGCTCGCTCGAAAATATAATCGTCTCGAAATATATGGGCTTTGGATTTTCTTGGG
This sequence comes from Verrucomicrobiota bacterium, assembly GCA_013287435.1. Lineage (GTDB taxonomy): Bacteria > Pseudomonadota > Gammaproteobacteria > Coxiellales > Coxiellaceae > 2-02-FULL-42-43. The sequence continues at coordinate 71,586 of JABDDU010000002.1, forward strand.
ATTATTTTTTCTGTTGTACGCAACTCATTCTCTCGGGATTATTTACAGCCCGATTTATGCGCTGATCAATTGGATTCAGACTTTGTTTGGGTTGCCGATGTGAAAATATTTACTTAATCAACTTAAAATTTTTAGATTTTGCGGCATTTTTGTCGAAAGTAACGACGGAATCACATTGGTATAGTTTTGCAACTGAACCGATAATACAATCAGTCAAATCTGCATTGATATGTTGAAATTCACTAAATGCATACCATATTGCATCACAATGCTCAAAACGAAACTGTTTGGTTTTTAAAATTTTTTCAATGAGCGCAATTAACTGACTTTTGTTATATTTAAAATGTGCCTTGAGCAACCAAATTGCTTCACATAACACAATCGTGCTAATGAAAACAGCATCATGATTCTCGATAAATTTCTTTGCTTTATGAGATTGAATTTCATCGTCTTGTACAAAAAGTCGCACAAAAACGTTAGTGTCGACGGCTAGCACGTAAATATTTCCTTGTTATTGCTTTTCCGATTGCCTTGTCCATATCTTCAATCGTTGTTTTTTTCTTTGTTGATTTATAATTATACGCGCCGTAACTATCCTTAATATCTAGGGTTTGTGCCGTTAGAATCACTCTGCCACCTTTATCAAGAATAAACCGCACCTTATCGCCCGTGTGCAACTTCAAAAAATCCCGAATGGATTTAGGTATCGTTATTTGACCTTTACTGGTTAATTTTGCTTGTCTCATCACTGTTTCCTGGGTTTATTGAAAGTAAGGAATTTATTATAAAGTAAGGAATTTAGAATAACAACCCTGTGTCGCGACCCCTCTTCACGCCTAGAAAACAGTATTATTGGGAAACTGTAACACTAACAGGCTAATTTACAATACCGTATTTTTTATAACTGGCTTGAGCGTTGAAAATATTTTTTTAACTTGATTAAAACATCCTTGTGAACCTCCGCGCCCGTTTGTTTTAATTGCCATAGCGCCACATCCGGAAAAGTTAATAAAATTTCAATGCGTTTTAAGGTGTTTAAATCAACACTAGCACCCGATTCAATTCGCTGCAATGTTGCAAGACTTAAATCAAATACCGCTGCAAAATCATGTTGCGTAATATCATGATGTTCCCGAAATTGAGTGATATCTGTTGATGTAAATTCAGACCTATAAACCGCTTCAAAAATAAAAGTCGATGGTCCTCGTCTGCCAATGGATCCTAACAACACCATCGGATTTTTTTCATCAACAGAAATGTTTTGTGAATCACAATAATCCTGATACGCGGGATTTAATCGATCGGGAATACGATCCAAAAAAATCGGAAACATTTTTCCCTTTTCAGAATAATGCCGTAAATGCAGGAGATCTAACGTCGGACCCAGCGCAATCGCACTTTTTAAATGCGTATAATCTTCATCATACATCAAAACATATTTATCTTTTTTTGCATCATATTGTATTTCACCCGCAAAAATACGGCGTTTTCTGCCTTCGTGAAAAATTTTCAAACGGGTTTTATCGAGCTTGAGCGGATAAAGCATTTTTTAATTCCTCAAATCGTTTTTGGATTAATTTTTTTATCGCGGCTTTCATTAATTCGGTACAAAAACTCTCGTCAATTAATTTAAAAATATCCATCAGATTAATTTTATGATAAAAATTCTCAATTTCCTTTTGATAACCCAATCGTTTTAACTCTTCAACATAATCACGCATGCTGGGTTCATTGCTTTTTTGCGTTGCAATTTTTCCAGTAGGATTAAAATCCGCTTTCAACATATTGCCACTTTCAAGGCTTAAATAAGACACATTGTCATAGATCGGTGATAATGACATATGATGGGGGGTTACAATAAACCCTAAATTTCTACCGTGTCGATCGTGGTTACCAATCAAAGCATCAAATAAAATCGTGTGAATAAAAACACTGACATCGTGCGGTTGACGCGTTGTTTTAAATATAGTATGAATTAGGGATTCACAATCATGCCGATCATTCGCTCTAAAATGATAAATATGTTGTAAATCGGCAGGATTATTCGGTTGAATAAAATTTTTGGTGACAAACACATAGTCGTTTTCAAAAAGAATAAAATAAAATTGCGCAACCGGAATGGCGAGCGCTTTCCCAATTTGATTGCAAAGATACTCTACTGCTGGAAGCTCAGGCGCATCCTTTTGACCCATTTTTAATATATAAGCATCATGATTCAACACCGCAGAATATTTTTTAAACTTACCCTGAAAAAAACTGGAATTTTCAGGTGACGCATTTTCACCATCGCTGGACGGTGTGTTGGTTTTTCGCTGCAACTCCATAAATTCGCACGATCTCGGCACGTCAAACCACTCACCAAAACAGCTTGTGTGCAAGCCGTAGTGTTCTGAATCGGTTTTTTTGATAGCTAATCGACACCGTAAGCAAATCATATGTGGCTCGTTGTATTTATAATGATATCATTATAAATCAATTCTATTGTGATATCAATATCAATTAATATTAACATGATTTATATTGATGTCAATTCATTGATGCCTTCTATGACCAAGATTTAATTGATTTAAAATTGATATAAAGAGATTGAATTAACCAAAAGCCGTTCTTCACTATGCTGATCAGGCATCAAACACATCCCCACCCATCTTCAACATCTTTTGAAAATTCTCACCGGCCGATGTTTTTTGTTGATGAACGTAAGCGTTGATATAACTGTCAGAAATATATTCTAACCCTTTTGTTTTTAAAATAGGTACCATTTTTTGAATACGTTCATGATCCGATTTTTTAGACGCCAAACAAGATTCAAATAAAACGGCGCATAAAATTTCAGCAATCGCTGCGCGGCGTTTTTCGGAAGCTTCCGCAAAATTAGCAATAAAATAATCGAGTGAACGATCGCGATCCCATGTTTGCCAATCGTGATAGAGCGACATGGCTTCCTGTTTGTCTTTTTTTAATCGCTCACCTGATTTTCCAGCATCATTCATGCATAACATATAAAACAACGTAGGAATACACGCTTCAATATTTGCCCACGAACAATTTCCAGCGGTTTGCGCTTGCAAAGGCATCGATCCAATTTCTTGCAATCCCAAATTCACCGGCAACATTTTTCGAAAAACCACCATCATTTGTCGCACGTAAATTAATTCTGCCACATAGTCTGCCGTTAATTTCCACGGTTTATTCATATAATAAATTTTTATTTTATCTTCATTCGGATCTTGATCTTCATAGGTTGCGCGATCGCAAATCGCCAATAAATTTCCCGCGCGGATCAAGGTCATCGCATGACCTTCTTGCGCCACCGGAATAATTAATGGATCATCTTCAATCCACGGCGTGATTTTATCCATATGTTTATGATGATCGATATTATAATGCTGCAACCGAATTAATTTTGATGCGCGCGACAACGCCCCCATGATATTGCGTAATTTCACAAATTCGCGTTCCCATTGTCGCCCTGCAAAATTATATCGAAAATCAACAATCGATTTTCGCAAAGCATCTAACGTAAATTCTAAAATAAAACCTTCTAAAGAAATTTCGACAAATTCTTCTTTCGCATTTAAAATATCAACGTAGCCTTTTAATTCAAAACGATGTCCCAACATTTTTGCATTGATAAAATCATTCGCAAAAATTAATTTCGCACCATGATTAATTAATAATTCTTTTAATGCTTTTTGATCACGTAATAAAGGTTTTATTAATGCGGGCATACTCGCAAAAGTGTAGGCATTTGCATTGGCACCTTGTTTTAATAATAATTCACACAATTCTAAATTGTGATTATCGATCGCCCAATGCAGCGCGGTATTACCAATTAAATCGGGAAAATTAATATCGAGTTTGCATTCTAAAATGGCTTTTGCTTTTTCAATATCATCCATAATGCATGTTTCAATCAACGGCGTGTAACCATATTCGTCGATAAAATTAAGATGATCGTTCGCGCGTGCTTGTTTGATTACTTCTGACAGCGTGCCTTTGATAATTGCATCAGCAAGTGTTGCCATTGTTTAACCGCCTGGTCTGGGTGAAGGTGTTGGACCTTTCATTTGATGTTGATGTTGCAAACTGGCTGCTAATGTCGGCGCAGGTGCTAATTCCGGTGTGTTTTGCGCGCGTTGTTCAGCATCAGGATTATTGTCTGTTTGTTGCGACAATCGCTTATCATCGCCCATCGGTTGTGTTGCAAATTTTTCATGCGGCTTAATGATAGAGTTCATGTTTGCTTGATCACTCATCGCATTTTCAATTTGCGAACGCGGCGTGTCTAAATCACCGCGTTGATCATGTTCATGAATAATCGCTTCACGTTGCGTTTTAACTGCAGCTTCAACAACAGCGATTTCGATAGATGCAGTGCCGCTGCCATCTGAATTGCTGGCAGTAATGATATAAAGTGCACGCGCAGAAAGTTGCAGTGGTGTGCCGCTTAATACACACGTTTTATTTTCTACGGATAATTGAAGGCCTAGCGGTAATGCAGGATTGATTGAACAGTCTGAAACAGCGCCACCCGTATTTTTAAAAACAATAGGCGAAATTTCAAAGCCTTTAACGGCGATCAGGGTTTTTGCATGGGCGATTTTGGGTGCGGTCATGATTACCACCATTGATAGTGCAAATTGCCTTTCTGGATTACTTGACATTGCTCATGTCACATCATTATAGCATTCCACACGATCTCGTATGATACAATTGCAATTGCATGAAAATACATAAATCTATTCACTCTTTTTTCAAACAGTACACAATATTTCCCGATCGCTTATTTCTGGGGTTCACCCTGTTTGGCCTGGTTGTTGGCGCAGGATTAGTACTGCTGAATCACCTTGATTTTCATTACACCATGGTGACATTGTTTATACCCCACATTAAATCTTTTTCACTATTTCAAATGCTTTGTACATTTGCACTCGGCTCCCTATTTTTATTTTATGGAATGTATATACAAAAAGAGTCACCGAGATCATCTACGTTTATTTGGGGTTTAGGTCTTTTTTTCTGGACCGTTGTTGTGAATTTTTTTTTCTGCTACGCGATAGAACCAACACCGTTTACACCGATTGATGCAGTGCTCTTAAAAATAGATAGTGGGATGGGAATTAATACGCCTGCACTGATGGCGTGGACGCATCATCATCCGCATTGTCATCATATGTTTACTTTTGTGTATGACTCGATGTTACTGGAATTAACGTTTATTCCTTTAATATTAGCGTTAGTCAATGCACGAAAAGCATTGGGTGTATTTTTTATTGCGCAATTGTGTTCGTTGTATGTGGGTTGCTTTATTTATTATTTTTTTCCAACGATGGCGCCTTCGGGAATCATTCACAGCCCTTATTTTTCCTCTACACAGCATGATACTTCGCTTAAATTTTATGAAATACATCATTATCTAAAAGTAACAACAGCGAATGGTGGGTTAATTGCATTTCCTTCGTTTCATGTTGTATGGGCTATATTAATTGCCAATGCCTGTCGCGCTAAAAAAATAATTTTTTATCCGTTGGCTTGCTACAATATTTTATTAATAATTTCGACGGTATTTTTAGGATGGCATTATTTTACGGATGTGATTGGGGGAATAGTGTTAGCGATGTCGGCGATATATTTTGCGGAATGGGTTTATAAAAAAAGTTATTCGTGTCAGACATCAACGTGAGTATTGAAACGCTTAGTAAGAGATCAGGCCTCGTTGTCTGATTCGGTAAAACGTCGAGTTTGAGATGATTTTTTGTGACCTGTACCCTTGAGGGTATAAATTGAGTTGAAAGCGCAGGTGTACTTGATCGTACATCGAGCATTTCAACTCAATTTATACCCTCAAGGGTACAGGTCACAAAAAAGCATCCAAAATCGGCGTTTCTATCTACGGAGTGATCTATTACAACGCTTACTGAGACTTAATGACCTTCAGTTGCGGCTTACCTTTTGGCTTGGACTGCACCGGCGGCGGATTTTTGGGTGGCACATCGTCACCACCTAGCTCTTCATTTTCAAACACCATTCCACGACCATTTTCAACGGCATAAATAGCATTAATCGCCATGATTGGCAAACGAATGCGATGCACAACACCTGAAAAACGCGCATCAAAATTCACCCAATCATTGGTCATCGATAAATTAACAATGGCATCCGGCGCAATATTTAAAACAATTTTTCCGTCTTTAACATATTGTTGCGGAACACTGACGCCTGGTTGTATGGCATCCACCATCACATGCGGCGTCATTTTGTTATCGACAATCCATTCATGTAAGGCACGGAGAAAATAAGGTCTGCTTGAATTCATAGTTACTCATGCATCTCACGTTCTACTTCGGTCAAGCTAGCCTGAAAACCATCTCGATCAAATACACGACTCTGATATTTCGCAATCGATTTTGCGGTAGGCGGTAGTGTGATTTTTAATAATGGTAAACGCCACAATAATGGCGCAATACGGCAATCCACTAAAGTGAATTCATCGCTTAAAAAATAGAGAGATTCTGCAAAAACAGGCGCTAACGTCACAAGCACATCACGCAATGATTTGCGAGCCGTTTCTTTTTCAACGTCAGTGGTTTCGGTGCACTCAATAATCTTTGCCAAACTGTACCAGTCTTTTTCGATACGTTGTAACATCAAACGACTTTTTGCGCGTGCGATAGGATAAACCGGCAACAATGGCGGATGCGGAAAACGTTCATCCAAATATTCCATAATGACGTCAACGTCATACAATACCAAATCACGATCAACCAGCGTGGGAAAATTACCGTAAGGATTTAAAGAAAGAAGATCTTCATCAGGCTGATTCACATCGACACTCAGAACATCGACAGTAACACCTTTTTCAGCCAGTACAATCCGCGCTTGATGACTGTCGAGATCGGACGGTCCGGAATATAACGTCATCACTGAACGTTTAATCATTGTCATGGTTCAATCCTTTTCAGCGTGGGTATCTGTTATCAGTGATCAGTGATCAGTGTCAGAGGCACGATTTAAAATCTTACTGATAACTCTATCGTTTCGAATACTGCTCGCTCTTTCTTGCTTTTCTATGGCCGACTTTCTTACGTTCAACCGCCCTTGAATCACGAGTCACGTATCCAGCAACACGTAATTGGCGATGCCAGCTTTGAGGTGATTCATTGCCTTCTTCTACTAAAGAAGGATTCGTTAGACGTTCGTGAGCAATCAGTGCACGCGTTAAACCATGACGAATAGCGCCGGCTTGTCCACTTGCGCCACCGCCACGAACAGTTGCAAATACATCAAATTGATCGTCTATCTTAAGGAGCAACAACGGTTGATGCACAACCATGCGCGCCGTTTCACGACCGAAAAATTTTTCTAAGGGCAATGCATTGACGACAATGTTGCCTTTTCCAGGGCGTAAAAACACACGTGCGCGTGACGTTTTACGACGACCAGTACCATATTGCTGTTTTAACGCCTTAGCCATTCTCGTCCTCTTTTACTGCTTAAAAATTATCGATAGTTTCGGGATTCTGCCCTGCGTGCGGATGTTCGTTGCCAACATAAATCTTGAGTTTTCTAAACATATCGCGACCCAATGGTCCTTTTGGCAACATGCCTTGTACGGCAATTTCTAACACACGTTCGGGTTTACGCGCATGCATTTTTTCAAAGGATTCTTTTTTTAAGCCACCTGGATAATTAGAGTGGTGATAGTAAAACTTCTCTTTTGCTTTTTTGCCAGTCACTTTCAACTGATCGACATTCACGACGATAAAGCAATCACCAGTATCTGCGTGAGGCGTATATTCGGGTTTATTTTTGCCGCGTAAACAAGCCGCTAATCGACTTGCCAAACGACCTAATGTTTTTCCGCTGGCATCGACGATATACCATTTTCGCTGGATCGTCGCAGCGTTAGCCATAAACGTTTTCATAACACTTGATTCCTCGGACTTGAAGGTGATGAATCTTACAGGAGGCGTTTTGAAAAAACAAGCGGGGAACAGTGATCAGTGGTGAAGTTATCAGGTATCTGTTATCAGGTATCTGTAAAAACGTAAACCGTGCCTCTGACACTGATAACTGATAACAGATAACTGATAACTGATCACTGATCACTGATCACTGATAACTAAAAACAACAAATCCCCCCTGTTTTCGCACTATTTTAAAAAACGACAATAAGTAAAAACATCAAAAAAACCTAAAAATCGCTGTTTTTTTCGTGTTTTTGAATAAAAAAACAAAGAAAAATGCATTTTTGGCTAAAAATAAGCTGTTTTTATTCGCATTTGAAAAAAATTGTGCTATGGTGATAATCTGAACGTTTTCGCTAACTCGTTCTATTGACAAACAAAAAGAGGTAATTCAGATGGCTCGAGCTAAAACTAGAAGAACTGCACGGAAAGCAGCAGGTCGTACGACAACAAAAAAAATGTATGCAAAAGGAACGACTACTACTGCTCGCAAAGCAGCAGCGGTTCGTAAAAATGCAACATTAAAAGTAACAAAACCCCTGAAAAAAGCGCAATTATATTCACACATCTCCGATTGCAACGGAATTTCTCGCAAAGAAATTTCCGGTGTTTTTCAATCGTTAGGTGAAATCATGGAAAGCCATTTGAAAAAAGGTGGACCCGGTGAATTTACGGTACCAGGTTTAATGAAATGCAAAGTCATTCGTAAACCCGCAACAAAAGCACGTAGAGGTATTAATCCTTTTACAGGTGAAGAAACTACATTCAAAGCAAAACCAGCTCGTAATGTGATTAAAGTGCGTCCGTTAAAGGCATTGAAAGAAATGGTTAATTAATTTTAATCGATTCTTCGAGTTTTCAATTTTTCAAAAAGCCCCGCCATCGGGGCTTTTTTTTAAGTTTGTCTTAAGGAAAGGCTGCTATACTTTGTCAAAATAGTCAAAATAAGCGGAAAAAGCACATCGAGGTAACATCATATGGGCAGAGATTATATGGACGGAGATTATGCGCGATACGCAGGCGCCACGGCTGATGATTTTATGAAGATCAAATCTGGTAAATTTGATGCAAAGAAGTTTTTAAAAGAACAGTTATTCTTAGCAAAAAATGCTCAAGGAAAACCGGAAATACGTGCAACGAGTGTGTCCGAAGAACTGTTCGAGCGCGTTTCTAAACACTACACCGCGCAGCAAGCAAAATTGGCAAAGGAAATAGCAGCGGTTTCAACTCTAGACACAGACGAAATCAAATCTCATAAAGCAGAGCTACGCCGCGTCGAACTTTGGGCAGAAACAAAAACCGAACTTGATCAGACAGAAAATAAAAACAATCCTGAAGCGTTTGCGCGACTCTATGATCTCAAGTTAAAAAAAGCAGCAATACAAACTGGAAATGATCCCAATGAGCAACAAAGGCTTTACCAATATGGTGAATCGGCGGAACAGAAAATCGCTAAACAACTTGCAACTACAGCTAAAATCGCTAGAGAAATGGACGAGCCTTTCATACGATTTGATGCAGCAATAGAAAGACTTAACACGGCTATTAAAACAATAGACGCTGATATCAAAAAAAACGAAGACATTACAAAGGATTCGGCAGTAACTCCTGAAGTAAAAAACAAAGCAAACACAAATATTGAAAAATTTACAGCCGTTAAAAAGAAATTCGAAAACTCTCGGAAGGAGCTCACTGAAAACAAAGAATGGTTTGGGGATTCATTGCGTGAGAATGACGAAACAAAACGTCTTACGACATTCACCGCATTGCTTGCGCATGAAAAAGCACTATCAGAACCTCATGTAGCAATGCAAAAAGTAAAACCAATATCACCGGAATTATTAGGAGCACTAAAAGACGTATGCGATGTTTATAAGACAACTCCTGGAGTTCAACCATCGCAAGCGTTACAAGAGTTTCAAAAAAATCTTGGTGCGCTGAATAACGCAACCGAGAAACTTCGATCCATTACAAATAGAATGGTCGATAAAAATGATAAAGATTCGGCAAACGGCTACGAGGCAGCACTTGCAGATGTTGAAAAATGTCGTGCTAAAGTTTGTGTTCAGCTAAAAGCGCAAGGAGACATTATTGAAAAAGCCTTTCACGATGCGGGTGTGGCTAATGAAAAACTTAACAACAGTATCAATGCAAATGACAGAGCATTATTCGCTCTGACGCAAGAACTCAGGGCAAATAATAGAGTATTACGGCAGTTAGCGGTAGAGAATCATATTCCAGTGAAGGATGAAAATCGGTTTTTACCTAAATGCGGCGCTAGTGATTCAGTTTTCTCATATGACAAAAAGAATCCGAAAGAATGTGTTATTACAACACGCGAATACAATCAAATGACTAGAAAGTTTGAAGATACCCCTTATAAATTTAAAGATAAAGATGGTAACTCAATAAACCCCACTCAAAAAGATATAGATAATACTATCAAACAAATGCAAGCGGATGGTGCAAACATCACAGCAAACGAACATTTTTTTTCATCTAAAGTGACGGTTGATTTTGGCGACGAAGCAACAAGAGGAAAGTTTTTTACGTTGTTGCAAAAAAATATGTTACAAAAGCGTGCTGCGGCTGATCCTGCTGCTGTAGCGAATGTGACGGAAGGTATTCCTGAAGCTGACGGTATTCGAAAAGGTGCTGATGGTAAACCTATTGTTGATGACAAAATCCGCGCAGATAGGTTAATAGGTTAGCCGCCTCCTAATTGCCGCTTTCTCGCCGTTCCCTTCAACACCCGTTGCATCTCTTCTTTCGTCTCAGAAACAATGCGACGGCGTGTCTTTTCAGCTTCCACATCCGGCGTATAACCATCTAATCGCACACCGATACGGCACGCTTCCACCCATGCCGCGCGTTGCATGTTTGGATGACCATCGATAATTTGAACACCTTCCCAACCGAATTCTTTGGCAAGACGAATAATTTCTGCAGCCGAATCGAAAGTTTGTTTGATGATCGTACCTTTTTTGGGGTTCACAATCCCGCCGCCACCTTCATCATCGTCATCATCACCCGAACGAACACGAAAATATCCGCCGCCAAATAATAATTTTCCCGGCGATGTCGCCATCGAATCGCCGTAATGGATAATCGTCCAACCCGATTGCGCTTCAATTAATTGCGGTTTTTCTAAGGGTTTTATCTTCCCACCGCTTTCGATCACCTGCAAAAACGGCCAATGATCTGCAAGCCACACAATATCACTCGCGCGCACTTCGGTGACATCAATCTCACCTAATCCCAAACGTTTTAACGTTTTCTGCCATTCTGCTTCACTGTCTATTTTGTCGGCCATGGTGATCTCGGTTTTTATAGTGATCAGTGTCAGTGTCAGTGTCCGTTCTTTTCTGACACCGACACTGTCCACTCTTTTCAGAAATTATATACCCATCAATCCCGCATATAAACCAAACATTGCCGTCATCAACAAAATAATCCCAACCAACCATCCATAAAAACCACGTAATCGATATTCATTGGGCAATACTTTTTTAGCCAGTAGAAATAAAAATCCCAAGACAATAGGCAAAAGTAATGCATTCATCACAGTAACATCGACACTTAAATTCACGAGATTAACGCCACTCATCACCACCATCGCACTCACAATTAAAATAATAATATACGTTGCATAAAACCAAGGCGCTTCTCTCGGATGATGCTCAAGCGAATGTTTATAACCAGTGATTTCACCCAAGGTCCACGCGGCAGTCAACGACACCACAATCGCTGCAATTAATGCAGCGCCCGTCATGCCAATTGCAAATAAAATTTTTCCCGCTATCTCACCTAAAAAGGGAGTTAACGCATTTGAAATTTGATGCACGGTATCAAGCGGCGCACCCGGATTTTTTTTTCCAATCGTTGCGGCAGTCGCAATTAACACAGACGCCATAATTAATTGGGTAATCACAGCACCAATCGCCGTATCCCATCGCGCTGCTTTTAAATGCCGTATTTTAAGCTTTTTATCGACGACTGCCGATTGTTGATAAAACACCATCCACGGCATAATCACAGCACCAATAGTCGCCGCTACTAAGAATAAAAAATCACGATTATCGAGCGGCGCTGAACGAATACCTTCTAACATTTCATGTAGCGATGGATGCGCCATCCATGCCACAATAAAAAAAACCATTTCAAATAAGCCAAATAGTAAAGCGATTCGCTCTACTGAACGATACGATCCCGTTAACACAACCGTGCTTAAAAATCCCACGGCCAGTATCATCATCACGAACGTTGGAACACCAAATAAATTACCCACACCGGCCAATCCGCTAAACTCACTGAGCATCGCGCCGATGCAACTTAAAATAAGAGTAGAAACAGAAATCCACGCGCAATATTTTCCGAATTTATTTTTAATCAATTCACCGTGACCTTTGCCAGTCACAATGCCCAAACGCACGGCCAATTCCTGCACGATAAATAAAACCGGCATTAAAACAAATTGTAGTAGGAGTAATTTATATCCCCACAGCGCACCACTTTGTGCGGCCGTGATAATACTGCCGGCATCGGTATCGGCGAACATGACAACCAAGCCAGGACCGAAGACCAAGAGCATGAGTGAAAAAAGGGATTGTTTTGAGCGCATGGGAGTTATCAGTGTGAGTTATCAGTGTGAGTGTGAGTATGCGTAATCGACCTTACAAGGTCAATGCAGTATGATTGCGAAATAGCAGGCCAGAGATTTTTAACATGTCAGCATACGCAATTTTCGGAAATCCCGTTTCGCACAGTATATCACCAAAGCTTCACGCCTTATTTGCAGAGCAATTCGGCATGTCTATCAATTATCAAAAACAGTTAGTTCCACTCGAGCAATTTAAAAATACACTTGATCTGTTTCGTACACAAGGCGGTCTTGGCGCTAACATCACAATACCCTTTAAAACACAGGCTTTTGACTATGCTGATCAGTTAACTGATCGCGCTAAATTAACCGGCGCTGTGAATACTTTTATTTTTAAAAATAATGTTTGTATGGGAGACAATACCGACGGGGTTGGATTCATTCGAGATTTAAAAAATAATCATCAATTTGAAATTGCGAATAAAAATATTTTAATAGTAGGTGCAGGTGGTGCAGCACGTGGCATTTTAGGTGAGATTATACGAGAAAAACCACGGGGTATTGGTATTTTTAATCGCACTGTTGAGAAAACGGAAGCGCTGATTGATTTTTTTCGTTCGGATTTGTTGTATGTGTGTGAGGGTGAGTGTGAGTGTGATTTAATCATCAATGCAACCAATGCAAATTTCCAAAAAGAATTTTTATGCAATCTCAATTACAATAAAGCCATTTATTACGATTTAAATTATGGCGATCGCCATCGAACATTTTTTGAATGGGCAAAAAAAAATGGCGCAACGCACATTCTTGACGGCCTCGGCATGCTCGTCGAACAAGGCGCTGAAAGTTTTTTTCAGTGGTTTGGAAAGCGGCCAGAAACGAAAAGTGTTATTCAAATGTTGCAGCGAATGATGATGAAGATCCGTCAGTAGCTCGTCCCGGTAGGGCGAGCGTCAATGAAGCTCCAACGTAATGACACCGTGAAGCTGCCAAGCATGAACATGACGTATGCCATTTCGCACTGGAAATGCCACATCATCTAAAGAAACCACCCATTTCGGCCAATGATCATTGATTTTTTCCAAATTACCATATTCTCGCGCAATCACTTCTTCGCTGTGCAATAAATAAGTCACCTGTATGTAAATTATTTCTTGCTCTTTTTCCGCTATAAAATCAATTTCCAATTGATAGATATTGCCAACATACACTTGATATCCCGCTTGTAATAGCGTCATATAAACAAAATTTTCTAACCGTCTTGTCACGTTATTTTCAAAACTATTTTGTAAATAATTACTAAAACCCAAATCGTTTAAATAATATTTTCGTTCTCGCTCTAATATTTTTTTACCCCTTACATCATAACGACGCGCGGAATGAATTAAAAAAGTCAATTCAAGAAAATGAATATAATTATTTAATGTGGTGACGTTTATTTGCAATCCCGTTGTTTTTAATTTTTTTGAAATTGCATTGGTTGAAAATAATTTTCCAATATTATCAATTAAAAAATCTAATAAACTCATTAATAAAACAGGGTTTTTAATTTTGAATCGCTTAACAATATCATTCATTAAAATACTGTCTTTTAGCGCATGACAATAAGAAATTTTTTGGTGTTTTTCAGGTAATAAAAATAATTCCGGTAACCCTGAGCTTTCTAAATAGTTTATTAAGGATTCGCGTGATAAATTAATTTTATAATAATCACAGTATTCCTTAAATGAAAATGGAAATATTGAAATCTCCACATATCGACCGGTGATATAGGTGGATAATTCAGTGCTGAGCAAATGGGCATTCGATCCTGTCAATATAAATTCAATATCGTATCGTTCATTTGCCAAAAAACCATTGACTGCTTTTTCCCAGCTCTCTACTTCCTGAATCTCATCTAAAAAAATAATTATTTTTCCAGACGGTTTTAATTTTTTAAAATACATTTCCATTACTTCAATTAAAATGGAATAGGATTTTATCCACTGTAATTCATGTAATTCAAAATTAAGAAAAAAAATATTTTGTTTGGGTACACCTCTTTCTAATAACCCGTTAATCACTTGTTTGAGTATCGTTGATTTTCCGCAGCGTCGTTGCCCCACCAATACTTTAATCAGAGGGTTACCGAGATAACCCATAACCACATCAACATACGGTTTCCGCACGTAACTTAATTTTTTGGGTGGATTTTCCCAGTAATTGACGCTCTCAATCAGTTTAAAATGGTTATCTTTCATGTCACCTCGACTTTGTGAAAATATAGTATACTGTATTTTTATATAAAAAACTAATGGGGATACAGTAAACTATGTTTACGTATGATAAAATACAAAAATAACATAATGTTCTAACACCTCTTTTTAAAAATATTAATATAAATCAAAAAGATATGATCCTGTTATTTATATCCTTATGGATAAGGACATAATTAACAAAGATATCCTTACCCATAATGATACAAATAGATTATAATATCCTTATCAATAAGGATACCTATCATGCGTAGCATACTTGAAACAGTGCTCGAAGAAAATTTTGCGATCGTTGAAAAAGCCCGCGGTGCGACGCATCGAGATTATCAATTTCCACAATCAGAAAATATGATTAAAGTGGCCATCGGTATTCGGCGCGGCGGCAAAACGCATTTTCTCTATCAGACGATCAATCAACTAATCGATCAAGGTATTCACAAAGAACAAATATTATTTATTAATTTCGAAGATGATCGCCTTCTCCCTATGGATGCAAAAGCCATGGGCGAATTATTGGATGCATTTTATAATTTATATCCTGAGAATCATCGTCGCCGTTGTTATTTATTTTTAGATGAAGTGCACAACGTAGAAAATTGGCAGTTGGCTGTGAGGCGTTTTTATGACAGCAAAAACACGCAATTATATTTAACGGGCTCATCGGCAAAATTACTGAGCAAGGAAATTCACACGACATTGCGCGGTCGCTCACTTTCACTAGAAATATGGCCTTATAGTTTTCATGAATATTTAAATACACATCACATTCCCTTGCCTGAAAAACCGTTCGGACAAGCGAGTTTTGATGTGATGCAAAAACAACTCATCCATTATTTTTCGCAAGGTGGATTTCCGGCGGTTCAAACTATGTCTGCTCATGAGCGCTTGGACACCCTGCAAAATTATGCGGATACCGTGTTATTAAGAGATATTATTGAACGTTACCATGTAACCAATATTCCCGTATTAAAATATCTCACTAACACATTATTGAAAAATGCGGCAACTATTTTTTCAATCAATAAATTTTATAACGATATTAAAAGCCAAGGTTATAAAATCGGAAAAGACACGATTCATCTTTATTTAGGCTATATTCAAGATGCTTTTTTAAGTTTCACAGTACCCTTTTATTCAGAATCCGAACGCATCAAACAAAATCAATCCAAAAAAATATTTTCAATTGATAACGGATTAATCAACGCCGTTTCTTTAAACATGCAGCATAATTATGGAAAATTATTTGAGAATTTAATTTATTTAGATTTAAGAAGACAAAATAAAGAAATTTATTTTTACCATACGACGGACGGTTATGAAATTGATTTTGTCACCAAAGATAAATTAGGCCATCGCGAATTAATTCAAGTGTGCTGGGATGTGAGCGATAAAACAACGTTGGAGCGTGAAAAACGGGCGCTTGCTCAAGCAGAAAAAGAATTGGGTGTTAAAGGGAAAATAATCACGCCCAGAGATTATTTACGGATTCTCTAAGCTCAGCATCCCGGTATTATAATCATACGCAAATATTTCCGCATAACGACCCCAATCAATCACAACCGTTAAGACGGTTTCTGCCGCTTGTTTGGTGAGTGTTTTTTCTAATTCTTTCATAAACACGGTTTCTAATGCTTCATGATACGGTTCTTGATCGAGCGCCTTGCGAATAAATTGCGCGATCGGCACGTATTGCATTAAATGTTCTGAAAATATTTTTTTGCGACCTAAAATATCCGCTTCCGCAAATAATTTTCCGCTCG
The DNA here is from genome assembly GCA_013287435.1 of Verrucomicrobiota bacterium. Lineage (GTDB taxonomy): Bacteria > Pseudomonadota > Gammaproteobacteria > Coxiellales > Coxiellaceae > 2-02-FULL-42-43. Next base: position 88,171 of record JABDDU010000002.1, read on the forward strand.
CGGTTAATTCAATATCACCGCGTGAAACCCGCGCAAAATGCAAAATTTCAAGCGCTTCTGTAATCGGAAATAAATCATCAATTTCAAAATGTAATTCTTCCGCCAATTCGGGCAAGCCGACTTGTTTATTCGCATATTCTGGCGCTGCTAACGTTTCGATAAACCCTGTTAATTCCGACACATTCACATTCGGTAATCGATAATTGATTTCGGCCAGTTTATGTTTCGGTATTTTTTCAGGGATTTCCACACCCATGGGCGTTGTCATTAACGTGTAAATTTCATCGACAATATCGCGAAATTCAGGATCTTGCACATTGCGCGGACGTGGAATTTTCACGTCAATGACTTTGCGAATCGTGCCTGGATTATTCGCAAAAACAAAAATGCGATCCGCCATTAATGCGGCTTCTTCAATATTATGTGTGACAATAATCGCCGCTTTGATTTTTGTTTTTTGTGATTGCCAAATATCAATTAAGTCATTTCGTAAATTTTCAGCGGTCAATACATCGAGCGCTGAAAACGGTTCATCCATCAATAGCACTTCAGGATCGACTACCAAAGCGCGCGCAAAACCAACCCGTTGCGACATACCGCCGGATAATTCTTTCGGGTAGGCGGATTCAAATCCGTCGAGACCGACAATATCAATTGCTTTCAATGCGCGATGACGACGCTCGTTTTTGGGAACACCCAGTGCTTCTAAACCGAGCTCCACATTTTCTAATACTGTTAACCAAGGCAATAGCGCAAAATGTTGAAATACCATCGACAAACCCAGCACCGGTTCGAGAATCGGTTGGTCACGATAACTAACAGCGCCCGATGATGTTTTCACCAAACCCGCTAAAATACGCAATAAAGTCGATTTACCCGAACCTGATTTTCCCAGAATCGCAATAATTTCATTTTCCTTCACATCAAAATCAACATGCTCCAACACCAACAATTCAGGCGCCCCTTTTTTCTTAAAGGATTTTTTGACGTCACGCACGGACATAAGGGGAGAATTATTTTGGGACATTCCGTGCTCCTGATAAAATAGCATCTAACAATCGCGGTAACTGCTCAATCAAATAAAATGGAATTGATAATAATTGATATTGAATCGCTTGACCATCATGAGATTTCACATTCACCTCTACAAAACTTGGCACATCCGAATTAATTCTCACTGCTAATTTTCGTTTTTTTAGCTGCATAAATAATTGTAATGATTTCATGCTACCTGTCGTTCCTGATTTTACTTCGATAGGAATAATTTGACTGGCATGCTGAATAATATAATCTATTTCCGCACTTGAACTTTTTTCTTCACGGTGCCAGCAATAATTATGCGACTCAATATAAGCAGGTTCAATACAGTGCAACAACTGTCCTACCACTTGCTCAGATATCGCGCCTTGGTTAATTAAATTAATATCACCCGCCGATTCAATTTGATCTAATCGTAATTTTAATAATGATAGCGCCAAACCCACATCGATAAATTCAACTTTAAAACGTTTATGATCCACTCCCGCCAGCAGTGGCAAACCATTGGCTGGTATTGCCCTGATTTTATAACCCACCCGCGCTTTACATAATAAATTCAGCGCATCTTTCATCAACGTTGCTTTAACATCTGAATTAACGTGACTGTAAATAAATTTTTGTCCCAACAGTTGAGGTATTGCCGTCATCGTTTCCTCTAAATAACGGGTTGATATTTTTCCAGCATATTTGGAAAAATCATCTCGATAACTCAGCAATAATTCATTGTGCACGAGAGAAACAGACTGTAATGAATTCGTTTCAATCCACGCGGCAATTGCGCTCGGCATTCCACCCACCACCAAATATTCTCGAAATAATGTCATGAATCGTTCATGTATGACAGATAAAACATCGGTTGTTAGTTGACATGTTTTCAAAAAAGAAACGAGATTCTCGCATTTTTTGACAATCAAAAATTCCTCAAAAGAAAATGGATTCACGTGCATGTAAGTAATGCGACCGACGGGCATACTAAAAGTATGGTCTGCTAATACAAAATCCAACAACGATCCTGCAGCGATAACAGGCAATGCCGGCAATGATTCATAAAACCAGCGTAATTTTGCTATTAAATTTGGAAACGCCTGTATTTCATCTAAAAAAAGTATCGATTGATCAATGTTGATTTGCAATCCCATCGTCAACTCAATCGCACGCAGAATAATATCAGGCTCATTCGTTTTGAATGCGGTGTACAATTCAGGGTTTTTTTCAAAATTAATTTCGATGAGTTGTTTCTGAGTGTTCTTTGCCAAATTCCGCACCAACCAGGTTTTACCAACCTGGCGCGCGCCACGCATCAAGAGCGGTTTGCGTGAGCTTCCAACAAGCCATTCTTGTAAATACTGATCGGCGTATCGTTGCATTGATTAAAAACCCGCTGCGGTATATTTTCGTCATAATGACAAGAAAACGGAATAAACACAAGGTTCTTTTTTCTGATTTTAGAAGAAAGACAAGGTTCTAAAACATACATCGAGTTATCATCGTAAAAATCAACTTTTTTTGTACCGCTAATAAAATATATAAATCCAAATGAGATAAAAATAAAACAAACTAGCCACGCAACATCAATTGATATTGTGTCGATCAGTTGATGTGGATATGCTTTCATCACACACTCAAAATCAAAATGGGCACATAGATTTATGGATGTTTCTCGCAAATAGGAAAACGATCGAGCACTTCATTTGTATAAAACATTGGGCTATGAGGTTGAAGGTGTTCGTAAAAAAGCATTGTGCATCGATGGAAAATATTTTGATGAGCATTATATTGCGAGGTTGTTGCCATGATCTTTGATTGTCATATTTGAGAGGTATGAATTCATATTACGCGTTCGTTTTTAATAGAAAATCTTTATTGCCAATTGCTAGTTTAGAAATTTCACAACACAGATATTACCATTTATGATTTTTTCTTATTTATATAAAGTGGTAGTTGAAGCGAGAATGACACCGGTTAATGCATGGTTTGCAATAAACTAAAAAATCAGGAGGATCGAGAAATAGTTTGTTAAAACTTGTATTTTTAAATTATTGAACATCAATATAATGCCTGCAACCCATGCGCGGAAACTAAATTTAATAATTTTAAAGATGCTCCAGTTGGATGACGATCACCCTGCTCCCATTTTCTTACTGTTTCTGGTGAAATGTTAAGTAACTTTGCAAACACAACTTGGCTTACTTTTACAGTAACTCGAATACGTTTTATCTCCTTTGCTTTCAACACCTTTATTTTTGGCGCTTTTAAAGATTCATATTCTCGCATCGTCACCGCATCAATTTCACCAACGTTATATAAAGAAGTGGCCATCTCAACCAACGTATCTTTGAGTCTGTCATTCACAGATTTTTTTATTTTCTTTGCACCCATATTATTTCACCTCAACTACATCACCGTTTTTTAAGAGTAATTCAATTTTTTCATTCGACAACGATAAGTAATATCCTGACATGTTTTTTAATTTTGCTAACGTATCATCTTCAACATCATCCATATCACTTTTTGGAAACCCAAAGAAAAAAACAGAACGCTCATCTTCGCGATATCCAATAAATGTTCGATATCCGCCACGCTTCCCCTCTCCCGGTCTTGCGATACGTTTTTTTAAAAGTCCACCACCCAAATTTGCTTCAACCAATCCTTTTGCAATTTCAACAACCGCGTCCTTCAGCATTTTATCGGTCACCCTTTCGCTTTTTGCCCATCGATGAAAGGCTTTGATTTTAAATATCCTCACAAACTGCTCCTTTCTGTGATTATAGTACTCAGTACTATATTTTGCAAGATTGATAAAATTTCATTTCTAAATTGCCGCTACACTGTTTCATTGACTTTTTTAATGTTTACTTTTGCCATCATATTGCTCCAAGTAATATTGTTCTGTGTAATCGGGCATTATTGTAAATATATTTTTACGCGACTATTTTGGTCGTCGACCAAATGGAACCTTCACAATCGAATCATAATGCTGAAGCAACAAGGTATCTGATAACTGAGCGAGCACATTAAGTGCAGTGCGTATAATTTCTGATTCACTTAAATTAATTTGCTTTTGTCTTAACCTGGCGCGCTCTGTACACGACAAAAATTCATGCCGAACTCCCTATTTCCGGAATAATAAGCGAAAAAGCGCCTTTTAATGCAGAAAATGGCGCGTTTATTTGAAAAACACATTCCCTAATAACATCTAACCGGGTGCGGCTGCAACACGATGTAAAAAACTCTCTACAACGACAGATTATCAATCACACAATGTCGTGCCTGAAGCCTGCATGGAGTATTGCGCAGCAATACGAAATGCGGCGTTTTGCAGCGGATTTCACTACAAAACGCCATGCTGCGTTCGCTCTGCGAACTTCGCATTGGCTTCCGTCAGTTCAGTGTGAATATATAACCAGTACTTCGTTCCTGCATTTACAAACCTGGGAACGCGCACCCTTTGTCGTGTACAGAGGTTACCTACTATAATTAAATAATTTTAAGGTAACCTTAATATTCCCATGATAAGGTAAAAGTGTAGTTAAATTTATTAACGACTAAAAAACTCAGAATTTTATGAAAACACATAACAGTCACAACACAAAGTTGATAAGCGCGGTGCAAACCTCACGCTTGACTGTTCACGTCCTCAGTTTACATTCCATCATTATTAGAAATATTGTGCGCTAAGCACAAGATACTCATATCTGGCGAGATTTGTACGCAACAATCCATTTTTTAGTTCCAAACATGAGTCGTTTGTTCACTCATGTTTTAAACATATTAATTATTTAATTTAGTTAAACGAGGTTTATATGGTTGGCGGCGGCAGCAGTAATGGTATGAGTGTTCTTCCTCCTGCGTGGAAGATGCAATTGAGTGAGTGGAGTAGTGAATATAGTGCAAACAACAGTGATGCAATGAAAACTTTTTTTGCATCAGATAAAAATGAGCAAGCTTTATTGAATGATTGTTACGAAGCGTTAGAAGGTTTAGAAATGTGCGATGCGCAACGAGCAAAAGAATATTTTCTGAGAGCGATGTTATGTTGTAAAGCAACACCAACTCAGAGAGCATTTGATAACATGGAAAAAGAAGTTGGGGCATTACTTTCTGAATGGATCAGTACACACGAATATAATGCCAATGTGCTCACATCATTGAGAAATTGTTTTTGGCTAGCGAAACGATTTTCAGAAAAACTGCTACAGGGTGAGACGTTTGCTCCAGATCTGGATGCGAAAATAGCACTAAATCAGATCTATTTAAAACAGACAACTGATTTATTGAGTGAATATGAGCGCACACCTTTTTTTGGTGCAGATTATCGCAGACAAAAAATTGCTGTTCTCACTGCTCTTAAACCCGTATTGGAAAATAACGAAAAAGATGAAGCAGCCAATGCAAATTTGAGGAAAGTGGTAGCGCAAAATCCTGATTATGGACACTCGTATATTTCTAGTCATTCCCGTGTTGCAGTGCTTTTTGAGCAAGCCCAGATGTTATATCCACAGATGATGACTGCTGTGAGTACAGCTGCAAATGCAAATGAAGTTGTATTTGTTGGCACAGTGGTTGTTGAGCCCGAACAACAACTGAAAAGTGACTTGCAATCAGAATTGACTAAATTACGCAATGAGCCATTAGGATTCTTAGGAAACACAAGGCAAAAAATTCGAGTATTGAAAGCAGCTCTCGTTTTTGTCAATTCTAAGCAAAAAGATGTCAATGGGTTTGCACAAGCACTGGCTGATAATCCTGCTTACGCTTCTGAAATTAAATCAGGAAAAGTAACAGAAACGGTGCGATTGGTGCGTGAAATGGTTCGTCTTTATCCTGAAGTGCGGTCTGATTTGGAGGCGCGTAGACAGACACTACAAACGCAAAGACAAGTACAAGAAGCGACTCGCAGTGGAGCAGGATTTTTTGATAGGGCAAGGAGCGCATTGGTCTCTTCAAAAGAGAAGGAACAACTGGAAGCACTGCAATCATTAAGTGTGCCAAATTCCGCTCCAACGACTGTTGTGACGGGTTCTGTTGTAAAGAGTGTAGAATATGGAAGACCAGCTGCTGTATGTGCTGCATAAAATGGATTTTCTAACACCCAACACAATTTAATGATTGTGTTGGGTGTATTTTAATAAATGATGCTAACAAATAATTTACGATACAAAAAATAATTGGAGAGATTATCTTTATTATGCCCACCGTTTACAAGATCTTCATCGAGATCCTCCTTATTCGACACGAGGGGAAGGCCAAACGTTTTTAATTTTAGATGGGATAAAGTTAGAAAAGAGTTTTTATCAAAAGAAACGGCAACAGCAACACGATTTACGACAACAATTCCCGCTATTGTAAACGTTGGTACGTTTGGTCTCTCTAATTCAGATGACCAAACCACTCCTCTTTATGAAATCAAAAAAATTGCTAGATGAGGTTTCATTTATTTAAATAGATCTACGTATATTCCCCACCCCACAACGCTTTCAAAAACATCTGCCACGGAACGGCTTCTATTTTGACACCGTTTTCAGTGCCTAATAATCGACGACGCGGCGCAGTGCATACGACCACAGCGTGACGAGGTTTGTGATCATGACAAAATGCGCGTAGTCCTTTTAAATCGCTTAAACTAGGATTGCTATTTAACTTAACTTCGATAGCACAATGACCATCATTTAAAATAAAATCGACTTCATATCCTGTTTTGCTGCGCCAATAATGAATGGGATCATCACTTTCGTGTAAACCCAAAAATGCGGTTAATTCCATTAAAATAAAATGTTCAAACGCATTGCCAGCCGAAAGACCTTCTAGTGTTTCAATTTTATTTTTACTTAAATAATTCGCAACACCCACATCGAATAAATAAAATTTGGGTGTTGCTGAAATGAGATCACGTTTTGCTTTTTTAGAATAAGGCTGAATTAAATAACCCACCAAGGTATCTTGCAAAATTTGAAAATATTCTTTTACTGTTTTTGCATCAATCGCACAATCGCGCGCAATATTGGCGTAATTTAATAATTGTCCATTGCAAAAACCCGCTAACTCAATAAACCGCGCAAAACCAGGCAAATTACGCACCAACCCTTCGGCTTGAATTTCTTCGTGCAGATAATCGGAGATATAAGCTCGCAGCATTTTCGACGGCTGCTCGCTTAAATAATGCGACGGCAATAATCCATGATTCAGTGCACGTATTAAATCAAAATCAGGAATTTCTTTATAGACCAATGGATAAAAATGAAAACGCCACGCTCTACCACCCAATAAATTTGCTGCACCTCGTTTTAATTTACGCGCACTCGATCCACACAAAATAAAACTGATTTTTTCATTTTCAATCAACCAATGCACTTCGTCCAATAAGGCAGGTACTTTTTGAATTTCATCAATAATAACAGGGTGTTTTAATTCTTCTTTTGATGCTGCCAATAATTCTTCACGTAATAAATGCGGTGACACCATCAAACGTCTTAATTCATCTGTTTTTAACAAATCATACCAAATCGATTTTTGAAAGTGCGCATGCAAAAAAGTCGATTTACCGGTTTTTCGAGCACCCCATAAAAATGCGGATTGATGTGCGGGGATTTTGAGTTGGGCGAGTCTTTGAAAGCTCATATGTGGGTCTCATGAAGAGTATACTTAAAAGGAGTATACTCCGTTTAAAGACAACTTAAAAGGAATATGTTCCGGATAAGTTTGTTTCTGCGCATGCTGATCAACGTATTTGGTAACAGATCAGGCCTCGTTGTCTGATTTAGTAAAACGTCGAGTTTGAGATGATTTTTTGTAGTAAATTGAGTTGAAAGCGCAGGTGTACTTGATCGTACATCGAGCATTTCAACGAGATTTACCACAAAAAAGCATCCAAAATCGGCGTTTCTATCTACGGAGTGATCTGTTACCGTATTTGGTAACGCCGTTCAGCAAGATTATACAACGGCCGCCACACAGTACGATTAATGAAGACCACATAAAGTGACATGATGGTAATCCCTAAGGCAATGTCAGGGAAATTTCTTTGAAGTGAAACATGGGTGATATAGGCGCCCAAACCCGTAGCGTGTAATTGAATATGCCCCCAACTCACCGCTTCAGACAAAATACTAATATTCCACGAACCCCCTGCGGCGGTAATCACGCCAGTAATATAATACGGAAAAATACCGGGTAAAATTAATCGTTTCCACCACAACCACCCATTCACATGAAACATACTCGCCGCCATTTTTAAATTTTTCGGCAGTGCGATTGTGCCTGCAATCACGTTAAATAAAATGTACCACTGCGCGCCCAAAATCATGAGCGGTGACGTCCATATATTCACATTCAAATGAAAACTAACAATCAGAATGGCTGCAATCGGAAATAACAAATTCACCGGAAATCCCGCTAAAAACTGCGCAATCGGTTGCACAATTTGAGAAGCGCGAGGGTGTAATCCAATCCACACACCAATCGGCACCCAGATAATCGAACTTAACACAATCATCGCAATCACTCGTATCGCTGTCACTGATCCTAAATAAAATACATGCCACATTTGTGATTTTGAAACGCTGGAAAAAATAAAATGATACAGCACGATCAATGCAGCAACGATCGCGCCATACAAAACAAAATTCCATAAAAATACAATGAATTTATGCCACAATGAAATCTTGCGCACGACACTGATTTTTTTGCGATGACGAAAATATTTTACATTAACAATGGCGTCGCCCAATAACGTTAAATAATGGCCCAAAAATTGAAAAAATTCGGCGCGTTGAAATAAATCTAACACCCATGATTTGGGAACGATTTCGCTGGCACTGTCTTCTGTTTTAAATTTTTCACTCCATGCAACCGATGGGCGAAATAATAATTGATCATATAAAAAAATCACGATAAGCATGGCAGCGATAGAATATAAAATCGCGATTTTGTCAGTATGTATAATTGCCAATGCGATATAAGATCCAATGCCGGGCAGCATAATGTTAGGATTCACAACGGCGATAGATTCTGATGCCACCAAATAAACCCAGCTACCTGACATCGACAGCATCATATTCCACAATAAACCCGGCATCGCAAACGGCACTTCCACGCGCCAAAATTTTTGCCATGCCGATAAATGAAAAACAGCCGCTGTTTCTTTTAAATCTTCAGGCACAGTACGCAAACTTTGATAGAAACTCAGCGTCATATTCCACACTTGCGCCGTAAAAATCACAAAAATACAGGCGCATTCGGGGCCCAACATATTGCCGCGAAATAAGGCGATAAAAAATATACTGGTAAAAGATAAATAACCGAGCACAGGCACTGATTGCAAAATATCAATCATCGGAATCAAAATGCGTTCTGCACGTTTATTTTTGGCAGCGAGCGTGCCTACTGTAAAAGTGAAAATAAGCGAGCAGGCAAGCGCAATCAACATGCGCAACACACTGCGATAAGCATAATACGGCAAATGCGATGGATTTAACGAAATCGGAATTTCTTGTCCGAGCTCAAAATGCCCCGACATTTCACCGGCGCCCAATACCAACATCACAATGGCACCGAGCACAAGCACAAGCGCAAGACCGTCCCAATAATTTGGAATGGGCCAGGAGATGGCTTCGTTTTTTGTGTAGGTGTTTTTTATTTGGCGCATTTTTAGTTAATCCCAAACCATTCGTCCAACTTTTTTCGCGCTACATCAACACCTGTTTTTTTCAGCGATGAAAATATCTGCACGCTGATTTCTTTCGGTAATGTTTTTTGTGCGATAAATAAGGCATTTTTCTGCGCATTAGGTGTCAGTTTATCAGCTTTGGTTAATAAAATATGTAAAGGCACTTCAAAATCCATACACCACGCAATCATCTGTTGATCCATTTCTCGAAAGGGATGACGAATATCCATGACTAATATTAAACCTGCTAACGTTTCGCGGTTTTCTAAATAATCAGCGGTCATTACTTCCCAACGTGCTTTGACAGCCACCGGCACTTTTGCAAAGCCGTAACCCGGTAAATCTACTAATCGACGAGAATCATCCAAGGAAAAATAATTAACCATTTGTGTGCGACCCGGTGAAGTACTCGTTCTCGCCAATCCCTTAATATTGGTAATCGCATTTAAGGCGCTGGATTTTCCCGCGTTGGATC
>JABDDU010000003.1:0-2643 GCA_013287435.1 Verrucomicrobiota bacterium
CCGTCTGTCATCGCTTTTTAATTGAATCAGTTTAAAATTAATGGCAGACAATAATTGATATTGATCTGCAAAATTTTCTTTATCAATGCCCAATTCTTCCGCAAAACTTTTTCGCAGTGAAATGGCTTCAAGATCCGGATTGGGAATATACGCCGTAAAAAATTTTGCATCGAGTTGTTCTAGTAACATACGGCACAATAATGTTTTACCAGAACCGATATCCCCTGTAATTTTTATAAATCCTTCGCCATTGCGCAAATGCAGCATTAATACATTAAATACTTCTTGATGGGTTGCGCATTTATAAAAATAACGCGTGTCGGGCGACAATGAAAAGGGAAGATCCGTTAAACCAAAATGTTTTTCGTACATTTTTTAATTCCTTTCGCCTTCCGTGCCAAAATCCTCAGGCAACCCGCCAACATGAAAACCCCGTTGGGCTGTTTTGAATTCAGCATTGGTTGCTTGTAATTGTTTCGTCCATGTTTTTGTATTTTTTACGACAATGGGGCGCAATAAAATCACCAATTCTGTTTTGGCGAGCGTTTGATTGGTGTTACGCGCTAATGTTCCCACCACCGGAATTTTACTGACACCGGGTGTGCCTGCGATCGTTTCTTCCGTATCATTTTGCATCAAGCCACCAATCACCACAATTTGCCCATTTTCAGCGTGCACGACATCATCTGATTCACTAATCGTGCTTAATGCGAGCGGTAACGTGAGTGTTCCTCCGCCCGCGCTTCCCAATTGAATGGTTTTGGTTTGATCTTTGACTTCGCTAATGGAGGGATGAATATACAAGGTAACGCCGCCGCTTTTGCTGATTTGTGGTGTTACGTCTAATGTGATCCCTGAGAAAAAAGGATTTAACGCCACACTTTGCGATATCGTATTGGTGCTTGACGTAGGGGTTACATTAGACGTGTAACCGGTTACGAAGAACTGATCACCACCCACTTTAATAACCGCTTCTTGATTATTGATTGTTGAAATCCGAGGGCTGGATAGCACTTGAATATTGCCTTGTTGCGCGAGCAAATTAATCACAGAATTAAAGCCGTTGGTTGGTTTGTTAAGCGATAAACTAAACATTTGTCCACCGCCTTGAAAACTGGTGGAAAGACCATTGACTCCATTTTGCACCGCCCCTAATATTTTCCAATTCACGCCGGCTTGATAATTGTCATTCAATTTAATTTCTAAAATCTTTGCATCAATGATGACTTGACGTTGTAAATTACTTTGAATGGTTCGAAGATAATTTCTCACTTGATGCAGTTGTTTTGGATAAGCATGAACCATCACCACACTGGCTTGCGGATTAACAATGACCCAACTGCCGTCTTTGTCGCCGACCAATGTTTTTAATGTAACGGCTAAATTGGGCCAAAAATCATTTTGTTCTTTTGTCACGACAGTGCTATTGGAGCCTTGTGTTGTTCCTGATTGACCCGTAGCATTCGCCGTTGAAGGGTTATAAGAAGAACTAGAGCCATTACTGCCGCTATTTTGACTGGTGATATCGGTTGAGACCAATTGGGTTTGCGATTGCCCCGTTCGATTAATATTCAAATAATTAATATTGAAAATTTGTGTCATCATTCTTCTGGGTAAAATTTCATAACCCATGTCTGTTTTTTTATACTGAAAACCATACAAATCGCGTGCTGCTTTAAGCGCTTGTTGGATCGTCACGTTTCTTAAATTCAAGGTAATATTTCCGGTCACGTCTGGGCCGATCATCATGTTGTGTCGCGTACCCGAAACTAACCCCAAGAAAAAATTCTTGGCAGGCATATCATTGGCGATCACATTAAAGTGACGCTCTTCTGGTTCTATCGTGTTTGGCATTCCTAATGCGAGCGGGGGAAGCAGATCATTTTTCAGATGAGATGAGCGAGGCGGTGCTTTGTGTGCGGCGGTTAATGCTCGATTCGATTGAATGCTGTCATCGAGGGTATTTTGGATATCTTGGCCTGCTGTAGGGTATTTCGATTGAATGGGTTTACAACTAGAAAGCATGCATCCTAGCAATAGAAAGACGAAAAAAATAGCCCATTTTTTGAATAAATAGCTTACTTGCATCTCAATGCGATTCCCTATCGTCGTCGATCACCGGCGTAGTGACTCGAGTCTCTAATGGTATCATAAAAGTGCCATGAATGTTTTTAAGATAAACACCCTTTGAGCTAATTTTACTAATCTCATAACCATCCATAAAATCACCCACTTGAACACTTTTGCCGTTGAGAATGGCACTGCGTTGATTGTCGCTGACAAAAATACCGGAAAGGATGATGTTTTTTGGGATGGGGTAGGTTGACTCTTGTTGATTCCAATCGGGCGGCATGGTTGGATCCGACAAGGCATACACTGCTGTCGTTAAAAGCCATAATAAAATCAAATATTTCATCATGCCGGAGCACCCAACACAGTGATAGCCACTTTCACGTTGGCATTTGGATATTCATCCACTTTGTATTGCAAACTATCGAACGATAAAAACCACGGTAATTGATCAAGGTATTGTAAATACCGAATGGTTTCAAAATAATCACCAGAAAATTCTATCATTATTTTTGTATCCTTCGGTTTCGCAGGATCTGTCGGTAACACTTGCACCTGATAGAGATTCATCTC
>JABDDU010000003.1:2653-87285 GCA_013287435.1 Verrucomicrobiota bacterium
TTGTATAATGCTGCGTAAATCATCGCTTGACGTAATCATTTTTTTATTCAGCAATACATTATATTTGGATTCCAGCAGTGTTTTTTCTAACGCACGCATTTGTTTTTCCAGCGCATCTGTCGGCGAAACAATAATTAACTGATCGTCGTTATAAAGCGTTGTTAATTTGTCATTATTTTTTTGAATAACCTTTATTTTTCCAGCATTTATTTCAATTTTGTCCGATAAGGGTAGGTAAAACAAAAATAGTCCTATCAAAAAAATAAATATCATCAGCGACAGTATGATCAGCAATCGATTATTCTCGTTATTTTTGTTAAATCGAATAATCATCTGTCCAAAAAAATGATTCATGATTTCGCTTCTTGTGTGCTTAAAATAAAAGGGATTTGCCCCTGACTGACCGTACTGCTAATCGCTGTCTTGGTAAACGGTTTATCTTTGAAGTGCGTTTCTTTTTGAAGTTGCATAATAAATTGAGTGAGTTGTGATGTATTTAAAGTAAAACCCGCCAAATTGATTTGACGACCGTGATTGAGAAAATCAATGTCTGTTAACCAAACTTTTGGTGTTGTAGCACTCGCTAATTCATTCAGATAATCACCGGGTTTAAATTGCATCGCTTCTGTATTGAAATGCATCATTTGTTGAATATAATTCGTTTGATGATTTATTTTGTCAGAAAACAGAGCAACCGCGTTTTTTAATTGATTGACGTATTTTAACTTGGGAGAACGTTGTATCAACGCTTCCAATTGCGCCGTCTTCTTTTTTTCATTCCGTTTTAAGTAGTTCAAGCGTGTTGACTGAAAACTGAGATAAGCGCATTGGAATAGAAAAACACCGATTAAAAAAGAAACCCAAACCGTCAGAATAATTTTGGCACGGCGCACATTAATCGCATAAAGACCGGGTTTGTGTAATGAGTTATAAAAGTTTATTTGTTGCATATTGTGTAACCATTCCACATCTTTCTAGCAGGTCCATTTTTGCGGTCTTTTTTAACAAAAAATCCCATACAAAATTGGACCTTCGAGGTTTATTCTAGTACGCCATCCAATTAATTCTGTCACTCTGTAAAAATAAATTACAATCCTATTGAAATGATGCGCTAGTGATATAGCTTAGAAGCTTTCGCGTCAGCGAATGCGAAAGCAGAAGCAACCCTCAAAATATTTTCTTTCGTACTTGCTAACGCAAGCACTTCTAAAATATATCACCAGCGCTCAATACATCCAGTGCAACACACTTCAATCTCTTCACGGATGCGATGATCTTCCACGCAACGCCCCACCCATTACCATCAAATACTCCGCCGATAAATAATTATCAGACGGTATGATAAATTCAAAATCTATTTTTTTTCGAATGCGCAATGTTTCAGGTGGCGTTTGGCTGACCTGGCTGAATTGTTCTACAAAATCAGGCATCGATGTCGATATCAATAATTTTGCAGGCATTCCTTCTTGTTGTTGCTGACCTTTGCAATAACTAAATGAATTTTGAATTTCAGTCTTAAATGCCTCTAACCATTGCGGCGACATTACACCAGTTTCAGCGATCTCGGGTGGCGGTAGTCGACGCGTTAACAACAGGTTTTTTTCATGGGTAATAATAAAATCAATGTGATTTTTGTTAACGATCAGCAGTCCCAAATAGCACTGATCATCGTTATATAACGCAGTAATATTTCTTAAGGCCAACTCACCAATATCAACGTATTTTAAATTCAGTTCTGTATTGTTGATGATATCGACGACCGCTTGTAATTGCGTTTTTTTCGCAACCGTCACAAAAATTTTTCTTCGGCTTGCCAGTGTTGCCGGTACTGGAAAATATTCGATAACGGCTTCTTCTGCTGGAAAATCAATCAGCTCTTTGACTTGCCAGCGCAATGCCAGTGGCACTTCTTTCTCTGGAATAGCAGGGGGATCGAGCAAAAACAGGCGATAAAAACTGTCATGCAAAATCCATGAACACGCCATGCCTTGCAGTGCGTGTTTTTTTATAATACTTGCCAGTGTTGCTGCTAACATATCCAGTTCATACGTTATGGAGTCACAAAAGGTAACCACCGGTTTTCCCCGATCAAACAACACATGTGTCATCATGAGTTTATCCGGCAAAAGATAAAGTCCACAGAATCCTGGCGGTGATTTTTTTTGTAAAAAATTAAAATAATTTTTTAGCATTATTTTCGTGTTCCGCATTCAATCCATCAGTTCTTAACTAAGCAATCCCCATCGCGACAAACGTCGCGGTTTTAGAGCCAGGTCCATGCAGCGTGCAGGTGACGCTGGCTCCAGCTCCCACGGCGAGTGAGGTGATGCTATAACCGCTTGGCAAACCGCCTTGTAATAATGGCCCGACGTCGCTGCAATTGGCGACGGCTGAACCGGCAGTGCTATTGGCGGTGCGTACCGCAAAATTATTGGCACTCACAGCGGTGAGACTGGCAGCAACGGCGTTGGTGGCGTTCTGGTTACCTGTCGATGTTAAATCGATAAAACGCGGGACAGCAATGGCGGCGATAATGATCACGACCACCAAAGTCACAACTAATTCCACCAATGTAAAACCAGATGATTTTCGCATATGATAAGATTACAGTTTATGGATACATAAATCAAAAAGGTCAATGATCTTGCG
Source organism: Verrucomicrobiota bacterium (assembly GCA_013287435.1). GTDB lineage: Bacteria > Pseudomonadota > Gammaproteobacteria > Coxiellales > Coxiellaceae > 2-02-FULL-42-43. The sequence goes on from JABDDU010000003.1 coordinate 5,303, forward strand.
CACACTCGATACCATCAAGGGAAGAATATTTTATATTTATATATTTTCTTTGATGCTTTTTGTCGGAGGAATAGTAGCTAACTTTTATTTATCACGGCAAATAGAAAAAATGCGTGCATTGAATAACGTTTTATCGCAAATGGAAATTAATTCCCTAGAATTAAGACGCGCTGAAAAAGATTTTCTATCGCGTGGAGTGCAAGACGAGAATTTCTATAAAACCGGTGAAAATGATTATATCAGCAAACAAAAGAAATATTACCAGGGTGCTTCTGACGATCTTCATTTTTTATTAAAATCCCATTTTTTTATTAAAAAAACAGCGATGTCTATCAAAATAAACCAAATGATCCAACTGCTTAATCGCTATGAATACCACTTCGATGCACTCGTCAAAAAACACCGATTATTAGGATTTAAAGAGTATGGATTAGAAGGTCAAATGAGAAATGCGGTGCATGCTTTTGAAGGAGAAGGAGGAGTAGAGGGGGAATTAAAATACAACATTATCAGTCATCCGTTATCCGATAAATTACAAGCCATGCAGTTAATGCTAAGACGTAATGAAAAAGATTTTTTATTACGATCCGATAAAAACTACGCTGACCTTTTTTTTAAAAATGCAGGGGTCATGAAAATGAGTCTTCAGACCAGTACTGAAAAAAATAAAAATGAAAAAATGAGATTGCTGAATAACTACGTTACTCTTTTTCAGAAATTAGTGTTATTGCACGAAGACATTGGGTTAACAGAAAATGAAGGGATTACAGGGATGATGCGAGATGCTTTTCATACGTTAGAACGAATGGATAATCAAATTCGTCCCAGCATCAAAGAGGCATTAAAACACTCTTTATTTATACTCAATTTAATTTTCTATGGCGTCATGATCGTCTTTTTTGTGTGTTTGGTGAGTGTGTTTGCTTATCTCACGTCGTGGTTAATGAAACCGATTTTATACCTTAAAAAAAACATTGAATCAGTTTCAAAAGGCAATTTGGATAAGGTTATCTATCTAAAAGGAAACAATGAATTTTCTTTGTTAGCAGAATCGTTAGAGACGATGCGAAAAAATTTAAAGTCTTCGATTGAAACAAAACAATATATGGCGAGTCATGATGAACTGACTGGATTAAATAATCGCGCACAATTTGAAGAATTCTCAAAACGTATTATAGCGCAATCTCTGCGGCATAAACGCATTTGTGCAATGCTGTTTATCGATATCGATTATTTTAAAAAAGTAAACGATGTTTTTGGACACCACGCGGGTGATTTATTATTACAAGCAATCGCAGAGAGATTAAACACAGCGCTACGTAAAGAAGATTTTGCCTTACGAAGAGAGGATAACAACATCACCTCTCGTTTGGGTGGCGATGAATTTACTGTATTACTCACTGAATTAGCATCGGTTGATGATACTGATATTGTTGCGAAACGTTTATTAGTCGCACTTTCTAAGCCTTATTTGCTAGAAGATAAACACATCGAAGTGACTGTCAGTATCGGTATTGCTTGTTTGCCTCGTGATGGCAAAGATTATCGCACGTTAATACAACAGGCGGACATGGCTATGTATCGCGCTAAACAAGGTGGTCGAAATCAGTATCAACATTAAACAAAATGGATTTACCATTGTTGAACTCATCGTTGTCATCACGATCGTTGCTATTATTTCAGTGATTGCGGTGCCACGTTTTATAACAACACCCAATTTAGACGGGCAAACGCAGCAATTACTCAGTGATTTGCGTTATACGCAAATGCTGGCAATAACCCATGGACAGCGTTTTCGCGTTAATTTTACATCATCAACCACCTACACGATTACCAATACCAGTGGCACTGCGGTTGCCAATCCGTCAACCAATGGCAACACCATCACTTTCACAGGCGGCGTAACGATGTCTTTACCGCCGACTAATCTGCCGAATAATTTAGTGGCATTTGATGAAAACGGCATTCCCTATACAGACAGCGCTGCAACAACGGCATTGGCAGCCAATGCAACCATTACGCTCACCAGAAACGGCATTAATCGCAGCATTGTGATTACACAAAAAACAGGAAGCATGATCGCACAATGAAAAAATACGAAGCGGGTTTTAGTCTCATTGAATTGGTTATTTTTATTGTCATTATTGGCATTGTGGTGAGCAGCGTGTTTTTGGCTTTTAGTACGTCATCACAAAAATCACCGTTTGTGAATGCACAAGTCACTGCGAATTTATTAGCGGGTGCGCGTATGGATATTATTCTGGGTCAGCGTCGTTTGGTGGGATTTACTTCATTTACAGATCCGTGTGTGAGTAGTCCACCAGCGGTTTGTACTGTGCCTGCGGGAATTACGGGTTATACAACAACGTCGACCATTAGCACGCTCACCATTGGCGGTGATTCCAATTACAAATCCATTAATGTCACTGTGACGGGTCCGCAAAATTCAAAAACGGTTTTAAAAACATTTGTTGGAAAATATCAATGAAGCATCACCGTGGTATGACCCTGATAGAACTGATTGTTGTTCTCACGATTTTAGCCGTGATGGCGGCTATTGCATTACCCATGATTCATGCGGGATTTAATAGTTATATTACGCAACGTAATTTGGTTGATGCCAATTGGCAAGGACGTTTGGCATTGGCGCGCATGACGCGTGACATCCGCAATATACCGTCAGCCAACGCAACCACACTGGTTACTACCACAAGTACCGATTTTAAATTTACTGACAATACCAATACCTCTGTCGAATACACTTTAAGCGGCACCAATTTACAACGCAATGCAATCACGTTAGCCAACGGCATTGGATCAGTTACCTTTGGATACTATGATAAAACGGGCGCTGTGACAGCAACACCTGCCAATATGCGTTATGTTTCTATTGCGTTAAATATCACGGAAAATAACGTTAATATTACGGTGTGGACGGTGGTTAATTTGAGGGTGGTGGTTTTGTGAGGTATCAGTGTGAGGTATCAGTGTGAGTATATTTATATTTCCTCACACTGATAACTCACACTCACACAAACTATCAAAATGAGAACGACTGACGAATGAAAACACAACACTCACAAACCGGCTTCCTCATGATCATCGCCATCGTTATCATTTTGATTTTTGCGACCATCGCTGTTTTTCTCACCTATGTCGTTAACACCGACACACTCAGCACGACCAATCAACTCGGTTCAAAACAAGCATTTTATATTGCAGAAGCAGGTCTCGAAGGTGGTGCGCATCAATTAATGATTCCCACGATTGCGAGCCGAACTAATTGTGGCAGTATCACCGGCAATGCGAATTTAACAAATAATACTTTTACAGGTGCTGCTGGGCCTTTTACCGTGACTGGCGCATTACAATTTTCAGCATTATCGGCTAGCACATTAAGTTCTGCTATCAATGCAAGTACCACAACCATTCCAATCACCAGCGTTGCACCTTATGCATCCACGGGTCGCATTATGATCGACAAAGAACTCATCGATTACGTCACGGTTAGCGGCAATAGTTTTGTGAATGTGCAACGCGGTGCTGCTGGAACAACTGCTGCGGCACACGCGAGCGGCGCGCCCGTTGGACAATATCAATGTCTGTTGAAATCGCACGGTGGTGTGCCCGCATTATCACCAGCGGGTGGCACCATTGGCGGCGATCGAACTATTGATGAAGCGGTGCAATTACCGGAAGCGTGGGCAGTGGGCACAGCAGGTTCTGTGATTCACTGGAATAAACCGACAGAAAATACGTGGTCCAAAGTAGCAATTGGAGGTGTTGCAGGACAGCTTAATGCTGTTTTTGTATTGTCTTATGCGGATGCGTGGATAGTGGGAAATGGTTCCGTGATAGAACATTGGAATGGAAATACGTGGGCTTCAGTGGCAGGTGGCGCGAACAATTTATTAGGTATTTTCTGCACGGCAAGCAATAACTGTGAAACGGTGGGATCAAAAGCGACGACTTTGGTATGGAATGGATCCACATGGTCTTCACAAACCAATCCTGAACCCGCGAGCGCGCAACTCAATAGCGTTTATTGCAATACATCGACTGATTGTTGGGCGGTTGGAAATACACAGGGTGGTACCGATGTTATTTTACAGTGGACTGGCGGAGCCAGTTGGACACTCGTTGCAGCATCAGGCACTCAACATAATTTGAATAGTGTGTGGTGCACGTCAACCAGTAATTGTTGGGCGGTTGGTGCGGCACGCACTTTTGTATTGTGGAATGGTTCAACGTGGACAACGCAAGGGGGTGCTGTTGTGAGTGGAATACCTAACGTTGCCTACAATGGTGTTACTTGTATTAACTCCAATGATTGTTGGGCTGTTGGTGTTAATTCTGGGGGTGCTTCTAATATTGTACGATGGCAAGGCAGCGCTTGGGCGACAGTGTCTGCGCCACTAGATATTGTTTTACAAGGCGTCAGCTGTAGCAAAACCGATAGTTGTTGGGCCGTTGGCGCTCAAAGCAGTAGCATAGGCACGACGTTTTACTGGGATGGAACCAGCTGGACGAGCATCACCAGCAACGCAGGAAATGTGACGCTTCACGGTGTTGGCGAAATCGGTGCTGCCACACAACCTGAAGCGGCGTGGCAAGAGCAGTTTCCGTGATGAGTTATCAGGTAGTTGATTTAATTATATCAATTGACAAAATCCATTCAATTGATATAATTAAATCAACTATATTCAACAAAAAGGTCTTAGGTGATGGATTGGGAAGGACTGGGGTTTCGCGACAATCCGCTGGATACAGACCCCATTAAACAAAAAACGCTGGGTTTATATGTCGGTCACACCGAAGAGATTCGACTATGTGGTAATGTGCTTGCCGGAAAAAACGTTAATCTCATTATTGAAGGAGCAAGAGGGGTAGGTACCACTTCTTTTGCCAACCTTATGCGTTTTAATGCGCAAGAGAAAAAACTTTATTTTACGCCGCAAAAAGAAATTCGCGTCGAAGCGGGATGGACCATTGAAACGTTGTTTGCCGCCATTATTTCAAATGTAGTTCGTGGACTAGAAATGGCTTTTGAAAAAAAGGTGCGCGATAACAAGCAATTTCAAGATGCAAAAGCAATATCCAATCGCATTGCCGAAGTGTACCGTGTTTTTGGCGCACAAGTTGGCGCCTATGGATTTAGCGCCGGTGTTAATTACAATAAAGCACCAGGCATTGTCACACAACCCACTATTATTCCCAGCAATGTATTGGGCGAGCATTTAGAAGAGTTAGCACACATTACCAAACTGCTTGGCTTTAAAAATGGGCTACTCATTCAACTGAATAATTTAGACGTTGGCATTATTCACGAAGAACAGCATTTGAAGTATTTGTTTAATGCGTTACGAGATTATATGCAAACGGATGGCATCAGCTGGATTCTGGTGGGTGATATTGGTTTGCGTTCGTTTATAGCGCAACAAGTAGATCGGCTTGACGATATTTTGAGTCACGAAGTATTCATTGGTGCTTTACATGAAGACGCATTTAAAGAATTAATTCAGCGTAGAGTAGAACATTTCAGGATGAATAAAAATGTAGAACTGCCTATTGATTGGTCGGTTATGCTTTATTTGCATCGATTAACCAAAGGTCGATTGCGTTATGTGTTTGGATTACTCTCACGCATGTTGCGTGTTCTGCGTATTGGAGATTTGGCGGACAAAATTTCGTTAGATATTGCAAAGCCCTTGATCGATAATTTAATCAAAGAACGCTTAAAACAGAAAAATTTATCTGTTGTGCAAGAAGAAGTGTTGAAGGTGATCGTCAATAACGCGCATTGTTCCACCTCCACTTTATCGAAAAAAACCGGTAAATCTGCATCGGGCATTTCTCATCTATTAAAAGAATTAGAAGAGTTACGACTTTTAAAACGTATTAAAAAAGGGAAAAGTGTCACTATTTATCCGGTATTCGATGTTGTTTTGGCGTATAAAAAAGGTGATTAATACTGCAGATTATCGCGCACAGTCTTCACCCAACTCACGTCTAATTTGTCGTTCAAGTTCTTTTGGATCCGGCAACATTTCTGATAATTCTTTCGGTAATGTTTTCGTGAGTTTAAATTCTGAAACACCAACAGGTTTATTGATATCTCGTAACGCATACTCCACTTCAAAATGATCTTGCTCTGAACATAATATTATTCCTATCGATTGATTTTCATGTGGCTCACGAACATAATCATCCAATAAATTTAAATAAAAATTCATTTTTCCCGCATGCTCAGGTTTGAACGAACCTGATTTTATTTCAAACGCAATTAATGCTTGAAGTCGGCGATTAAAAAACAGCAAATCAATATAATAATCTTTATTATTTTGACGAATGCGATATTGATTTCCAATGAAAGTAAAACCGTAGCCCATTTCCATCATCACCAGCTTAATTTTTTCAACCATTCTTGTTTCCATTTCTGTTTCAATGATTGGTTGTGTTATACCAAGCGAATCAAACGTGTAAATATCTTTCATTGCTTGATCAGCTCGTGCAGCTATATCAGTCGGTAAAGTTTTTTTAAAATTATGATGCTTGTTGGCAAGGACATGGTGCTCATATGCTTGGTTTTTAATTTGTAGCGTTAGCATGTCACGGCTCAATGCCATATCGCGAGCCATTCTGAGATAATATTCACGTGCTTTTAGGTCACTTGCTTTGGACATAATCAATAAATTATGACTCCAGGGAATTTCTCTCACAAGCTGTGAGAGAATTGGTAACTCTTTGTATTCAATATAAAATCTACGCATTCTCCAAAGATTTTGAGGTGAAAAACCTGCTCTATCCGGGAAGCTTTTTTTAAGATCTATGGAAAGTTGCTCGACAATTCCATCACCCCACAGAAACTGTTCCTGTTTTTCAGTTATCTGCTGTCCCAGCCACCAATAAAAATCGATTAAATTTTGATTAATCGTTTGAACGGATCGAATCCTGGTGTCGAGATATTTAGATTTCACATTATTGAGAAAATCTATGTAAACATTGTCCGGTGAAAATGAGGTGGTCATATTTAAATTTTGTTCGCGCATAAAATAATTCGCCTAGAATTGGGGTTAATAATTTAGATTGATAATATCCGCCGATTTTTATTTACTTTCAATACCGTTTTTTTGTTGCTGTGAATGTTGTAGACTTTCCCTCAAAAATAAGTACTATATCTACTTCTCCATTTCCCAAGTTGGCACACATGACAATCAAGCCCCAAGTGAAATGCTTTGATTTCAAATCCCTGTCCGAAAATGACAGACAAGCCTGTATTCAACAGTATCGCCTCGCACTCACCGAATCCGAAGCGCTTAAAATTCAACATTTATTACAACGTCCGCCGACATTGGCTGAATGTATTTTGTGGGGCATTCAAGGTTCTGAACATTGCTCTTATAAAAGTACACGTCACTATTTAAAAACGCTCTGTACAAAAGGTCCCAATGTCATATCAGGCGCAAAAGAAGATGCGGGTATTGTGTGGATTGCCAAAGACAAACAAGATCATCGTTATTGTGTGGCAATCAGTCATGAATCACATAATCATCCCTCACAAGTCGTTCCTTTTGAAGGTGCTGCGACTGGCATCGGTGGCAACGTGCGCGATGTGTCTTGCATGGGCGCTGAGGTGATTGCGAATGCAGACAGTTTGCGTTTTGGAAATTCTGCCTGGATTGCCGATCAAGTGGTCAAAGGCATCGCAAGTTATAGCAATGCCATTGGTGTGCCGAATATCGCTGGCGATGTTTTTTATCATGACGGATTTAATGATAATTGTTTGGTGACTGTTGTGAGTTTAGGGCTGGTGCGCGAAGATCACATTATTCATTCCTATGCGCCCAAAAATGCAGCGGGATATCAACTGATTTTAATCGGAAAACCCACAGATAATAGTGGTTTTGGCGGTGCGAGCTTTGCTTCACAGGATTTAGATGACACGAATGTTGACAATAATCGTGGAGCAGTACAAGAGCCCAATGCTTTTTTAGGCCGTCTTTTATTAAAAGCCAATCATGATTTATTTAAAAAATTACAAGCCAAAAAATTAACGGATCAAGTGGGATTTAAAGATTTGGGTGCGGGCGGTATTGCGTGTGCCAGCATTGAAATTGCAGAAAGTGGCGGTTATGGTGCCGATGTTTATTTGGAAAACGTGCCCGTCAGTCAAAAAAATCTCGATCCCAGTGTGATTTTATGTGCGGAAACCCAAGAGCGCTATTTGTGGGTCGTGCCAGATTATTTGGTTGATTTTATATTGGATCATTACAATACGATTTGGCAATTACCCAACATTTCTTTTGGTGCGAAGGCCAGCGTGATCGGAAAAATTCGATCCGATGATCAGTATGTGGTGCATTTTTTTGATCAAAAAATCATTTCTGCGAAAGCGTCTGATATTACACGCGGCATTTTATATGACAGACCTATTAAAGAACCTGAACATGCCATTCGAAAATCATTACCCATCAATACACATCCTGCTTGCGCATCAACTGAAAATATCTTTAATCAATATGACAAACAAGTACAAGGTAGAACAATAGTAGAACGCGGCGTTGCCGATAGCGGTGTTTTACAGCCTTTTAATAGCGATGACTATCCCGACGAAATACAATCGACTGGCATTGCGTTGAGTGTTGCGTGTAATCCTTTTTATGGTGAAATTGATCCGTATTGGACGGCTGTCAACGCCGTGGTGAGTTCCGTTGCAAAAGTCATTGCCGTTGGTGCAACGCCGTGGTGTTTAACGGATTGTCTTTGCTTTGGCAATCCTGAAAATCCAGAACAAATGTGGGAATTGGTGACGAGCATTCGTGGATTAAAAACAGCGGCTGAAACCATTGGATTATTAGAGTATGAAAACACACCGCTCCCGATTATTGCAGGCAATGTGTCGCTTTATAATCAAAATAAAAATGGCAAAACGATTCCCGCAAGTCCGATGATCAGTTGTTTGGGAAGAATGGATGATGTGAAAAAAGTGATTACACCGCAACTCAAACAGAGTGGACATATTTTAATTTTTTTAGGAAAACAAACCAACCCTACTGATTTACCCAAACCTGATTTATTCGCATTTCGATTATACGCCAAACAATTTTTTGAGTTATATCACGCTGGATTGATGGTCAGCGCAAAAGCGGTTGAATACGGTGGCATGATGGCCGCTGTTCGTTTTATGGAGAAAAATAGCGGTTTTAAAGCTGTTTTAGCAGACAGTGATCACGCTCAGTGTTGGTTTCATGAAATGCCCGGTTGGATTATTGAAATTTCCGCATCACAACTGTCAACGGTAGAAAATAAATTACAACACAATAAAATGGATTATATTTTAATCGGGAAAACGACCATATGATCACTTACCAAGACGCCGGTGTCGACATTCAACAAGGCAACCAAGCGGTTGAACGAATAAAAAAACACGTCGCCCGTACAAAAACAACATCCGTATTAACCAACGTCGGTGGTTTTGGTTCTGGATTTAGCTTAAAAGAAATTAACGAACAATATCAATCGCCCGTATTAGTGCAAAGCATGGATGGTGTCGGCACAAAAACCATTGTCGCGAGAATGGCTGATAATTATCGCTATTTAGGACATGATTTATTAAGTGCGTGCGCTAACGATATTGTGGTGATGGGTGCAAAACCACTCACGATTTTAGATTATTTAGCCAGTGCGCATTTAAATCCGGATGTGATCGAGCGCATTATTGCCAGTTTATCCGAAGCGTGTTGCGAACAATCCGTCGCTTTAGTCGGCGGTGAAATGGCACAAATGCCGGATACTTATGTGCGTGACGAATGGGATTTTGTCGGCATTGTCACGGGTGTTGTTGAAGAACATAAAATGATTACCGGTGATCGCATTTCTGACAATGATTGTGTGATTGCCTTTGCATCGAGTGGCTTGCACACCAATGGATTTTCATTGGCACGAAAATTATTATTTGACGTGGCAGGATTTTCAATTAATTCTGTTCTGCCTAACGAAAATAAAAAAATTTCTGAACTCTTGTTAGCGCCGCATTTAAACTATACGAAACCCGTTTTAGATTTATTATCGCATCACATCGATATTCACGGCATGGCGCATATTACCGGCGGCGGCATCTGGGATAATATTCCCCGTGTTTTACCGCAACATTTATCGGTTGAAATGAATAGAAACACATGGACAATTCCGCCGATTTTTAACTATTTGGTTGAGTTAGGTCAATTGGATGAACACCGCGCGTATCACACTTTTAATATGGGACTGGGATTTATTCTGATGATGGATGAAAATCAGTGGCAATCCGCACAAGTTATTTTAAAGCAACATCCCCACATTCAAGCATTTCAAGTGGGAAAAGTAGTACTCGGCAACCATGAGGTGAAATTAATCGCATGAGTTTTCAAATTGGCGTCATACAATTTCCCGGTTCCAATTGCGAACGCGAAACCAAGCTTGCGTTATTACGCGCACACTTAAATCCCGTCGATATTTTTTGGTTTGATGATGTGGAAAAATTAAAACAGTGTGATGGCTATGTCATTGTGGGTGGATTTTCGTATGAAGATCGTGGACGCTCTGGCGTAATCGCCGCTCACGATCCATTCATGAAAGCATTAACCGTTGAAGCATCCACCGGTAAACCGATTTTGGGAATTTGCAACGGCGCGCAAATTCTCGTCGAAAGTGGTTTGGTGCCAGGATGTGTGAATGATCATAATGAATGTCAAACAGTGATTGCATTAGCGCACAATCAGGACAAAGGATTTTATAACGTCTGGGTTTCAATTAAAACAGACAACAGTCCGACCTTAAAAATGCCGATTGCCCATGCCGAAGGTCGATTTTTAATGTCTGATGATCACTATGCCTTGTTGAAAAAATCAAACGTTGAATGTTGGTATTATGTTGGCGAAAATCCTAATGGCGCTTATCAAAATTTAGCGGCGGTGGGAAATTTTTCGGGAAATATTTTAGCGATGATGCCGCATCCTGAAAGAACGGTTGCAGGTAATGTTGTTTTTGAAAAAATGCGAACCTATTTAGAAGATCGAAAACCGTTTCGCTGGATTACTCATCGCGTATTAAAAACGCCTAAAAATCAGCCTCACATAAAACTTGATCATTTTGATAAAACTTATTTTGTCACATTAGCCATCACTGACAACGAAGCGATTTCAATTCAAATGGCACTCAATAAAATGGATTTGAATATTGCAGTGCATAAATATCGCTTTTGGGGATTAGAAGTGCGAGCGCAAGAGGCACGGAACAATGATGCGAAGAGGATGGAAGCGCGAGCGCCAGCGACCGCGCACCCTGAATGGAACGGTGCCTTGTTAGAAACAATCGAAAATTCTTTTGAGTTATGGAACCCCAAAAAAGAAATAGTTTCTAACACATTACCCACCCTGGAAAATACGTATTTTTTATTAGTAGTTGATCATCATGATTCAATCGCACCCCAAAAAAAACTCCGCCTCCAACAATTTTACAACATAAAATCACTCACCAATTTAACAACCGGTATCGTCTGGCAGTTAACAGGTTCAGAAGAAATGATTTCGAAAGCACTGACATCCCCTTTATTATTGAATCCCGTTTCGCAATACGCGATAGAAATAAACCCAGAGGTTTTATGTCAGTAACTGCTTCTCATTATTCTGGCAAAGTGCGTGAGATGGTTGACGAAGGTGACACTTTATTGATTGAAACAACGAATCGTATGACAGCGTTTGATCGTTATCTCTGCGAGGTGCCACACAAAAGAGAAGTGTTAACACAGTTATCCGCCTGGTGGTTTGAAAAAACAAAATATATTGTTCCCAATCATTTTATTGAACTTATTAATAATTATACGATGCGTGTTCAAAAATGCCGTGTTTTACCGATTGAAGTCGTTGTGCGCGGATTTTTAACGGGATCGACTAACACGTCTGTTTGGGCACTCTATGAAAAAGGTGAGCGACATTTTTTTGAAACGCATTTACCCGATGGATTACAAAAAAATGGCGCGCTACCAAAACCCATTATCACACCAACCACAAAATCATCAACACACGATGAGCCATTGCATACAAACAATATAAATCAGTATGTGCCAAAAGAACTGTGGGAAAAAATTAAAATAATTGCCCTGCAATTATTTCAATGTGGACAAGAAACAGCAAAAAAAAGCGGATTTATTTTGGTGGATACCAAATATGAATTTGGTTTGGATAATCAAAACAATCTTTGTTTAATTGATGAATGTCATACCCCCGATTCTAGTCGTTTTTGGCTTGACCATTCATTGGAACATTATGATAAAGAGTATTTACGGCTGTGGTATAAAAAAAATTGTGATCCGTATCGTGATGCGGTTTTGCCTGCAGCACCGAAAGAATTAATTGAGGAAATGTCGAGGCGATATATTTTTCTTTATAAAAGTGTGAGTGGGAGTGTGAGCGTCAGAGGTGCAGCTTACCCTCATTGCGCGTCAAGCTAAGCCCAAAAACTACTGTGATTTGGAGTAGATACAATGTGCGGAATCGTCGGTATTATCAGTCAAAAACCTGTCTCGATGGAATTGTACGACAGTTTAATTCAATTACAACATCGCGGCCAAGCCGCGGCGGGTATTATCACTGTCGATCAAAAATTAAATATGAAACTCGGCAAAGGATTGGTGCGCGAAGTTTTTCAACAATCGGATATGGAAGCATTAACCGGCAATATGGGTATAGCGCACGTGCGTTATCCAACGGCGGGCGATAGTGGATCGCTCGCTGAAACGCAGCCTTTTTGGCTGGGATTTCCGTATGGCATGACGATGGCGCACAACGGCAATTTAATTAATTACGACGCTCTTAAAAAATTATTGCAGACAAAATATCGCCGACATTTAAATACCCAAAGTGATTCAGAAGCCTTGATTCATTTAATTTCTGCATTTTTAGAAGAAAGTGAAACGCAAAATCAAACAGATGATTTTTTTTCTCATGCGTGTCATGCCATTAAAAAAGTGTTTGAAACGGCAGAGGGTTCTTATTCGACGATTTGTGCGATTGCCAATAAAGGAATATTAGCGTTTCGTGATCCGCACGGTGTTCGACCGTTAATAATGGCACGTCGAGGTGAGCGAGATTATATGATTGCATCGGAAAACACGCCATTTTTTTCGCTGGGATTTAAATTGTGTGCGGATATCAAACCGGGCGAATTACTGTTTATTGATCTTGAAGGAAATTTAAAACGAAAACAATTAATCACCAAAGATTTCCACCCTTGCATTTTCGAATATGTGTACTTTGCAAGACCGGATGCGGTGTTAGATGAAATGAGTGTCTATCGTGCGCGTTTCAATTTAGGAACGCGTTTGGCAAAAGCGTGGATGCAAAAATATCCGGCTTTAATGCCGGATGTCATTGTTCCTGTGCCGTTTACATCTAACACTGCCGCACTTTCATTTGCGCGTGAAATAAATGTGCCGTACTGTGAAGGCTTATATAAAAATCCTTTTATTGGTCGAACTTTTATTATGCCCAATCAACAAATGCGTCGCTATTCGGTTCGACATAAACTCAGTCCCCAATGGGGAGAAATTCACGATAAAAAAGTATTGTTATTAGACGACAGTATTGTGCGTGGCACAACCAGCAAAGAAATTGTGCGAATGGTGCGTGAAATGGGCGCAAAAGAAGTCTATTTAGTGAGTACAGCGCCACCGATTAAATATCCCTGTTATTACGGTATTGATATTCCAACCTCAGAAGAATTAATTGCGAATAAAATGGATTCAGATGAGCTCACAAACTATTTTGATGTGGATGTATTGCTATATCAAACGCACAAAGATTTAGTGGAAGCGATTACCGAGAATAAAACATCGATGCAAACGCCCTGCATGGCATGCATGAATCAGCACTATTATTGCGGAACGCCGTGTTCAAAAAAACAGTCGGAGACCCTGAATGTCTAAGATTTTATTAATCGGGGGTGGTGCCAGAGAACATGCGATTGCGCGCGCATTAAAAAAATCAAAGCATAAAACGACGATTTTTTACTGTGCACCTTATCAAAATCCAGGAATAGATTTATTATCAGAAAAATGTTGTGTGATTCATTTATCAGATCATGATGGAATTATTCAGTTTGCATTAGAGCATCTTATTGATTTTGTCATTATCGGCCCCGAAGCACCGCTTGCCGCAGGACTGGTCGATGATTTTAATACGGTCAAAATAAATTGCATTGGTCCCACCCAATCATTGGCACAAATAGAATCCAGCAAAGGCTTTGCGCGTGATTTAATGCGTGAATATCACATTGAAGGTGCGCCACAGTATCAACGTTTTTTAACCTTTGATGCTGATACAATAAAAAATTATTTACAGCAGTTAAACAATCATTATGTGATCAAAGCCGATGGATTATGCGGCGGCAAAGGCGTTAAAGTGTCTGGTGAGCATTTACAGTCGGTTGATGATGCGCTCAATTATTGCCGCGAAATAAATGGATCGTTTGTGATTGAAGAAAAATGTATCGGCGTTGAATTTTCCTTAATTAGTTTTACCGATGGAGAAACTGTTCTGCATTTTCCACCCGTACAAGATCATAAAAGAGCGTTTGAAAATGATGTGGGTCCGAATACCGGTGGCATGGGAAGTTATACGCTTGAAAATCATTTACTACCCTTTTTATCGGAAAAAGAGGTTAAAACAGCGCAAACCATTAATGAAGCAACACTAAAAGCGCTGCACAATAAATATCAAAAACCTTATTGTGGATTTTTATACGGTGGTTTTATGCTAACGAAAAAGGGTATTAAGGTAATAGAATTTAATGCGCGCTTGGGTGATCCGGAATCTATTAATGTGCTGTCTATTTTAGAAACCGATTTTGTTGAGCTCTGTCAATCAGCCATTGCAAAAAAATTATCGCACCTAAAGTTAACCTGTGCGCATCAAGCGACTGTTGTAAAATATATTGTCCCGAATGGGTATCCAGAAAAATCCATCGAATCGGAAATTACAATCAATCAACTGTCTGATCAGCATTATTTTGGCGCAGTCAAATCAGATCATGATCGTTTGATCATGACAGGTTCCCGTGCCATTGCCGTGTTAGGAAAAGGTGACACACTTTTTGAGGCTGAAAAACAAGCTGAAAGCTTGGCTTCTGACATTCAAGGTGATGTTTTTTATCGTCAGGATATTGGAACACAACCTTTGATTGATCGTTATAGGAGAATCATCAGTGAATGCATTTAAAATCAGCGTGCTTGGCTCAACGCGCGGTAGTAACTTACCCGGTCTTTCTCACGGTTTATTAAACACACCGATTAAAATGGTGAGTGTCGTGAGCAATCAATTAAATAGCGGTATTTTAGAAAAAGCACAATATTTAAATTTACCCCATTTTTATTTCGAACCGGATAATTTTGAGAACTCATTACACGAACATTTAATGACTCATAAAATTGATTTGCTGGTATTAATGGGATTTATGAAAATCTTGAGTGCTGAGTTTATTTCACAATGGAAAAATAAAATAATAAATATACATCCTTCGTTATTACCAAAATATGCAGGATTAATGAATTTACAGGTGCATCAAGCGGTATTGGATGCCAAAGAAAAACAAACCGGTTGCACCGTGCATTGGGTGACCGAACAAGTAGATGCGGGTGGTATTATTTTACAAAAACGATGCGATGTTTTTTCAAAGGATACCGCTGATACTTTAAAAGAACGTGTTCAACCCATGGAAGTGCAAGCGTTGATCGAAGCCATTACTAAAATATCAGCGATAAAACCACGCCTGAAACGCGCTCTTATTTCTGTTTCAGACAAAACCGGCCTTATCCCCTTTGCAAAAAAACTGGCCGCACACGCTATCGACATTATTTCTACCGGCGGTACTGCTAAAGCATTACAAGCGGAAAATATACCGGTCACCTTAGTTTCTGATGTGACTCAATTTCCCGAAATAATGTCAGGACGTGTGAAAACCTTACATCCCAAAATCCACGGCGCTATTTTAGGTAAACGCGACGAACATCACTGTGATGCTGAAAAACACGACATTTTTTGGATAGATTATGTTGTTTGTAATTTGTATCCTTTTTCAGAAACGGTTAACGAAGGACATTCTTTTTCAGAATGCATTGAGCAAATTGATATAGGCGGCCCAACCCTGATTCGCGCTGCAGCAAAAAATAGTGAGTGGGTGACTGTTATTAATGATCCCTGCGATTATGATTCAGTCATGACTGCAATCGACAATAATCAATTGGATTTAACGTTCAGAAAAAAACTAGCCGCCAAAGCATTTGCACATACGGCGCAATATGATGCCATGATTGCCCATTATTTAAATACCGATGATATGCCTTCGCAATTAACCATACCGTTTAAAAAAATAATGGATTGTCGCTACGGTGAAAATCCGCATCAATCAGCCGCCGCTTATCGAAATTTATTGGAAAACACACCGAGCATTTTAGATGCGACCTTATTGCAAGGAAAACCATTGTCGTATAACAATTTAAATGATGCATCGGCTGCTTTAAATACCCTGATTGTCTATCAAAAACCGACGTGCGTGATTGTTAAACATGCAAATCCGTGTGGCGTTGCTCTTGCAGAAAATATTGATCATGCATTTGAAAAAGCCTGGAATGCCGATTCACAATCCGCTTTTGGTGGCATTGTTGCATTAAATAAACCCTGTACAAAAAAAATTGCTGAATTTTTAATAAGTGTTTTTATTGAAGTGATTATTGCGCCAGCATTTTCAGAAGCGGCACTCACCCTATTTTCAAAAAAGCCTAATATTCGCGTATTATTACAACAACCGTGGCCGACAGAATGTCCAACCCATGCACCCAAATGGATTTCAGGTGGTTTGTTGTGGCAGACAGTCGATGACAGTGTTTGTGATCAGAGAAATTTTCACACGGTGACTCAGGCAAAACCATCAGAATCGCATATTGCAGCAATGCAATTTGCATGGCCTGTGTTAAAACAATTAAAATCCAATGCGATTTTAATTTCAGCATCCGATGTCACGCTGGGTATGGGCATGGGACAAGTATCACGAGTTGATGCTGTTGAATGTGCGATTAAAAAAGCGGGAAAGCAGCTTGAAAACGCGATATTGGCTTCTGATGCTTTTTTTCCATTTACCGATAATATCGAATTAATCGCAAAAACATCGATAAAAGCGATTGTGCAGCCGGGCGGATCTATTAAAGATGAGGCAGTGATTGCGGCTTGCGACAAGTATGGGATTGCAATGGTATTCACCGGGCAGCGTTGTTTTAATCATTAAAGAAGTGCTTGCGCATTTTAGATTTTGAGAGAATAAACATGATCGGAATAGTAATGGGTTCTCGTTCAGATTGGTCCACCATGCAAAACGCTGCAGCGATGTTAGATGCATTAAAAATTCCCTATAAAGTACAAATCGTTTCAGCACATCGCACCCCCGATCTTTTATTTCAATACGCTGAAAATGCTGAAAAAATAGGCTTAAAAGCCATTATTGCCGGTGCCGGCGGTGCTGCGCATTTACCCGGCATGCTGGCTGCTAAAACAGCTATTCCTATTTTAGGCGTGCCGATTTTATCAAAAACATTAAAAGGCATTGATTCATTATTATCGATTGCGCAAATGCCCAAAGGTATTCCTGTGGCAACCTTTGCGATTGGTGAAGCGGGTGCCATGAACGCCGCGTTATTTGCAGCGGCGATTTTGAGCTTGGAAAATAAAAAAATAGCCGAGCGTTTAAAAAAATTTCGTTTAAAGCAAACCCAATCGGTATTAAAAAAGTGGGATCCACGCAAATGAAAACAGTTGGCATTATCGGCGGTGGCCAATTAGCACAATTGCTATCGGTAAGCGCTTATCAATTAGGCCTTAAAACGGTGTGTTTTGTTGAAGAAGAAGATTGTCCCGCAAAACGATGTAGCCCGCTTTTTCTTGGAAAATTATCTGACAATGATGCGTTAGAAAAATTTTCCACTCAAGTGGATGTCATTACGGTTGAAAATGAAAATGTGGATATTGACACTTTAAAAAAATGTGAAAAAATAAAACCTGTTTTTCCTCATCCTGACATCATTCAAATCGCACAAGATCGTTTATTTGAAAAAAATTATTTTCAGAAATTGCTCATTCCAACGACACCTTTCTTTCCGGTTCATTGCGCCGCTGATTTAAAAAAAGAAAATGGTTTTTTAAAAACACGTCGATTGGGTTATGATGGTAAAGGACAAATTCATATAACACCGGACTCCAATTTAACAGACGCGTGGAATTTACTGAATAAACCCGCTATTTTTGAGCATTTTATTGATTTTGAAACCGAAGTCTCACAATTGGTTGCGCGCAATAGTGATGGCGATATCCAATTTTTTCCATTGATTGAAAATAAACATCAAGAAGGTATTTTGCGTACATCACATTTTGCCCATTTTCCTGCGCTAGAAAAAAAAGCGCAAGACTATGCGCGAACTTTGGTTGAGTCATTAAATTATATCGGCGTTTTAGCCATCGAATTTTTTGTGCAGAAAAATGAATTAATCATGAATGAAATAGCGCCACGTGTGCACAATTCAGGGCATTTAACGATTGAAGGGTGCAATGTGAGTCAGTTCGATCAGCATTTACGCGCTATTTTAAATCTTTCTCTCATAAAACCCGCGATCATTCAATCAGTCGAAATGATCAATATCATCGGAGAATGGCCTGAAAATCTCGATCAATTTCACCATATTTATGATTATGGAAAAGCCGCTAGAAAAAATAGAAAACTGGGTCACGCTATTTGTTGCTACAAGGTAAAATCTGAATGGAACGGCGCTTAGGAAAAATTGCGTATCTCAAATTCTTTGTACGACAATTTTCTCGACTTCGGATCGAAAATTTTCACAAAATCAAAAAAATGGCTCAACCACAGTACTTCCCGAGTTTTTTTATATTTTTTTTGTCGTGCCTCGACGTGTTGTAATTTGATTTGTTGTGTGATAAGATTTGTCCCTTAAATGAAGAGACTCATATGTTTATCAGAAAAAAGAAAAATGCCGGCGGAACAACATCGGTTATGTTGTTAACAAGCGATCGCAGACCTGGAAAAAAATATTCCAACTTGCGCATGATTAAAAATTTTGGCGCATCGAGTAATGCGAATGAGCTTACACTGCTTATTCAAAAAGCAGAGGAATACAAATCACACTTAATAGCAGTCTCTCCAAAGGCAGTTACATTAAAAATTACGTCTGCCCGTGATATTAAATCCTGCGCTTCATTTAACGTTGGATTTTTAGATGCTTATGGAAAATTATTTGATGATGTTTTTTCAGATATAAATTTAAAATCACACGAATTAAAAAAATTACATGATTTAATTGTGATGCGGATTGCAGCGCCAGCAAGTAAAAGAAAAACGGCGATGATATCCGCTGAATATGGCATAGAATGCAGTGTTGATTCTATTTACAAATTAATGGATCGGTTAACCGATAATACAATCATTCAAGTTAAAAAAATCATTCATAGTCATACAACAGAATTATTAAAAGCGCGGAAAGAAACAGTTGATGTGATGTTTTATGATTTAACTACGGTCTATTTTGAAACAAACTCACAAGATACACTTCGCGATTTTGGATTTTCTAAAGATGGAAAATGTCAGCATGTGCAAATAATGCTGGCGGTGATAGTAACAAAACACGGATTACCAATCGATTATGAAGAATTTCCAGGTAATTGCTATGAGGGCCACACCTTAATTCCAGTGATTGATAAAATTAAAGCGCGCTATCAAATTGATCAAGTTGTGCTCGTTGCTGATGCAGCGCTCATGAACAAAATTAATTTATCAACGCTCACAGAAAAAAAGATTAATTATGTAATTGCGGCACGTATTAAAAACACTAAAAAAGAAATTCAAGGGAATATTTTAGATCAAAGTGATTATAAAAAAATATCGAGCGATAAGGATGATTTAATTCAGGCAAAAACAATTAATCTTCCAATGGGTGGCACACTGGTTGCATTTCACAGCAGTAAACGTGCTAGAAAAGATGAGCGCGATAGACAAAAAGATATTGAACGAATCGAAAAATATATTAATAGCACCGCTAAAAGTCAGCTCACGAGTCGTCTTAAAAAATCGTATGTCACCGTTAGTAAATCAAGCAAAATTGAAATTGATTTAGATAAATTAAATAATGAAAAAAGATTCGATGGATTTTTTGGCATACAAACTAATTTAGAGAAAGTAAATCCAAAAGAGTTGCTATCAACGTATCGCGGATTGTGGCAAGTGGAACAAACATTCCGCATTGCTAAATCAAATCTCGAAATTAGACCTGTGTTTCATTACAGCACCAGCAGAATCAGAGCGCATTTTTTAATTTGTTATATGAGTCTTGCATTAATCCGTTATGTTGAATTTGCATTACTCATAAATAATTTGCATTACCCGATTGATCAATTGCATTTATTACTCGATCAGATGCGCGTCACTAAAGTGCGCCACGCCGACAATAACATATACACATTGCTTGAGGATCCGCCGCCAGAGTTAGCGCCCATTTATCAGGCATTAAATATAAAATGGCATAAAAAATTTAGCCATCAAGCGGATTTGTAGTGCCTCAAAAATTACAACCACATGTAATTTAAAGAGTTTTTAAAATACCAATCCGAAGTCGAGAAAAACCATCCATCGCCATTGCGCGATCAACTAGAGTATCAAATACAGCCTTATCAATCATCATTGATTTCCTCAGACTGAATTAAATTGAGATTGCGGCCAACGCGTTTTAAATCACGCAATGCGATTTCTTTTGTTGCAACTCGCAGCGGTTTATTTTTTATAAGATAGGTGCTTTTTAAAATGTCTGTTGTTGATCTTTTGGTATGTGTCATTTCAATCACGCCATAACAAGTTTTGTAAACTCCTTCGCGACCCGTTGTCATTACTGTTAAGCGATCAATAGGAATTTGCGAGATCACACCATATTCCGACAACATGGATTCTAAGCTAATATAATTGTATTCACCAAGACGCAACGCCTTGGCAATATACCTAATCACATCAGAATCAAAACAAGTAGCTTGTGGATTAACATAAACACCGCGACAGGCCCGCTGCAACACATTCGTCTTAACTAAGCGGTGCAATCCTTCTGAGAACGTTTTTGCATTATCTTCTGGAAAAAATTTTGCAAGTTCGTGTTTTGTAAAGACGAAACGACCTTCTTTATCCCATTTTCGTAAAACTTGCATAGCTTGATTTTGGTTCATCACACTCTTTTATGTATACAAAAATACTAATAATTAATAGTATATCTGTATATATAAATACTTTCAAGCGGGATTTAATGGGATAAAAAAGAAAATTGCGCGGTCGTTAGCGCTCGCGCTTCCTTTCATTTTCCTTCAAAAACTTTTTACGTAAGCGGATATTTTTGGGTGTCACTTCCACCAATTCATCATCCGCAATAAAATCCAGCGCTTTTTCAAGCGACATCACCATCGGCGGTGTTAAAATAATATTTTCATCGGAACCGGATGCGCGCATATTTGTTAATTGTTTTTCTTTGGTCGCATTGACCACCAAATCATTTTCGCGTGTGTGTAATCCAACAATCATGCCTTCATACACGTCGGTTTGCGGACCCACAAATAAGGATCCCCGTTCTTGCAAACCATATAATCCAAACGCGCGCGTAATACCCGCACAATTACAAATTAATACA
The DNA here is from genome assembly GCA_013287435.1 of Verrucomicrobiota bacterium. GTDB lineage: Bacteria > Pseudomonadota > Gammaproteobacteria > Coxiellales > Coxiellaceae > 2-02-FULL-42-43. Next base: position 27,054 of record JABDDU010000003.1, read on the forward strand.
CCCCGATGACGCGATTTGATCGCTTTTGCTTTCACAGGACCGTAATGATCAAAGATGTGATGCATCACGCCCGATCCTGAGGTCAATGTTAAAAATTTCGTTTGAAAACCAATTAATCCGCGCGTGGGCATCACGTAATCCAATCGCACACGTCCTTTTCCATCGGGCATCATATGTTTTAAGTCACCTTGACGATCCGCTAAATATTGCATGATCGTGCCCTGATCTTTTTCTTCAACATCAATAATTAATTGCTCATACGGTTCAGATAAAACGCCATCAATTTCTTTTTGAATCACTTTCGGACGCGATACCGATAACTCATAACCTTCACGTCGCATATTTTCAATTAAAATCGATAAATGTAATTCTCCGCGACCCGATACAATAAATTCATCGGATGCTGAACTTGTTTCAACACGCAACGCGACATTCGCAATTAATTCACGTTCTAATCGCTCGCCAATTTGTCGGCTCGTGACATATTTGCCTTCTTTTCCGGCAAAAGGTGAATTGTTGACAGAGAATGTCATGCTGACAGTTGGTTCATCAACCGTTAATGGCGGTAACGCTTCAACCTGTTCAGGAGCGCAAAACGTATCGGATATGCGAAGATTATCAACACCGGTGACAGAAACAATATCACCGGCTGATGCGCTTTGAATTTCACGACGCTCAAAACCAATCGTTTGAAATATTTGTAAAATACGCGCATTACGTGTTTTGCCAGCAGCATCAATTGCCACAATCGGTGCATTGGTTTTAATCGTTCCCCGTTTAACACGTCCAATGCCAATGGCACCTACATAACTCGAATAATCAATCGCGGAAACTTGCATTTGAAATCCGCCAACGAGATCCACTTTCGGAGGGGGTACTTTATCAATGATTGTTTGAAATAATAACGACATGTCAGCGGTTTTTTTATCAGGATCGTCAGTCGCGTAGCCAAGTAATGCCGATGTATAGACAATGGGAAAATCTAATTGTTCATCCGTTGCATCCAAACTCACAAACAAATCGAATACTTGATCGACAACCCAATGGGGTCTTGCGCCATCACGATCAATTTTATTAATCACGACAATCGGTTTTAATCCCCAAGAGAAAGCTTTTTGTGTGACGAATCGCGTTTGCGGCATCGGGCCATCGACCGCATCCACTAATAACAAAACTGAATCTACCATCGATAAAATACGTTCAACTTCGCCACCGAAATCCGCGTGACCTGGTGTGTCGACAATATTCACATGATAATCATGCCAGCGAATCGCCGTATTTTTCGCTAAAATCGTAATACCGCGTTCACGCTCCAAATCATTCGAATCCATCATGCGTTCAGAAATTTGTGCGCGTTCACCTAAGGTGCCTGATTGTTGTAATAATTTATCGACAAGCGTTGTTTTGCCGTGATCGACATGCGCGATAATTGCGACGTTTCTAATGTGACTAACCATTTTTAATAACCATAAATTATGCCAACACGCAGCGAAAAGGCGATTGCGCTAGGCCCAAAAACCATTGCCAAAATCAGTAACGCACCGAGCAAATCCAGTTGAAATAATACAGGAAATCCCTGTTCAGCGGCAGTAACGACTGTTGACCCAAAAATTAAAATGGAAATATACAGGGGAAGCAAGACAATTGCCAATAATAAACCGCCTCGACGCAAACCAACGCATAAACTTGCCACAATCGCACCCTGCATGACAATAATCGGTGTTCCTAATAATAAACTCATCATTAATATCTCGACGGCAAAAAAGGACAAATGGTACATCAACGCTAAAACTGGCGCTAATAAAATCATCGGCAAGATATAAAAAACCCAGTATATCAGCATTTTTACAGAAATAAGCGTCGATAACGATGACGGCGCAATCAACCACTGATCCAATAAACCATCCTCATAATCATCTTGAAATAACTGCGGCAACGATAATAAATTTGCCAACACAATTGCAATCCAAATAATGCCGGCACCCATGGTTTGCAATAAATGATTATTCGGCGAAATAGATAATGGAAACAGTAGACACACTAAAATAAAAAATAATAGTGGAATGAGGTAGGTCAATGGATTTCGAATAAAAAATATAAATTCGCGTTTGAACATGGTGAGTTATCCGGTATCTGTTATCAGTTATCGGTGATCTGTTATCAGTGCTCTGTTATCTGTAAAATTTTAAATCGTGCCTCTGACACTGATAACTCACACTGATAACTGATAACTGATTTATGCGAAGCTATCAAAACCATTCCATCATTTTTTAAATGTTCTTGTATCACTCTTTCCAATTGCGTCACACCTTCTGCATCCAAATTCGAAAACGGCTCATCCAAAATCCATATTTTTTTATCAGATAATTGTAATCGCGCCAATGCAACACGTTGCTTTTGTCCTTGCGATAACAGACCGCATAAGGTATTCAGATAATTTTCTAATGACCACTGTTGTAAAATAGTTTTGATTTTTTCATCCGGAAAAGCGAGATTTTCTTTCACCGTTAATTCAGACTTAATTGCCAATTGATGGCCTAAATAAAACAAATAATGATAATAATCAGATTGCGCAATCAGTTGATCATTCCAAAAAATATGACCCGATTCAGGTTGTAATAAGCCCGCTGCAATACGCAATAAACTGGATTTTCCAGCGCCATTATTGCCAACGACTTGTAATACTTCGCCGGGCGCAACCGAAAAGTGGATATTATTAAATAATGCGCGTGAGTTTCGTACGCAAGAGATATTTTTGGCTGATAGCATGACTCATTCCTTGAGTGACAACTTTTCCTGAAACTTAAACGTCGCAATAAAATATACCACAAGCAACATCACAAAAATCAACAATTGATACGGTTCAGAAATTTTTTGATGCGCTAACAATATTCCTATCAAACCCAATGATAATGAAAAAGTAAATAATAGCAAAGTAACTATCGAACGCTGAAAACCCATGATCAACAACAAATGATGCAAATGATCTCGCCCACCTTGCAGCGGAGATTTTCCTTGACGCACTCGAACAAAAACAACGGCAATCAAATCAAATAATGGATACGCCAACACCCACAACACCGTCAGCGGATTAAAGCCAACATTAATGGGGCCTTGCGAAAAGATGGTTTGAGATAAACTAATCGCAAACCAAGCAATTACAAATCCAATAAACGTACTCCCTGCATCACCCATAAAAATACTGGCGCGTTTTCTCCAGGGTAGCGGCAAATTAAATGCTAAAAAAGGGCAAAGCACCGTGGCAAACAACAATATTAAATAAGCGTCAAAATTTTGTTGGATGTGAAAATTCAAATAGGCTAGAAATACCGCTTGACCTAACACAATTAATCCCGCCAACCCATCGTGTCCATCGATCATGTTAATCGCATTAATAAATCCCATGACAAAAAATAAAGTAAGTACCCAAGACCAAATACCTAAATTTACATTGCCTAAAAAAAATAAATTTCCTAAGTGATCAAAAGAAAGATGACCCCAATGAATTAAAATCAGGCCCGCTAAAGCTTGACCGATTAAACGAATGCGCGGCGTTAATTCTTTAAAATCATCCAATACGCCAAGTAAAACTAAAATAATACTGCCCGCTAACAAACCACGGTAATTATGCAGTGAAATATTAAAACACAATAATGAAAATAAAAAACCGATAAAAATAGCGATGCCACCAATCAACGGCACAGCATGCGCATGCATTTTTCTTCCACCAGGTGTATCGACTAAGCCAATATGCAAAGCCATTGGCTTTAATAAATAAATACAGGAGAGTGTGATAAAAACACCCGCGGATGCACTGTAGAAAAATGAAAGCAATAAGGTCATACGTATTTACGCAAAAGTGACAAAGAGGCAAATTTTGTCATACTTATTAAGATTTGTCTGTAATGCGAATTGACTTCGCTGAATTTTGCATTCGCTCGGTAGAACTTTGATAGAAGTCTGGATGCAATAGCCACAACCGATAAGTTCGCTATCTATTGATTTAGAATGCCAGCAAAATCAAAATGTTAGGAGATTATTCTGCTGTAATACCATCACACCCAGAAGCCAATATTAACTGATTTTTTTAGGATTGTTAACAACTAAACGCCCGGGGTTATTGGTTTGTAAGCGAACAACGGACTTCTTGCCAATCCCCCTTACTTTCGCCAACTCATCCACTGTTTTAAAAGATCCATGAGCGGCACGATAAGCCACAATCGCTTCTGCTTTTTTCGGACCAATGCCTTTCAATGTTGCGAGCTGAACGGCATCGGCTTGATTGATATTGACTGGCTGTGTGTCTTGCGATTTTGAATGCAAATGTGGTCGTGCATGATGATGTTTTACCATTGCATGGTCCACTACTTTATTTTCTGCATACGAAAAATGTGGCACTAACAAAACCGATAACAAACCCGCTAAAAATAACTGTTTCATAAACACTCCTTAAAATTAACAACAAAAAGTGTTAGTTATTCTAGCCTCATTTTTGGTTTCGGCAATACCGTGTTTTTTGGCGATAAACAAATACTCTCAAACCGCCTAAAATGCCGGAAGTTTTGAGCAGTAAGATAACCGGTTAATTGCATGCTACTCAAAACACCAGGATCAGGTTGTATTGAAAACTGAATAGAGTGCGCATGCATTAACTGATTCACTTGTTGTAAAGTCAACGCTGTCGTAGCAGATGCAAAATACGGATCATTGGCTGATGACAACTCTATATATTTTCCAAACGCAACGGTTCTGGAGAGGTCGAATTTTTCATAGGTTCCATTGTCTATGTCCAGCATCAGATATTTTCCAATCGCAAAATCAACAAAGCCTTTTGTTTTAACTTCTAAAAAGTAATCGGTGCCTTTATTTTCGAGCGTTGATTGTATCAAATTAAATGCTACATGAGGTCCCTGGCGCGTCTTCGTGAATGCCGGTTTAGGACCTTGATCTGATCTCACCCAATTATTTCTCATTTTGCATACTTTGATATCAGTATATTCGTTGTATGTAGCATCTTTTGTGATTTTAAAACGCGCACAACCTGAAAAAAGAAGCGCAATTGACGTCAAAATAAGAAATCCGAAAAATAATTTGATTTTGTGAGACATGGTACTACTCCATTTATACCCATACAATGTATCAGCATAATGGAATTTTTAGGTTATTTCCATCAACGAGATCAGTGATTGTTCTTCGCTATTCTCCAATGCTTTTTGGTATGCAACGATATACATTACCAACAGCGGTATCACCGGTCTGTTCTAAACCACCACCAAAACCTGAAGATGTTCCACCATAGCTGGAAGCTTGATTGGTAACGATTTGTACGTAGTTACCGCCTTTAGCAGCTGCTTTATTTCTCAGGTCATTTTGAGCGCCTTCATCTAAATTTTGATTCGATGTAAATTTACCGCTAATTAAATTACCTTGATTACCGCTCACTTGTCCTAAAAATTTACATCCCATGGGTGCTTTAGACGGCGACGCAATAACACGTTCTGCGTTAGAATTTAATCTTACCGCTGCACAACTACTCAAACCAAGAACGGCAGTTACTACCGCTACTATACGAAAAAATTTTTTTGTTTTAATTGTCATTTGAATTTCCTCTGTAAAAACCAAAAAAAATCACGGTGCATTTCATTATTCTAAATTCATAAATTTCATATCAGTGATTCCAAAATACTCACCGGATCAACCGCGCCCGTAATCGATCTTCCGATCACTAAATAATCTGCGCCGGCGGTGATTGCTGCTTCAGGCGTGACTACTCTTTTTTGATCACCCGCATCATCACTCGCCAAACGAATGCCTGGCGTTACCAATAAAAAATCTCGTCCCAATTCTTTTCGCAATAAAACTGCTTCTTTTGCGGAGCAAACAACACCATCGAGTCCGCATTCTTTTGCTGTTTTTGCCATCGATAAAACTGTATTTTCAACAGAATGATGGATTCCTAAAAATGCTAAATCCTGCTCATCAAGACTCGTTAACACAGTAACGCCGATTAATAATGGCTTTTTTTTCGTAGACATTGAGCTGATTGCACGACGTGCTGCACGCATCATTTCCACTCCACCAGAAATATGCACATTCACCATCCACACCCCTAATTCCGCAGCGGCCGTGCACGCATCAAAAACGGTGTTAGGAATATCGTGAAATTTTAAATCCAAAAATACGCGAAAACCTTTTTGAATTAATTCGCGCACGTAATCAGGACCTAAGCGTGTAAACATTCCCTTGCCAATTTTAAGTGCGCATAATTCAGGAGTTATTTTTGAGACAAATGCATCAGAAGATTTTTTGTCAGCAAAATCGAGCGCTACGATAATGTTGGAAATCACGGTTTCTTACTCTTTCGATTGCATTTTCTCTTTCAACAAATCACCCAGCGTCGTTTTCGTCGGTACATCCGTCGTCACCGTGCGAGTACCGGTATCACCTTTAGGTGGAGTTTCAAGCACTTTATGCGACACATAAATTTGATGACTCTTACGATCAACATTAACAACTTTCACATCAATTTCTTCACCGACGTTCAGCTCTTGCTGTAAATCTTTCACGCGATCGTAGCTATAATCAGCAATACGCAAGACGCCGGTTAATTCTGGTGTCAGTTGTAAAACGGCTTGTTTTGCCGATACTTCATTCACTTTTGCTTTAATGACTGCTTCTTTATCCAATCCTTGCAAATGTTCTTCCATAGGATCATTTGACAATTGTTTAACGCCCAACGAAATACGTTCACGTTCAGGATCAATGGCTAAAATAACCGCTTCTACCATATCGCCTTTTTGATAAGAACGAACGGCTTGCTCGCCCGTTTCTGTCCACGAAATATCGGACAAATGCACCAATCCGTCGATGCCGCCACTCAAACCAACAAACAAACCAAAGTCTGTAATAGAACACACAGCACCTTTCACTTTTTCACCGACTTGATGTTTCGACGAAAATTCTGCCCATGGATTTGCTTTACATTGTTTAACACCCAAGGAAATACGACGACGATCTTCATCAATTTCTAGCACAATCACTTCAACTTCTTCATTCAAATTAACCACTTTGCTGGGATGCACATTTTTATTGGTCCAATCCATTTCTGACATGTGAACCAAACCTTCAACACCTTCTTCTATTTCAACAAAGCAACCGTAATCCGTAATGTTAGTGACTTTGCCGGTAATGCGAGTGTTAGCGGGATAACGTTGCGCGACGTTATGCCATGGATCTTCACCCAACTGTTTTAAGCCCAATGAAACACGTTGTTTATCGCGATCAAATTTCAATACTTTTACTTTGATTTCTTCGCCGACTTTCAATATCTCGCTCGGATGTTTCACGCGCTTCCACGCCATATCAGTGATATGCAACAATCCATCAATGCCACCCAATTCGACAAATGCGCCGTAATCCGTGATATTTTTTACTATACCAACCACTTCTTGACCTTCTTGCAATTCTCCCAAACGCGATATGCGTTCTTCTCGCGATTCCGCTTCCATCACAGCGCGTCTTGAAACAACAACGTTATTGCGCTTTTTATCCATTTTGATCACTTTAAATTCTAATTCTTTGCCTTCTAAATAACCTGGATCACGCACCGGTTTTACGTCTACCAATGAACCCGGTAAAAATGCGCGAATCGTGCCAATTTCAACCGTGAAACCCCCTTTCACACGTTCAATAATCGTACCCATAATGATGACTTGAGATTCAAATGATTTTTCTAATTCAGTCCATGCGCGCGCACGCATTGCTTTTTCATGAGATAAACGCGTTTCGCCAAAACCATTTTCAGGAGATTCTAAAACGACTTCGACGATATCGCCGACTTTGATTTCTTCTTCTTTAAATTCGGCAACAGGAATGGGACCTTCTGATTTTAAACCCACGTTGACAGTGATAAATTCAGAATCTATTGCAACCACTAAACCTTGTAATAATGCGCCATGACGCATGTCAACATTTTTTAAGCTTGCTTCAAATAGTTGTGAAAAACTTTCGGTAGTTTGTGTATGTTCAGACATTGTATTTTTCCAAAAAATAAACCCAAGAATGGATTTATGGTTAATTTAATTTTGTTTTTAAATACATTGCGTACTTAAAAACCCCTGTAAGTGTGAGTTATCAGTGTGAGTATCAGAGGTGCGATTTTAAAGTTCTATATCTGCAAGCACCGTGATACATATTCCAACACCAATTGAAGCACCGCATTAATATCTAAATGCGTGGTATCAATCATGATCACATCATCCGCAGGTTTTGCTGGCGAAATCGCTCGATTGGTATCTCGCAGATCACGCACATGCAATTCCCTATGAACGTCGGGCAGACTAACATCTTTGCCTTTTAGTTTCAACTGATTAAAACGTCGACGCGCTCTTTCATCTAAACTGGCAGTGACAAAAAATTTAAGTGTTGCATCAGGAAATACAACGGTTCCCATATCGCGACCATCCGTCACCAAACCCGGTGCCTTTCGAAATGAACGTTGCTGATCCAATAATGCAGCTCGAACCAATGGAATGGCTGAAGTGATAGATGCCATCTGACTGCATGCTTCACTTCTAATATCATCGCTAACATCATGATTATTCAATAATATTCTTGGCTCATCGCCAATATGAGATGGTTGCGTATTAATATTAATGTTTTTAATTAGATTTTGTAGCGCAACATGATCATTTGGATCAATTTTTTCATTTAAAACAGCCAAAGCAAACGCGCGATATAAAGCGCCACTATCCAAAAAATGCCATTTCAGCTTTTTTGCCAGTAAATGGGCTATTGTACCTTTGCCAGAACCGGATGGGCCATCGATGGTGATAACGGGAATTGTTGGGTGTGGCATTAGGCTGCCTTTTCCTGAAGATCTCCAATCGCATATTGGTGCAATATGCTGGCAATAAAAGTTTGATAGGTCAAACCTTTGCGGGCAGCTTTTTGTTTCAATACCATGAGATCATGCTTTGAAATACGAAACGTCACTCTTTCTTGTTTGCGAAAATGGTTTTGCGCAACTTCTTCGAGATGTGCTTTAACCTCTGGAAAATTATCAATTGCTTGCCAACCACCCTTTTCGACAGAATCCACCAACGCCTGCTCCTCTGCATCAAGTTTATCATCAAATTCAATATATTTGCTCTGCAACTTCTTCGATCCTCGTTTTATTTTCTGCCTTGTTGTTTTCTTTTTCATAATCAAACTCCTTGCGTAAGTATTTTCTTGTCAGCTTTCTATTTCTAAAAATTGTTTTTAGAAATAATGTAGCCACATCTTTGGTAACAAATGGGACTGTATAAACATAATTATTAATACTAACGATAAGGAATTGCTGTCTCGGATATTTCTTTTGGTTATGATGATCAACCATTTCTAATAACTGGCCATTTTCAACAGCCCGGATAACATCATCAAAACCAATATGACGCGTCCTTATTAATAGCTCATCTTTTTCTAACGAATATTCATACTGTTCAATTTGCTCAAAAAATCCAATAGTCTCACAACGTACCACTTTTGTCAAATTCATTTTCCACCCCAACATCCATTCCCACCTGCCTAATTAACCCTGCAAAATCAGGAAATGATGTATTCACACATGCACAATCATCAATAAATACCGTATCTTTTGCGCTGTTTCCTGCAATCGCAAAACTCATGGCGATACGATGATCACCAAAACTATTAACACGGCCGCCATGGAATTCCTGCTCACCATAAATTAAAATACCGTCATCGTACTCGATAGTTTTAATATTAAGTGCGTTGAAATTTTTTATCATTGCTGTAATTCGATCGCTTTCTTTTATACGTAATTCACGCGCACCACGCAATACCGTGTTTCCTTTTGCGGTAACTGCCGCAATAAAAATAATCGGGAATTCATCGATAGATTTTGAAATTAACTCTGATGGAATCGTGATACCGTGCAAGGGTGCGTATTTAATTCGAATATCTGCAACCGGTTCTTCTCCAAAAAATTGGCGGTGAAATAATTCAATATCTGCACCCATTAATTTTAAAATAGTGATTATTCCTGTGCGAAAAGGATTAACCCCCACTTCTCGAAGTGTTATATCAGAATCTTTGGTAATAGCAGCAAGTACGATAAAAAAAGCAGCGGAGGAAATATCGCCAGGAATGTGTAATGCGCTCGCCCTGCCGGGCGAACTACTGAAGTTCGCCTTACCTGGCGCAGTACCAAAGTTCGCTTTATCGGGCGAACTACTGAGAAGCATTTTTTCAGTATGATCTCTGGTCGGCATTATTTCGCGAATCGTCGTTTTACCGCTTGCATACAAGCTCGCCAACAAAATGCCCGACTTCACTTGCGCGCTTGGAATGATTACTGCGTAATCAATGCCGACTAAATTTTGATGACCAGTCATTTCAATCGGCGCGGTATTGTTTTCAGATAAATTAATTTTTGCTCCCATTAAGCGTAACGGTTCTGCAATACGTAACATGGGTCTTTTAGACAATGATTGATCGCCAATTAAAACAGAATTAAATTTTTGCGCGCTTAATAATCCACACAACAATCGCATGGTCGTTCCAGAATTGCCGCAATTTAAGGGTTTTTTAGGTGCTTTTAATCCATGCAAACCGACACCATAAACCCGCGCCGATTTTTTTTCTGAATCAATAATAATCTCAACACCCAATGCGCGCATAATATTAATAGTGGATAACACATCATCGGACAATAAAATATTATCAATATCAGTAGCGTAATCATTAATCGACGACAAAATAATCGCGCGGTGGGAAATGGATTTATCACCAGGAATAATAATATCGCCAGTGATTTTTTTTTCGGGTGTAATTTGAAAACGGGTGTTGGGGATTAGGTCCATCGGGTGATTTTTTTAGAGGGTTGAGGTTGGGGTTGGGAATTCTAAATCTTCAAGATGATTTTTTGCATGCATTTTAGCAGCAAGTTCAGCTTCTTTATTAGAAACCTCTTGTTCCAAATCCAGATTAGGCGAAGAGTTGTGGCGTGAAAGAACGGGTTGTTTGAGCTGCGGTTGCACCAATATCGCGAGAATATTTTGTAAAATTTTAAAACCATTCAACTCAACCTGATTGTCATCAATAGCTACACAAAAATGGCTCCTGGGATTTAACTTTTCAAACAATTGCATCAAATAAACATATTTCGGACATCTTTCTTCAATTTGTGCCGCTATCTCCTTATCAGGATACGCATCCTGAAGCTCCCGCATACGTATTCTTACGTCATTCTCAAAGGCAGTTCGAAAAAGAGACGGTTCTCTTGAAGCGGTATTTCCAGTCAAAATCTCTCTAGTTGGACGTATATCAATATCCAAAAAAATATTTTTGTTGTTCACATCGAAAAACCACACGCAACCTTTCCCACCTAAACAATGAATATTTTCAGGAGGAATTTTTATCTCATTACCAGGAGGAATTTTTATCTCATTACAAAGTATTAGCAACTGTTTATTGAGTTCATCCAAAAAAAGTTGCAGATTACTTTTGCCGTCTCGATAAATCAAGCTGATCGATAGATCAGGCCATTTAAGCTTATAGTCTTCATCAGGGGGTCGTGAAGATAATATATGAAATTCAAAATGTTGTGCGCCGTGTGCACTCAACAATTCAGCAAGGAATTGCACCAGATAGTTATTTACTTCTAATTCCTCAACATGATTCGTTTTTGGATCTCGGGTATTAATGAACATGGTATCGTCAAAATCAAGGGTAATTATTATTCTACCCGCATTAATTCCTGCAGAAATTTTTTCATGTAGCGCTTCTTTTTGCGCATCATTTAAATGCACCATACCCGGCCGATATTCACGACTCATTTTATTTCCACCAAAAAAATTAAAATATATCTTCAGACAACAATATCACGATGAACTTAAGAAAAAATTAATAGGATTATGTACGATACGTACTTTTAAAATGCTTCATAAAATCAATCAACACATCAACCCCCTCAACCGGCATCGCATTATAAATACTCGCGCGAATACCGCCGAGAATTTTGTGACCTTTTAAACCGAGCAATCCTTCTGCACGTGCTGCTTTTACAAATTCCGCCTCTAATTCCTCTGAGGGCAGACGAAAAATAATATTCATACACGAGCGGCAATTTTTATCGACATTATTTTTATAAAAATCTTGCGAATCGATATAATCATATAATTTTCGCGCTTTTTCAGCATTGATTGCAGCAATCGCATTCAATCCGCCCAACCGCTTTAACCACTGAAAATTTAATCCTGCTAAATACCACGGAAATGTCGGTGGCGTATTCAACATAGAATTATTTTTGACTTGCAACGCATAGTTTAATATCGACGGTGTCGTTGACATCGGTTTTCGTTGCAACAAATCATCGCGGATAATCACGATGGTAATGCCCGAAATACTCACATTCTTTTGAGCACACACATAAATTAAACCAAATTTTGAAACATCGAAGGGTCGCGATAAAAAATTCGACGACATATCGCAGACGAGCGGAACATCACCCGCTTCTGGAATAAAATTAAATTCAACGCCATGAATCGTTTCATTATCCACATAATGCAAATACGCCGCATCAGAAAAATCGCGCCATGCATTTTGCGCAGGAATTCCTGTAAAATGATTCGGTTCGTTGTCGGCAACGACATTGAGTGACGCATAACGCGCTGCCTCAACCGCTGCTTTTTTTCCCCAGTGTCCCGTTTGCACGTAACCAACTGAAGAATAATGATCTAGCAAATTCATGGGGATGGCAGAATATTGGGTATTTCCACCGCCAGACAGAAATAAAATATGGTAATTCTGAGGAAGATTGAGCAAATCACGTAAATCTTGCGTGGCTTGTTGCGCGACACTGTCAAACTCGGGGCTGCGATGTGAAATTTCCATCACAGAAACGCCCATATTATTCCAATTTAAAAATTCTTCTGATGCTTGTTGAATGACTTCACGCGGCAACATCGAAGGACCGGCGGAAAAATTAAAAATCTGACTCACGTAAAAAACCTCAACATTATTCGCTGATTGCAGTATTTAAATTGGCATCCACACTTTCAACGCTCACCACTTTTTCATCTTCCTGAACGTTAATTAATCGCACACCTTGCGTATTACGACCAATCACATTAATTTCAGCAACCGGAATACGAACCAGTGTTCCACCATTTGTGACTAATAAAATTTCTGAATCGGATTGAACGGGAACAGAGCCAACCACTTTTCCATTTCTATCGGTCGTTTGAATCGCAATCACGCCTTGTCCACCACGACCACATTCACGATAATCATTTACTTCAGTGCGTTGTCCATACCCATTTTCAGTCACCGATAAAATCGTGCCGTCTTTTTTCGGAATAATTAATGCAATTAATTTTTGATCGGATTTTAATTTAATGCCGCGAATACCCGTTGCTGTGCGTCCCATTGTGCGCACTTGATCTTCCGAAAAACGAATGGCTTTTCCAGCATCACTCACCAACATGATATCTTGTTTTCCATCGGTTAATGCAACGCCGATTAAACGATCACCGTCATTTAAACTCAAGGCAATTTTTCCATTTGAACGTGCGTTGGCAAATTCAGACAGCGCCACTTTTTTTACCGTGCCATTTTGTGTTGCCATAAAAATAAAATGATTATCATCAAATTCGGCAACCGGCAAAATGGCTGTGATCAATTCATCTTTTTCTAACGGCAATAAATTGACAATCGGTTGTCCGCGCGCTGCACGTCCTGCTTGCGGAATTTGATAGGTCTTCAACCAATAGGCTTTGCCCATCGTTGAAAAACACAAAATCGTGTGATGTGAATTGGCAACCAAAATATTTTTCACATAATCTTCTTCTTTTACTGATGTTGCACGTTTACCGCGACCGCCGCGATGCTGTGATTCATAACTCTCTAACGATTGCGATTTAATATATCCCTCATGCGATAACGTCACGACCAAATCTTCCACCGTAATTAAATCTTCGTTATTTAAATCTTCTTGATTTTCTAAAATCACGGTGCGACGTGCATCACCAAATTGTGCTTTAATAGCCGTTAATTCTTCACGAATCACCGCATGCAAGCGATCAGGGTTTGATAAAATTTCCAAGAGTGCGGTAATATCATCGATTAATTGTTTATATTCATCGTGAATTTTATCGGTTTCTAATCCCGTTAAACGATGCAAACGTAAATCTAAAATTGCTTGGGCTTGTTCTGGTGATAAAAAATATTTTCCATCACGCAAACCAAATTGATCACTTAATTCATCCGGACGCGTTTGATTAGCGCCCGCTTTGGCAAGCAAACTTGCCACTACACCCGGCACCCATGATTTTGCTAATAAATAACTTTTTGCATCGACGGGTGTTTTCGCTGATTTAATTAAGGCAACAATCTCATCAATATTTTCCAACGCAATTCCCAATCCCTCTAAAATATGCGCGCGTTCTTTTGCTTTTGCTAATAAAAAAATCGTACGACGTGTTACCACTTCACGACGATGCTGTAAAAATGCATTCAAAATAAATTTAAGATTCATCACTTGCGGGCGGCCGTTATACAACGCCACCATATTCATTCCAAACACGACTTGCAATTGCGTTTGCGCATATAAATTATTTAACACAACTTCGGGTTGATCACCGCGGCGAATTTCAATCACCATGCGCATGCCGCGTTTATCAGATTCATCGCGCAATCCGACAATGCCTTCAATTAATTTATCACGCACCAATTCTCCGATGCGTTCTAATAATCGCGCTTTATTCACTTGATACGGTAATTCATGGACAATAATCGCAATACGACCCGTTTTTTCATGCGTTTCAAAATCCACTTTGGCACGGACATATATTTTGCCGCGGCCGGTGCGATACGCTCGCACAATGCCTGCGCGACCATTAATAATTCCCGCGGTTGGAAAATCAGGGCCTGGCACATATTTCATTAAGTCATCAATCGTTAATTCAGCATTGTCGATCAATGCGAGTGTGGCATCGATCACTTCGTTTAAATTATGCGGTGGAATATTGGTTGCCATTCCGACGGCAATACCAGACGAACCATTCACCAACAGATTCGGCACTTGCGTTGGTAACACCGCTGGCATTTGCTCCGTTTCGTCATAATTAGGCTGAAAATCGACCGTTTGCTTATCAATATCTGCCAACAAATAATGGGCAAATTGAGACATCCTAATTTCGGTATAACGCATCGCAGCCGGTGCATCGCCATCGACTGAGCCAAAGTTACCCTGCCCGTCGACCAGCATATATCGAAGGCTAAAAGGCTGTGCCATACGTACAATCGTGTCATAAACGGCGGTATCGCCGTGCGGATGGTATTTACCGATCACGTCGCCGACGATGCGGGCTGATTTTTTGTAAGGCTTATTCCAATCGTTGCTTAATTCATGCATGGCAAACAACACGCGACGATGTACAGGTTTTAAACCGTCTCGCACGTCTGGCAAGGCACGTCCGACGATAACGCTCATCGCATAATCTAGGTAAGATTGTTTTAGTTCATCTTCAATGGTAATCGTGGTAATTTCTTTGGCTAAATTCGTCATGATAGGTGCCTTTGTGAACGCATTTTCAGAGCAATAATCATATCATAAATAGGCTGTTTTTGTTAGGATTACAGCAGTTAAAAAGGAAATTTTTATGCAAAAAATCGACACACTTATCCACGCACGCTGGATCGTCCCCATCATTCCTCGCCATCAAATTTTAGAAAATTATTCTATTGCCATTCATCATGAAAAAATCATTGATCTTTTATCAACAGATGAAGCGAAAAAAAAATATTCTGCCAAAAATACGGTTGATCGAAAAAATCATGTGGTGATGCCGGGATTAATTAATACGCATACACATACGCCGATGAATTTATTTCGTGGATTAGCGGATGATTTGCCATTAATGGATTGGCTGAATAATCATATTTGGCCAGCGGAACAAAAAATTATAAATGCCGAAAGTGTTTATGATGGATCACGATTGGCAATCATTGAGATGTTACGCGGCGGCACAACCTGTTTTAACGATCATTATTTTTTCCCGAACGATATTGCCCGCGCGGCAACTGAAGCAGGAATACGCGCTTGCATTGGACACGTTATTATGAATATCCCTAACGATTGGGCGAAAAATGAAGATGAGTATATTAGCAAAGCAAAATCGGCTTATGCGGATCGTTCTCGTGATCCACTGCTCAGTTGGACAATTGCACCACAAGGTCCTTACACGAATTCTGATCGCAGTTTAACGCTTGCAAAAAATCTTGCTGACGAATTGAATTTACACATGCATATGCACGTGCACGAAACGCAAGCTGAACTCAATATTGATCTGAAAAATCATCACAAACGCCCGATGAAACGATTACATGATTTAGGCTTGCTAGATGAAAAATTTATTGCTGTGCATATGGTGCATTTAACGGATGAAGAAATTGAACTGTGTGCTGAAAAAAAATTACACGTATCACACAATCCCGAATCCAATTTAAAATTAGCCAGTGGATTTGCGCCCATTGTAAAATTAATGAAAGCCGGTGTGAATGTTTGTTTGGGAACAGATGGCGCTGCCAGCAATAATGATTTGGATATGTTTGGAGAATTGCGCACAGCCTCTTTTATCGCAAAAGCACACAATCAAGATCCTACCGCATTAGATGCCATGACAACATTAGAAATGGCAACGATTAATGGTGCAAAAGCATTGGGATTAGAAAAATACATTGGTTCAATTGAAATAGGAAAATATGCTGATGTGATTACCATTAATTTCGATCATATTTTCACACAACCGGTTTTTAATCCCATTTCACATTTGGTTTATGCAGTGAACCGTTTGCAAGTGAGCGATGTGTTTGTTGCTGGAAAACAAGTGTTAAATGCGGGTGAGTTTGTTAAATTAGATGTTGATGAGATTGTTGCGAAGGCAAAGATGTGGGCGGAGAAAGTGTGAGTGCGAGTGTGAGTGTGAGTGTGAGTGTGAGTGTGAGTGTGAGTGTGATCAAGTATGTTACCGATTAGCAGCGAATGGAAGCGCGAGCGCAAGCGACCGCGAAATCTACATGGAACGGTGATTGATATTAAACAAATGACAACACTGTACCTCTGATAATATAAAAACCATCGAGGAATAACTTAATATGGATTTACCAACCAAAATCACCCTCACCGAAGTCAGTCCCCGCGACGGTCTTCAAAACGAAAAAGTAATTATTCCGACTGACATCAAAATAAAATTTATCGAATTACTCACTGAAGCTGGTTTTCCAATCATTGAAGCAACCAGTTTTGTAAACCCCAAAAAAATTCCCGCACTCGCCGATCACGAAACAGTCATGAAAAAATTTCCGTCAACCCGTAAAACAAAATACATGGCATTAATTCCCAATGGTCAAGGCTTAGAAAAAGCGATCGAATCCGGCTGCAGCTCTATTGCTGTTCTCACCGCCGTTTCTGAAACATTTACGCAAAAAAATATTAATTGCTCTATTGATGAAAGCTTAAATCGCATCACAGAAATAATAAAAATAGCCAAACCCAATACTATTTTTATCCGCGGATATATTTCTTGTGTATTAGGTTGTCCGTATGAAGGTTTTATTGCGCCTGAAAATACGGCAAAAATAGCCAAAAAATTATTAGCGATGGGATGCGATGAAATTGCATTGGGTGATACGATTGGCACTGGTACACCACTAAAAGCACAAGCATTAATTCATGCGGTAAACAAATATGTTCCCATCGATAAAATCGCCATTCATTTTCATGACACCTACGGTCAAGCAATTGCGAATATTTTTGCCTGCTTACAATTAGGTATTTCAAAAATCGATGCTTCTGTCGGCAATTTAGGCGGATGTCCTTATGCAAAAGGTGCAACAGGAAACGTTGCCACTGAATCAGTTTTATATTTACTAAATGAATTAAATATTGAGACTGGGGTTGATTTACATAAAGTACTCAAAGCGCGTGATTTTATTCGTGGATATTTTAAAGTGTGAGCGCAGGTATGAGTGTGAGAACGAACGTCGCGTATGATGCGTGTAATTGGGCGGAGCCGCGCGTGAAGTTTTCACGCCATACATCATGATGGATATTAATTAATTTCGACGTTATTTGACGTGGAAATAGGTGTGAAAGTTGTGTCACGTGAAAACGGAACAAGCGATCCGGTATACAAACACAGTATTAAAATAATAATGCGTACTGGCCTCCAGAAAATTAAGGTTTTCTCTGCGCTGAAGCCGTATGGGTCATAAGCTCCTTATTAATTTTTTTCATTTCCAAAAAAAGCTGGCCAAGCGTTCCGTTCTTTTCGGCAGGTCTGAATTTATTCTCATCGATAACACAGGGTGGATCAGATTTTAATGATTCCTCAATTGCAATAATCATTCTTTTTGTCCCATTCCATTTTGCCTGAGCAGAAAAATACATCCCAAAAATCCCCGATGAAAAACCTCGATCATCTTTCTGATTGAATCGTCTTTCATAATTCGTCAATTTATACATCAATTGAAATTTTAATGATTCTAATTTTTCGGCTGGCGTTGAATTCCCATTAATTTTTTTGAGATGTATTATTTCATCGTATTTTTCAGACAGCAACTTACGTTTGTCAGTTTTTTTGGAACATGCTTTTAAATCAACTTTACATTTCTCAAAAGCTTTCTGCAACTCTTGTATAACCATGGCTGCATAAGAATTTGTATTTTCTATGTTGTTATTTATGCTGGAAAATAATTTTCGTTCCAATACAAATTTTATTATATCTCGACTATCTTTTTCAAATTCAGAAAAAACATATTTTCCTACATTAGAAAATTCCATGTTGTTATTTTTATTATAGGCGGTGATTTTTAATTCCTTGGAACCAGCATCAAGTTGACTGACAGAAAATAAAAATGTTGGAGCAAAATCAAACAATTTCGTTTTCTTAAAGTTTTTTACAAGGAAATCCGTTTCACGCCCGAACCAGACAGAGAATGCAGAGGTAATAGCAGCACCCACATCAGGATATTTTTTAGCAAGCGCTAATAATTTACCGCTATAGATATTTTCGCGTACAATTATTTCACCTACGCAACAATATATGTCGTTTTTAAAAATGATACCCCGCATTGCTTTAATTAACGCATTGCGCATTTTTTCGTTTGTATTTGACTCTGTTAAAATCCTTTTAATTAACTCCGTTTTTTCCAATTGTACTAAAAGTACGATAAATCCGCGATCATCAATTAACTGAATCAGAGCATCTGAATTTTCGCACAATGCGCTATACGCATTTTCAAATGGTTTGCATTTTTCTTGTGCGTCTTGATTAAAGCTGGCTATTTGAATTGAAAACGAAGATCCATATTGCCCTGTTATCGCTTCATGGAGAGAATCAATATCTGAAAATTTTTTCTCACCCGCCCTAAAATTGGGATCATAGAGACACCATTGTGAACTTGTTTTATCAAAACGAATTGAACAGGTATGTCCTTCGTAGTGAATTGAAAATATTGTATTAGGTAATGAAAACACCTCTGGTTGTAACAATTGGAATAAATGATTTTTACTGAATACTCCGCCAACTGCTGCACGATAAGATATTTTTTCACCTTTTTCTGACTCAAACCACTGAATATTATTATCGGTATCACTGAGTTGCAATAGAGTTTTTTGACTTAAGCCATCAATTTTAAAATCCGAAATTAGTTCAAGTGACACCTGATGAAAAAAAGCGTAATTTAGCGCACGTTTAAAATGAAATCCAAGAGTTTTTTCTGTCTCTGTTTTTTTAAGATTTTCATCAGGTAATTTAATCGCTTTTTTAAGTGATTCTTCACTTCCATCCCATTCAGCAATTTTTTCTAATAACGCATGCCACCAGTTCAATTTTTGGGTTGCTGCCATATACGAATGAACGATTGCTAATCCAAGGCATAACCCTCCTTTGAGATTTTTTTTCTCAGAATCGGAAAATGGTTCTCCACGATCAAATTCCATATATTTTACGAACTGATCCATCAGTTTAATCTGATCGACAAATGCCATAACAACACCTCTACTCCAATATCGAGTTTTCTACATAAATTATAGTAGATAGATTACCGTTAGATTCTTAATAAACTATTAATAAACTATTAGCAAATGCTATTTATACTTAGAATTATCAGTAGGTTAGGAAAATAATCTCGAAAAACTCTATTTTAGAAGTAAAACCCAGGATCGCTTGTTTCGTTTTCACGTGACACAACTTTCACGCCTATTTTCACGTTAAATAACGTCGACATTAATTAATATCCATCGTGATGTATGGCGTGAAAACTTCACGCGCGGCTCCGTCCAGCGCAATGAATTAACATCAATCTTGATGGGCGGTGTGAAAACTCTGCGCGGTTCCATCCAATTACACGCATCGCTCCACACACGGTTGCGTCCGTTCTCACACTCAGCTCAACACCGGCGCTAACCATTTCTCCGCCATCTCCAACGAAATATTTTTCCGCTGTGCATAATCCGCCAATTGATCACGATCAATTTTTCCAATCACAAAATAATCGCTTTCTGGATGCGAAAAATAAAAACCACAAACAGAAGACGCCGGCCACATTGCCAAATTATCCGTCAATGTAATGCCCGCATTTTTTTGCGGATTTAACAATTGAAATAACGCGTGTTTTTCCAGATGATCAGGACACGCAGGATATCCCGGTGCTGGACGAATGCCATAATATTTTTCTTTTATCAATGATTCATGACTTAAATTTTCTTCGGAAGAATAACCCCAATATAATTGCCTTACTTTACGATGCAAATGTTCCGCAAAGGCTTCCGCCAATCGATCACCCAATGCTTTAATCATAATACTGCTGTAATCATCCTGTTGCGCTTCAAATTTTTTTGCCAGCGCATCCACACCAATTCCCGCAGTAACAGCAAACACACCAATATAATCATTGATTCTCGTATATTTTGGCGCAATAAAATCCGCTAAACATTTATTCGCTCTGCCTGGCGGCTTTCGATTTTGTTGTCGCAAATGATGCAGTGTTAACATTATTTCGTTACGATTATTATCATCGCAATACACTTCAATATCATCATCATTCACACTATTGGCCGGGAAAAATCCAAATACCGCATGCGCTTGCAATAATTTTTCATCGATCACATGTTGCAACATCGCTTTAGCATCATGATACAATTTCGTCGCTTCAACACCGACAACACTGTCTTTTAAAATATCGGGAAAACGCCCCGCCAAATCCCACGCTTGAAAAAAAGGCGTCCAATCGATTTCCTGCGCAATCGGATTTAAATCATAATTCTTTAAAATTTGAATGCCTAATTGACGAGGAATCGGCGGAACATAATGATCCCACTTTAACGGTGATTTATTCGCACGCGCATCACTCAATGAAATAAAATCTGTTTGATGTTTTTTTCCCGCATGCAATTCACGCACTTCTTGATATTCATTTTTAATTGCTTTTGTATAATCCGGTTTTAAATTCGCATTTAATAATTTAGAGGCAACACCAACCGCGCGACTCGCATCTTTCACATAAATAGCATCATGCTGATAGTTCGGCGCGATTTTAACGGCGGTATGTACACGCGACGTTGTGGCACCACCAATTAATAATGGCGTCGTAAAACCCAGGCGTTGCATTTCACTGGCAACAAAACACATTTCATCGAGTGACGGCGTAATTAATCCGCTTAATCCAATCATATCGACATTTTCTTTTTTCGCCGTTTCTAAAATTTTTTCACACGGCACCATCACACCCAGATCAATCACATCATAGTTATTACATTGCAAAACGACACCCACAATATTTTTTCCAATATCATGCACATCGCCTTTCACGGTCGCCATTAAAATTTTACCTTTCGCGCTCGCCTTCACATTATTATTTTTCTTTTCTGCTTCAATAAAAGGGATTAAATACGCAACCGCTTTTTTCATCACGCGTGCACTTTTAACGACTTGCGGTAAAAACATTTTTCCATCACCAAATAATTCACCGACACGATTCATGCCATCCATTAACGGCCCTTCAATCACTGCTAAAGGATACGGCGCAATTTTTCGTGCTTCTTCCGCATCCTCATCAATATATTCTGTAATACCTTGCACCAAAGCATAACTTAATCGTTCATTGACTATTTTTTCACGCCACGACAAATCTTTTTGTTGGGATTTACCATGGCTCATCACCGTTTGCGCGACTTCTAATAATTTTTCTGTTGCGTCAGGCTTTCGATTTAAAACCACATCTTCCACTTTTTCTAATAAATCTGCAGGAATATCTTGATAAATAGGCAATTGCCCTGCATTGACAATTCCCATATCAAGACCAGCACGAATCGCGTAATATAAAAAAACCGCATGAATCGCTTCACGAACAGGATTATTGCCACGAAATGAAAATGATACGTTACTCACGCCGCCACTGATTAATGCATAGGGACATTGTTTTTTAATGTCAGAAACTGCCTCAATAAAATCAACCGCATAATTATTATGCGCGTCAATGCCCGTCGCGATCGCAAAAATATTCGGGTCAAAAATAATATCTTGTGGTTTGAATCCGACTTGTTTCGTTAAAATACGATATGCTCGTTTGCAAATGTCAATTTTACGATCACGTGAATCCGCTTGACCTTGTTCATCAAACGCCATCACAACGACCGCAGCACCATAAAATAATATTTTTTTAGCGCATTCAATAAATAATTTTTCACCTTCTTTTAAGCTGATTGAATTAACAATGCCTTTGCCTTGCAAACATTTTAATCCTGCTTCAATCACCGACCATTTCGATGAATCCACCATAATCGGCACACGCGAAATATCAGGCTCACTCGCCACCCTATTTAAAAATGTTGTCATTTCAACTTCAGAATCGAGCATCGCTTCATCCATATTAATATCGATGATTTGTGCGCCCTGCTCGACTTGTTGACGCGCAACTTCTAACGCAGCTTCGTAATTTTTCTCCAAAATTAATTTTTTAAATTTTGCAGATCCCGTCACATTAGTGCGTTCACCCACATTAATAAAATTACTGTCAGGATAAAGAGTCAGCGGCTCCAATCCACTTAATCGACAATAAGGCTTAATTTCAGGGATTTCACGCGGTTTACAATTTTTTATTTTTTCCGCAATCGCTTTAATATGTTGCGGCGTTGTACCACAACAACCACCGGCAAAATTAATAAATCCATTTTGTGCAAATTCAAAAACCAGTTCACTCATTTTTTCGGGCGTTTGTTCATAGTCTCCCAATTCATTTGGTAAACCCGCATTCGGATAAACACTGACATACGTATCTGCAATTTTTGATAAGGTTTGTAAATACGGGCGCATATCTTCAGCACCTAACGCACAATTAATCCCAACCGCAATGGGTTTCGCATGCATCACGGAATGCCAAAACGCTTCAATCGTTTGTCCCGATAATGTTCGCCCGCTCGCATCTGTAATCGTGCCTGAAATCATGATCGGCAATTCGATGTGATGATCATCAAAATATTTTTTAACCGCAAAAATAGCGGCTTTTGCATTTAATGTGTCAAAAATCGTTTCAATTAAAATAATATCAACGCCACCACGCACCAAACCATCAACCGCTTCTGTATAGGCAGCAACTAATTCATCAAAAGAAATATTGCGTGCACCGGGATTATTCACATCCGGTGAAATGGACGCGGTTCGATTGGTGGGACCGATTGCACCCGCCACAAAACGCGGTTTTTCCGGCGTTTTTTGCATTATTTCATCGCAGGCGGCGCGCGCTAATTGGGCGGCTTGATAATTTAATTCGGTTGCGAGATGGCTTAATTGATAATCGGATAATGCAATGGACGTTGCACCAAACGTATTGGTTTCAATAATATCAGCGCCGGCTTGCAAATAAGCGTGATGAACCGCTTGAATAATTTTAGGTTGTGTTAAACATAATAAATCATTATTTCCCTTTAAAAAAACAGGATGATCTTTAAATTGTGCGCCACGAAAATCACTTTCCGTAAGACGGTACGTTTGGATCATTGTACCCATGCCGCCGTCAATAATAAGAATGTTGGAAGCAAGTTGTTTTAATATTTGCATATTGATAAGCTCTTGTTATCATGAACTGCTGTGTATTCTACCAGGGTCGGCCTATATGTCATTACCTCAAATCAGTTTCGAATTTTTTCCACCAAAAACCGACGGTGGTATGGATAATTTGTTACAAGTCGCAAAAAGATTAGCGGAGCTAAAACCGCAATTTTTTTCCGTCACATTTGGCGCTGCAGGATCCGCACAAAATAACACGGAAAATACTGTATTTAAAATTAATACGGTAACAAAAATTTCAACGGCACCGCATATGTCTTGTATTGCTGCAGAAAAAGAAACGATTAAACATTTATTAGAAAAGTATATTCAACAGGGTATTTCTCGATTGGTGGTTTTGCGTGGTGATCAACCTGCGAATACGACTGCACTCCCTAATCATTTTCGTTATGCATCGGAACTGGTGCAATTTATTCGCGAAGAAACAGGGGATCATTTTCATATTGAAGTGGCGTGTTATCCAGAATTTCATCCGGAAACGACTGATTTAAAACGCGCTTTATTCCACTTTAAAGAAAAAATCGATGCAGGCGCAAATTCTGCCATCACACAATATTTTTATAATGCAGACGCGTATTGTCGATTCAGAGAAAATTGCGAAAAAATGGATATTCGTATTCCCATCACGCCTGGCATTATGCCGATTACGAATTACGAAAAACTCGTTGCTTTTTCGAATGCTTGCGGCGCTGAAATTCCACGTTGGTTAAATTATCGCTTGCAAAGTTATCAGGATAATCTCGCTGCGTTACAAACTTATGGTGAAGAAATAGTTTCTGATTTATGTGAAAAATTATTAGCAGCAGGCGCACCTGGATTGCATTTTTATACGCTGAATAAAGCAGAAGCGAGTACCACTATTTTGCGTCATATCGGATTAGTCATGAAAACGGCGCATTCACGCTAAGTAGTATTTCTTTTTTACACTCACCATTTGATCCCGCAAACTAGCCGCTTTTTCAAATTCTAGATTTTTTGCAGCGGCAAACATAGCGGCTTCCAACTCACTTAATTTTTTCTCTAACGCTTTAGGTGTCATCGATAAAATATCCAGCGCAAGCTCCTCTGCTTCATGCACTTTTTCTATGTTTTCTATCATGCCGTGCACTGCTTTTTGAATGCCAACGGGAGTGATATGATGTTTTTTATTATAGTCTGCCTGTTTTGCGCGTCGTCGATCCGTTTCATCAATCGCGCGTCGCATTGAGTTCGTGATTTTATCGGCATACAAGATAGCCTCACCATGAAGATTACGCGCTGCACGACCTATCGTTTGAACAAGTGATCGTTCAGATCGCAAAAATCCTTCTTTATCTGCATCTAAAATAGCAACCAATGAAACTTCCGGTAAATCCAATCCTTCGCGCAACAAATTAATGCCAATCAGCACATCAAACACACCCAAACGCAAATCACGCAAAATTTCGACGCGTTCAACAGTTTCGATATCAGAATGTAGATATCGAACTTTTATCCCCTGCTCTGAAAAATATTCCGTCAGATCTTCCGACATGCGTTTCGTTAATGTGGTGACTAACACACGTTCATTTTTTGCCGCCCGAATTCGCACTTCAGATAACAAATCGTCAACTTGTGTTTTCACGGGACGAATCGAAACAATAGGATCTAATAAACCTGTGGGACGCACAACCAATTCAACCACATCAGTGCTGTGTGTTAATTCATAATCACTCGGCGTTGCCGATACAAAAATCAGTTGCGGCGCACAGTGTTCAAATTCATCAAATCGTAAGGGACGATTATCTAATGCGGACGGTAAACGAAATCCATAATTCACTAAATTTTCTTTTCGCGCACGATCGCCTTTATACATGCCGCCGATTTGCGGAATAGTGACATGCGATTCATCTACCACTAATAAGGCATTATTCGGCAGATAATCCATTAAGGTTGGCGGCGGCTCACCGGCTTTTCTACCCGATAAATACCGCGAATAATTTTCAATGCCTGAGCAATAACCCAACTCAATCATCATCTCAATATCAAATAACGTGCGCTGTTCTAAGCGTTGTTTTTCAACCAATTTATTTTCTTGTTGAAAATAATCTAAGCGTGATTTCAATTCTATTTTAACTTCGTCAATCATTTTTATAATCTGAGCGCGCGGCGTGACATAATGCGATTTAGGAAAAATGGTAATTCGTTGTAGCTTTTGTTTTACTGTGTTGGTGAGCGGGTCAAATAATTGTATCGCTTCAACCTCATCATCAAATAATTTTATTCGAACCGCATCCGTTTCTGAATCTGCCGGAAAAACATCGATCACATCACCTGATACACGATACGCCGCGCGGTGCAATTCCAGTTCATTGCGTGTGTATTGCATTTCAGCAAAACGCCGCAAAATTTCTCGCTGATCAATACGTTCACCGACACTCAAGTGCAACACCATACTTAAATATGATTTTGGATCACCCAAACCATAAATTGCAGAAACGGTTGCAACAATAATCGCATCATCACGCTCTAATATTGCTTTGGTTGCCGATAAACGCATCTGCTCAATTTGCGCATTAATCGAGGCATCTTTTTCAATAAAAGTATCTGTCGAGGGGACATAGGCTTCGGGTTGATAGTAATCGTAATAAGAAACAAAATATTCGACGGCATTTTTAGGGAAGAATTCACGTAATTCTGCATACAATTGCGCAGCCAATGTTTTATTGGGCGCTAACACCAATGTTGGACGCTGTACGCGATTAATCACATTGGCAATCGTAAATGTTTTTCCAGAACCAGTCACACCCAGCAAGGTTTGGTACGCTAATCCCGCGCTCAATCCATCAACTAATTTTTCGATAGCTTGAGGCTGATCGCCGTTGGGTTGAAAGGGTGCAGATAGTTGGAATGACTGGGACATGAAATCATTATTTCCCGGGTCGAATTATTCAGAACTGCTCGCAAGTTTTTACTCCCCGGGCCGGACTCGAACCAGCGACCAAGTGATTAACAGTCACCTGCTCTACCACTGAGCTACCGGGGAAAGCTGAGCACACGTATGTTACTGATGTGGCTCTGTTTGGTCAATACCCACTTCAGCAAAATATTAAAGCGGTAATGCCAACAGCGCATCACTCGGTACCTCATATTGTTGTCATACAGAGCTTGCATTATAAAGCAACACATTCACACTACTACATTTCGGTAACTGTGTGTTTTTATTACTTCGTAAAGGCATTACATGCTGTTCAAGCCCAATAATCAACCCAGATTTAATATTTTCCTGTGCAAAATAGGCAGATAGTACATGCTCTGCAGTTTCGATTGATAAATCACCCTCCTCTATCACATCCAATAATTCAGCGTGTAAATGATATTTTTCAGCTAATGCGGGTCCAACATGGGAATAAAGAGAATCATACTCATAGCATGAATGGGTAAATATAATTAACTCAACTTGCAACAACGCAGATAATAACGATGGATGATCGCGAATAGCCATCTCGATTAATTCGAAAAATGAATAACCACTTTTTTGTGTAAGCATTTCTCGATCTAAATAAGCCTGCGAAAATCTCTGCATATCTTCAAAATAAGGAACATAATCCGCTTTAGGTTTTTGATAGTGTGGATCTGGATAATGGGAATAAATAAATTTTGACAGGACAATGTTTGTCATAGAGTATTCGCTCACACCTTTAAGTCAGCTCAATAATGCGCATTTGAGGTCAGCGTTTGATTTAATATTGAAACAGCGCCACTGATAGATAAAATCCCATTCCGCAACCCACCATCATATAATAATCTCCTTTTTGTAGACGATTATGTGACAAAGCTGCTTGTAAATTAATAATATGATCAGAGCAAAATGTGTGACCATAACGCCCGATATTATCTAAATATATTTTTTTTATCGGATATGATAGCTGTTCGGCAATTTTTTTCCACGTTGGAATATTAACATTATGCGGTAAAATAAGTGAAATTTGATGGAGTTTTATGGTCGATTTTACCATGGTCTCTAAAATAAGATTCGACAGTGACTCAACAAAAATCGCATCAAATTTTCGTATTTCAACATCCGATAAATAAATACCCTTTGAATAACCCGGTAAAAAACGATTACTCACTGATAATAAATGATGACCATTACCTGACAGTGAAAACAATGATGCTGTTGCTGCATCACCAACGATAGATGAGCGCGGAACGACGCGTAATTGTGGAGAAAAAGCGACTTCACCTGTCAGTACAATGGCAGAATAATGAGTATGATCTGCTAGCAGAACCTGTAAAATCTCCAGTGCTTTAAAATAAGAAACACATTTTTGCATTGTCATGCTCAACGTGATAACAGCAGGATTAAAAAAATTATCTTTTATTTGTTTCAGCAGCCTATCACCATACGGGCATAAAATAGCAGTGGTACGTACATAAATAAGATATTTAATACGTGAAATATCACCACAGTCTAACAATAATTTTTTCAGCGGAAATAATAACAATGATTCCAAACTAGCTTGATCATAAATTGGAATATTTTTTAAACCGTAAATCTTTCTATAGACAGATAATGTTTCCTTGGGTAAGTGTGTTTCAGTAACGAGATCAGTTACCAAAACGTGTTTTTCAGGAATAAATGTTTCAAAAGCATTCAGCGTTAGCATACAGTAACCCATTCTGGTTCTAAAAATGGATTGTCAACCAACAGCGTGTTTGGAATTTTTAAAATAGAATGGGTTTCATAAAATCGGGTTACCTGATTGATATCATTGATGTGATATTTTAATATATCAGACAATTCATCCAGCAAAGAAAAATCAGATACCGAAGATGACAACATAGGTCCCCACAAATCCCAAATCAATATTTCTTGCTTATTTAATAGCGCTAAATCCTGTATTAATCGGTTACGAATGGTAAATAATCCGCGATGTTGCCTCGAACCAAAACGAACCGGATCTGCATTTTCAAAACGACACATTCGCCACGCATCCGCAGCAGAAATAAATTTTGTGCTCGGCACATCCGTTAAATCAAAATCAATTTTTAATTGATAATGATCAATATGAATTCTCATGGTACGCGTATCAACGGAACACCAGCGTTCTTCATTTACATGATAATATTCAACACAAAATCCATCTAAAAAAAGCCCAGGAATAAAATAATTAACAAACCCTGAACGTAAACGTGCAGGAATTCCTCGTGAACGCAAAATTGAACACAATAATAAAGAGGTGTCACGACAAACACCCATCACACGATTTTCAGCTGAACGCTCGACACTGAGTGCACGGGAATCAAATGATATTATTTTTTCTAAAACAGAGCTCATATATCTTAAATTTAATTCAGTATATCGGTTGTCTGAAACAGACACTTGAAATAAATTTAAATCAGCATAATGCAAGAACAAATTGTGCGTGTGGGCACATAGTGCCGAAATATTTTTCGGCAGTGTATCATATAAATCAATATAATTTTCAGGATCGGAGAATGGGCTTTGGGTTAAGTAGTATTCCTTAAAGAGAGCGTTCATACAAAATCTCCAATAGTTTACGGTAATTTATTTTTTTATTGGGTAATCGTGGAATTTGCTCAAGTTGAATAATCATTTCTGGAATAACGGGTTCAGGCAGAAATGCTGATAAATTCTTTTTATGAGAAGCAATATCAATTCGCACAGTTGAAAATGCAATTAAAGAGTGGATTAATTGATGTGTATTATAATGAGGAACAATATAAATATCCGCGATATCTAAAACATGGCGTAAAACAGATTCTACCTCGTTTTTTTCAACACGATATCCGCTGACCTGCCATTGATCATCTCTGCGACCCTGAAATATAAAACCAAAATCAGTATGGTAGTGAACGATATCTCCCGTAAAGTAAGACATTTTCTGATTAATAGTATCGTATTTAAACTGTTTTAAGAGTTTTTTATCGGATAGCCAATATCCATCAGATACTTGATCACCTGTAATAATTAATTCGTGATCATTGGAAACTGAAAGCATCGTATTTGGAAATGGATGGCCAATCGGGACGGTCAATAATGATCCATAATCATTTTCTTTTTGATAGTGATGATAAGCACAACAAACAGTCGCTTCCGTGGGACCGTATAAATTGACAATAGCAGAAGTGGGCGCAATTAGTGTCCACGCTTTTGCAAATGATAATGGAAATGCTTCGCCACATATCAAGGTTTGTTTTAAAGTATCAAAATGACACTGATAAAATTTGCATTGATCAATGATAACCGGCATTGATGAAGGAACTAAAATACATTGTGTAATTTTGTTATGATAGATAAAACGTGCAATGCTCAATTCATTTTTTTCGTCATAAATATACAGTGTTGCACCAGTGGTTAAACACACGATGATTTCATGAATAGAAATATCAAAAGCAATATCTGATAACTGAATAAATCGATCATCGGCGTTAAAAGAAAAAATTGATAAAACAGATGAAATATAAGCATTCAAATTTTGATACGAAATGGGAACGCCTTTTGGTGCACCGGTCGATCCAGAAGTAAAAAATAAGTAGGCATAGTTTTTGCTAGCAAGGTATATTTTATCGACATTGAAATCACATTTTTTTCTGAAACAGTCACCCACATAATATAACGTATTTTTCAGATTCATCTTTTGACATTTTCTATAAAATATTTTATCTGAAAATAAAATAATTGCTTGAGTCATATCTAAAATAAATTGATCTAAAATAAACCAATCTATATCACCGACAAAAATAATATCAGGATTAATTATTTTTATAATTTGCTTACTTTTTTCCATTCCTTGATGAATATTGAGCGGTGTATAAATTTTATTAGAAAAAAAACAAGCGAGCATACCAACATAAAAATAGTTTGTTTTTTTCGATAGAATAACACAAATATTATTGCTACTTGGTTGCTCAGAAAATTTTAATGATAAATTAAGTGCGTATTGAATTATTTTCTTGTATGTATAAGACTTATCACAAATCACAATTGCTTTTTTTTCTTGATATATTCTGCTATTTTTATAAATTGTTTTGAGAAAATCAATCATAGCGCGCACCTTTAATATTTAGCCAGCATTGCCGCAAACGTTGCACCTAAGCCCATCGACACCAATAAATAATAATTACCCGGTACAATTCTTTTTTGAATAATACCGTCTTGTAAATTAATAAAAGGATCTGAACCAAAGCAATGTGCTGTTTTTGAAACATTATCGAGGTAAACCTGATTATCAGAAATGGACAACGCAGAAATAACTTGTTTCCAAGAAATCGTATTAACATTGTGAGGAAAAATACAGGTAATTTTTGAAAGTTCAAGATTATTTTTAGCAACCAAATTTTTAATTAATTTACACAAACAAGGAATATAAAAATCTTGGAATTCTAGCTGTTCTGAATGGTCAGCCCATAATCCTTTTGAAAATTGACCATAAGTTTCAAGCTGAATATCTATTATTCGGTGCGAGTGACCTGTTTTTTTTAATAGTATCGCTGTCGCTGCATCACCTAAAATAGTAGAGCCAGGAATATGCCGTAGCATTTTAGTAAAGGCGATATCGCCTATGAGTAATAATATACAATCCTCATCGGATAAATCATGAAAAAAAGTTTCGGCGAGTTTTATCAAATGAAAAGCACCGGCACATTTAGCGAGGGTGGTTCCAAAGTAAATCGCGTTAGTCAATTGAAATTCTGAAACAAGGGTATGCAATATATTAACAGACCATGGTGCTGGATAATCACAAGTATGCGAATACAGCACATATTTTATTTTGCTATGATCAATGGTACATTCGCCGATTAGTTTTTCTACAATCAGTGTCAACTGCTGTAATTGTGTTATTTTTTCCTCACGCGGAACGCAACTTAACCCCATTATTTTTTCAAAAATTTTAGATTCAGCTGGTGAAATCTCACCACTGTTTTCAAGATTTTTCATAGTCATGATGTCATCGGCAGTATGATTAGTAATATGATCTATATACATACAATATTTTCAGATGCTTTTTTTTCTAATAGATGTTTATTCATTTTTCCGTTTGATAATGAAGGAAATTGATCGATGAAATAAACATAATCTGGTTTTTGAATACTTGGAAAATAAGAAAAAATAAGTTTTCTTAAATTATCGATATGATCGCAAAACGAATCTACTTCAACACAGACAATCAACTTCTGATCTTCAAAATTTGATTTTGATAAAAAAATATAGGAACGATTGATAAAAGTGATTTTTGATAGAATTTTTGTATAATGCAGACAGTTTAATTTAGTTCCTTTGAATTTAACAATAAAATCATTCCTTCCTTTAAAATAAAAATATCCATCGTCATCGACTATGGCGCGATCACCTGTCATGAGTATACGTTTACCAGACTTGTTTATATTTATTTTTTTATTAGTCTCAGATATATTTTTCCAATATCCCAGCATGACAGTAGGACCCGAAATAACAAGCTCCCCTTCCTTATTGCTTTCCAAAATATTTCCATCGGAATCTTGAATCCACATTTCAATATTTAACATTGGAATTCCAATGGATTCTAATTTTTCATCAAGGTGATCTGGTGGAACATAACTGCATCGTTTACACTCAGTCAAGCCATACATTGAAAATATTCTTGCCGTTGGGAATAATTTTTTTAATTTTTTAATATGGTGAGCAGATAAGTTTTCGCCTGTATTCGTAACCATGCGAACAGTTGGAAAATTAAATAAATATCGTTCACAAGATATATATAACAATTGCACCATCAATGGAATACAAGGTAAAACAGTAACACAATATTGATTTATTTTTTTCGAAATAATATTAGGAAATAAGAAATTTTTTTCTAAAACCAGTGTTGCACCTAGGCTAAAACACAGTAACATTTGATACAACCCATAATCAAAATGTAACGGTAAAACTGACAGAATAATGTCTGATGACTCTAAGCTGAGATAGTGACTAATAGAGTCAACAGCAGCTAAAACATTTCTATGAGACAACATAACTCCTTTTGGTATTCCAGTACTTCCAGAGGTATGCATCAACATTGCAAGATCTTGTTCTGTATTTTTAAAAATAAAATCATTTTGAATTTCCTGAAAGTTTTTTACAGCGTCAATATGATGAATGACGTTGATTTTTAAATCATCAAAATGATCTTGCTTTGTTCTGTCATTATCCGAAAGTACAGCCATTTTAGGATCAATGCTTTTAATTAATTCCGAAAGTGTTTCTAAATCTATTTCTGAATCGACGATACAGGGAACACACTCACACAATAATGATGACCAAAATGCAATCATGGTTAAATAAGAATTCCCAGCTTGAATTAATATACGGTCGTGACGTACCGCTCCTAAATATTTTAAATGATATGTTAATTGTAAACAGTCGACATACATTTCTTGATAAGAATATTCTCTTTGATCGATAATCAATGCAATTTTATTTTTATTATTCTTTACGGTGTTAATAAAAATATGTGGTAATAAATATCTCATATAAAATTTTTCCTATTTAATGCGAATTAAGAACTGAATTTTTTGCATCCGCTCGCCAACATTCACTCGCACCTGATAGTTCGGCTCTTAATTCGCATTTTAATTCAGAAATAAATGTTGGGATATTTCTGGCAATTTGTTTTTTTTGAAGATGAGTTGTTCCTTCCATAAATTCCCAACAAAATACATCGCGATACGCTTTCATCAACCAGGGATTTTCTATTAATTGATCCAAGGTACATAAATCTACGCATTGTTGAATGACCGTTTCCGCCGCATTGGTCGCATTCGCTTTTGCTAACGACACATCCGCCGACACCAGTGGATCTCTATCCACTTTTTTTGCGGCATTATGAAGAATATGTCTCGCAGTTTTTAATAATTGATTTAATGTATAAAATTGTGATTTAAAACACGTAAAATTTTCTTGATGTAATTGGTACGTTATATCGTAGACCGCTTGTGCCTGACCAATGGCTAATGCGCCCACACCTGTTCGTAATCGGTTAAATACTTTTATAACTCCTAATAAACCATTTTCACAAGCGGATAAATGATGACCTAGAATTTGTTCGTGCGGTATAGAGGTTTGATTAAATTGCATCGCTGCTATTTGTGCACCTCGCAACGCGTACATGGGTAATGGTATTTTCTCGATTGTAGTATCTTGCAAAATATCAGGCGTTAACCAAATCGCGCGAATTGCAATGGGACTTCTGGCAAAACGTGCTAATACAACCCCTGTTTCGGCAACCACTCCATTTCCAAAAAAACATTTTATGCCTTCAAGAAAATAATTTTTATTATTTTTAATTAATTGGGTTTCTATTTCGCTGGCATCCGATCCCTTTTTAGGTTCTGTTAAAGCAAAGAATGTACGCATTTTATTTTCTTTAATCATCCGATAGAATCGATCAATTTGTTCGGGTAAGCCTAATTCACGCAGCATTAACCCTGACAACGAAGGGCCAGGACTTGCCAATAAAACTCCCGGGTCGCCATACGACAATGCTTCCAAATATTCAGTACGTTTAATGGCCGTACTATCACAGTCTGATAGTAAATAATTAATAACGGGTAGATCACTGTATTTTAAAATGGATTGTGGATTCTGATCTATTTCAAATGCAATACGTCGAAAATCATTTGAAAATGAAAAATATTGTTCACCATATCTATTTTCAGGACTTATATAATAAACGTTCATAAAAACCCTATATATCTGCTTTAAGATATTTTTTAAAAAACTGAACATGAAAAATTAAATCAATCACGTTATTTTTAAGAACAGCTCTTGCACCTGACAGTTTTGATAAATGAATTAATACTTCGAGTAAAATATTAATTAAATAAATAATATCGTCTACAGTAACTATCGTATTTATCGAAGATTCTATTTTTTTAAAGGCAATAATAATGTCTGTAAAATCACATTGAACAATTTCAATTTGACTGATGGGTATGTTTCCATATTTTCTTTTAGATAAATGTTCATGGGTATATAAAAATATCGTTTGAGTATATTGATATAGATTTTTAATAGTATGCGTTAAAAAATAAATATATTTTTTTGAAACAGCACTGTGATCACTTTTTTCAATGACTAATTTAAATAAATATAGGTCTGAATTTTCTAACAAAGGCATAGAAATTAACTGTAAAGTATTGACGTCAACCTCACTTGAATCATTTTCAAAACATAATTCAGTGCGTTCAAATAGAAAAAGTGAATCAGTCAGGATAACCACCCCATGAGAATTCACTAAACCAGTCGGTTGTTTATTTTTTGTTATAGCAGCACCCGCTGTTTCAAATATTTTTTTCCATGAAACTGCTTGGTAATGTATCGAATCAAATAAATAACATGTTTCCATATAAAACCTAATTACAATTTTAAGAATAAAATACCAGCTGCGTGATGCACCGTATCATGATCTATAATCAGCGCGTATTGAAAACAGGATGCGCCAATGGATTGCGTCATGAGTGACAGACAGTAATAAATAAATCCAGAACTCATCACATAGTCAACTTCAATAATCTGATAACTATCAAAAAGTTTTTTTAATGCACTATGACGTTTTAGATAAATTGACACTAAATTTTTTGATACATTAAAATTTAATAATAATGTCATAATCAGAGATACATCAAATGGATGATTCACTATATCGCAACTTAATATATTGATTGATTTTTCACTTTTCATCTCTTGTGATGCAATAATAGCACCAACATAATTAATATCAGGAACAGGGATTTCGTTGGTGTACTTTAAAAATAACCATGCATTTTCAATGGAACAACAAGCAACCGTGTTAACATTTTGATGAGTTACAATTTTTAATAGGATATGAAAAGCATAAAAAACACATAAAATTCCACAATCACGTACATCCAACAGCGACGCAGTGAGTGAATATTTATTTTTAATATACAATTCAGGAACCGCATAATCCATATTCCAATTCATTGACCATGAGGGAAATGCAATCGTTTGAATTTTTTTAAGATCTTCAATCGTGTTTATTTTGTCAAATAATACTTCAATTAATTTGTCATAAGGATAAATAGTTTGAGACATATCCATATCCCATTTAATCTGATAACGAAGATATAAATCGTTAAAATAATTTTTGACTCTTTGGCTCACGGGAAGCATTGCATGTCTCTCAAAGTCAGTTTTATAAATAACGCTATTAATGAACACTGGAATCCCTTGACATCATTTGTAGATTGACATATCGAACAACGGAGGAAACTGTTTCTAAATCTTGCATCTGCAATGTTTCAGGATCAACATAAAAACCATCAATACTTTCTTCTAATTTCATCAAAAACATTAATGAGCTCATAGAATCCAATTGAAGATCATTTTTAAGATGATGTGTTGAATGTATGGATGTAATATTTGAAAAATTAAGCGTGCTTGCTAATGCACTTTTTACCAGTATTTCTGTATTTTGCATTGTACTCTCCCGATAAAGTTGTTTAATAAAAAATTGATTTCAAATCAATATTGGTTGATAAAATATCATCGTTTGTTTCACGACGACGCGCGATATAAAATTTTTCGTGATGATAAAGTACTTCAGCTGGACTACCATGGCTTAAAAACCGCCCAGGCGATGCGGTTAATCCGTAAGCACCTGTATTTAAGAGCACAATCAAGTCTCCAGTATGCACAATTGGTAATTCAATATCCTTTAATAAAATATCGCCCGGTGTGCATAAAGGGCCAACCACTTGATACAATTTTTTTTGATTAGCATCGACCATTCTATCTAGGGGGACAAAATGCATTGGAAAATTACGATGAACAAATGATCCAAGACCGGTTGCTGCAAAATGACAGTGCATTCCCGCATCAACAATGCAATAATTTTTATTTTTATTTTTTTTAACATATTGTACTTCCGAAATTAAAAACCCCGATTCAGCAATAAAATATCTGCCTAATTCCATGATAAATTTTGTTGCTGGAAAAATTTTTTGATATTGATCAAATAACATATTAATATCAGTGATTAATTCAACAATATTGATTTCGCATTCGTTCGAAAAATAAGGAATACCGATGCCGCCGCCAACATCAATGGTTTGACAATCTATTCCAAATTTTTCATAAAGAAATTTTGCTAACGATAATATATTAGCGATATTTTCTTTTATTGAGCGCGAATCTAATACTCGGCTAGCATTATAAATTTGAATGCCTTCTAATATTACAAACTCACACTGTTGTATTTTTTCAATGCTCAACACAAATTGGCTGACTTCAATTCCAAATTGCGATGCCACACCACTCATCTTAATAGGTGCATTAAGAATGCAAAAATCAGGATTTACTCTAATCATAATAGACATTTTTATTTGATATTTTTCTGAGAGGGAATTAATCAAATAAACTTCCTCTATTGATTCGCAAACAATAGATTTAATTTTATTTTGAATACAACTCTCAATTTCCTCTGCCTTTTTTGCGGGACCGACAAAAATAATTTGTTCGGCTCTAAAACCTGCTTTGAGAGCGATTAATAGTTCATTTTTTGACGAAACTTCGCAATTAGCACCTAAGAAATTGAAGTATTGACATATGGCAAGCGTCGGATTCGCTTTAATGGAATAAAAAAGTTCACAGGATGGCGTCAATAATTCTCTTAATGTTAAGTATTGTTCTCGTATGATATTCGTATCATATAAAAATGTTGGGGTGCTAAAATGCTGAGACACTTCTGTAAATAAATTATTTGATAATGCTTTCATTTGACACCCCAACAAATCGTAGTGAAATAACTCAACACTTATTTTGCTGAACAATTTTGATCTACTTCACCGTTTACAATTCCACCTAACAGCATTGAATTATTATCTTTGCAAACAATGCCGCTCTGACCTTTAAATACCAGCGGTCCTTTTATAATGGTATTCTTAAGCGTGACATATCCTTGCGAATAATTATTTTCTACGGTAATTTTTTGAAACGTAGAATCGGTTGAGAAAATAGGACCGCTGATGGTCGTATTGCCACGAATATGTGATTGATCAACCGTCATCGTTCCTCGAATCGTTATTTTTCCGAGCAGCTTAGTTTGATTAGTGGTTAATGGGCCATACACAATAATATTTTTGATAGAGACAGATTTGCAAAACGTGGGGCCGTCGTAGGTTTGTGTATTGGGTTCGTGATAACCAACAACGATGCAATTATCGTCAGCTAATATCCCCTGCGATAAAAACAGGGAAAACAAACTGAATACTATTAAAGATTTTTTCATAACACTTCCTCATTAAGGTGAAAGTTAATTACGAAAACATCTTAATCGTCTTTTTTTAAAATTTATATCCGTGTTTTTGATTTTTTTTAAATTATCAGCCGAAAATAATAGATCCACGTGGCGCTTGTTTTGATCTAGGTTGAGGTTTGACGTAAGGTTGGGCATAAGTGAAATATAAGAGTTCAACAGATCGCAAATGATTATGTAAATAAATATTAACATTGATTGGAATTTCAGATATTGCTTTAGCTACGGCTAATAAAAATTCTTCATCAGTTTCTTTTGTTACTGCGAATCGTAATTTATACAGCAATGCTTTATCATCTATCGTTAATTGTGGTTTTACATACCATTTTTTGCTCAGATCAAAAACACCACCAACCGCTTCTTTAATTTTCTTAAGTACAGTAGCACTGATCATAAACATTACACACCTATTTTTCTTTTGATATGAAAAGTTTAATCAGTGCATGTAACGATAATGTGTCAATAAGCGATAGAATTGTAACAAAGTGCTTCAAATCAGTTCGTTTGTTAACGCGAGAAACTTTAGTTTCAGTTGAAGCACATCACTGCGACTCAAGCTCCCGTTACAACAACGGCTGATTTTTTTTAAATTTCATTAAAACAACAACAAAAAATAATATCG
Organism: Verrucomicrobiota bacterium; assembly: GCA_013287435.1. Taxonomy (GTDB): domain Bacteria; phylum Pseudomonadota; class Gammaproteobacteria; order Coxiellales; family Coxiellaceae; genus 2-02-FULL-42-43. The sequence continues at coordinate 66,092 of JABDDU010000003.1, forward strand.
ACGAAACCAGGATTAAATTAATACTCAATGCTTCTGGACTATGTAAATCATGAATTAAAAAAGTAGCCACTAACGGTGATAGTCCACCAAATATTCCAAAGCCTAAATTGTACGTCAGTCCTATTGCGCTGTTTCTAACGGCAGTGGGAAATATTTCTGCCAGCGTCACCGGTACAATCGCAACTATAACAGACGCTAATATGGCAAAACACAATAAAGCCAGCAACATCATTGCGCCACCAGAATGAATCATAGAATACAGAGGATATGACAATATCAAAAATAAAAAACTCGCTAAAACAAAGAATAGCTTTCGGCCATATTTATCGGATAAATGGCCAAAAAAAGGAATTAAAGACGAAAAAATAATAATATTAACGGTATTAAAGAGAGTCGCGTCACGCGGGTTAACTTGCGCCACATGTTCCAAATAAATGGGCATATATAAAAATAGTTGAACAATAATCACTGCGTGTAAAGCAATCATTGAAAGCCCGCGAAATAAATTCAGGGTGTGATTTTTAAAAACAGTTCTGAGCGGAAAGGATAATTGTTTATGCTCTTCAGATAAACGTTTAAATAAAGGGGTTTCAACATTTTTTAACCTGAAATAAATGCCAATAATAAACAGTGAAATGCCGAATAAAAATGCTACGCGCCAACCCCAATCCACCAACGCCTGATGCGAAAGAAGATTGGTAAATAACATTCCCACGAAGGATGCTAATAAAAGACCGACGTTAACGCCACAGTAGAGCAATCCGGTTAAAAATCCACGACTCTGATTATCTGAATATTCGTTCACAAACGTAATTGCGCCCGGTAAATCCCCACCTAATGCAATACCTTGTAATAAACGAAATAGACAAAAAAAGAGTGGCGCTATAATGCCGACATCATCATAGGTAGGCATCAAAGCCATCGCGAGCATCGATCCCGCCATGATCGTAATGGTAATTAACAAGCTTTTTCGACGACCATATCGATCACCAAGGTGACCAAATATAATTCCACCTAATGGTCGAACCAAATAACCCGATGCAAAAAGCGCTAACGTTGATAGCATTCCCGCATAAGGCGATTCTGTTGGAAAAAATAACCCGGCAAGCGTTGTTGCAAAAAAAATATAAATCACAAAATCATACATTTCTAAAGCGCCGCCGGCACTGGCTAGCGCTAGCAGTGCTCTCGTGCTTAATTTTTTGTTCATGTTATCTCCTAGAATGCGAATTAAGAGCTGAATTTTTTGCATCCGCTCGGAATGTTGTGGTTAGGATGGTTTTCGGGGAGACGCCGTGAATACATCCCTGTAGGCTTGCTTGGTGTGGCATCCATGCCACACACACTCCCCTCAAACCATCCGTAACCCCAACATTCACTCGCACCTGATAGTTCGGCTCTTAATTCGCATATAATGCGGATGATTTCGCCAATAGCTCAACCAAGTCCCGCGCGGAGGATAATGCGTAAAATACTCGCAAATTCCCTGCATAATCGCTTTCGCCAATTTATTTTGATACGCCTGACTCCGTAGACGTTGCTCTTCATGCGGATTCGATAAAAATCCTGTTTCTACTAATAACGATGGAATATCAGGTGATTTCAAAACAACAAATGCGGCTTGCTCAACACGATCATGATGTAATCGTGCAATGGGTTTAATGGTACTCAATAAATCATTGCCAATTTGTAAACTGGAACGGATCGTGGCTGCTTGCGATAAATTAATTAAAACGGATTTTAGTAAATGCGATTTATCTTGCAAATCAACACCACCCATTAATTCTGATGCATTTTCACGCGCTGCCAACCAACGCGCTGCTTCACTCGTAGCGCCTCGTTGCGATAAAGCAAAAACAGAAACTCCTGCTGCTCGTGTATTTCTCCACGTGTCCGCATGAATCGCGATAAACATATCCGCTTTGTCTTTTCGTGCAATGCGTAATCGCTGACGTAATGTTAAATAATAATCTCCGGTGCGTGTTAAAACAGCATGAAATCCACGTTGTTGATTAATCCAACGCTGCAGTTTTTTTGAGATTGATAACACAATGGTTTTTTCATGCGTGCCACCAGGACCGGTTGCCCCCGGATCTTTTCCACCATGACCCGGATCAATCACCACAATAATATCTCGATAATTTTTTTGCCTGTCATCAAAAGAAGTATCGGATAACACTGTTTTTTCGCTAGGTTTTATTGATCTCGTACGCATTGGCGGCGCCAATGTCGTTTTGAAATGTTGAAATACTATTGCTAATCTTGCTTGGTGATATCGATCGGGCTGCAAAACATGTATTTTTGGCAGGGTGGAATTACTCAAAATAAATACCATACGAAAAACACCATCGCGATGCGTTGCGTATTTAAAATTTTTAAAATGGAGTGGCTTAGCAGTTCTCACATTTTTTAAATCAACCACAAAACGATTCGGATGATGCAACATAAAAGCACGATAATGCGTGGAAGCAGATAAATATAATGTCACCCGTGTTTCATGCGTCACACTTTGCACATGCATATGCTGTAAAACAACTGTTTTTGCCATCGATGTCGCTGGAAATAAAAATACAAATAATAACGAAATAATTGGAATTATTTTTTTTAAAAAAAATTTAAATGTATTTTTCACACTCACACTCACACTAATTTTAACGCTGTATCAATTTCCAATATTCGCCCGTCACCCTCTGCAGGAATTTTCAACACGCACAGCACAGTCGGTTTTGGCAACCAACCTGTCGCGTGACTCGCCCATTCAATTAAAGCGATCGTATTAGGATTAAAATAATCTCGAAAACCCATCGCCTCTAATTCCTGTGAATCTTTTATTCGGTATAAATCAGCATGCAATACCACAATTTCATTGATAGGATAAGTTTCAACCAATGTGAATGTGGGGCTTTTTACCAATCCTTCAAATCCACAACCTTTTAAAAATCCTTTTACAAAAGTGGTTTTTCCAGCACCCAATTGACCTTCTAAATAAATACTGGCAGGTGCTTGCAATTGTGTCGCTAATTCTGCAGCAATATTTTCAGTATCTTCAGCTGTTTTAAGAAAAATCGTTCTCACACTCACACTCACACTTTTTTCAAGGTTTAAATTTCTGATACACTGCGTTCATCGATTAGGGTTCTCGCATGCCATCCATCCATTCTCTTGATTTTACAGAATTAACCGCACAGATCAAAGCGTGGGCTATTGAATTGGGCTTCCAACAAGTCGGTATCACGGATTGCGATACGGGTGATGCGGATGAAAAATTAGAAACGTGGCTCAATAAACAGTATCACGGTGAGATGCGGTACATGGAAAATAACCGTGAGCTGCGAAAAAACCCTGAAAAACTCGTACCAGGAACGATTCGTATTATTTCAGTGCGAATGGATTATTTGGATAGAGATCATAAAAGCACTGACATTCTCGAGGAAAAAAATAAAGCGATGATTTCGCGTTACACACTGGGACGTGATTATCATAAAGTATTGCGCGGTCGATTAAATCAACTGGCAAAAAAAATAAACAGGGGAATGCGTGAGCAAAATTTTTTGTATCGTGCATTTACCGATAGTGCGCCCATTTTCGAACGACATTTGGCGAGAAAAGCGGGTATTGGCTGGATTGGTAAAAATACGATGCTGATGAATCAGCAAGCGGGATCTTATTTTTTCTTGGGGGAATTATTCACCAATTTACCTTTGGTGGTGGATAAACCAGTTGAGACGTCGCATTGTGGTAGCTGCACAGCCTGCATTGATATCTGTCCCACTAAAGCCATTGTCGCACCCTATCAGCTTGATGCGCGCAAATGTATTTCGTATTTGACGATTGAACACAAAGGCTCAATTGATCCTGCGCTGCGTTCACTGATGGGTAATCGCATTTATGGTTGTGATGATTGCCAATTATTTTGCCCGTGGAATAAATTTGCAAAATTCACCAACGAAAAAGATTTTCAACCACGACACAATTTAAAAAATGCGGATTTAATTGAATTATTTTTATGGGATGAAAAAACATTTTTAGAAAAAACGGAAGGTTCAGCGATGAGACGTGCCGGTTATGAAAGTTGGTTGCGCAATATTGCGATTGCGTTGGGTAATGCACAAAAATCAGATGATGTCATAAAGGCCTTAAAATATAGGGAAAACGATCAATCGGATATTGTGCGTGAGCATGTGAGGTGGGCGCTAGAAAAACATGCTAACCGAAGGCAACCTTAGGAAATCCTCTGCAAAACGCCGCATTTCGTATTGCTGCGCAATACTTCATGCAGGCTTCCGACGCGCCATTTTGTTATTGATAATCTGTCGATGTAGACGGATTTTTACATCGCGCTGTAACTACACACCCGTGTGATTTTCGTGCAACGCAATGAATTTCAGAAAGAGATTATTTTCAAATAATATTTCAATACCGTGTTTTTTATCATTCATGATATAAACTCATTTATTTTCATCAAAAGATGAAATCAATTCATTATATTAATCATAAAAAATTCAGTAGAGTACAAACCCTAGGAAATGAATCCAGGAGGTTTAACGTAAAATTTAAATAACGAGGTGTTTATGTTTTTTAATGAGGTAGGTAATCATCATCCAGCGCCGTTTAATCAAGCTGCTGGTGATAAGTTAGTCGGTGAAGTAATGGGAATGTTTGTAGTGATGCCGCTTGTGGCAACGCTTTTTGCGATATGCGCATATAAACTCATTCAAGAGTGTAAAAAATACTGTTCTTCTGACACAAGCGCTGATACAGCTCTTGATGCGGGATCACAAGCTACGACAAATTACGGCACTTCCTTCGTGTAAGAACTGATAAATAATCATACGCCTTTCACCCCATCGAATGTTGATCGGCGTATGGATATTTATTGAATCGCCTGCAACACCGCAGAAAAATATTTTGGCGGTTCGGGACGATCAAACCAGGCTAAAACCAGCGAAATATTGAGTGTTTTTGCCTGATTTAAAATAATGAGTTCATTATTTTCAACATAGGGTTTTGCAAATTCTTTAGCAAGTGTTGTATAACCAATACCGCTTGAAACCATCAGTGCTAAATTTTCCGTACGATTGACAAAATAGCGACTCTGTTGCGCATCAACCAATAAATTGTAATGCTTGAGGTAATCAAATGTGACTGTGTCCGTTTGATCAAAATCGACAATGCGCTCGTTTTGAATAATCTCTTTTAATCGACGTCCCTTCCATTGTGCCGAACCCACCAATACATATTCTTCGGGGTGAAGCGTTTTATACTGCATTTCAGCACGTAAATGTTCTTCGCGCAAAATAACCAAATCGGTTAATCCAGTGCGTAATTTTTCGTAACGATTTTCTGCATCATCTACATCAAAATGCATTAATAAATTCGGAAAATTTCTCAAGATTGGCAAACAGGCGGGTACAATGCGAGAACGCATAACACTCGTTGGTGCACTGATTGTTAATGCAACTTCAGTATCAAGGCCAGTTTTTTGAATATGAGCAAGCGCTTGACCTTCCAATGCTTTAGCTGCGATGCAATAACGTAACAACGCTTCACCTTCTTGTGTTAATACCATGCCGCGACGTGTTCGAACAAATAACGTGATTTTAAGATTTTTTTCGAGAGAGCGAATACGTTGCGTGACAGCGGTTTGCGTTAAATGAATAGCACTTGCAGCGCCATGAACAGTTTTGTATTTCACAACTGCCATAAATGCTAATAAATTGGGGCTTAGTAAACTCATCATTTCACATCAATTCACGTTAATGATTAAATATATGAATAGCATAATTACATTGTCTCAAAATTCACACTGAGACTCAAATCAATTCAATCGACCACCGTGCTTTTACATCACTATTTAAAGGGTCAAATTCACCTTGTGATAATCGAACAAAACCATTGTATGCGACCATCGCGGCATTATCCGTGCAAAATTCGCGTCGAGGGAAAAATATTTTTTTGCCTAATTTTGTCAATCGATGGGTCTGTTCGCGTAATTTTTCATTGGCAGAAACGCCACCCGCAATCACCAATTGATCGCAATGCATTTCATCTAACGCGCGTTCGGATTTTTTTATTAACGTTTCAATCACGGCGTCTTCGAAGGCGCAAGCGATATCTGCTTTGATTTGCGCATCATGATTATTTTGCTGGAAGGTATTCATTGCGGCGGTTTTTAAACCGCTAAAACTAAATGCTAAACCGGGGCGATTTAACATCGGACGCGGAAAATGAAAACGTTTTCCATTCCCACTTTTCGCTAATTTGGCTAATTCGGGACCGCCGGGATAATTTAATCCTAATAATTTCGCGGTTTTATCGAAGGCTTCACCGGCGGCATCGTCTACCGTTTCACCTAAAATGCGATAAACACCGTATTTTTCGGCATATAACAACATTGTGTGCCCACCAGAAACCAACAAAGTAACAAAGGGAAATTCAGGTTTTTCTTTTTCTAACATCACCGCCATTAAATGCGATTCTAAATGATGCACGCCGATACTGGGAATAGCCCATGCAAATGCCAAACTGCGCGCAAGGGATGCACCCACCATCAATGCGCCAATTAATCCAGGTCCGCGCGTATAAGCAATTCCCGAAATATCTTTTGAAGATAATTTTAATTCAGATAATAATTGCTGAATTAAGGGTAATAATTTTTGAATATGATCGCGTGAGGCTAATTCGGGAACCACTCCGCCGTATTGTTGATGTAAATCAATTTGACTATGGATACATTGCCCGAGCAAACCTTTATCGCGATCATAGATCGCAACGGCGGTTTCGTCACAGGAAGTTTCGATTCCTAGTATAATCATGAAAATTACCTGGATTAAAAGTTACGAGTAATCAGTTATCAGTAAAATGCTACTCGCGCCTCTGACACTGACACTGATAACTCACACTGATCACTGTTATATTAACCCCAACTCTTTTACCGCTTTACATTCACCGCGCAACTCATCCAGTGTCGCTTTTAATTTCGCTTCACCAAAAGCATTGTGTTTGATATTTTCTACGACACATACTTTTCCGTTTTCAGTACGACAGGGAAATGAAAAAATTAATCCTTCATCAACACCATATTCACCTTGCGATGCGCGACACATCGAAAATGCCTTATTTTTAGGTGTTTCGTGATGCAATGATTTTAATCCATCAATAATGGCGTTCGCAGCTGATGCCGCTGACGATGAACCACGCGCTGCGATGACAGCTGCTCCGCGTTGCTGAATGGTTGGAATAAAATAGTCCGTAAACCATTTTTCATCCTTGATCACTTCCACGGCAGATTGACCATTAATTTTTGCATGATAAAAATCAGGAAATTGCGTTGACGAATGGTTGCCCCAAATAATCATCTGATCAATATCAGAAACAGCGACACCCGCTTTGTGCGCTAACTGTGAAACCGCGCGATTTTGATCGAGCATCGTCATTGCAAAAAAACGATCCTGTGGAATATCTTTGGCATGATTCATAGCAATTAAACAATTGGTGTTACAGGGATTTCCCACCACAAATATTTTCACATCCGATGCTGCATTGTTATTAATCGCCTGCCCTTGTGTTTTAAAAATTCCACCATTTATTTTTAATAGTTCCGAGCGTTCCATGCCTTGTTTACGCGGCACTGAACCGATTAATGCGGCATAGTTAATATCTTTCATGGCAACAGTGGGATCGTCTGTCATCACAATATTATTTAATAACGGAAATGCACAATCTTCTAGTTCCATGGCAACGCCTTTTAATGAAGGCAATGCGGGTGTGATTTCTAATAAATGCAAATCCACTTTAACATCAGGGCCGAAAACTTGACCGGATGCTAGACGAAATAATAAGGCGTAACCGATTTGGCCAGCGCCGCCGGTGATAGCGATTTTAATTGTTTTCATGGTAAATTCCTTAGAAATTGTTGGCATTGTGATACATCGGCAATCGCGATAAATGACGGATTGATCAGCGATGACTTTGCGTTATAGTGCAGTGGGTTTCCCTTAAAATCAACTACTGATCCACCCGCTTCAACCACAATACACTGTCCCGCAGCAGTATCCCACTCACTGGTTGAGCCGAAACGCACATACATATCCGCTAATCCACGCGCAATCATCGTAAATTTTAACGCACTATTCATTTGCGTGATTTTAATTTCTTTAAAAGATCTTTCTAATGATTTTTTAAAATGGGATTGATGATCGAAATGTCCGGTCAATAAATGCAGTAAGGATGAATTATATTTTGAGGTGTGAATTTTTTGTGTCACCTTATTTTTCACGTCTAAAAAAAATGCGCCATTATTTTTGGTTGCATAAAAACAATGATGATTCACCGGCGAATAAATCACGCCTAAAATAGGCTCATGATTTTCAATCAATGCGATATTAATACAAAATTCGGAACTGCGTGCAATAAATCCACGAGTGCCATCGAGCGGATCAATCAACCAATAACGCGACCAATTTTGTCGAATTGAAAAATCAGGAATAGTATTTTCTTCTGATAAAACAGGAATGGAGGAATCTATTTTTAATAATTGTTCGGTAATAATTTTATTCGCGGCGATATCAGCTTGTGTGACGGGTGATTGATCGGATTTCAGTGTGATGGAATGTGAAAATCCGCTGTGAAAATGGGATAGTAAAGCTTCTCCGGCTTTTTGTGCAGCATTCATTGCAGCGGGTAAATAATCCATCACTACAACATCCGTTCCAATAATAAAACCGCTGCCACGCTTCGAGATTCATGAAATTCTGGATGCGCCAATAATGCATTAATATCGCTTATTTTCCAGGGAATGACTTCGATGGGTTCGGGTTCATCGCCTTGCATTTTTTTCGGAAATAATTCTGTCGCCAAGACAATATCCATATAGGCATTAAAATAGGCGGGAGATAAACTCCATTTGGCCAAATGAAGTAATTTTTTGGCGCCATAACCCACTTCTTCCATCAATTCACGATCCGCAGTAACGAGTGCATCCTCACCTTGATCCATAGCACCTTTGGGAAATCCCAATGTATATTTTCCTGCGGCGGCTGCGTATTCGCGAATTAACAAAAATGTGTCGTCATCTAACATGGGAATAATCATCACCGCACCGGGATGATGCCCTACAATTCTTTCAAAGTGACCTTCATGACCATTTGAAAAACGCAGATGTATTTCTTCGATTTGAAATATACGCGTTTTAGCCAGTGTTTTGGTGGAAAGTATTTTTGGATATTGAGACATCGTCACCTCGTCACAACCACTAATGTGCCTAATTTTACAAATTGTTTATTCAGCCATTCTGCATCGGCTTTAAACATACGCACACAACCAGCACTTCGATTAATAAAACCCGATAACGTAGAATAATGCATCGCAGTACCACCGTGAAAATACATGCAATAAGGCATGGGATCACCGCCATGCGTTTCTAACGGAAATTCATGCGATATACAATTTTTTCCTTCAACACGAAATACTCTAAATTTACCGGTTATCGTAGAACACGTTTTATGTGAAGCCCCATAACATTTTTTACGGCCACTACTAACAGGGCCCCAATATAATAATTTTCCGGTTTTGTCGTAGGCACCAAAAGCAAACAGGTTTAAATTAATATCAACTTCTTTTTGTCCGTGGGTGTTTATCTGTTTAGGCAATGGTGACATATCCATGTACGTTGTTTTGGAAAAATTTTTGGGGATAACAACCCAATTACGATACATGAGCGCCACATTGGTTCGGTTCAAACGCATCGCTTCTTCACGTTGTTGAAAATGGGGAAACAAGGTGTACCAATGATCTTTTGTCGTAACGGCGCGACAATAATAGCCAGGTGTGTTACATAACGTTTGGCCGTAATTGACAGCGCTCGCAGCGGCTTCTTCCGCAGCATAGACATGAGGTGGAATTTCAGCGCCGGAATCATCGGCAAACACTGAAAAACAGGGTGAAAACAATAAAAATAAAATGCATAAACGTTTGATCAAGATTGTAACCTTTTATTTAGCTTCTCATCGAAACATGATACCTTTTGCGCACAGTATAATGAATAAAAACGTGATGTCCTATGAATTTTCAAGCTATCCCACTGAGTTTATACATTCACATCCCCTGGTGCATCAAAAAATGCCCTTATTGTGATTTTAATTCGCATGCTGCAACGGGCGAGTTGCCTGAAAAAGCGTATATTGATCAATTGCTCATAGATTTACAATCACAATTTCACTTAGTACACGATCGTCCGATTCACAGTATTTTTATCGGTGGTGGTACGCCGAGTTTATTTTCGCCAGAAGCGTATGAATTATTATTGTCACAGTTGCGAAATGAATTGGATATTCCATCTGATATTGAAATCACTTTAGAAGCGAATCCAGGGACAACAGAAGCCAGTCGATTTAAAGGCTATTTTGATGTCGGCATTAATCGTATTTCATTGGGTGTACAAAGTTTTCAAAATTCGAAATTAAAAGTATTAGGACGAATTCACGATAATGATCAAGCGAAAAAGGCTTTTTTAGAAGCGCGACGTGCGGGTTTTCAAACTATCAATATTGATTTAATGTTTGGATTGCCGAATCAAACGATGGATGATGCGTTATTTGATTTGCAATCGGCGATTGATTTAGCACCGAATCATCTATCGTGGTATCAATTAACGCTAGAACCCAATACTTTTTTTCATCGATTTCCGCCGGTTTTACCGAGTGATGATGAGCGATTTGAAATTCAGCAAGCAGGTCAAAAATTATTGGTCAACAATGGATTTCCGCAATATGAAATTTCGGCCTATGGTTTTCAAAAAGCAAAACATAATTTAAATTATTGGCTGTTTGGCGATTATTTGGGAATTGGTGCGGGTGCGCATGCGAAATTAACCGATTTTTCTAAAGGAAACATTATTCGCCGCTGGAACACCAAACATCCGAAGCAGTATTTATCAGCTCACAGAGAAAATTTATTTGAATCGAAAATCATTGAACAAGAAGAATTGCCGCTGGAATTTATGATGAATGCGCTGCGATTGCGACAACCTATTTCTATCGAACTATTCGAAGGTCGAACGGGTTTGAAGTTTAATGTGATTGAAAAGGAAATTCAAAAGGCGGTTGACTTAAATTTATTAATGGTAGACAAAAGTGATTTTCAGGTGACAGAAAAAGGATATTTATTTTTGAATGATTTGCTTGAAATATTTCTGTGATACTTTCTTTCGCACTCGCTAACGCGAGCGCTTCTAAAATATGTCACTAGAACAAACGTTCTGCGATGACAAAGATATTTTCTAGTGCCGTATGTTAGAAGCCGAGCGTTAGCGAAGGCGAAAACCTAACGTGATACCCGCCAAACTTTCTCACATTCAAAACGCCAGTATTTAACATCAAATACTGGCCTTTGATTCCCAACAAAACGCCTTCGATTTTAGGTGTTTTATCGAATGATAATGCATTTATTTTTGCGGGATATTCTAAAACGGGATATTGGAAGGTTAAAACATTTTTTTCATCTAATAAAGTAATTTCATCAGAATATTTTTTTAAAATCAGAGCAAGATTTTTTTCGGCTTGTGATAATAATAATTTTTTTTCAGCAAGCAAATCAACGGGTGCTACAGATTCACGCAACATCACACGCCAATTGGTTTTATCAGCGACGTATTGTTTTAATGCCACTTCGATTAATCCCGCTTGATAACGATTATGTGTTTTAAAAATCGGTAATGCTTGTGCCGCTCCTTGATCAATCCACCGCGACGGCATATTTTTCGTGCGTGTAATACCGACTTTTAATCCCGATGAATTTGCTAAATAGACCACATGTTCTTGATGGCATTGTTGATGCGCCCAATGGGCGGGATCGCAATTGCCGGTTTCAACCAGACATTTTTCTGGGTGAATGAGGCAATTATTGCAGTCATTGATTTTTTGCATACACGGAAAACAATAGCCTTGTTGAAAACTTTGTTTGGTTTTTCGATCGCATTGAATGCAGTGGATTTCGTTGAGAAATTCGAGGGAGATTTTTTTGTTGAGGAAGTTGTTTAAAATGATTTTATGATTATCTAGCGTTAATTCGTATTGAATGGGGGTTTCGTGCGATACAAGCATTTTATGGAGATAACCTTGAATCATTGATTAAACCTTCTAACTTTCGCACTCGCTAACGCGAGCGCTTCTAAACTATATCACTAGCGCATCATTGCTCAGAATTCACGGCGATTAGATATTCTTTTACTGGTTTTCCACCAATCAAATGCTCTTGAATAATACGCTCTAAGACGTCGGGCGTGCAGTGTTTATACCAGACGCCTTCAGGGTACACGACAGCGATTGGGCCTTCGCAACAAATACGTAAACAATTGGCTTTGGTGCGAAGTATTCCAGTTTCAGCCGTTAAATTTAATTCGTTTAAACGTCGTTTTAGAAATGCCCACGAAATCAAACCCTCTTCTTTCAAGCAACATTTGGGTTTAGTTTGATCGCAACATAAAAAAATATGATGTTTGATTTTGTCAATGTGGAGTGTGGAAAATTTTTCTGTTAATTGATCGGTCATCGAAATCTCTATTAATTTTCATGTTCACTGCAAAGCGCCTCAGTCGATCACTTTCACACTCATCCCTCTATCGATTCAATTTTCACATCCACTTCCACATTTTTTGTGTAATCCACCCCATCCACTTCAAATCCAAATAATTTATAAAAATCGTGACGATAACCTTTAAGATCACTCAGCGAATGAATATTATCAGTGGATATTATTTTCCATGTATCTGCAATCGCTTTTTGCACATCAGGCTGCATTTCCCAATCATCCATGCGAACGCGTTGTTCCTCATCCACTTTTATTTCACCATTGACATAAACAAAATCATGCAATAATCGATAAATTTGTTCAATACATCCTTCGTGAGTTTTTTTATCTTTCATGATTTTAAATAAAATGGACATATATAATGGGACTACTGGAATAGCTGAGCTTGCTTGCGTCACCAATGCTTTATTCACTGATATAAATGCGTGACCACCGGTTTTTTTTAATTGTTCATCTAGTCGATGTGCTGTTGTTAATAAATCATCTTTGGCTTTTCCAATCGTGCCATTTTTATAAATTGCATGCGTTACTTCGGGACCCACATAGGTGTACGCAAAAGTAATGGCGTTATCTGCCAGTAATTTTTCGCGATGCAATAAATCCATCCACATAGCCCAATCTTCACCACCCATAACGGCAATGGTATCTGCAATTTCTGCTTCATCCGCAGGATTAATCGCAATGTCAGTCACGGTACCCGTTAACGGATCAACCGTTTTGTTTCGATAAATTTCACCAATCGGCTTTAATACAGAACTAAACGTTTCGCCAGAAACAGGATGCGTGCGACGCGGAGATGCCAAACTATAAACCACTAAATCAATTTGCCCTAAATCACGTCGAATTAAGTCGACAACCTGTTTTTTAATCTCATCTGAAAAAGCATCACCATTAATACTTTTGGCATAATGACCATCTTGATGCGCGATTTTTTCAAATGCGGCTGAATTGTACCAACCAGCAGTTGCTGTGCGTTTATCAGTAGCTGGTTTTTCAAAAAATACACCTATCGTTTTTGCACCCGCGGCATACGTTGCCGCAATGCGAGATGCCAAACCATAACCGGTCGACGCACCAATAACTAAAACATTTTTGGGTGGATGCACTAATCGTGGTTTCGATTTTACATAATTTATTTGTTTTGCAACGTTCTGATAACAACCGACAGGATGCGCGGTTGTACAAATAAATCCACGTACTTTAGGTTCGACAATCATAGGCAAACTCCCAATAAACTCTCAAAAAACGGGAGTTTAGCATTTTATTTGGTGTAAGTGTGAGCTCGAGTTTCGAGTATTTACTTTTCAGAAAGCGCTGTGTAAACTCGGTTCCAGTTCTTCTATCTGGTAGTTTTTTGGCACAGGAGTTTTAGTTCATGACAAAATTTCACAAAAACATTTCAACTTTTTCATTGATGATGACAGGCATTACGTCAATCGTTGGATCAGGTTGGTTGTTGAGTACTCAAAAAATTGCCAATGTTGCTGGTCCTGCAGGAATAGTTTCATGGATATTTGGTGCGCTGATTGCACTTGTCGTCGGACTTTTGTTTGTTGAAATGGGAAGCAATTATCCATCTGCCGGTGGTATTGGTTATTATGCGAATATCACGCACGGCCGCTTTTGTGGTTTTTTAACATCTTGGATTAACTGGTTATGTATCGTGGCAGTGCCGCCCGTTGAAGCGCAAGGTATTATTCAATACCTTAGTCAATTATCTCCGCTGTGGAATCGTTTTTATGACATTCCAACGCATTCGCTAACGCATTTGGGTATTGCAGGTGCATTGGTTTTGATGTTTGCGTTTATGCTGATCAACTATTGGAGCGTTCAACTTTTTATTCGTTTCAATAATTTTTTCACTATTATTAAAATTGTGGTTCCCTTATTAACTGTCGGAGCATTAATTTATAGCGGTTTTCATCCCAGCAATTTTTCGAATACCGCGGATGGTGGATTTATGCCATTCGGTATGAAATCCATTTTTATCAGTATCGTTTCTTGTGGCGTCGTAATGTCTTTCAATGGTTTTCAGGCACCACTTACTTTTTCTGAAGAAATCAAATCACCAAAAACCATGTTACCCATTGCTATCATCGGCAGCATTTTAATTTCATTGGTTTTATATTTGTTATTACAAGTTGCTTTTGTGGGAAGCTTAAGTCCAGTATTGTTAATGCATAGCGGATGGGCTGGCATTAATTTCCGTTCGCCTTACGTTCAATTATTGTTGGCGGCTAATTTGCAACTAATGGTGATGATGGTTTATGTTGGCTCTGTTGTTTCGCCAGGTGTATGCGGTGCTGCGTTTACAGCATCCGGCTCACGCATTATGTATTCGCTTGCGCGTGAGGGACATTTACCCCGCTTTTTAAGCGTCATTCATCCTGTTTTTAAAAATCCCAGAAATGCGATTCTGATGACCATCGTCGTTGGCTGTATCTTTTTATTTTTATTCCGTGGATGGTACCAATTAGTTGCAGTGATTTCAGTATTACATTTATTCTCGTATTTACCAGCGCCCATTGTTGCTATGGCAAATCGCGTAAAAAATCGCGCAACTCTTTTATCTAAAGATCAATTTATGTTGCCTTACGCACATGTGCTAGCACCATTATTATTAATTGTTTTATCAATATTATTGTTTTATGCTGGATGGCCACTGATTCCTGAGCTGTTAACGTTAATAATTCCTGGTCTTTGCTTGTATCTTTATTATGAAACTAAATATAAAGGCAGCAAAAATGTTCCTGCGGCAATCAAAGGTGTTTCCTGGTTTATTTTATACTTCATCGGACTGTGTCTGATTGTGTATTTCGGTCACAATGATTCTCCGGGAACGGTTATGTCAACGAAAGAAAGTATGATTTCGTTGGTTGTGTTATCTTTGGTGATTTATTTTTATGGTGCTTTTTATTCATGGGACAAGCGTGTATTTGTTCCGCGTTATACAGAAACACCGCATGAAGAGATAAGTGTTTAAAAATCTATGTTTTTAAAGGGGTGGTCATTAGGGTCACCTCACAACGATATATTGCAAACTCCGCCAGGCCCGGAAGGGAGCAACGGTAGCGATAGACTCGTGTGCGAGTAATGGCTTTAGTGGTCACCCTTTTAAAAATAGTGTGAGTGTGAGTATTTAAAACATGACCTATCTGGCACTTGCTCGAAAATGGCGCCCAAAACGATTTGATCAAATCGTCGGTCAATCACATGTCATTCAATCACTCACTCATGCACTGACACATCATAAAATTCATCATGCGTATTTATTCACAGGCACACATGGCATTGGCAAAACGACGTTCGCGAGAATATTTGCAAAATGTTTAAATTGCGAAGCAGGCATCAGCGCAACACCCTGCGAAAAATGTTCAAATTGCCAAGAAATTGATAGCGGTCGATTTCCCGATTTATATGAAATCGATGCGGCATCACGCACCAAAGTAGAAGACACGCGTGAATTATTAGATAACATTCCCTACTCACCCACCAAAGGTAAATTTAAAGTTTATCTCATTGATGAAGTGCATATGCTTTCTGGTCATAGTTTCAATGCGTTATTGAAAATATTGGAAGAACCACCTGAACATGTAAAATTTTTATTGGCAACGACCGATCCTCAAAAATTACCGGTAACTGTTTTGTCGCGCTGCTTACAATTTCATTTATCAAAAATGCTAGCTGAACAAATTAATCATCAATTAATTTTTATTTTGGAATCCGAAAAAATTAATTTTGAACCTGAAGCATTACCTTTAATCGCTGAATCTGCGAACGGCAGTATGCGTGATTCATTAAGCTTGCTTGATCAATGTATTTCCTATGGTAATGGAAAAATAAAAACAGCTGAGATACAGGCGCTCTTGGGATTATCCAATCAAGCAGAAATCATCTCATTATTAAAAGCCATTTGTGCGAATGATGCGAATACTGCACTTGCGCTCACAAAATCATGGGCGGAGAACGGCGTGAATTTTACACGTTGTTTATCCGAATTATTAACGCAGTTGTATCGAATTTCTGTCAAGCAAGCAATAGATAAAAATTTTGTATCCGAATTTTCTCGCGAATCAGTTGAATTATATTATCGAATCGGATTAATTGGGCAACGCGATTTGCCGCTCGCACCCACCGCGCAAATCGGTTTTGAAATGATTGTAATAAGGATGATGGGTTCAACACCTGCTTTGAAGGGTGTCGCAAAAACGCATCATACTACGAAGAGCGAGGTGGAACCGCGAGCAAGCGAAACAAGCCTCAATTGGAACATCTTACTTCTAAAACTCAACCTCACCGGCCCCACTCTCGCACTCGCTCAACAATGCGCTCTAAAATCATACGCCAATGATTTATTGCATCTTACACTACATCCCAAATACGCAGCGCTTTTAAACCCAAAACAACAACAACGTATTCAAGGGGCTCTTACTCAACACCACAATCAAAACACAAAAATAAAAATCACGATTGAGGAAAATAAAATGGAAACGCCGGCGGAATCGGCTGCGCGTTTACAGGATGCACAGAAACAATCGGCAAAAAAGGCGATTTCTGCTGATCCAACGGTTCAACGGATTGTAAAAACTTTTGATGCATCGGTCATTGAAGACAGCATTGAATCTACTTAACTTAATTTTTTGGGGAGAAAACTATGTCAGATAAACTATTGTCAGATATTAAAACGAGCATTTTGGATATGCAAAACCAAATGCAATCGACTTATCAAAATTTAGCGGATATTAAAGTCAGCGGTAAATCAATTGATGGAACGGTAGAAGTCATTATGACTGCAACGTATGGTTTTGTTGATATGCGTTTCACTAAAGAAGCATTGCAAGGTGGTGTGGAAGAATTTAAAAAACGCGTTCGCGAAGCGTGGGAAAATGTGGTTAAAAAAATTCAAGAAGCAACGCAAGCTAAGACAATGGAATTATTACAACAAATGCAAATTCCTGATGAAATTAAAAACTTGTCATTGCCAGCGGATCAGAAAGCGATCGAGAGTGATGATGATGATAAAGGTGGTTCTGGAACAGATAAATAATGTTTTCTCCTTTCGTCAAACAATTAATCGACACGCTACGCGCACTACCTGGCATTGGCCCTAAGTCCGCGCAACGTATGGCGTATCAATTATTGACGGACAGTGGAAAAGAAAAAGCGTTAGCATTATCAAATTCCTTAAAACAAGCAGTTTTATCGGTAGGACAATGTCAGCGGTGTCGTCAATTTACGGAACAAACCGTGTGCTCGCTCTGCAGTAATGCAAAACGAAATCATGCATTGTTGTGTGTTGTTGAAAGTCCGGCGGATGTAATTGCGATCGAACAAACACATGTGTTTCAGGGGTGTTACTTTGTTCTACATGGACATCTGTCACCGCTCGATGGCATTTCGCCGGAACATATTGGTATTCCGTTTTTATTGAAACGGCTGCATGAAGAATCTATTCAGGAAGTCATTCTAGCAACGAATCCAACCATTGAAGGAAAGGCAACGGCACAGTATTTGGCGAATCACATTGATTCAAAAAAAATGATATGCTCTCGCATCGCGCATGGTGTGCCGATTGGTGGTGAGTTGGAATATTTGGATGGAAGTACGTTGTCGCATGCGTTTAGTTCACGACAAGTAGTGTGAGTAGAAGTGATCAGTTACCATAAAATACGAGGTGAAAGATGTTCGGAGACAAACTAGGCGGTCTTGGCAATCTCGCAGGCTTACTCAAAAACGCCGGCAAAATTCAAGACATGATGAAAGAAGCGCAGGAAAAATTAGCGAAAATCGAAGTGATGGGTGAATCTGGTGCGGGCGCCGTTCAAATTAAAATGAATGCGCAAGGTTATGCATTATCTGTCATGATCGACGATGACATTTTAAAAGAAAGCAAAATAATTCTTCAAGATTTAATCGCTGCAGCCATCAATGACGGCGCTAAAAAAATCGAAAAGGAAAAAGAAAGTATGGTGAGTGCTGCTGGATTGATGGGTGGAATGTTGTCGGGTTCGGAAGAGGAAGAAAAATAGGTGTGGGTGTGACGCTCACACTCACACTGACTTCGGCCACGCACGCAACACCGCATCCGCCACCGTGGCCAGCGGAATGGCAAAAAACACACCCCAAAATCCCCACATACCGCCGAATACCAATACCGATAAAATAATTACAACAGGATGCAGATCCATCGTTTCAGAAAATAGCATTGGGACCAATACATTTGCATCTAAAATAATAATCGCCGCATAGGCAATGATTAAATATAAAAAATGTGGCTCCATTCCCCATTGCATCAATGCAATAATAAAAACGGGAATAGTCACAACGACTGCACCGACGTAAGGAATAATTACCGATAATCCAACCAAAACGCCCATCAAAATAGCGTATTTCATATCTAAAATAGAAAACGTGAGTGACGTGACAAAACTAATCACAAACACTTCAATCACACGTCCGCGAACATAACAACCAATTTTAGTATTGACATCTTGCCACACATTCGACACCAAACTGCGATTTTTAGGCAAAAATTGAGAAAACCAATGCGCAATTTTGTCCGCGTCTTTCAAAAAGAAAAATAATAATAACGGCACTAAAATAAAATATAAAACGGCCGTAATTAAATTAGGAATCAATGACCATACAAATCGCAATGTGACTTGTCCAACTCGGGAAAATTCGTTTTGGACGAATGCAATGGTTTGTTGAAAACGCGGGTCGGCAAACACAGCGGGATAGCGTTGCATCAATGTTGTCACCCAGTGATGGCCTTGTGTAAACGCATTGGGAAACTCGCTTACCAAATTTTGCAATTGACGAACAATGATAGGTAACAGCACCACTAATCCAAAAATCACGAGTCCAATAAACGCCAAAAATACAATCATCACCGCCAATAGATGCGGACACTTCCAACGTGTTAACTGCCGAACCACGGACAATAACAAATAGGCCAGCACAATACTGATCAAGACAGGCAAAAAGAAATGACCGAAAAACTCGAGAAATAACAGCGTAAACAACACAGTAAAAAATAAACCGACTGCAGCTGGGTCTGAAAAATTACGTCGAAACCAGGTTGATATAGATGACAGTAAAGGGTTATCACTCATGTTACTCACCTAGATTTAGCGGGAATTAGCATTATGCAACTGTTCCAATCATTCTAATATGATCAATCGGTTATTACTATCCACTATCACGTGAATTCGCATTATAACACTCTGATTTTAATAAAAATATTAATGACTAGATATTGGTGAGTATTCATTACTTATTATTATTTAATGGTTATTTAACATTATGTTAACTTTCATCCCTTATACTAGCCTTAAGCCTTCAATGTCGTCCTTGAGAGACGGGGGTACCGATGCCGGATAACACTGTAGAGTTTTTTGACTCACCTAACGACAGCATGGCTCCTGATGCCTGGGTTCGCGCACACATAGAAGAAATTCTGAAGACAAAAAAGGACGGAAAAATAGCAGTTTTTAATGAATTTGCACCAGAATATTTTGATTATTATGTTCGTCTTCAAACAGAAATTGCCAAGAGAAAACCGGATGAACAAGACAGACCTTATATTGTTTTAAAAATACAAGGCAAAAACAGAAAAGACAAATCTAATATTTTTGATGTCGGTCTAGCAGGCGGAACAGGTCCATTGTCCGATGCCGAATTATTATCAAAATTAATTTTACACCGCTCAAATAAACCAACCAATACAAAAATGACGCCAGAAAACCGAACGGAAATTGCAAACGACTGCAAAAATTTTTCTGCTGTATTATATTCCATCCCGCCGCCACGCGATTTTAAGCATTTACCTGACTTTTTAAGGTATCGCGACAACTACAGCGCAGTACGAGAGCAATTTCCTTGTTATTCATTGCAGTTACTGAGTAATACCGCGCATCTTAAAATCGGTATGTTTAAAAGTAATGTCATGCTTGGAGGGGGAACAGCTGGCGCCGTTGATGACATGACAAAATATGTTGTTAATGTAATCGCGGATGAGACTATTTCAGCAACAACACAAAACACTTTTCATCATAGCTCGCAACCATTGCGTACCGAACAACTCAGCCAAGATCGCTTTTTAAGTGTGAATATGCAAGAGCGAAAGATACTGGTTCTAGGCACAAAATTAGCGCATGAAAAAAAATTATATCCCAACCTAATAGGAGAGAAAAACGCTTCGCATATCCAAGGAATTTTACCACAAACAAAACTGTTTGATTATCAAAAAGCGGAGGATAGGCTGCAAAAGATTATCGATGAAATAAAGTCAGGAAAAATAACGGATGCATTAGGAAATACGTTTATTGATTTTGTGATTGAGCAAATACAGCGAACAGAGACTAATGCGTTATTATACAGCTGTACTGAAATTCCTCTTTTATTAGGCTCACCACATTCAACAGGGAAAACTGTTCAAGAATTATTACATAAAAAATTAGAGGAGAAATTTCCTGGAAAAAAATTTCTGCACTACGACACAGAAGATATGTTTGTTAAACGAATTGATGCGATGCAAAAAAAAATAAGTAAGTATGATTTCATAGATCAAGCCAGTCTTGATCAGAGTGGTCATGATGAAGTCA
>JABDDU010000004.1:0-17929 GCA_013287435.1 Verrucomicrobiota bacterium
CCGATTAACAGACGGGCTCAAGCGCACTCGAAAAAATTTTTCAAACGGTTTGGCTAATTTAATATTAGGCAAAAAAACCATTGATGATGATTTGGTGCAATCGCTCGAAACATTATTATTATCGGCAGATATTGGCATTGAATCCACAGATTATTTAATGAAGCAAATGACCGAACGCGTGCATCGTAAACAATTATCAGATCCAGCAGCTCTCGCATCCGCATTAAAAGAAGAAATGATTATATTATTAAAACCCTATGAAAAACCGCTCGACATTAATCAAAAACCATTTGTCATTTTAATGGTTGGCATTAACGGCGCTGGAAAAACAACGAGTATTGCAAAACTTGCGAATTACTACAAAAAACAGGGCAAAACAGTGATGCTTGCCGCGGGCGATACATTTCGCGCTGCTGCGATTGAGCAATTACAAGTGTGGGGTGAACGCAATGATGTCACTGTTGTCGCGCAACAATCGGGTGCTGATAGCGCATCAGTCATTTATGATGCCATACAATCAGCCAATGCACGCAATATCGATATTTTAATTGCAGATACAGCGGGTCGTTTGCATACGCAAGCACATTTGATGAATGAATTAAAAAAAATAAAACGGGTGATACAAAAAATAAATCCAGATGCGCCGCATGAAACGATGTTGATTGTCGATGCCGGCATCGGGCAAAATGCATTAAATCAAGCGAGAGAATTTAATGAAGCTATTGGATTAAACAGCATCAGTGTGACAAAATTAGATGGAACTGCCAAAGGCGGCATGGTGTTTTCTATTACGCACCACACCCAACTGCCGATTCGTTTTATTGGGGTTGGTGAACAAATGGATGATCTAAAACCGTTTGAAGCTGACACTTTTGTTGATGCGTTGTTTGAAGACGTGTGAGTGTGGGAAAAAATATCCAATAGCATCTCTCACACTCAAACACTCACACTCACACTTTTTTAGGAATACAAAAACCCCATGATTGAATTCAACGCTGTCGCCAAAGAATACCAAGGTCACACCGCATTATCGAATGTCGCTTTTTCCATTCAATCTGGAGAAATGGCTTTTTTAACAGGACATTCTGGCGCTGGAAAATCCACTGTTTTAAAATTGGCAATGTGTATTGAATCTCCCACGCGCGGGCACATTCACATTAATCATCACCACTTATCTCAATTATCACAACGACAAATTCCCCAGCTACGTAGTCGTATCGGAATGATTTATCAAAATCCCCAATTGCTACACAATCAAACGGTATTTGACAATGTTGCATTACCCTTATTAATTCACGGCTATCGTTATCACGAAATGAAACGTCGCGCACAAGCTGCGTTAGATAAAGTAGGATTGTTATCCAAAGAAAAATTATTTCCGTCTGAATTATCTTGTGGAGAACAACAACGTGTCGGCATTGCGCGTGCGGTTGTCAATAAACCCGATATTTTATTAGCAGATGAACCAACGGGAAATTTAGATCCTGAATTATCTCTGGAAATTTTGCGGTTATTTGAGGCTTTTCATGCGGTCGGTGTTACCGTATTAATTGCAACACATGATTTATCGATGATTGCACAAATGCCGTATCGCATGATTACTTTATTGAATGGACGAACAAAATGATTCACACTCATTTTTCACGCTGGTTATTATCACATTATCGCGCTTTGTGTTTTGCATTGTCTGAATTAACACGTGCCCCATTTGGAAATTTTATTACGGTATGTGTGATTGGCATTGCGATTGCATTGCCACTGGGATTTTTTATTGTATTGAAAAATTTACAAACAGTGGATTCCTCTTGGAACGCGAGCGCGCCTAGCATTTCGCTTTATCTCACACCGGACGCAACCACTTCTCAAGTCAATACGTTACTGAAAACGTTACGCGCAAATAATCATATTGCAGAAGTCACTTATGTTTCTCCTGGTCAAGGATTAAAAACTTTCGAAAAAAATACGCCATTTAACCATATCATTAAAATATTTCGAAGAAATCCAATACCCGGTGTTATGACTGTTTTGCCTATTTTACAAGATCAAAATCCAACGGCAATTCATGCATTATTTCTTACTTTAAAACAGTTGCCTCTGGTTGATACGGCACAATTAGATATGAATTGGGTTGCGCGTTTGTATGATGTGATTGCGATCGGAAAAGAAATCACAAAAGCATTATCCCTTTTATTTGGTTTTGGCGTGATATTAATTATCGGCCACACCTTGCGCGCATCACTATCAAGTCATATCAATGAAATTCAAGTGATGCGATTGGTTGGCGCAACCCATCATTATATTCGCAGGCCGCTATTGTATCGCGGCATATTATACGGTTTATTAGGTGGACTTATTTCTTGGGTTTTAATTAATATTTTTCTCAGTGTGTTACAAAAACCCGTCTCACAATTAGCACAAACCTATCACGCGCCTTTTCAATTACAAACCGTTTCTTTTGCGCTGGGTTTTGGCGTGTTATTTATTTCTATGCTCGCGGGATTGATTAGCGCATGGTTGATTACCACGCAATTTTTAAATCAACCGGAACAGGCGGATTAAAATTAGGGTTCATCACAAACCGTATTATTTTCTTAAAACGAGCCCATACTCTCTATCATAAGCTTCTTGATCCGCAGGAGATCTGTGCCTGAAGATGATATGACCACATTACAAGTGGAAAACAAATTAAAATCAAGGGATTATATGCCACTGTCATCTAATTATTGAAAAAATAAATCATTTCTTATACATTGTCTGACCCCGACAATGACTACGACGAAATGGGTTTTGTATGCCAACGACTCAAGCGCAAGAAACTATAGATAAAATAGCAGCGCAAATAAATAATATCTTAGGCGATGTGTATTCTCTCCTTCCCCAGGAAAAACCTAACGTTTCGTTTTCATTGAACGACAATAAATGGCAAATCAAGATTGCGAGCGAAGATACTGTGGTTTGTAGTGTAATTCGTGACGCAATAAATGAGATTATCGCTGATGCCGGCGATCAAGATCACCTCCCTCTCCTTCTGAACACATTAGAGAGTGAAAAATTTTTAAAAATCCTAACTGAAAAACACAAACAATCATGCCTTTCGAGTATGCGCGATTATCTCAATAAATTTAATCTCACCTCGCGGTGTCAATCAATATTGAATAAAGCAAAAGATATTGAATTGCCGCATATAGTGTTAGCACACCACTCCATGCGCATCGCCGCGGACGAGAAAAATACTCAAGGAGTTGAACGGGCTCTAAGCAATCTTCCCACTGTTTTAAAATTAAAGATTCCTTGCGATTCTGATTCGGGGATATTTGACGCACATCTCATTTATCCAAAAAGAGGCTATGAAAGCCCTCTAAATCAACACCTCAAATTTGCAGTAACACCAGACGTTGATTTTTTTACCGGAATTTCGGGCTTGCAAATTATTTATGATGATAAAATCATAACGCTGCCACAACAGATAATGGATAATTTGCTAAAATATCTGACTGAAACCTATAAGTTATATAACATCGCAACAGCATTTACTTGCCATCAGTTCTGCGGATTGATCAAGACTGGTGAATTTTACGAGATAAAAACACACAGCTTCACATATAGCAGTGCTCGACATCATCATTTGTCACCAGGAGAAGTGGTTCAGTTTATCTGTCTGAAAGATGATTTAGATAATCTTGAAATAAATGTAATGCATTCGGCAATGTATTTAGGACAAGGTATATATCTTTCAAAAAATGGGGTATGTTTTCCCGCGATATTTACTTTAGATGCTTTACTTGCGATATATCCTGCCAATTATTTGAATGTAGCAACCCATTACGTTTTAACAAATGGTACTCTGAAAGCAAACTTAAGCTTACTGGAAAGTTTTAAAAATAAAGCGTTTGTGCGTAATAGTCTCTGTTTTAGGGTGTTAGCGGTTGTCAATGAAACATTTCAGCAACTTGATTTGCCTGCAATAAGACAGGCTTATCGTCGGATGTCAGCAAAATTTCACCCGGATAAGACCAGTCTTCCCCCGCAAAAGGCAAAGGCATATCTAGAGGTGATACAAAAAGTATATGCAATACTAAATAATCCCATAACAAGAAGTGACTATTACACTTCACTGCTCGCCGGCAGAGATTGGTCTGTAGCCAAGATAGTAGGTATTTCTCGTTTTTCTAAAAACCCCCATGAAATTATAGACAGCTATCATCATTTTATTGATTTACTTGAGGAGCTTGGCCAAGGAAGCGATGCAATTAAAAAAGCCATAAAAAGTGAAGCTGACTATCTGGACGCGGTTGAAGCGACAAAGCCTCCTGTGTTAAATGGTGGTGGTGATGTGGTATTGCATATCAGTAATCGCACGCTTCGAACAGGGGACGATGATCCGTATTTACCATCGGAGGTGCGTTTTTCAGGTCAGTCAGAGAGATTGGAAGGTTGGCCGCATTTTCAAATGAGTGAAGCAACAAGAATTGATGATCTACTTGTGACGTTTGGTAATCCAGTTGACATTACAATTAC
Source organism: Verrucomicrobiota bacterium (assembly GCA_013287435.1). GTDB lineage: Bacteria > Pseudomonadota > Gammaproteobacteria > Coxiellales > Coxiellaceae > 2-02-FULL-42-43. The sequence goes on from JABDDU010000004.1 coordinate 4,519, forward strand.
CAGAAGTTCATTTACAGAAGACGATATGCAATCCAATCAATGGATGAGTTTACCGCCTGATTTGGTATCATATACTCAAATCATGCGGGCATTTGAGCTTTTGGATTTGTATAACGCAAAGGAGCGTCATTGTTCGTTAAACCTTGTGTCTACCTATTACAAATCAAAATTAGTCGGTACTCAACCGGGTGGTTTTGTATTTTTTAGTAATGCTACTGGTACTGGAATAATAAATGTTGGTGTGTATTTGGGCGGTAACTTCTATGTATACCTGACCAAAAACCGTGAACAATTTTGTATCGCAAATACTGCGTCTATAATCAATCAAAAAGTGGTTAGTTTTATTTGGAGTCTATCCAACGAAACTGCTTCTAATCATGCGACCCCTCAAGAAAGTCTACAAAATGCCTTTGAAACAGGCACCGCCAAATTCACTATTACAGAATCCTTTCCATTATTTCCGCACGAAATGTCAGAACAATTTAAGAGATATCTGCTAACACTGAACGAATCAAGAAAATATGATTTTATGTTGGCTCTTAAAGGAGTGAAAGTTTTAAACGCCAATGTCGTCCCCCATTATAATTATAATTCGTCTCGCGAACAGCACGTCATTCTACCAGGGCAGCATGTGCTACTGTGCAAAAATACAACTGTGATCACATCTGCTTTGCATTTAGGTAACTATAATTTTCTCCTGCCAACGTCGATAGGGTTTCGTGTTGTTAACTTACTGATGCTAACTGAGTCTGCGGACTGGGATAATCTGTTTATTATTCAAGAACCGAAACAAGAGGGAAAAGGTCATTTTTCTGCAGATATATATTTACATAGGAAATTTGTGCAACTGCAAGAAATTATACCCCCTTTGTTATACGCGTTACTTGGTATTCAATTTGATTTGAACCGCTTATGTGATATTGACGAAAGCACCATTTTAAACTGTTATCTAAAAAAAGCGGGTGAAATTAAAGATGCATATCAGAAAGAAGTGATTACGATTGTTTTTCAATTGTTGATGAACGATTATTTTCGCGTATTTTATGCTACAGAAGTGTTATTTGGCAAAGAGCGAGAATTTAATGTTTCTCAATTGCTCAATATTACTCGTGATATGAACGATATCGAAAAACTACAAAGATATGCTGCGCTTACAAGCTTGATTGAAAACACAGTACTCAAAAACCGTATTATACGACAGCTTCTCGGATTCGATCATGGAGTAAAGGCGCATACCCTTTTGTCTGCCATTAATGATGAATATAAACATATACCTCAATACCAATTTAATGCATTAGTCGATTTACTGAAATGTTTACATCACGATAGACCTGAGTGTTTTTTGCCGGTTATTGCCGGAGCCGCTATGATTAGTAGTGGGGATTATCAATTGGCGTTATCGTTTTGCATGCGTGATAAAAACTGGCAAAGTTTTTCACAATTGCTACGTAATAAAACTACACACCTAACTGTAATTGATTTTAATAAACTTGCAGCGATCGTTTCAGAGAAGGATGATATTGAATATGTGATGAATGACCCGCGCACATCGCCGAATACTCGCGCTAATCTTAGAAAGAAACAAGATTCTGAAAGCCAACCCTCTGCTCAAAACAGGATGGCGATGTTTTCTACGCAAGCATCATCACTGATGAATGATAGGCGTTTTGTTAGATCTTCTGAGCCAGGAGTGCTCTATAAAGCTACCTCTACTAATTATGATATTGGAGATGGGGAGTTACGTGCTTATGGTTTCTCCCTTGATCAGTGTGTTAGATCAAAGGAAGACTCTGGTCTAGAACGCTACGTCACCATCTATAAGTCAGCAGAAATAGCGCGGATATTTCGTCACAACCAAGAAGATAATTCATTAGTTTCTGCAATAGGTAGGTTATTTTAGAGTGAGTCAATCCGGCTTCTGTACACGACAAAAAATATGAAGTAGCGGTTGAAAAAATTGTCACGAACCTAGTATTTTTAGATTATTGTGCTATTATTTCGACCTATGAAAAATAACACATTAGCGCTTGGAACAAGCTCATTATCTGTTGGTAGCTTAGGTGCTTATATCCACTGGATAAACCAAATTCCTTTGCTGACCGAAGATGAAGAGCAGTCACTTGCCACAAAACTACAAAAGTTCAACGACTTAGAATCTGCCCGTCGGCTTGTCTTGTCACACTTACGTTTCGTCGTCAAAATTGCCCGTGCTTATACGGGTTATGGTTTACAACAAGCCGATTTGATTCAAGAGGGTAATATCGGTTTGATGAAAGCGGTCAAACGTTTTGATCCAACCATGGGTGTTCGATTGGTTTCGTTCGCGGTGCATTGGATCCGCTCAGAAATGCATGAATTTATTATTCGCAATTGGCGTATCGTGAAAATTGCAACCACCAAAGCACAACGTAAATTGTTTTTTAATCTACGAAGAGCGGCAAAGCAACGCGGTTGGTTTAGTGATGCAGAAGTCGCTGCCGTTGCTGAAGAATTAAATGTCAGTCATCAAGATGTTCGGCAAATGGAAATGCGCATGAACAATCATGATCAATCATTAGAATTTTCTGATTCAGAAGATGACGATCAAATTGCATGGCATGCTCCCATTAATTATCTCGAAGATAAATCCGCTAATCCTGAAAATGCGCTCGTCACAACTGATTTTAACAATCAGCAAACCGCGCAACTTCATCGCGCGATTGAATCGCTCGATGAACGCAGTCGAATCATTATCCAATATCGTTGGCTAAACGAACGTAAATCAACATTGGAAGAATTGTCTCAAAAATTCGGTGTTTCATTAGAACGCATTCGCCAGTTAGAAAAAAATGCGTTGAATAAAATGCGGTTGGCGATGTAACAAACTTTCACTTGTATATTTCATCCCGCTTAGATAATATGCGCTCACTTTTTAATTAGTATTATGTTGTCTGTATTTATTGGGAGATTAATATGCCAAATAACTCTGGATCCGTCGGCGGAAACATAACCAATTCAGTAACTACTGTTGCTGCTTTTATGCGCGCTTTAGGTAACTCAATTGATGACTTAACCTCAGCCGATCAAACTGGAGTTGCACTTTTCTGCATGATAATAGCACTAGGTGTGGCATGTTCAATCGCTCTTGTGTTTCGCAAGGAAATTAAAAAATGTTGCGGGGAGATAAGCCAATTATTTAGACCCACCGATGGAGAACGGGCCCTGCTCAATGGCGACGACGCTCAGCCAAGATATGTACCGTGAATTTTTAAGAAAAATCGCCGACAGAATTTTTTGTCGGCGCGCTCTGTGCATGACTCCTGCCATTCACCTTAATATCCCTACAAATTTTTTTATCTCACCACTTTATCCGCAAAGCATAACCAAAAATCACATGTTATTATCCACAAAAACTATATAACATAACCTATTGATTTATATAACATTATAAATTTTATCCACATATTAACAACCACTACTAACATCATAAATTTAAATAAAATTCTCTGTGCGCGACAAAAAATATGAAGTAGCGAGTGATGATATGGCTGCTAAATAAAAACTTGCTTGCGAGTGGGAAATTGGGCGTGCCTGTTTTTGTGGCGTGTTCACGACGCGTACCCTTGAGGGTAAAATACAGGCATGCCCAAGTCACCCACGAGCAGAAAGAAATTTCAGCAGTCATATCATCCGAGCGGTTGAATATAAAAATTGTCGTACAAAGAATAAAAATAAAGAATATTGAAAAACACGGATTGAAGTTGTGATTCAAACTCGTTATAGTTACGTACTCACTATATATCACTTGATTAAAGGAAACGCCCGTGAAAAAAACACTTCTTTGGTCTCTTATTTCAATTTGCACAACTGTGCTGTGGATTTTTGTTGCAGATCTTGCGCACGCAACCGATCTGAATTCAATCACAAAACCAACACCTCTAGTGCCTTCAAGTATTAGACCAATCGCTCCCGCAATTCCTTCAGCGGTAGCGCCAATCACAACCACCCCAGTCGCCGCTGAGCAACCAGAAAATTTTTCGCCCACGCAAGTGACGCAAATAGAAAAAATTGTTCATGATTATTTGGTGAGTAATCCTCAAGTGTTAGTGGAAGCATCGCAAACATTGCAAGCGCAACAAGAAAAACAAATGCAAACAACGGCGATAACGGCGATCCAAGAAAATAAAAAAGCATTGTTTGATGATTCACAATCACCCAGTCTTGGAAATAAAGATGCGCCAGCAACGCTCATAGAATTTTTTGATTACCAATGTGGGCATTGTCGCGCAATGGCGCCACAAATCGAAAAATTAATTTCCGAAGATAAGAACTTACATCTGATATTTAAAGAACTACCTATTTTTGGTGGCATGTCGGATTATGCAGCAAAAGCCGCGTTAGCCGCTGATACGCAATCCACTTTAAAATATTACAAGTTTCATAATTTATTGTTTACAGCAAATAGCCCATTAACCAAAGAAAGTGTCATGGGATTTGCGAAGAAAGCGGGTTTAAATATTGTGATACTGAGAAAAGACATGGATTCGCCAGCAATCGATAAACAACTCAAAGATAATTTTGTGTTGGCGCAAGCATTGAAAGTGATTGGAACACCGACTTTTGTTATCAGTAATAAAGAACAAACGAAGTTTGCTTATATTCCCGGTGCTACAACATTACAGGATTTGCAAACGCAGATTAAGTCTGTGCAATAAAATCAGTGTAGGTGTGAGAAATCTGGTGTCAGTGATCAGTGTCAGAAAGAATCGACACTGACACTGTTAGCTGACACTTTTCTACGCGAATAATTTATGCAGTCAACAAAAAAGTCTCCTACTTTTCAAGAAATCATTTTCACTCTTCAACAATTTTGGGCAAATCACCATTGTGTGATTTTACAACCACTCGATCTTGAAGTGGGTGCTGGAACATTTCATCCATCCGTATTTTTACGTGCAATCGGTCCTGAACCTTGGAACGCTGCATTTGTGCAACCATCGCGTCGTCCAACCGATGGTCGCTACGGTGAAAATCCCAATCGTTGTCAACATTATTATCAATTTCAAGTAATGCTAAAACCATCGCCCGACAACATTCAAACGATCTATTTAGATTCACTGCGCGCATTGGGAATTGATCCACTATTACATGACATTCGTTTTGTGGAAGACAATTGGGAATCGCCGACATTGGGCGCTTGGGGATTAGGTTGGGAAGTGTGGCAAGACGGCATGGAAATCACACAATTTACCTATTTTCAGCAAGTCGGTGGATTGCCTTGCAATCCCATCACTGGCGAAATTACCTATGGTTTAGAACGTCTCGCCATGTTTTTACAAGGCAAAGACAATATGTTTGATTTGATTTGGACGGATGGTCCACACGGCCCAGTCACTTATGGAAATGTATTTCATCAAAATGAAGTTGAAATGTCCGCATTTAATTTTGAACAAGCGGATACCAAAAAATTATTTGAATTATTTGATTTTTACGAAACTGAGGCTCTGCGTTTTATTGAATTACAATTACCGCTAGTCGCTTATGAAATGGTTTTAAAAGCTTCACACACGTTTAATTTATTAGATTCACGTCAAGCCATTTCTGTTACCGAAAGACAACGTTTTATTTTACGCGTTCGCAAATTAAGTTTTGGCGTGGCGAATGCGTATTTTGCTGCACGAGAAGCGCTCGGGTTTCCGTTACAAATTAAAAATTAGTGGTTAGTTATAATTACTGCGCATGATTTAGGACCTTGGTAACAGATCAGGCCTCGTTGTCTGATTTAGTAAAACGTCGAGTTTGAGATGATTTTTTGTAGTAAATTGAGTTGAAAGCGCAGGTGTACTTGATCGTACATCGAGCATTTCAACGAGATTTACTGCAAAAAAGCATCCAAAATCGGCGTTTCTATCTACGGAGTGATCTGTTACGGACCTTGGTTGCAGCACGGAAGATAACCAAACCCACAAAAACTAGCCTCCCAAAAAGCTTTATGTTTAGGCGTTATATGAGGGGAGTGTGTGTGGCATGGATGCCACACCAAGCAAGCCTACACGGATGTATTCACGGCTCGAACTGAAAACCATCCTAACCACAACATTCCGAGCGGATGCAAAAAGTTCAGCTCTTAATTCGCATTCAATCATCAGATGTTAACCTTGGATTTTAGCCAACTTATGGCTAAAATAACCCTGGATTTTAGCCAACACATATCAAAAAAACAATTGTTATATGTCCAAAAAATGGCTAAAATACAAAAACTCAGTCCTTTTAGTGAAATGAATATATGCGTCGCGACATCGAAAAAGACCTGCTTCATTGGAAAAATCAAAAAAATCCAATGCCATTATTACTACGAGGTGCACGGCAAATTGGCAAAACATTTGTTGTTGAAAAATTCGCACATGAGCATTTTGACAAATTGGTATCCATTAATTTTGAATTACAACCTGAAATGAATCCCTGTTTTGATAGTTTGGAACCGACTGACATTCTCAAAGCAATTTTTTTAACAACAGGTCAAAAAGTGGATGCGCAAAACACATTATTATTTTTAGATGAAGTGCAGGAATGTCCTAATGCTATTCGCTCCTTGCGTTATTTTAAAGAAAAAATGCCAAATCAACATGTGATTAGTGCTGGCTCCTTATTAGAATTTACATTGAATGATAAAAATTTTCGTATGCCAGTGGGACGCATACAATCTATTTACTTAAAACCACTATCATTTAAAGAATTTTTAGTGGGTGGTGGTAATGCACAATTACAAGAATGGATAGAAAATATCGATTTAAAAACAGTTATTCCTGAAGTGGTGCATCATCGTTTATTAAAATTAACGCGTGATTATATAACCCTTGGTGGAATGCCCGCTGTTTTGCAGCGTTATTTTACAGATCAGGAATATACAGAATGCCAAAATATTCAAACAGCGCTATTAAATACTTATCGAAATGATTTTGGAAAATATGCCAATAAATCAGATCATCGTTATTTGCAAAAACTATTTGAAAAAATTCCTGGGTTGGTGTGTGATCATTTTAAATATTCTAAAGTTGATCCAGATATGCGCTCTCGTGATATCAAAGAAGCTATTTATCTGTTAAAAAATTCTGGATTAATCGATGTGGTATATTCAAGTGCCGCTTCAGGTGTTCCACTTAATAGTTTAATGAATGAAAAAAAATTTAAATTATTATTTCTAGATACAGGATTGATCACGCGATCCGGAAAACTAGAGGTTGAGTTATTATTAAATAAAGATTTACTATTAATTAATAAAGGTAAAATAGCAGAACAATTTGTTGGGCAAGAATTATTAGCTTATGAATCATGTTATGAAGAAGCATCGGTTTATTTTTGGTCGCGAGATGAACGCAATAGCATGGCTGAAGTAGATTTTGTAACAACAGTGGATGCGAATATTATTCCTATTGAAGTAAAAGCAGGTGTAGCGGGTCGATCAAAATCACTCAAAATATTTATGGAAGAAAAAAATATACCGCTGGGCGTACATATTTCACAGCAGCCTTTGCGTTATAGTAATAAAGTTCTATCATTACCATTATATATGGTTGGCGAGTTACCCAGGATGGTAAGATCATTAATTTATGCTACCGATAACAGGCAAATAACGAAATGAACAAACAAGACTTTCTCCTTGAAATCGGCTGCGAAGAAATCCCTGCGAATGCACAGCGCACATTATCACACGCATTGCACAATCAATTTTCACAATCACTCACAGACAATAAACTCACCTTTCAAGAAATAAAATGTTTTTCCACGCCGCGTCGATTAGCTGTTCTTGTTCAAGGATTAGAAACAACACAAGCACCGCAAACCATGGAGCGTCAAGGACCTGCATTACAAGAAGCGTATGACAAAAGTGGGACGCCCACATTAGTGTGTTTAGGATTTGCAAAATCTTGTGGTGTTTCGGTGGATCAATTAACCATAAAAGAAACACCAAAAGGCAAACGAATTGTTTGTGTCTGCGAAAAGCCGGGCGCACAAACCAAAGAATTATTACCTGATATTGTTGCCAAAATAATATCTAAATTACCTATTTCAAAACCCATGCGATGGGGAAATCACACCAGCACATTTATTCGACCTGTGCACTGGGTTGTTATGTTATTCGGTGAAGATCTCATTTCCACTGAAATTCTAGGCATAAAAACAACGCGTGATACCATAGGGCATCGATTTCATCATCCCAAACCGATGCGCATTTCAAAACCCAGTGAATATAACACACTGCTTTATTCACAAGGTTTTGTCATCCCTGATTTTGAAACGCGCAAAAATTTAATTAAAAAATCATTATTATCTGCGGTAGATGCTAATCAAAAAGTTGTGATGGATGAAAATTTATTAAATGAGGTGACTGCGCTGGTTGAGTGGCCGGTTGTTTTAAAAGGTGTGTTTGATAAAAAGTTTTTATCTGTTCCTAAAGAAGCATTAATGTTAGCAATGGAAATTCATCAAAAATGTTTTCCAGTAATAGATAAGGATGGAAATTTACAACCCTTGTTTATTTTAGTAAGCAATATTACGAGCAAAAATTCTGAAACAGTGATTCACGGCAACGAACGTGTTATCCGCGCGCGGTTATCTGATGCTGAATTTTTTTATCATCAAGATCGAAAGCATAGTTTACAAGATCGATTACCGCGATTAGATCATATTGTTTTTCAAGATCAACTCGGAACAATGGGTGATAAAACAGAACGTCTGATTAAATTATCAACTTATATTGCAAAAAAAATCGAAGCAGATAACACAACAGTAAAACGCGCCGCAACATTATGTAAATGTGATTTGGTCACTGACATGGTCGGTGAATTTCCGAATTTACAGGGAATCATGGGATATTATTACGCATTACACGATCAAGAATCCGAAGGTTGCGCAACTGCCATTAAAGAACATTATTTTCCAAAATTTTCGGGTGATGTATTACCTGAAACTTTACCGGGCGCTTGTTTAGCGTTGGCAGATCGTATTGATACACTGGTTGGAATTATTGGGATTGGAAAAATTCCCACGGGTGATAAAGATCCTTTTGCATTGCGCCGCGCCGCTAATGGAATTATTCGTATTTTAGTCGAGAAAAAATGTGATATTGATTTACACCAGTTGATCACCGAATCTATTAAATTATTTACCATAAAATTACTGAATAAAAATACTGAAAAAGAGGTGATTGATTTTGTGATGGCACGATTAAAATCGTGGTGCCTTGAACAAGGTGTCGCTGTAGAAATTTATGAATCTGTTTTGGCGTGCCATCCAACCACTCTGATTGATTTTGATCGTCGTATTAAAGCTGTTTTACAATTTCAACAATTACCAGAAGCAAGCAGTTTAGCCGCTGCTAATAAACGCGTCAGTAATATTCTTAAAAAACAAGAAAAAACATATTTTAAAGCGACCAATAGTGCATTATTTGAGTTTGAAGCGGAACATGAATTAGCAAAACAATTAGCGGAACGATCCAAAATTGTCGATGCCTTATATGAAAAAGCAGATTATGAAAAAGCACTAACAGAATTATCTTCCTTAAAAGAACCCATCGATCAATTTTTCAATACCGTCATGATTATGGTCGACGACGAAAAGAAAAAGCAAAATCGATTAGCACTACTAACTTCAATCAGAACCTTATTTACCAAGGTTGCAGATATTTCTCTTTTATCTTAAATAAGTGTCGGTGATCAGTGTCAGTGTCAATCCTTTCTGACGCTGATCACTGACACTCTTATATTGTGGATAACCAATGTATACAGTCATCATCAACCTGTGTGCTTTCAAATTAAAAAGTTATCCACAAAAATATCCACAAGTAAAAACCTAAGCTCAACCCTAAATAAAAACCAGTATAATTATTTGATTTAATAAAAATAATTGAACTTATCCACAGAAAAGTGCCTCAGTAACTATAACTAATATCTAAATATTAAATAATATAAATATAATAGTGCTTATTGAGAAAAAAATGATAGACACGTATGATTGTCGGATAATTTCATTAATAGGTTATCCCGTGTTAAAACATTTTTTACTATTTGGAATCCTAACGGGTTTTTCAATCACTGGTTTAGCGGGCCCGCTGTGGCACTGTACCGCGAATAACGCAAAGGGTGCTGTATGGAACCAATATGGTGAAACGCGTGACCAGACGCTCTCTATAGCCGAAAAAGAGTGTATCCCTTACAATGATCACAAATATTGTGATTTTGTTTGTTTTCCACCAAGAATTCATTGGCGTTGTTTGTCGCATGACATTGTGCCGGTGATTAAAGATCTTAAACTGGGTGAAGTACAACCCAAACAAAGCACATGGTATTGGACAGATTCTAGTAAACAGGTCGCTATTAACGGCGCGCGAGATGCATGTCGTCACAATAGCGGTTACGGCGGTTGTTATGTTGACCCAAATGCTTGTGCATCAAGTTAAATATTAGATATCAAAAATTAAAGGTAAAAATATGCATTCCCTGTTTTCTTTTTTCAGAATAATTTTTGTAGCTGGCGGTATGTTGGTGTTAGCGGGTTGTTCTGGATGGCAACAATATATGAATAATGCGTCAAACAAAAATCCTGATATGCCAAAGCAAACTGCAGCCCAAACAAGTTCAATACAGAAATGCCATAGTTGGTGTCATAATGGATGGTGTTCTACGCATTGTGAAAATAACGAATAAATATATCAAGCACCCAATAAAAAATCAGCACATGTATCAACGTCCCAAATATAATAGTGGCGCTAGATTCCCATCCCGCATAATAAACTAAAATCGACGCAAAAATAATATTACCGATCGATTCTAATTTACCAACAAAAAAAGCCCATAAAAAATTTAATAAAAGACCAATACAAGCAGCACTTAAAACAAAACTAAACCAACCGCCATTAATCCACCCCTCAATAGGTAAAACTATTAACCAATCTGTGACATGATCATTATCCGTAATAAAATGATACCGATGTCCGTAAAATACAGTAGAACCGATCAGTGGTTTGTTGTGCCACATCAACCGAGGTATAAACATATAAAGTAATGATCGATACGATTGTCCGTTTATATAAGGAATTTTGCTGGGCGTCATTTGTAATACATAACTAAATTCACTAAGATGATCGAGTCGCCCCACGATTCGATTTAATAAATATTTCGGATATTTTAAAAAATTATAGTTAGGTAAATTAATATGATTATTTGGAATAAATAAGGCGTAATCGTCTTGAAGTAAGTTGTATTTTGACGAGGGTTTTAACGCTTTAAATCTGCATTGGGTGAAATTAGTTAAACGAACTTTCGGATCGTTACAATTTAATGCATTAAGAACCGCTGGATCATAATTATGATTGGTTGGAAAAACCCAATGATTTTTAGACAAAAATTTTATTTCTCGGATATAATTTTTTAATACCATAGATGTCCCAATAAGTAACATACCAACTAAAACAATAAAAATTACTTTTTTCCAATCTTTAAAGATCACTGTATACGCATACGCCAGGGTAACCAAACTGAATGCAGTGTCATAAACGATACTACGACACAACGGATACACCACAATAATTACCATATTAATAACAATCAAAGTAATGAGCGTTTTTCTGGAACAACCCATCTTTTTTTTTATCATATACATTCCAATGATTGTTGAGATCATGGGTGCAATAGAAAGTGGTAACACTAATTGTGCAATCGATAAAGGTATATGAGTAAAAAATTTCAACACATCATACAATAACCCCGCGACAGTCAAACAAACCATTATTAAAAGTAATTTATCTTGACTCCAAACACGCGGCGTTTCTTTTATAAAAGAAATTCTCGGAAAAATAATCATTAAAAAAAGCAAAGCAAACCATCCTGTTGCCATAAAAAATGCACGAAGAACAATTTGTGTCGGTATCGCCGTATGATACATACTGGCATGCAGCGGCAGTTTAAAAAAAATGAGTGGTAAGATAAAACAGAGTAATAATGGTGTGTATGCAAAAAAAGCAAAGAGTGTTTTTTGGCTGTATTTTCCAATAGATTCAAGCATAAAATTTCCCTATATAAAACACAAAAAACTATTTCAAAAATTTTCGGATAAATCCATCTACTAGCCAATAAAAAAGTAAAGCATGTATTAATGTTCCAAACACCAGGTTCATGCCAGACTCCCATCCCGCATAATAAACTAAAATCGACGCAAAAATAATATTACCAATTGATTCTAATTTACCAACAAAAAAAGCCCATAAAAAATTTAATAAAAGACCAATACAAGCAGCACTTAAAATAAAACTAATCCAACCTCCATTAATCCAACCTTCAATTGGTAAAACAATTAACCAGGATGTAACATGGTCATTATTACTGACAAAGTGATATCGGTGTCCATAAAACCGATTGGTGACAAGTGGTTTGTTATGCCAAATAAACCGTGGGATAAACATATAAAGCAGAGATCGATATGTTTTTTTGTTTAAGTACGAGATTTTACCCGGCGTCATTTCTAACACATAAGCAAAGTCACTGAGATGATCAAGCCTCCCAATAATTCTATTCAATATATATTTCGGATATTTTAAAAAATTATAGTTAGGTAAATTAATATGATTATTGGGAATAAATATAGCATAATCATTGAGAATTAAATTATATTTTGATAAATGCTGTAGCCCTTTAAATCTACATTTGGAAAAATTAGTTAAATGAACTTTTGGATCGTTACAATTTAATGCATTAAGAACCGCTGGACTATAATTGTAATTGGTTGGAAAAACCCAGTGATTTTTAGATAAAAATTTTATTTCACGAATATAATTTTTTAATACCATGGATACGCCAATCAAAGAAACACACAATAAAACAAAAATAATTGTTTTTTTCCAGTTTTTAAAAATTACCAACACTGCATAAGACAGCGCAATTAGACCAAATGCCGTATCATAAGCTGTGCCGAGACACAACGGATACACCACAATAATTACCATATTAATAACAATCAAAGTAATGAGCGTTTTTCTGGAACAACCCATCTTTTGTTTTATCATATACATTCCAATGATTGTTGAGATCATGGGTGCAATAGAAAGTGGTAACACTAATTGTGCAATCGATAAAGGTATATGAGTAAAAAATTTCAACACATCATACAATAACCCCGCGACAGTCAAACAAACCATTATTAAAAGTAATTTATCTTGACTCCAAACACGCGGCGTTTCTTTTATAAAAGAAATTCTCGGAAAAATAATCATTAAAAAAAGCAAAGCAAACCATCCTGTTGCCATAAAAAATGCACGAAGAACAATTTGTGTCGGTATCGCCGTATGATACATACTGGCATGCAGCGGCAGTTTAAAAAAAATGAGTGGTAAGATAAAACAGAGTAATAATGGTGTGTATGCAAAAAAAGCAAA
>JABDDU010000004.1:18029-76327 GCA_013287435.1 Verrucomicrobiota bacterium
GCCGTATGATACATACTGGCATGCAGCGGCAGTTTAAAAAAAATGAGTGGTAAGATAAAACAGAGTAATAATGGTGTGTATGCAAAAAAAGCAAAAATCGTTTTTTGTTTATATATTTTAGAAATTTCAAATTCTGTGCGTATATAACCCATTAAACCATCCTAACCACAACATAAGCGAACAAATGCAAAAAAATCAGCCCAGTAATTCACATTTTACTATTTATTTAAGCGTGAATTGTAATCAAACGACGATATAATGTAAACTGGCGTAATTTTGATCGTTGTTCTTATTGGTTTGTACACTTATTTTATATTGTACAGCTGAAAAACCTACTAGATTAATGCGACATTTGTAATGACAAAGCCACTACTTTTAGAAGACCTGAAGCATATTTTAACGCATGCCACCAACGCCATAGAAAGCTTGCGAAATGCACGTATTTTTATCACAGGCGGCACAGGATTTTTTGGCGTGTGGTTATTAGAAAGTTTTATTTTTGCAAACAGAACATTGGCATTGAATATTAATATCGTCGTATTAACACGTGACGCAAAAAAATTTCAGCAACAATTTCCGCATATTGCTCACGCAGACAATATTTCTTTTCATTTAGGAGATGTGCGTCATTTTGAATTTCCTGCGGGAGTATTTACGCATGTGATTCATGCAGCAACTGAGGCTTCCGCAAAATTAAACAGAGAAAATCCCATTGAAATGTTAGAGGTGATTTTGCAAGGCACAAAACACACGTTTGATTTTGCAACAGCTTGTGGCGCAAAAAATATTTTACTGATCAGCTCAGGTGCTGTGTACGGTCGTCAACCACCTGAACTTACTCATATAACAGAAGATTACAGTGGCTCACCTGATTTAACAAAACCGGCTTTGGCGTATGGTATTGGTAAAAGAACCGCAGAACATATCGCAGCCTTATACAGTTATCAACATCATTTAAATATAAAAATTGCACGCTGCTTTGCATTTGTTGGTCCGCATTTACCACTCGATGTTCATTTTGCTATTGGTAATTTTATACGTGATGCATTACTTGGAAAAACCATTGAAATTTTAGGCGATGGAACACCCTATCGTTCCTATCAATATGCCGCGGATTTAATGATCTGGTTATTCCATATTTTATGTTTCGGTGAAAACGGTGTGCCGTACAACGTTGGTTCTGATGAAGCTGTATCCATTAAAGAAACCGCTGAAAAAGTCGCTTCATTTTCAACTTCATTAGTCACTATCGCTAAAAAAGCAAACACCACTATTTTGCCAGAACGTTACGTTCCATCCATTAATCGCGCACAAAAAGAATTACAATTGAAAAATATGATTTCATTAAATGAGGGGATCGCAAGAACAATGCGGTGGTATAAGACATGAAATTATCTAATTTTGTTGCAGATTATTTAGCGAAAGCCGGTTTGCGTGATGTGTTTATGTTAACGGGTGGCGGCTCAATGCATTTGAATGATTCATTGGGGAAACATCCACAATTAAAAACCACTTTTATGCATCACGAACAAGCCTGCGCGATGGCAGCAGAAGGGTATGCTCGCTTAACGCAAAAACCAGCTATTTTAAATATCACCACAGGTCCTGGCGGTATTAATACTTTAAATGGTGTTTTTGGTGCGTGGACAGATTCAATTCCTATGATTGTTATTTCAGGGCAAGTGCGTTATGACACAACCATCGAAGGATCGGGTGTTCCTGCTTTGAGACAAATGGGTGATCAAGAATGCGATATTGTTCGTATGGTGAATGGAATTACAAAATATGCAGTTATGATTAAAAATCCCAATGATATTTTATATCACTTAGAAAAAGCGGTTTTTCTCGCGACTCATGGACGTCCAGGACCTGTATGGTTAGATATTCCTATGAATGTACAAGGAGCGAATATTGATGAAAATCATTTACATCAATTTAATGTAAGTGAATTAACCGAAAAAATTCCAACACTGTCTGAAAGTATCATACAAACCGTTATTGAAAAAATAAAATCTGCTAAGCGTCCCGTTATTATGGTGGGAACAGGAGTGCGATTATCACACTCACATGAAAAATTTTTGAGTGTATTAAAATATCTAAAAATCCCTCTGGTAACAGCATTTAATGCGCATGATGTTGTTACTGAAAATCACCCTTGTTATGTCGGAAGACCAGGAACCATTGGTAATCGATCGGGAAATTTTGCTGTTCAAAATGCTGATCTTTTATTGATTTTAGGATGTCGTCTCAATATTCGACAAATTAGCTACAACTGGAAATCGTTTGCCAGATCAGCTTACAAGATTATGGTTGATGCTGATTTACTGGAAATGCAAAAACCAACACTCGCGATTGATTTACCAATACACGCAGACCTTACCGATTTTTTTTCAACCCTGCAAAACGCTTTTTCTAACGAAAAACCTGTTGAAAAATTAGATTGGTTGGATTGGTGCAAAGCACGTCAAAAAAAATATCCAGTGGTGCTTTCAGAGTATTGGAATCGAAAAGATGATATCAATCCCTATTGTTTTATGGACAAACTCAGCGATCACTTAAAAATTAACGAAATCATTGTTACTGCCAATGCAACAGCATGCATCTGCGCTTTTCAAACATTGCGCATAAAATCAGGACAAAGACTTTTTAGTAATTCCGGTAGTGCCTCTATGGGTTATGGTTTACCAGCGGCGATTGGCGCTTGCATTGGTAACAATCGTTCAAACACTGTTTGTTTAGAAGGCGATGGTAGCATTATGATGAATATTCAAGAATTAGCGACCATTGCGCACTATAAACTTCCCTTAAAAATATTTTTACTCAATAACAATGGCTATCATTCCATTCGACAAACACAACAAAATTTTTTCGGTGAGCCATTGTTGGGTGTCGATTCGAAAAGTGGTGTTGGTTTTCCAAACTTTGAAATATTGGCGCAATCATTTGGTATTCGTTATACACATTGTAAAACACATGCCGCATTAGATGCTGTGATTGCTGATACTTTGCAGAGTGATGACCCCGTTATTTGCGAAACCTTTGTTGCAACCGATCAACCATTTTCTCCTAAATTAAGCTCAAAACGCTTACCGGATGGTCGTATGATATCCAGCCCGCTAGAAGATATGGCGCCATTTTTAAGTCGCGGTGAAATGAAAGAAAATATGATCGTTGAAATGTTGCCAGAAGAATGACGTCCTACCAATTCATTTTATTTGATTTAGATGGAACATTAGTTGATTCCAGTGTCGGTATTTACCATTCATTTCAAGCAGCGTTATCCGCTTTTAACCGTGACATCTCTTTTGATAATTTTATTTCGAATATTGGCCCACCCACACCAGAAATTTTTCAAACACTTTTTCCAGAATTATTTTCGGATCAAAAAAAATTAAAAAAAGCGCTGCGATTACAGCGATTTTATTACGCAGAGAATGGTATTACGGAAAGCACGCCATATCCTGGCGTGATTAATTTATTAAAAGCATTGCAAAAAGCAGGTAAAAAAATAGGTGTTGCGACTTCAAAACCCACGGTGTTTGCAAAAAAAATATTAGCGTATCAACACCTGTTATTTTATTTTGATGTTGTTACAGGCAGCACGTTAAACCTATCACGCACAAAAAAAACAGATATTATTGCACACGTATTGAAAAAATTTCCTCACATACCATTAAAAAATATTATTATGATTGGAGATAGGCATCATGATATTCATGGTGCGCAAGAAAATAAAATTCATTCTATCGGTGTGACGTATGGTTATGGTAGTGATACTGAAATACGCAACGCGAATCCAACCTATATTGCGCACAACACCACTGAACTATTAAATCTAATTTTGAACCCGAGCAACATACATACCATCCCGTAAATGCAACTGATATCCCATTTTTGAAAAAAACGTGTTCCAACGTTGATACACATTCGGACTGACTATAATGACGCGAGTCTGTGTATAAAGAAGATAGCGATGAAACTCATTATAGTTAATCTCTAAAAAATGACTTTGATACACTTTCGACGCAATTGATTTACCACTGATAACACCCGGTGGATTTCCGCCAGTACATCCGTTGACTATTTTAAACCACATACCTGATCGAACCTGCCAATACATCGCTTCACAGTTATTGTTTGCAAATATCATGGCGGTTCCACCGTAAGGCACGTCCTGTTTGTAATCACTCTTCGCAAAATACGCTGGCAGATTCAGTTTTTTTACTATGGTACTACGATGGGTCATCACGTTCGGCAATAAAAAAATGATACTCGATGCAACCAACGCATATTTATATACCGACTTTATTTTTGTGGTAGACATCCATAATGCACCCACCACGCTGACAAAAACAGTGGTCACCAGCATAATTCTTGCCGGCTCCATTTCACGAATAGATGGTAAATAGTTAAAAATGATCCAGGGCAATGGAATATGATGCACCGGACTAAATAAATGCAAAAAAGCGCCTAAAGTGAAAAGAGCGCTTAATATCCCCATACAAATAAGAAATCTGCTTGCGGGTAATTTCCATGATTGCCGAATATATAGAATGCAAATGATTACTAAAGGCAATCCTAAATATCCGCCGGATTCATACACATTCGCCGAAAATTGTTTTCCTAGCAACCGTAATGCCTGACCTCCTAACCAAGTGATGCGCGTTGGAATAATAAAATTCATCAGGTCAGTTGAATTATCAATCGTGTTTTTTGGATAATCGCCTTTGGGTGTTGCAAAAAAATAGTAAACCAGTGGAGAAATAAGTAAGAATGTAAAAAAACATGCGATCACTGTATATTTTGCAATGCGCCATACATCCCTACGTTTCGATTGAAAAATAACTAAAGCAATCGGAAAAGCACACATAAAAAATAAAACTAACATCACCCCTGTTTCATGATCAATATAGAATTGAGCGGCGAGCAGTAGGCTCAATAAAACGGTAAACAACAAGGGTTTTAATTTTTGATCCCAAAACAAAACCAATAACAAAGCAATCAAAGGAATTAAAAAAGTGACTGTAATGCACAAATCGTCCGTTAGCATATGCGCAAAGTTGAAAGTGGAAAAGCCAAACAAAAATCCGCCAAACAATGCGGCAGCAAAAGAGCGCGTAATATATCGCGTTAGCCAAAATGCCGTATAAGCAGAAAGTACACCTGCAGAAACAGTGATAAAATTAACCGCCGGGACAAGTCCAAATATTTTTACAAGTGGATACGCCAAAAAACTCAACAGCGGAGCCGCCAGTGTTTGTGTCAAGTTATATCCATAGGGCGCCCACAAATACTGCGTAAAAAACGGGTTAATATGTTGTGAAAACGCAAATGTCCACCAGTTGATCGCCCATAATTCTCCATACGAATCAGGGCCTTTCATGCTAATAATGCTATCAAAATTGTTGTTCTGAATCAGAGAGAAAAAAAGTAAAAACGACAATAGGGAATACAATAATAATGGGAAAAAAATCACCCCAATAGTCGAAAAAAACTTACTAATATAATGTTTCATCTACCACCACTTCATTTATTTATCTGCGAAATTATCCATGACAATTGCTGAAAATGCAAAATAACGCTGTTGTGTCAATTTCGTTCGCATTAACAGCTTGATTAATTTATCGCTTTCATTTAGAGTTTTTCCATGAAAAATCTCGCGCGCAATACCCCAGATGTGATTACCAAAGAAAGAGTTGCTACACAATGCGTTTGTTGTGATGGGTTACAGTTAACAAAATCCCAAGCCATATTAATGCCCTTTGTTGCGCACCGTGTTTTTGGATGGGAACCCGCTGTTATTGATGACAGCTGGGGATTAAAAACCATTAAAAATGGTACCGCCTATACATTGGCTAATTCTTTATTTTGCACACACTGCGGATTTTTATTTTTAGATATGCGATTTGACGATAATGAAATGACTGCGTTGTACAATGGATACCGAGACCAACAATACACCGCATTAAGAGAAAAATACGAACCTGGATATAGTAAAAGAAATGATTTTTTAACATCGGGCGCGAATTATATCTCGGAAGTAGAAAAATTTTTATCACCGCTGATTTCACTTCCTGTTCGAATTTTAGATTGGGGTGGTGATACCGGAAAAAATACCCCCTTTAAAAATAACAATACAGTATTCCACATTTTTGACATCAGTAATCAAAAACCAATTGCTGACGCTGAAATTGTTGATAAAAAAACAATGGCTGAAACGGATTATGATTTAATTGTTTGTAGCCATGTATTGGAACACATACCTTATCCTGCAGAATTATTGTTAGCGATAAAAAATGTGATGCATGAAAACACGTTACTCTATATTGAATTGCCGTATGAAGAAATGATGCGAACCGCAGCAATCAGTGAAAATTTATCCGTCAAAAAACGCCATTGGCATGAACATATTAATTTTTATTCTGAAAAATCGCTGATACAACTGTTGAGCAGATGTGGTTTTCAGGTGATCCACTTAAACCATTTAAAAATATCTGATCACAATAATCAGGCGACTTATTTTTTTCAAATAGCCTGTAGTCTTAATATCACTGTAGGAAAATAGCATGAACAGAAATATTTTTGAAAATTTATTTGTGCTCGAGCTTGCCAACAATCACTGGGGTAAAGTAGATCGCGGTCTGAAAATTATTGAAGAATTTGGCAAAATTGTGCGTTTTAATAATGTGTATGCGGCTTTAAAATTGCAATTTCGGGATGTTGATAATTTTATCCATAAGGATTTTATTGATAATGAAGATATTCGATATATTAAAAAAACCAAAGCAACCAAGCTTTCCATCGAAGATTATGCGGTACTGGTAAACGCCATTCGTCAAAAAAGTTGTATTCCCATGGCAACGCCATTCGATGAAAAATCTGTAGATTTATGCGTTTTTTTTGATATGCCCATTATTAAAATTGCGAGTTCAGATATTAACGATTGGCCTTTGATTGAACGCATAGCTCACACGCGTCGTCCAACCATTGTTTCAACAGGGGGTTCGTCACTGAAAGATATGGATGACATTGTTACCTATTTCGAAAAAAGAAATGTCCCGCTCGCCATCAATCATTGTGTATCTCAGTATCCCAGTGAAGACAGAGAGTTAGAATTAAATCAAATTGATTTTATAAAAAACCGTTACCCAGGACACACCATTGGCTTTTCAACACATGAATATCATGATTGGTCATCTTCCATTATGATGGCCTATGCAAAAGGCGCAAGAACCTTTGAGCGTCATATTGATATTGAAATGGACGGCGTGCCTGTTTCTAATTATTGCTCATTGCCAGAACAAATCGATGTTTGGTTCAAGGCTTTTAATAAAGCGGAAGAAATGTGCGGCGGTGCTGGCACACAAAAACGAGTGCCTTCTGACAATGAAATAAAATATTTAGATGCGCTCGTTCGTGGTGTTTATGCAAAACGTGATCTACCCAAGGGACATCAATTAAATCATGAAACCATGCATGAAGATATTTATACGGCGGTTCCGCTGCAAAAAGGGCAGATATCTTGTCGAGAACTGATGTCAGGTGAAACATTATTGACTGATATTATTAAAGATGCGCCCATTAAAATTGATATGATTGATAGTGCTTACGTTAAAAACCCTGCCTTACAGGCAATCATTAAACAACGAGGCATCTAGTTAAATGCTATCGCAACACCGATTATTTTTTAAATTTATTCTTACTGGTGTGATAAATACTGTGTTTGGATATTTGGTATTTGCATGCTTAATTAAATTGGGTTTGCATTATGTCCTGGCTATATTTTTGGGAACTTGTTTGGGCGTGTTATTTAATTTCCACACGTTTGGCACACTGGTATTTCACAACAAACACTATAAATTAATACCACGATTTATTGTAGTATATGGCATTATCTTAGTGTTCAACATTTTACTCGTAAAATTATTCTTAATCGATGGATTCAATTCATATATCGCTGGCGCCATTGCGACGGTACCCATGGCGTTACTTTCGTATCATTTAAACAAACGATGGGTGTTTAAAAAAAATGAGTAAGCTGATTACGGTCGTGACTGGTTGTTACAATGAAGAAGGTAATGTGGATGAATTATATCGGCGCGTGAAAGCGGTTTTTGAAGCAATGCCCGAATATCGTTACGAACACCTCTTTATTGACAATGCCTCTGAAGACACCACAGTTGAAAAAATTAAAGCGATTGCGAAACACGATAAAAACATAAAATTAATCGTCAATGCTCGCAATTTTGGACATATTCGTTCACCCTTTTATGCGTTGATGCAAGCACAAGGGGATGCAGTGATATCTCTTGTTGCTGATTTGCAGGATCCGCCTGAAATAATTCCTGAATTTTTAAAACAATGGGAAAATGGTTTTCGTATTGTGGTGGGTGTAAAAAATAAAACAGAAGAAAGTTTTTTAATTCGACACGTTCGTCGTTTATATTACAAAATCATGACACGTATTTCTGAAGAAAATTTGATTGAGAATTTCACCGGCTTTGGCTTATACGATCAGCAAGTGATAAACGAAATGCGAAAAATGGAGGATGTCTACCCTTATTTTCGTGGACTGGTATCAGAAATTGGTTTTAAAGTAGCGCGAATTCAGTATGTTCAACCGCAACGACTCGCTGGAAAAACAAAAAATAATTTTTATACATTGTATGACTTAGCGATGTTAGGCATCACCAGCCACTCTAAAGTACCTATCCGTCTCGTTATTTTTTGTGGGTTTATCTTGTCTGTTATAAGCCTCGGCCTATCCCTATTGTTTTTTATTTTAAAATTAATTTTCTGGAAACACTTTACATTGGGTTTAGCACCTATTTTAATTGGCATGTTTTTCTTTTCCTCCATCCAACTTTTTTTTATTGGCATATTAGGTGAATATATTTTGTCGATTAACAGACAAGTGCTCAAAAGACCCTTGGTCGTCGAAAAAGAACGGGTTAATTTTGATGTCTAAAAAAAATAATGTTGTCGCTACCGTTTTCGTTATCATTTTCCCATTATTGCTATACGTCACTTTTTCTTTCTTATATTTTGGTCTATTGCTTTATCCTGATTTTGCGCATCAATTTATCGATAATCCCAGTTCCGGAGATGTGTTCGGTACGATGTGGGTATTGGTATGGTGGCCTTTTGCATTGCATCATCATTTAAATTTATTTTTTACGCATTACACCCTTTTACCGTATGGTTATAATTTTGCGCAAACGCAGGCGATGCCTCTGATCAGTTTTCTGGTTGCGCCGCTGATTAAAGAAATAGGAATCATTCCCGCATTTAATTTTCTGACCATTTTTTCAAGCGCATTGTCCGCCTATACCGCATTTTGGTTATGTCGATATTTATCACGTTCATTGATTGCTGGATTATTCGGTGGTTTTTTATTTGGTTTTTCAAGTTACGAAATCGCGCAAACGCTTTTGCATTTGTGTTTAATTATGACGTTTTTAATACCCTTGATTGCATGGGTATGCATTTTATTTTTTCAAGAAAAAATAAAATCATATTGGTTTGTGGTGCTTTATAGTTTTCTGTTGGCCATGGAATTTTATATCAATCAAGAAACGGGCGTTATTATTATTTTATTTTCAGGATTTGCATTGATAGGCGCTTTTTTTATTTTTAAAGAAAGGCAATTACCTATCTTGAGGTTATTAAAATACTGGTTTTTAGCTTTATTATTAACAACGTTGCTGATTTCTCCCTTGCTTTATTATTTTTTTGCCACACCCAGAGGTGACTTTATAAAAAGCAAAGTAGATGGATCAATCGCATTAATGAATTTTCTCATTCCCGCAAAAACCACCTGGTTAGGCGGGAATTTTTTAACACTCATCCACAAAAATTTACCAGGGGATTTATGGGAAATGGGCGGATATTTAGGCATTCCGCTGCTCGTCATTTGTTTTTTATATGCAATAAAAACTTGGAAAACACCCGCGAATAAATTCTTAATTAGTTTTACCCTAATGAGCGCATTTTTTGCATTAGGTCCTTTTTTACATCTATTTAGTTTTCAATATCACATACCTATGCCCTGGATCATTTTCAATTATTTACCCATAACAAACGCGATTCTACCGGATCGACTTATGGTGATCGTCTCATTGCTCGTAGCTATCATAGGCGCGCTTTGGTTTTCGACCACACACTTAAAACCCACTATTAAATATGGCTTACCTATTTTATCTCTATTTTTTTTATTCCCTAATGTTATTCATCAGCAAAAAATGTGGGTTCAAAAAGAATATTTGCCCCGTTATTTTGAAAAGGGTGATTATAAACAAGATGTGAGTAATGGTGGCACTGCATTGGTGGTATCAAAAATGTGTAATAGTCTGCTGTGGCAAGTGAAATCACACCTGTGGTTTCGCACTACGCTGGGTTGCTCCGATGGAAATCCACCCGAAGTAAAACCGCATTCGACGATAGACAGATTATCGGGCTACCATCTTGCTAATATCACGCCTGTCGAATTTCGGCATTATTTAGATAGTACGCATGTACAGGTTATTATGGTCAGTCCAGATTTATACGACCTATGGATACCTTTTTTAAAACGCATGGGGTATACGTTACATAAACATGACGGGATGTATATTGTGCGCGTATCAACAATGCGCACTGTAAGAGATCAAGCCTCGTTGTCAGATTTAGTAAAACGTCGAGTTTGAGATGATTTTTTGTGATAAATTGAGTTGAAAGCGCAGGTGTACTTGATCGTACATCGAGCATTTCAACGAAATTTAGCATAAAAAAACATCCAAAATCGGCGTTTCTATCTACGGAGTGATTTGTTATTGCGCACTTAAAAATAGTTTGGCCGATTCATGCACATGATCCAACATTTCTTGTGTTAATCCATGATGACACGCCAACAAAATTCCGCCATTCATCACTCTATCCGCATTGGGATATTCAGAAACTCTTTTGCAAACAATATTTTTAAATCCTGGTTGACGTAAAATATTTCCGGTGAAAATAGTGCGGGTTTGAATGTTACGTTTCTCTAAAAATATTTGTAATTCAGTGCGTGTGAATGGCGCATCTTCTTTTACAATCATAGGATAAGCCAGCCAACCTGTGCGAGACCCTTCTAATTGATTGGGTAAAATAAAAAATTCAGCATAATTTTTAAAAAAGTTTTTTTGTTTTTCAAACCAATGAACACGCGCATCAATATTTTTTTGTAGATTTTTTAATTGTTCTAAGCCGAATGCCGCGCCGATTTCAGAAGGTTCTAAATTATAACCTAAGGCTTCAAAAATAAATTTTGCATCGTAACGAATACCTTCGACGTCCACGTTAAAACGATTTTCAATCGCTTCTGATTCTACAAATAAAGATGAACTACGTCCCCAGCTTCGCAATAATTTTGCGTGTTTTGCCAGACGATCATCATTGACACATAGCATGCCACCATTGCCTGCGCAACTAATCACGTGTGAACCATAAAAACTGGTTGTGGAGATATCTACAAATCGACCCGCAGTTTGATGATCAATGGTAGCGCCCAACGTATCCGCTGAATCTTCAATTAATAATAAATTATATTTTTCGGCAATTTTTTTTATTTTTCGCCAGTCAGGAAGATTACCTAATAAGTTGGGTATCATCATCAATTTTGTTTTGTTGGTTATCATCGATTCGATTTGATCAACATCAATATTAAATGTATCAACATCCACATCAACAAATGCAGGAACCAATCCATTGCGAACCAGTGGCGCAACAGTGGTAGAAAAAGTAAGTGCGGGCGTAATCACTTCAGAACCTTTCGGCAAATCTAAAATTTCGATGGCCAGATAATTGGCTGATGATCCAGAGTTCATCATAATGCCATGTTTTTTAGCGAAAAAAGCAGCTATTTTTTCTTCCATTTCGTAAACATGTTTTCCCATTTGTGTGGATGTTTCTAACACATGCATCACTGCTTTTTTTTCAGCATCACCCCAAACGGCTTTACCATACGGTACTTGTGGAAATGGATTGGTCATTATTTTATTCCTTCTTGATAATTAATAATTTGTTTTTGTGTCACCGTTCGCATGTCTTCATTATTAAACCACGCGTTATACCATTCAACGGTTTTTTGAATGGATTCTTCTGTATTATATTTGGGTGTCCATCCAAGTTTATGTAATGCCTTATCAATATTCAATGTTAACTGTTGAGATTCTTTAAGATCATTATTCGAAAAAACTTCAAATTCAAATGGACGCGCTATTTTTTGATGAAATTTTTCAACCATCTGCTGCACAGAAAAATGTTGTGAATCATTCGGTCCAAAATTCCATGATTCAGAATATTTTTTTGGATCAGAAAAACATTTTTCAATTAAAACCAAATAACCACTCAATGATTCAAGCACGTGTTGCCACGGTCTGACGGCATTAGGATAACGTAACATTAATTTTTCTTTATGCGTTATTGCTCGAATAATATCAGGAATTAAACGATTTTCAGACCAATCACCACCACCAATCACATTTCCTGCGCGTGCCGTCGCTAGTGTAACATTTTTTTCGGCGTAAAATGAATCTCTAAAAGATTGCGTTATTAATTCAGCGCAGGCTTTGCTATTACTGTAAGGATCATGCCCACCCAAACGATCTGCTTCACGATAAGCAATACCCGATTCATTATTTTCATAACATTTGTCTGTTGTAATAACGAGAACGACTTTAGTCGATTTTGATTTTCTCGCCGCTTCTAATAAATGCGCCGTACCTAATGCATTGGTTGCAAATGTTTCAATGGGCGATTCATAAGATTTAATCACTAACGGCTGCGCTGCCATATGAATCACAATTTCAGCATCAAAATCTAATACTGTTTTTTCAAGCGAAGAATAATGTCGAATATCACCAATGACATGATGAAGTAATTTTTCAACGTGTGTTAACTCAAAAAAATTAGGAGCTGTGTTCGGCGCTAATGAAAATCCACACACGTCTGCGCCCAATAAATGTAACCAATGCGCTAGCCATCCGCCTTTGAATCCAGTATGGCCAGTCAAAAAAACACGCTTGCCTTTCCAGAAATTTAATCCCATACTTTCCATCGCGCTTGTCCAGACAGCCATAATTTTTCTAACAGTTGTTTCTCGCGCAATGTGTCCATCGGTTGCCAAAATCCTTCGTGAAAAAAAACAGACATGAGACCTTCATTAACAATTCTTTGCATGGGTTCTTTTTCCCATAACGTCGCATCACCGTTGATGTAATCAAATACTTTAGGAGAAAGCACAAAATACCCGCCATTTATCCAACCACCTTCACCTTCCGGCTTTTCTTGAAAGTGCTTTACTTTGTTGCCAGCAAGATCGAAAGCGCCAAACCGACCTGACGGTTGAACGGCGGTGACTGTTGCAATCACAGAGTCAGCGCGGTGTTGTTTAATTGATTGTGTAATGTCGACATCACTGACTCCATCGCCATACGTAAAACAAAAATCTTCGTCTCCAACATATTGTTGGACGCGTTTTAATCTGCCGCCGGTCAAGGTGTTTTCACCGGTATCAACCAATGTCACCGTCCACGGTTCCGCATAAGACGTGTGAATTTTCATGGTATTTTTTTGCATGTCAAAAGTAACATCGGAAGTATGCAAAAAATAATTCGCAAAATATTCTTTGATGACATAGCCCTTGTAACCAAGACAAATAATAAAATCATTAATGCCATGTGAAGAATAAATTTTCATGATATGCCAAAGAATCGGTTTGCCACCAATGTCAACCATCGGTTTTGGTGTGGTAACCGTTTCTTCGCTTAGGCGTGTGCCGTAACCACCCGCTAAAATGACTACTTTCATAATGAGTACAGATAAGTTGTTATGATGTGAGTTGGATTATAAAGTATAACACGCTAAAAATCAGCGTTTTTTCGTGGTTTATAAGCAACCATGCAGATAGAATAGTACGGCCAGTTCAGTAAAAAAGCGAGCGGGCGATCGAATAAAATAGGTAAAACTCTCAGTGGTAATGTGATACACCAGCTGAACGAAAAACTAATACGACTTAACCAATTTTGTAGCGCCGTTATTTTTTGTGAAAAAAAACCGCTGCAATAAGAAATTTCTTCGCACTTAAGACCGCTTAAATCACATAATTCTTGCAACATAGCGGGAGAATAGCCTTTTCGTACATGACTACCATCTTCTACTGTTTTTTTAAATGGGACTAAGTCACTAGCGCCCATTGGACGGAAATAAAAATTTGGTGTGGTTAATAACAATCGACCACCCGGTTTGAGGCAAGAGGCAAGATTTTTTATCAATTTTATATCATCAATAATATGTTCAATATTCTCAAAGGAAATAACAATATTGAATTTATTATGAAATTCGGTGCATTTCTCTAACGTACGCAAATCTTGAATATGAAAATGGGTATTTTTATCAACGGCACATAATTTTGCGCGTTGTATAGCAACATCTTGATTGCGTTCATCCCAACTTAATCCTAAAGCGTCATACCCTAGTTTTCCAGCATAAATAGTAAAAGCACCAGAACCACAGCCAGCATCCAAAAAAGTTTCGTGATCTTTGGTTGGCAATAAATGTCTGCATAACCAGCGCCAACGATCTAGCACCATTGTGTCGCCATGCAATAAAGTTGCCGGAAATCCGAACCATTTTACCAAAAATGATTTATTCATGATTGATTATACCTGATAAAACTCTCTGTACCATTTCACAAAATGCGAAACACCTTCGTTTACACTTATCTTTGGGTGATAACCCAATTCTTTTTCCAATCGAGAGACATCCGCATGAGTGGATGGTACGTCTCCCGCTTGCATCGGCATCATATTATAAATTGCCTTAACACCCAATGCTGTTTCAATCGCCTCAATATATTCCGTCAGCTGTACCGGTTTATTGTTACCAATATTATAAATTCGATAGGGTGCATTACTCGTTGCCGCATTAGGATTATCACTCGACCAAGTGGGATCCGGCGTGGCAATGCAATTCATCGCTCGCATAACACCTTCCACAATATCTGAAATATACGTAAAATCTCGAATCATATTGCCATGATTGAAAACATCAATCGGTTTTCCCGCCAGAATATTTTTCGTGAATAAAAACGGCGACATATCGGGACGACCCCAAGGTCCATACACCGTAAAAAAACGCAATCCGGTTGTGGGTAATCGATATAAATGCGAATACGAATGCGCCATTAATTCATTCGCTTTTTTGGTTGCAGCATATAACGCCAGCGGATGATCAACGGACTGATCTTCAGAAAAAGGTTGTTGGGTATTCGCTCCGTACACAGAACTTGTCGACGCATAAACCAAATGCTCAATCTCAAAATGTCGACAACACTCGATTAAATTTACAAACCCAATCAAATTGGAATCGACATACGCATAAGGATTTTCAATAGAATATCGCACGCCAGGTTGTGCTGCCAAATTAACAACTTTGGTAATTTTATGTTTTTGAAATAAAGATTTTAAATTGGCGCGATCCGCCAAATCACATTTTACAAAAGAAAAATTAGCATAATCCGATAAAATTTTTAATCTCGCGTGCTTTAAATTCACATCGTAATAATCACTGATATTGTCAATCCCGAGAACGGAATCCTCGTGTTCGAGCAAGAGTTTGCTGAGATGAAACCCGATAAAACCAGCTGATCCTGTTACTAAAATCATTAAGATTACCCTTATTATTCAAGCGCAAGATCATATCAGAGATCATCAAACTCTGCTAATATGCGCATTTTTGGGTATGAATATGTGCGGAATCAACGGAGTCATTGCCCGCCAATCAGTACAGGTTGATGCGGTTAACAGAATGAACCAAGCCCTGGCGCATCGAGGTCCAGATGGTCATGGTCTGTGGACATCAACCGACAAAAAGATAGTTTTAGGTCACACCCGTTTGGCTATCATAGATTTAGATCAACATGCCAATCAACCCATGTTGAGCGTCAATAGCCAGCACATCTTGACTTATAATGGAGAAATTTATAATTTTTTAGAACTCAGACAACAGCTTATTCAGCTTAATTATCAGTTTGAAACGCATAGTGATACCGAAGTGATTTTGCATGCTTATGCAGAGTGGGGAACGCATTGTGTTAAATACTTTAACGGGATGTTTGCTTTTTGTCTTATTGATTTACAGAAAAATATAGCGTTTTTTGCGCGCGATCGCTTTGGAGAAAAACCATTTTTATTTTTTCATACAAACGATTTTTTTGCTTTTTCTTCGGAATATAAAGCATTATTTACATTACAAGAAATTCCCGTAGACTATAAAATTCCACAACTGCTTTCATTTCTCAATTCACCCTCACATAGATTAGATAACGAGCGCGACACCGTTTTTACGGGTATTCAACAATTATTACCTGCTGAAAGCATGATAGTAAATTTAAACACCCTGGAAAAAAAAATTGATCGATATTGGGATATTGATCATTTCTCATCACAACTTATTTCAGAAAAAGAAGCCATTGCCGAATTTAAAGCATTATTAATTGATTCTGTGGCTATTCGTTTACGATCCGATGTGACAGTTGGTTCCTGTCTTTCAGGGGGTTTAGATTCAACCGCGATTGTCAGTATTGTACGTGACTTACAGGGAATGGATTTTCCGTATCATGTTTTTACAGGACGTTTTCCAGGCACGTCTGCCGATGAATGGTCTTACGCAGAACGTACTGTAAAATCCAAAAAAGTTATTTCACACATTACAGAACCGCAGGGTGCCGAATTTGTTAACGTAATGCCACGATTTATACTCGATAATGAATTACCCGTTGGCAGCGCCAGTCAATTTGCACAATGGAAAGTATTTGAATTGGCAAAGCAAGAAAAAGTAACTGTATTGCTAGATGGTCAAGGGGCAGATGAAATTTTAGGCGGGTATGAGCAATATTTTCGATATTATTTAGCCGATATTTTTTCGATCAACCATTGCGTTTCTTATTGCAAAGAGTTAAAACGAATTAAACGTCGCTATCCATTGGCTTTATTAAAAAAACAACAACAGCTTATTCAATTATTGCCGAAAAAAATGCAATATTATTTGAGTCAAAAACTCAATCGCGGCAGTAATTTTATTTTTGGATTGTCACCCGATGTGATCGATGATGTGAATAAAGTGATATTAAGCAAAACCAAAAAAGCAGGCCATTTAAAATCCGCTTTATATCGCGACAGTTTTTGCAATAGTTTGACAACGTTATTGCGTTATGGTGATCGTAATTCCATGGCGCATTCTCGCGAAGTGCGTTTGCCTTTCTGCGATCATCGCATCCCCGAATTTATTTTTTCATTACCCCCTGAATTTTTAATGGGCGAAGCGCAAACAAAACGATTATTGAGAAAAAGTATGTCGGGATTATTACCCACCGCAATTTCGCGTCGCTGGAATAAGCAAGGCTTTTTACCGCCGCAAAATGTATGGATGCAACAAGAATTGGGAAGTTATATTGAACAACTTTTTCAGCAGCAAGATTTTTTGCAACGCGGTTTTTGGAATGTCGCGTGGTGGCGCAAAGCATTGCGCCGTTTTCAACAGGGTGATCATAGCGTGTCTTCTTCCTTGTGGAAAGGTATGATGGGTGAAAGTTGGTTGCAACATTTTGTAAAGCCGATGCAAACACAACTTAAAATTTCAGTGTGGGAAAAATAGATCGTGCGGAAATTAAAAGTCTTATTTGTCAATGAACTGTCGCCGAATGATGTTCGAATTGGCGCTTTTCGCATGCGAGAACTTTCTGCAGCAATGGCAAGACAAGGGCACTCTATTATTTTATTTACCACCGCAGCAAATAATGAAACTATCACTGATCTTTCAAAACTATCTTCCGTGATTGATCAGCATAATTTTTCACACCCTCTGCATATTTGTTGTGGACGAAAAAAAAGTTTTTTGCAGCCGAGAATACGCAAAGGTCAGCTACCAAAACTACTCAATAAAATACTTATTTTCTGTTATTACTTTTTTTCTATTGGTGTTACCAGGGATTGGAAACAAGGATCAAAACCATTTTGGCGTCCGCTTGCAAAAATATTTTCACCTGATGTGGTCATAGGAACTTTTGGTAATACCGATTGCCTAATGATTACTAAAAAAATTGCTCATTATGCCAATGCGCCTTGGGTGATAGACATGAAAGATTCATGGAATAATTTTGTTCCCGCTTTATTTCGTCGATATACTGCGGAAAAATTTAAAGATACCGCGTTAATCACTGTACTCGCAGAATTTTATTTAAAAGACGCAGCAGAATTTTTTCCTGAAATTCCACGATGCGTGATTTACAGTGGCTTTCCATCCTATCTTTTAGAAAAAAATACACATAAGAAAGAAGTAGGAAAATATAAAATATTTTTAGTCGGGAGTCATTACAATAAAATACATTTGCGAATTTTATTAAACGGAATTCAACAATGGGCAGAAAAGCAAAGTGATTTTGTTGAGCTGCATTATCTTGGCAGCGATCATGAAGTCATCGACAATGAATTTGCTGCGATCGCAGGAAATCTCCATACGGTTAATCATGGTCAAGTAACATTTGAAACATATATTGATTTTCTGCAGCAAGCGGACGTGTTGTGTTACGTGCATTTAGACGTCACTTTTCATCACAAATCCACCGAACTATTAGCTTTTCAGAAACCCATTATTTGCGTGCCGTTTGAGCATAGTGAGGCTATAAAATTAGCTGAAAATGCAAAAATTCCTTTATTTCAATGTCGAGATTCTCACGCGGTCATTTCTGCATTACAAACCTGTTTTGCATCGGAAGATCCTTTAATAATCAATAAAGAATTCCTTCGTTTATTTACCTGGGATGCCCAAGCGTTACAATTAACGGGCTATTGTACTCGATTAATTGCAGGAAAACCGCTGACGGTTGAAAAATGCAAACTGATATAAAAGAAAAATTTATCAGAGCGAGCTTATGGTCAGGCGCAGCGACTTATTTCTTTTTTGTTTTTAATTTTCTTTTCCAGTGGGTATTTTCACGCTTATTGTCTCCAACAGACATGGGTATCTTTGCTTTTGGAATTGCTATCAGAGAAATGATTGGCATGGTTTGCGTGATTGTAACGCCAGGCGGTTATATCAAATCAAAAGGTGAGCAAATCGATTTTGATGCTTATATGATGTTAACTTGGCTCGCATTGTTCGCGCAGTTATTCATGACGCTTATCTTATCCTCGTATTATTTTATTGAGCATCATAGTACACAAGTGGCCCTCGTTATTTTGTTATTAGGTATTTCCCAAATATTTATTCTATTGGGCTACGTTTACATGGCGACGCTTGAAAAAAAATTAGAATACAAATCCATTTCTATTCTACAAGGACTTTCAAACCTATTGACGGGAATTATTGCTATTTTTATAGCTTATTATTTTCATACGGTTTATGCGTTGGTCGTGAGAGATTTGTTAGCGGCAGCCATTTTATGGTATTTGATACGTAAAAAAACAAATATAAATTTTCATTTGAATTGGAATAAAAACGCCATTAAAAACCAATTTATTTTTGGCGTGAAGTGGGCGCTGATTCGAGTGTCTGAGGTAGGCTATTACCGTATTCCTGAATTGCTCATCTCTTTTTTATTATCTAAGACTTCGTTAGGCTATTTTTATCAAGGGCGTTATTTGGCCTATTTTCCGATTAAATTATTCCAACCCTTTACCAATTCCATTTTATTTTCTTATTTTGCCCATCATGAAAATGATAAAACAGGATTAGAAAAGCAATTTTGGTGGATTAGTTATATTGCGATTCGAGTGCTAGTGCCCATTTGTGGATTAATTTATCTTTTTGGATCAAAATTTATTGTGTTTTTCTATGGTCATCAATGGTTGATAGCAGGAGAATGTTTCTCTTATTTTTCCATTTTTATTTTAGCCGGCGTATTGCTCGCGATTGCTATCAATATGGCAAATTTGTTAGGAAAACAGGCTTATGTGGTACAAGCGTATTGTATGGCGCTCGCCCTATTTTTGAGTGGCCTATTTAAATTTCATAGCGTGGTAGATTTGGCTTTTTTATTTTCGTTTGCTTTATTTCTCGCCGTGATTTATCTCACGATTCGTCTATTACTGAGCCGCGTCTTAAAAAATTTATTTTCTCTCTATTACCCCGTGTTGATTTCATTAGCCACTTTTGTTTTTTCATACGACTATCATTTTAGTTTATTAACCGCTGCTGGTTTGTTTTTTATTTTTCTCGCCATGTGTTACATCGCAGAATATCGCAACATTGTGAAACTCACAAAACAACTCGTGTTTTTAACACGAAAAAAGGCTTTTTAAATGCGTATAGATAAGCCGCAAATGATGATACAAAGATTTTTTTACGCTGTATTTACC
The DNA here is from genome assembly GCA_013287435.1 of Verrucomicrobiota bacterium. Lineage (GTDB taxonomy): Bacteria > Pseudomonadota > Gammaproteobacteria > Coxiellales > Coxiellaceae > 2-02-FULL-42-43. The sequence goes on from JABDDU010000004.1 coordinate 38,405, forward strand.
CTGTTTTTTTGACAATTCTTTCAGCATCGTTTCTACATGAATTTGATAACGATGCTTGATTGCTTGACTGATTTCATCTTGCGATAAAATAGTCAAAGACAGATCGTAATAACCTAATGCAGCAGCCATCAACCCCAACTTTATTTTACTGTCGAGTGCTGAAATCGTGGTTATTCGACGTAAATACAAAAAATCGGATTGCGCAATTTGACCTTTAGAATATGATAAGTCATTTTTTTTATCCAAAAAAGGATGAGCAACAGCATGGCCCATTCGCCATTTGTGCGTGGAATCGATATCCATCAAATCAAAACCAGCACTGTAGAGAAAAGCATGGACTTGATCGGCCAACGGTTGGTGATGACGAAATGGAATATAGGCCACTTCAATACGTATCGCTAACAAATGCTGTAATGAAACAGGAGACGCCTGCAATACTTCCAATTCAGGACCTTCGATATCAATTTTTAAATAATCTGGATAAGGTGTTTGATAGAAAGAAATAGCTTTATCTAGCGTCATCACTTCAATATTTTTTTTATCCACCACTGTAAAAAACTGATTACTTTTAAAATAGTTTCCAATGCGTTCATCAGGAATCATGAGTGTGGATGATTGCGGATCTTCTGTGATGTGTAATAATTGAGTTCCGTTTTTTGCGCCAATACCCGTCGGCAAATAACGTACACTTTTCCAAGGTGAACGCGTGGTATTTAAAACGGCATAAGCAGCTTCATCGGGTTCGAAGCCTATCGCATTCACACTGTTCGCGATTGGCAATAAATCCAACGCGATTCCACCTCGAGCACCCACATCAAATGCATTTATTTGATAATCTAAAAATAGTTTTTTATAAGGTGTCTGAGCAATCAAATTAAACATAGTGTTCTCGATGAATATTTTTCAACTTCCCAATCATTTTTTTACCATAATGCGCCCAGGTAAAACGTTCTCGCACTGTTTTTTCTGCTTGTTTTCCCATGTTTTTACGTAATTCGGGATTCTCATATAATAATAAAATTTTTTCTTTTAACGCATCGACATCACGAATCGGTAAAATAAAACCTTCTTGTCCATCATGAATAATATCGTTACCACCGGTATTGGTTGTGCAGATAATGGGTAATCCACAGGCCATTGCTTGCGGTAAAACAAGCGCTAAACCCTCTTCGATAGAAGGTAAGCAAAAGACATCGCCTTTTGAATATTCATGCACTAACGCATTTTCTCGAAACGAACCCGCCCAAATAATATTATCTGCTTTATATTTTGCAATAAACGGATCAAGTTCAGCAGCGGCAGGGCCGATAATATATAATTCAGCATGCGGTAGTTTTAATTCATAAAATGCTTTTAATAAATAGTGAATCCCTTTCCTTAATCCCACATTGCCGCAAAAAATAATGCGAAATTTTTTGTCTGATTTTTCTAAAGGATAAAATGTCGTGATGTCAACGCCATAGGGAACGTGAATAATTTTATCTTCGGAAAAACCGTACTGTAAAAACGAATTTTTAGTAAATTGTGATGGCAATGAAATAAAATCAGCCAGCGCATATTCCTCTAATTTTTTTTCGATGATACGCGGATCCGCACGATGTGTTAATCCAAACAATCCATATTCTTCCTCTAAAATTTTTTGTTGAAAGACTGCATGTGTTGATCCATTTTCAACGATGATTTTGATCGGCTGTTGTTTTAATTTTTTCATCGTGTGTAAACAACTGGATGACCAGCCGATAAAAATAGCATTGTCCTTTTTTACTTTTTGCCCAGCGCGCTTGTCAAAAAACTCCTGAAAGTAATAATCCATGCGATCTGATTTTAAAAAATGAAAGGGTAGTTTTCGTGACGCTCTTTCCAGCAATTCATTCATCAGTAACGAACATACGACAGATTTTTTGATACCATATTCTTCCGCCTTAAAGACAGGGTATGACGTAATCAGTTGATTCAGCAAACCCGCTTTTTGTAATTCGTTTGCCAAAAAGAAGGCGTGAAAACGACCCTTGACGGAAATAGCGATTTTCATAACATCTATCGGCTTTGCTTATGGCTGGAAAATGAGTATATTGCGTAATATTTAAAGGCACAAGCGACGATGAAATGAAAATCAACAATATCCTCATGATAGGTGACAACGTAGGTCGGACAAAGCAGCGTGTTGCCGCCATGCGTCGCTTAGGATACACCGTAAATGTATTAAGTTCGGTTCCTGATGATTTTAAACCGGGTATCAATGAGCACATTACGTTGATGGATCGCGTATGGCATAAGCTTCAGCTTCCACGCGACAAAACTAAGCTGAATGCGCGTGTTTTACAACGATTAGACCAAAAAAAATATGATCTGGTATGGGTTGAAAAATCGCTTATCCTAAAGCCGATCACGATCAAAAAAATTAAACATAATCATTCCGCGCTTAAAATCGTGTGGTATTCAGAAGATGATATGTTTGCGCGTCATAATCAATCCCGTTATTTTGTAAACGCATTGCCCTATTATGATCTCGTTTTTACGACCAAAAGTTATAACTGTGATCCACATGAATTACCCGCCATGGGTGCAAAAAAAGTGATTTTTGTCGATAAATCTTATGATCCTACCTTTCACAAGCCGTTGCCGATAACACATGAAGATGAAAAAAAATACGGCGCCGACGTCGGATTTATCGGTACGTTTGAAGATGATCGGTATCAGAAGATGCTTTTTTTAGCTGAAAAAGGCATTCAAGTGCGTATTTGGGGTAATGGATGGAAACAAGCGATCAATGTTCACCCCAATTTACATGTCGAAAATAAACCCATTTATGACAATGATTATGTAAAAGCAATTTGTGCCACAAAAATAAACCTCTGTTTTTTGCGTAAAATAAATCGTGATTTGCAAACTGATCGTACGATGGAAATTCCAGCTTGCGGTGCTTTTATGTTAGCGGAACGAACCAATGAACATCTCCGATTGTTTCAAGAAAATAAAGAAGCGGCCTATTTTGATATTACTAACCCAATAGCATTGTACGAAACAGTAAAATATTACCTTCAGCATGATCAAGAGAGAATCGCGATCGCTCGCGCTGGCTTGCAAAGATGTATCGATAGTAAATACAGCCATGATGAGCGTTTACGTTATATGTTTGAACAGCTATAAAAAGGCCAGTATACTAGCCTCATTTTCTCAACGTGTTGGGGTGATTTATGTACAAAAGCGCGACCAAGAAAGTGTTAGTCACGGGCGGCGCCGGTTTTCTAGGTTCGCATTTGTGTGAGCGCCTACTCGCCAAAAATTATGACGTATTGTGTTTAGATAATTGTTTTACGGGCAGCAAAGGAAATATCGCACACTTGTTGAATCATTCTCATTTTGAATTTATCAGACACGATGTGACATTCCCTTTATATTTGGAAGTCGATGAGATTTATAATCTTGCGTGTCCTGCTTCACCAGTACATTATCAACATGACCCCGTACAAACTACCAAAACAAGCGTGCATGGCGCTATCAATATGCTGGGCTTAGCAAAACGCTGCAAAGCAAAAATTTTCCAAGCATCAACGAGCGAAGTGTATGGAGATCCCACGATGCATCCCCAAAAAGAAAGTTATTGGGGCAATGTGAATCCGATTGGTATTCGTGCTTGTTATGATGAAGGAAAACGTTGCGCAGAAACATTATTTTTCGATTATCATCGTCAACATCATTTAAATATTCGTGTTGCGCGCATTTTTAATACGTATGGCCCGCGCATGTTGCCCAACGATGGTCGTGTCGTTTCTAATTTTATTGTGCAGGCTTTAGCGAATAAAGATATCACTATTTACGGCGATGGCAGCCAAACGCGATCGTTTTGTTATATGGATGATTTAATCGATGGATTTACACGTTTTATGGAAATGGATGGTAATTTTCCAGGACCACTGAATCTGGGAAATCCTGTGGAATTTACCATTTTGGAATTAGCGACTATTGTAAAAGAAATGATTGGGTCACAATCAAAAATTATGATGCAACCCTTGCCGCAAGATGATCCGCAACAAAGACGTCCCGATATTTCATTGGCGAAAGAAAAATTAGGTTGGGAGCCAAAAATACCATTGAAAGAAGGTTTATTAAAAACGATTCACTATTTTGAGCAGCTTCAAAAAAACAAATGAGTGGTGCAAAGAAAACAGCGTTAATTTCAACATTGTATACACAAGCGCATGGTGGTGTGTATACAAAACTGAGTTTCCTGGTGCAGACACTACAGGAGATGGGTTTTATCGTTAAGCTTGCGTACTACATGCCTTATAGTGTGAAACCTGAATTATCTGTCCCCTTTAAAAAAATAGGTCGAAAAAAAATAAATGCATTTCATTTTACGGGTGAATTAGGTGTTGAAGAATATGCGATCGGCGCATTTTTACCCGAATTAGAATTTACCACTTACTATCCAACAGAAGCATGGAAAAAATTAATTACCGAGTCAGACGTGCATCTGGTTGTCAGCGGACATATTTTATCTGCGATGCCTTTTTATAGGATGAAAAAAAAATATGTTGCTTGGATCGGAACTGCTTATGGTGAAGACCGTCAAGACAGAATAAAAACATTTCCCTGGTATCGACAATGGATAGATTATTTTTTTATTTCCAGAATAGGTGAGCGATTAGAAAAAAAATTATTGCGCGCTGGAAAAGTATTTTCTGTCAGTCAGTATACGAAACGACAATTAAATCGTGCGTCAGAACAAATTCGCGGTGTTATTCCAGTTCCCATCGACACACATTTATTTTTCCCAGCAGATGAAAAAGTACAGCCCGGTTTGATTTGTTTTACAGGTCGGTTTCTGGATCCGAGAAAAAATACCGATTTATTATTTCATGCTTTTTCAATAGTCTTGAAAAAAATAAATGACGCCAAATTATGCTTGATTGGCGATGACATGACACCCGCCTTATCAGAAAAATTAGAGAGATTGGGAATTCGATCGCAAGTTGAAGTGCTTCATTATATTTCACGCTCAGAATTGGTGTCGAAATTACAACAAGCCGATGTATTCGTTATTCCTTCTTATCAAGAAGGTTTATGCATTTCAGGTCTTGAAGCGCTTGCAACGGGCTGCCCTGTTGTGTCAACAAAATGCGGCGGACCCAGTGATTATGTAATCGATGGTGAAAATGGTTATTTAACTGATATTGATAGTGCAGATTTTGCAAATAAAATAATACAGATTTGTGAAAATAGAACATTAAGAAAAAAAATGAGCGAAAACGCGCTTAAAATAATACAAGAAAATTATAGTATTGAAACGGTGAAAAAAAAGTGGATCAGTGTGCTCGAACAGGAATTTCCACAATGAACCAAAAAAAACATCGTTTACTGTATATTGTTTCCCACCCTATTCAATATCAAGCGCCATTGCTGCGTTTAATTTCGCAGACAAGCGATATGGAAATCACCACTGTTTTTTATTGGGATAAAAAAGCAGAAGCGCGTTTCGATGAAGGATTTAATCGAACAGTGGAATGGGATGTGCCATTGCTTTCCGGTTACCAATATTTTTATTTAAATGCGTGCGCTAAGAGCGAAAAAAAAATTCAAAAATTACTGGCTTTATGGAAAATGATTGATTCTAAAAAATACGATATTGTATGGACGCATGGATACGCAGATTTTTATACGATAGCCGCCATTTTTTTTGCGAAATTAAAAGGGTTAAAAGTTTTTGTACGTGGTGAATCGATGCTTTTTGATAAAACCCACATTGCTTTTAAGAAAAAATTACTTTTTAAAATATTAAATAAATTTGTTGACCGATACTTGTCGATAGGAACGCATAATAGAAATTTTTATTTTAAAAACGGAATATGTGAAAAAAAAGTTTTTCTTTGTCACTACGCAGTCAATAATGATTATTTTCGTGGCAAATATTTGCAAACCAAAGATAAAATTGGTACGTTGAAATTAGGATTAAAATTAGACACAGATCGCCCCATTATTTTATATGCCAGTAAATTTATTACACGGAAACACCCGATAGATTTACTGAACGCCTATTTTTTATTGTCGACAGATGGCAGTGAACCAAAACCTTATTTATTATTGATTGGTACGGGCGAAACCTATGGTTCGGTATTGGCAAAAGCAGCTGAAAAAAAATGGGATAGTATTCGATTTTTAGGATTTAAAAATCAAAGCGAGTTGCCGGATTATTATGCGCTTGCAGATATTTTAGTGTTACCTTCCGAACGTGAAAATTGGGGATTGGTCGTGAACGAAGCGATGAATGCTGACTGCGCGATTATCGTGAGCGATCAAGTGGGATGTGCTGTTGATTTAGTGCAAGAAGGTGCGAATGGATATATTTATCCTGCGCGTGATGTGACAATATTGTCGCATTATTTATCTCAATTAACGTCAAATCCAGAGCGCTGTGAAAAAATGAAAATCAAAAGTAGCGAGATTATTTCAACATGGGGTTTAACAGAATCCGTGATGGGATTACGAATGGCATGTGAGTCACTATGTGTGGAATAGCGGGAATTTTTGAATATAGTCAACAAAAAAAAGTCACCCCATCTGAGTTAAATCAGATGAGTGAGCATATGCGTTTGCGTGGACCTGATGGGGCTGGGTTTTGGACAAATCCAGATGAATCACTAGGTTTTGTGCATAGACGTCTATCTATTATTGATTTATCAACCGACGCCAATCAACCGCTTCATGATGGTGTGTTCACCATTGTTTTTAACGGTGAAATTTATAATTACAAAAAATGTCGTGACGATTTAATGCAAAAGGGTTATTTATTTAAAACACACAGTGATACTGAAGTGATTTTAAAATTGTATCACCTTCACGGTGTTGGTATGTTAAATTTATTACGCGGTATGTTTGCTTTTTCTATCTGGGATGAAAAAAATAAAACCTTATTTTGTGCGCGTGATCCGTTTGGTATTAAACCTTTTTATTATTCAGACAATGGAAAATGTTTTCGTTTTGCATCACAAGTCAAAACATTATTATCTGCTTCATCAACGGAAATAAATACAACACTATCTGCGGCAGGACAAGTTGGATTTTTTTTATTAGGCTCTGTGCCGGAACCATACACTTTATATGAAGGTATTCAATCGCTTCCATCCGGCCAGTATTTATTAATCGATGCACAGGGGAAAAAAATTCAAAAAGAATTTTATAATATTAAATCAGCATTTATTCATGCTGAGAATAATACGCATACAACACACACTTCTTTGCAAGCATGCTTATACGATACCGTGCAACATCATTTAATTGCTGATGTCGATGTCGGCATTTTTTTATCGTCAGGTATTGATTCATCAACCTTGGTGAATGTCGCTTCTGATATTGCACCAAAACCCACAACAATCACATTGGGATTTGAGGAATATCGGGGCACACTGAAAGACGAAGTATCTTTAGCAGAGCGTGTGGCAGACCTATTTAAAACCCATCAAAAAACAAAATGGTTATCTGAAAAGATAGCTCAAGAACAACGTGAAAAAATATTTGCACAAATGGATCAACCCAGTATCGATGGTATTAATACTTATTTTGTGAGCTGGGTTGCTAATCAGTTGGGAATGAAAGTGGCCTTATCGGGCTTGGGTTCAGATGAATTGTTCGCAGGTTACCCGCATTTTTCACGTATTGCAAAACTAACAAAGTATGTTTCGGCATTCTCATGCGTGGGAAAAATATTCCGACAAGCTACAAAAAAAATATTGTCTCCAAAAGAAGCGAGCTTATTAGAATACAGTCGTGATTGTTCGAGCGCTTATTTCTTAGCGCGCGCATTACATATGCCTTGGGAATTAGAAAATTTTCTCGACAAAGATTTAGTAAAAACAGGTTTAGAAGAATTAAATCTGTTTGAGCGATTAAAAAATGATTGCGAAGGCATTCGATCAAAACGTTTTCAGATTTCTGCACTGGACATACAATGGTATATGCGAAATCAATTATTGCGTGACTCTGATTGGGCGAGTATGTCGCATTCATTGGAGATTCGCGTACCTTTTGTGGATGTAACATTTTTCGAAAATGTTATTGCACTTTGCGCAAAAAAGCCACTGTCAAAAAAAGAGTTGGCAAATGCACCCCATAGAAAATTGCCAGTTGATATTTTAAATCGACAAAAAACAGGATTTAATATTCCTGTTTCACAATGGTTTTCGCAATCTGACAATATGAAAGATTTTTCGAGAGTTCTTTACAAAAATTTTATATGAAAAAACTCCTACTATTTTGCGATTATTATTTACCCAGTGTTCGAGCTGGCGGCCCCGTGCGTTCCATCGCTGCTATTATTAATACATTAAAAAATGATTTTGATATTACGATTGTCACACGCAATCATGACTTGTGTGTGTCGACACCTTTTTCGACTATTGAATCTGATAAACTTCAACCAAAAAACGGTTATAGCGTACTGTATCTTTCGCCCAAAAAAATGCTGAGCGGCATTTACCAATTTCTATCTGCCAATAACGTTGATATCGTCTATTTTAATTCTTTTGTTTCACCTAAAATGGCTGTTTTCCCATTATTCTTATTGAAATTAAAAAAAATAAGAAATACCCGAATTATTTTTTCACCGCGTGGCGAATTGGGTGCTGGCGCATTGTCTATCAAACCCATTCGAAAAAAATTATATATTAATCTTTTCAAAAAACTGTTTGTAAAATCGGTTGAATTTTTAGCGGCATCAGATAGTGAAGAGCAAGAAATAAAAAAAGCGGTTGGAACATTGTCGCGAGTAACCATGATTGCGAATATCTCAACCGTACTTGCCGCTGAAAAAATAATAAATCATAAACAAGAAAATAGTATTAAAATCGTTTTTATATCTCGTCTATCAAAAAAGAAAAATTTATTAGGCGCTATTGAAATATTATCTAACGTAGCAGGAAACGTTATTTTTGATATTTATGGACCGATTGAAGATGAGTCTTATTGGCAAACTTGTTTAGCAGCGATTAAAAAACTGCCCAAGAATATTCACGTTATTTATCGTGGCGGTTGCGATCCCGATCAAGTGTTAACAACGCTGTTACCCTACGATTTATTTTTCCTACCGACCTGGAATGAAAATTATGGCCATGGGATTGTGGAATCATTGGCTTCCGGCGTACCCGTTTTATTGTCTGATCAAACGCCATGGCATGATTTGGAGAATGCTGATGCCGGTTGGGAATGCCCTCTTTCACAGCCGACCGCATTTTCAGAAAAAATAGATTCGCTTATTTTATTGAATAATGCAGAATATAATCAGTATAAAATTGGCGCGCTAAATTACTATAAAAATAAGATTTTGAATCATGGCTTGAAAAAAGAGTACATCGCTTTTTTTAGACGATAAATGCGAATTAAGAGCTAAACTATCGGTAGCGAGTGAATGTTGGGGTTACGGATGGTTTGAGGGGAGTGTGTGTGGCATGGATGCCACACCAAGCAAGCCTACACGGATGTATTCACGGCGTCTCTCCGAAAACCATCCTAACCACAACATTCCGAGCGGATGCAAAAAATTCAGCTCTTAATTCGCATGTAACGGAGCGTGTTGTATGAAAACCAAAATACTTTCCATTCTTTGCACACGTCCATCTGCCATTAAGATGGCGCCGATTGTTCATGCGTTAGAAAAAAATAATGCTTTTGACAGTATTGTTTGTGTAACGGGTCAGCATCGCGAAATGTTAGATCAAGTATTAGATTTATTTGAAATAAAACCTCATTATGATTTAAACATCATGACCGCCAATCAAGATTTATATTCGATTACCGCTAACGTATTAAATGGCTTAAAACCAGTGTTAAATGATGTTCGTCCTGATTACGTATTCGTTCAGGGTGATACCACTTCTACCATGGCATCAGCGCTTGCTGCTTTTTATCAAAAAATTCCTGTCGCACATGTAGAGGCGGGATTGCGTACGAATGATATTTACGCACCTTATCCGGAAGAAATTAATCGCGCCATGACAACCCGTATTGCCAAATTACATTTTGCGCCCACCGAAATTTCTAAACAAAATTTATTAAACGAAAATGTGAATCAGGAAAATATTTTTGTGACGGGCAATACCGTGATTGACGCATTATTGTGGGTGCGCGATAAAGTGAATCAAACCAACGATTGGTCTTCTATGATTGGCACTGATATTCAAAAGCTTGTGAATGACCATAAAAAAATAATTTTAATTACCGGTCACCGACGGGAAAATTTTGGCGAAGGTTTTAAACAAGTTTTTTCTGCATTTAAAACGCTCGCAACCAAACATCCTGATTATCATTTTGTTTATCCCGTTCATTTAAATCCTAATGTACAAAAACCAGTGAATGACATGTTATCCTCTATTCCAAACTTTCATCTCATCAAACCACTCGATTACGCACCTTTCGTTTATTTGATGGATAAGGCCTATTTAATCATCACAGATTCGGGCGGTATTCAAGAAGAAGCGCCGTCATTGGGTAAACCTGTTCTTGTGACACGTGAAGTTACAGAGCGTCCTGAGGGCGTTAATGCAGGGGTGGTTGTTTTGGTGGGAACCAATGCTCAAACGATCATTACTGAAACTGAATCATTAATGCACGATAAAAATCGCTATGATAGAATGTCGCGGATTCAGAATCCGTATGGCGATGGACAATCTGCGTCACGCATAGTCGATATTTTATTAGCACACATTTAACGGTATGGAATTTTTATGCCAACAACCTATCTTGATTCATACAAAGACCAAACCATTTTAGTCACCGGCGGCGCTGGTGCGATTGGTTCTAATTTAGTGCGTGCATTGGCACAAGCGGGCGCTAAAAAAGTCATTATTTTAGATAATTTATTTTCATCCTATGCATGGAATATTCCAAATTTACCAAACGTGTTATTTGTGAAAGGCGATATCACCAATGATATCGATTTAAAACGGGTATTTAACGAAAAGCCCGCTTACGTATTTCATCTAGCCGCTTTTTTTGCCAATCAAAATTCGGTCGATTATCCTGAAACCGATTTGCTGGTAAGCGGATTAGGAACGATTAAAGTATTAGAATATGCTGTTTTATGCGGAAATATTAAGCGTTTTGTGTATGCAGGATCAGGCTGCGCGATTTATGGTGCACAAGCGCCATTACCCTTAAAAGAAGAATTTGTATCCTTGCATTTAAGCACGCCCTATCAAATTTCAAAAATGACTGGCGAGTTATACTGCAATTTTTATTATCATCATTATGATTTACCGATCGTGAAAACCCGTTTTTTTAATTCGTATGGACCGGGTGAAGTGCCAGGACAATATCGTAATGTGATTCCCAATTTTATTTATTGGGCGATGAAAGGTCAGCCGTTGCCGATTACAGGTTCTGGAAAAATGACGCGTGATTTTACCTACGTTGCCGATATTGTCGATGCTTTGTTACGTGCAGGACATTATGAAAAAGTGATTGGCGAGGAAATGAATATTGCGTCTGGCGAAGAAACAGAAATTGTTGCAATGGCAGAAATGATTAATGGCATGGTTGGTAATAAAGCCGGAATGGCTTATACCGATAAACGCAAATGGGATACCAAATCGCGTTTGCTTGCTTCAGTTGATCGCGCGCGTGATTTGATGGGATATAATCCACAAACCAATTTTCAACAAGGCTTGCCGACAGTGATTCAATGGTTTCGTGAAAACTGGGATTTCATTAATCGCGATGCTGAATTTCCACCGGGTATGTCCTCTGCTGTAAAAAATTATGTGTTGTCGCAGGAGACTGTGGAGTGACTATCTCGATTTGCTAAGGGAAGCTGAAAAAGACGTTTAAACATAAATACCCGAAAATTGATGATAATAACAGCAATTTCAGACGAAAATTGTTGTTATAGCAATCAAAAACCGATGATTTTCATCGTGGTAGCAAATAAAGCATGAAACAAGTTATCCAAAACTACAAAACCGGCAAAGTCAGCTTAGAAGAAGTGCCTGTACCTAAGTGCGGTCGAAAATCTATTTTAGTTAAAAATTGTCACTCATTAATTAGCATCGGTACTGAAAAAGCAACCATAGAATTAGGCAAAAAATCATTGCTTGGAAAAGCAAAAGCGCGCCCCGATTTAGTGAAACGGTTTATTGAAAAAGCAAAAAACGAAGGACTTTTAAAAACTGTTCAAGAAGCGATGGGTCGACTCGACACACCCACACCACTGGGATATAGCGCTGCAGGAATTGTCGTTGAAGCGGGAATTGAAGCGCATGATTTTGCACCCGGCGATCGCGTTGCGTGTATTGGCCAAGGATTTGCATCTCATGCTGATTATATATCAGTACCGATTAATCTCGCCGTGAAAATACCAGATACTGTGTCAACAGAGTCCGCTGCATTTGGCATGTTGGGTTGTATTGCATTACACGGTATTCGAAGTGCCCATTTAACTTTTGGATCAACGGTTGCTGTGATTGGTTTAGGATTATTAGGACAGTTAAGCATTCAACTATTAAAAGCCTATGGATGCAGTGTTTTTGCATTCGATGTGAATGCACAAAAAAGTGAATTGGCCATCAAACAAGGCGCTGAATTTGCGCATCACGACGCGCCACTATTTCAACAGGCAGTCAATGCAGCAACACATAACCAAGGTGTTGACGCTGTCATCATTACTGCCGCAACAAACTCCAGTGAGCCTGTTGATTTTGCCGTTCAATTATCCAGAAAAAAAGGCACAATTGTTGTTGTCGGTGTTGCGGATATTCATCCGAATCGCAATGAATTATGGTTAAAAGAAGTAGAATTAATCGTATCAAAAGCAGCGGGACCAGGTTCGCTCATTGAGAGTTATGAAAAAGACGGTATTGATTATCCGCTGGATATTGCACGCTGGACTGAAAATAGAAATTTACAAGAATTTATTCGTCTGATTGAAAAAAAATTAATCGATGTTTCCTCTTTAATAACTGAAAAATATTTGATTGAAAACGCCGAAAATGTTTATGACGCATTTTTAAATAATCAATTAAATAATCCGATTGGTTTGTTATTTGAATATCCTCATACGACTTTCATCGAACGCAAACTCAGTATGTCATCGACGAGAAAAGCACGCGATACAATAAATGTCAGTGTGATTGGCGCAGGATTATATGGTAAAGCGGTGTTTCTTCCTGCATTGAAAAAAATGGATGGCGTCACTTTGCATACATTGGTAACGAGTTCAGGCATCAGCGCACAACATAACGCAAAACGCTTTGGATTTGAATCCTGTGCAACGGATATTAACGAGGCGTTTAATCATTCAGATGCATTAATTGCATTAACACCACACAGCCAACATGCGGATTTAATTTTAAAATCCATTCAATTCAAAAAATCATTATTCATTGAAAAACCATTATGCATTCATCAAGACGAATTATCAGAAATAATGTCAGCCTATCATGCGCAAACAGAAAAACCAGTTTTAATGGTTGGACATAATCGCCGTTTTTCTCCGCATGCGAATAAAATGCATACTTGGTTAGCTCATCGTGTTAACCCCGCCGTGTTAAGTTACCGTGTTAATGCGGGAAAAGTGCCTCATGATCATTGGGTGCACAGTGATCGCGAAGGTCGCAGCCGCATTGTGGGTGAAATGACGCATTTTATCGATTTAATGCAATATGTATTAAATGAAAAACCGATCAGCGTTTTTACACAAAGAGTATCGGGTGATGATCAATCGATTATAAATAACGATAATTTAATTGCCACGATCCATTTTAATCGTGGATCTATTGCTTCGTTAATTTACACGGCTGCCGGTAATCGCTCGTTGAATCGCGAATATCTCGAAATCTTTTTTGATGAAAAAGCAATTCTCTCAACTGATTTTCGCATTTCACAACTCATTGCGGGAAAACAATCCGAAAAATTTAAAACATCAAAACAAGAGATGGGATATCAAGAAGAAATTCATACCTTTATTAATCGCGTATTAGGAAAAAGCGACACTATTTCGTTAGAGGATACTTTTATTTCAATGCAGACTGCTTTTGCGATGGAAGAGTCGTTGGGGAAAAATGAGATGATTGGGATATGAAACACATTTTACTTATCACCGATTCCTACCCTCCTGAAATCCGCTCTGCCTCACATTTAATGCTGGAATTAGCGGAAGAATTAACGCATCGAGGATATCAAGTTACCGTTGTCACCTGCTGGCCGCAATATAATTTAGATCCAAACAATACACAGTCATTTTCTGAAGTGATGATAGAAAAAAATATTCGCGTGATTCGCATGAAACATTTGGCGCACCATCAAGTTCATTTTATTGTGCGCGGTATAGCGCAATTATTATTACCCTACTTGTTTATACGGAAAATTAAACATTATATACACGATCCTGTTGATACCGTGATTGTTTATAGCCCACCGTTGCCTTTATCGTTTGTGGGTGCGTGGGTGAAAAAAAAATATCATGCGAAATTTATTTTAAACGTACAAGATTTATTTCCACAAAATGCCATTGATTTAGGTGTTTTGAAAAATAAATACATCATTCGTTTTTTTCAGGGGATGGAAAAATGGAGCTATCAAAAAGCGGATAGTGTGACAACACACTCTCAAGGCAATCAAGCTTTATTGTTAAAAGTGTACCCCGAGTTAAAAAATAAATGTGTTGTTTTGCACAATTGGGTAGATATCGCAACACACCAAACAGAAAATCCCTCAAAAAATTATCGTGAATTATTCGGCTTGCAGAATAAATTTATTGCTGTTTTTGCAGGGGTTATTGGCCCCTCGCAAAACTTAGATATATTAATTGAAGCTGCGAAACAAGTGCAGCATTTAGCGGATTTATGTTTTTTAATCGTCGGTGATGGCACAGAGAAAAAAAAGCTAGAAGAAAAAGTCGAAAAATATAAATTAACGAATGTTATTTTCAAACCCTTTATTAGTCGCGATGATTACGCAAGCTTATTAAAAGCGTGCGATATTGGTTTGGTTTCACTGAGCGCTAAAAATAAAACACCGGTTGTGCCAGGAAAAATTTTAGGATATATGGCCGCTGGTCTTCCTGTTGTTGCTTTTTTAAATAAAGAAAGCGATGGACATTCTATTATTCGCGAATCAGGTTGTGGTTATTCTATCGTTTCTGATGATGTATCTAACATTGCATCAGTGATTATGAAAGCGTATGAATTAAGAGATCAGCGTCAAGCACTCGGTGCCGCTGGTTTTGAATACGTGAAAAAGCATTTTTCAAAAGAAGCGTGTGTGACGGAACTTATTTCTTTTTTCTAAAAATATAAAATTTATTCATTCCAAAGTTAAACCACATCGAAACACCGGTTGCGAGCGCCAACGGAATAATAAAATACTGTTTCAGAAAGGGATTGGATTTTGCCAAAAAAATAAAAACACTAAAATTAATCAGCGCACCTATTGAATTCATTACCACATATTTCAGCCATTCCAGATGCGATGCTTTTTTTTCAACTTGAAACGTAATAGTTCTATTGGCAAGCCACGTAATTGTCAGTGCAGTTAAAATCGAGATAATTCGACTGAGTGCGTAATCGATTTCTAAATGTAAAACATAAAAAACACTGGTATCAATGATAAATCCAATACTGCCGACAATAGCGAAATAATAGAATTGTGAGCGGAAGAATTTTTTAAGTATCGTACCGAACAATATCATCTTCCCCAATGTAATCACCCGCTTGCACTTCAATTAATTCCAAGTATGAATTTTGCGAATTAATCAATCGGTGTTTTGTATTTTTAGGAATAAAAGTTGATTCGTTTTCGTGTAGTTGAAACACATTTTCACCGCAAATCACGTCAGCCATTCCTTTGATAATCACCCAGTGCTCAGAACGTTGTGCATGTGATTGCAATGATAATTTTTCACCCGGTTTTAATAGAATATGCTTCACCTGAAGATTTTTTGTCTTCATAATCAGTTCATACGTTCCCCACGGACGCTGGACTTTTAAATCATTCACCAGATAATCGGCGTAACCGTTCGACTTTAATAAATCGACCAGTGTTTTAACATCTTGCGCCTTCGATTTATCGGCAATTAAAACACTGTCTTTAGACGCAACAACAACCAAATTATCAACGCCGACCGTTGCCAGTAATTTATCCGTAGAACGCAAATAAGAATTTTTGGTGTCATAGGAAAATACATTTCCGATAGAGACGTTACCATCGCTATCCGATTGGGTATTTTTATGTAGCGCATCCCAATCACCCAGATCAGACCAATCCGATTGTAATTCGAACACATAAGCTGCATCTGTTTTTTCAAACACCGCAACATCGATAGGCATATTGGGTATTTTTGCAAAATCATCACGATGCAAATAATGCGTATTTTCCCGCATGATTGCATTTTTTGCTGCTCTATTTGCAAGCTGATAAATATCAGGAGCGTGCTGAGCTATTTCATGCAACGCGGTATTTGCAGAAAATAAAAACATTCCACTGTTCCAATAGCAATGGGGTTTTGACATGAAAATGGTTGCGTTTTCTTTATTGGGTTTTTCGAAAAAAGCTTTTACTTTAGCGCCTGATTTTGCGTTATTTTCAGCTTGGATATAACCATAAGCAGCGGAAGGTTCATTCGGTTTTACACCAAATAAAATTAATTTTTTTTCAATTGCAAATGGAATCGCTTGATTAACAGTATTCAAAAATTTTTTATTATCCGTTATTTTATGATCTGACGGCAAAACCAGCATTAATTCTTCTGGTTCATTTTTTTGTTTCATGATAAAGGCGCAGGCAGCGATGGCAGGTGCGGTATTGCGACCTTCAGGCTCAACAATAAATTCAACGCCATACATATCCAAATCATTTAATTGATCTAAACATAAAAAATAATTATTTTCGTTTACCACCAAATAAATACGATGCAGCGTTTGAATTTTTTTTAAACGCAGCAAGGTTTGTTGAAATAACGAATATTGCCCATCCAATTGCGTGAATTGCTTTGGGTAATTTGCACGAGACAGCGGCCATAATCGAGTACCTGTGCCGCCAACTAAAATAACCGGATTGATTCGTACGTTATGCACATTTCCTCCACTGATCAGAATGTTTGCGATCTTACCTTTTTTATACGATGATATCCATCGAGTTCATCACAGCGAATGGCCATGACAGATTTGAGTCAGTATAAAATAGCAGTATTACTGCCGTGTTATAACGAATCGGTTGCGATTGCAAAGACTATTTGTGATTTTCAGTCTGTTTTTCCGTATGCGTTGATTTATGTGTATGACAATCATTCCACGGACAATACAATTGTTGTTGCAAAACAAAACGGCGCAATAGTACGAATTGAAACACATAAAGGTAAAGGGAATGTGGTTCGTCGAATGTTTGCGGATGTTGATGCGGATATTTATGTGTTAGCGGATGGGGACAGCACTTATGACGCTAAAAAAGCACCCTTGATGGTTGATGCATTACTTGTTCAACAATTGGATATGGTGGTTGGTGTAAGAGTTCCTGATAATGACAGCGGAGTTGTTTATCGTCGCGGTCACACACTCGCGAATACATTATTTACCAAAGTGGTGAGTGCTTTATTTGGTGCTAATTTCACTGATATTTTTTCTGGCTATCGAATTTTTTCTAGACGTTTTGTGAAATCATTTCCAGCAAATTCTTATGGTTTTGAAATTGAAACTGAATTGACGATTCATAGTTTAGAACAACGTTTACCCTGTGCTGAAATTGAAACCACTTATTACGCAAGACCAGAAGGGTCAAGTAGCAAATTAAAAAGTTATAGAGATGGATCTCGAATTTTGTGGAAAATTATTCTATTGTTAAAAATTGTAAGACCACTGTTATTTTTTTCAGGCATCGGATTAATATTAGCCTTAATTTCCACGGGTATTTTCATCCCCGTATTAATGACCTATTTAAAAACACATTTAATTCCTCGCTTACCAACAGCTATTTTGTCAACAGGTATTATGATATTGGCTGCCATCAGTTTTTTATGCGGTATTATTTTAGATAATGTCAGCAGCAGTCGAAAAGAGATGAAGCGTTTATTTTACTTAACATTAACCAAATGAATTTTGCCGTTTATATTTATTATCTTAAATAAATAGGCGTGATGCTGTTTTATGACACAACCCGCATCACCCAATGAACTAAATTTTTTATCCATGCAAATAGTATAAGTCGCTACTGGTTTTAATGTATGACGATTTGGCATGATCGATTGATAATGGGTCCAAAAATTTTTATCCGAATAACCTAGTAATAAATAATTATACCCGCCTATTTCTCGCAACAATTTTTTTGGCGATAAATTATTCGTCCAGACATCATTTTTGCTATACGGTTTGCCAAAACTACTGGACGTTAAGTTAGGTTTTCTGGGTGTGAGTTCATAAAGCAACATAGCGCGTTCAGCACCCCTGCTGTCTTGCCAGATCGTAAATATTTTATCAGTAGGTTTCGTCACCTTTTTAACAGCATTTGCTATTTTAATAATGGGTTGACGTAATTTCCAGAGAGCATATTGATGATGTGAAAAATGACATTGATGAATAAAATACATAACAAAAAAACCGAATATTCCAATTATTACGCCAATAATAAAGTTGTTTTCCGCCCGTGCACTGAACAGATGACGCTTAGCATCAAAAAGAAAATAGAGCACAACGATAGACCATCCTAGATAATAAATATGAAGATATCGTTGCATCGAAGCGTGGTGTAATCCCTCATACACCGTAAAAGAAAAAAGATACATCAGCAACAAACCAAATAAGTAAGCAATAAATCCACAGAGAAACACGATATTAATTACTATTAAAGTCATTTTTTTCTTTTTCTTTTGATAACCGAGATAGGCTGTCCAGTTTAAACATACAATAACTGCAACGAATATAGCGGTAGGTAAGATCAGTGCGTGCAAATAATTGAAAATGATATGATGTGAAACAGATCCTGCTGAAGCAAAAAATGCTTCATGCAATTTTGCGAATGACATGTTTAATTTCCATTCAACTTGTGTACCAATGCTTTTAAGATATTGATGCCAACTATGTGTGACGAAACAAGCTGTCATTGGCAACAGAATGAGCGCCCCTATTTTCGGAAAAATATTTTTTCGATTAAAAATAATGATATCAATAAACATAACAACGGTTGCCATTAAAATTAACGGAAATAATTTTTGCTTGAATAGCGTCATTGCAGCAACCATGGGTATCAAATACAAAATAGTAGAAATATTTTTTTGCGAAGTAAAATAAGCTGCTATCATCATGCCAAAATAAATACCCACATCACTATCCATGTAAAGCGAATCAACAGGACCCATCTTAACTCGGAGTAGTAGCAGAAGTGTGAGCGTGATTGTGTAGGCAATAAAGGCATTTTTCCACGATTCCCACCGGTATTGATGAATTAAAATAGACAGTGATGCCATGATTAATAAGCATTGAGCAACGTAAGCGGTTCCTTCGCTATAACCAGACAAACGAAAAAATAAATATTGAAAAAGTGCTCCACCGAGTGGATAAGATTTGTGTATCACCACATCATTTTTTGTCAAAAACCCATTATTAAAAAAAACCAATTTGCTGTGCGGTCCCCAATGCGTAAATTCATCCCAACCCGCAAAATGTACTTGATAGGATAGCGATAAAAATAATGCTAAAAATCCGAGTGAAATAATAAATCCCGGTGTAAAATATTTTTTCCATAATTGATCTTTTTCTTGCGCTATAAAAATAGGCGAGAGCAGAAATAAAAATCCACCGAGCATTAAAATACCATCAGCCCCCGCTTTCAAAAAATGCCAATAAGCGAAACAGTACAGTAGAGTGATAATGGTTGAAATGACAAAGAAAGGCGCAAACTCGATTGGCCATTTTGAAAAACGTGTTAGCGTCAAGCAATATCCAATGAGGCAAAGACAAACAATAAGATCCATGACAATTCCATTTTGAAAATGTGGTTGGATATTAGCGCAACTTAACTATGGTGTCCAAGTTCTGTTCTCGCTATAATTCAGCGCAATAGATTTCAAATGCGAATTAAGAACTGACTTAAAGCGATCGGATACAAGGAATTTAGTTCTTAATTTGCATTCAATGAGTATGACTTATGAAAATTTCAATTTATGGCGCCGGCTATGTTGGGCTTGTCTCTGGCATTTGTTTTGCTGAATTGGGACACGATGTCTGTTGTGTTGATGTCGACACAGCCAAAATTACGCGTTTAAAACAAGGCAAATTACCCATCTATGAAGAAAATCTTGACGTATTGCTAAAAAAAAATTCTGAGGCGAAACGGATTCACTTTACCACTGATTTTCAAGAAGCAATTGATTACGCAATTGTACAGATGATTGCTGTGGGCACGCCATCAAAAACAGATGGCTCTGCTGATCTACAGTACGTTCAAGCAGTTGCAAAAAAAATTGGCGAGATGATGATGGATTATCGTTGTATTGTGAATAAATCGACCGTACCGATGGGTACGGCTGAAATGGTTCAACGCATCGTTTGCGAGCAATTAAAAAATCGCCACAGTGATATCACCTTTGATGTTGTTTCAAACCCCGAATTTTTACGCGAAGGTCAAGCCGTGCAAGATTGTTTGTCGCCCGATCGCATAGTGATTGGTACGCAAACGGAAAAAGCAGCAGCATTGATGAAAGAATTATATCGTCCGTTATTGGACAAAGGGCATGCCTTACTTGCAATGGATCCAGCATCCGCCGAGTTAACCAAATATGCGGCGAACGCTTTTTTGGCAACAAAAATTAGTTTTATGAATGAGATCAGTCGAATTGCGGAACTGACTGGTGCCAATATTCATGCGGTGAAAAACGGGTTGGGTGCCGATTCTCGCATTAGTCCAAAATTTTTAAATGCAGGCTGTGGATTTGGCGGGTCTTGTTTTCCGAAAGATGTTTCTGCGTTGCGAAATGAGGCAAAAGCATTGGGATATGAACCACATATTTTAAATGCCGTATTACGAACAAATGATCAACAACAAGCATTATTATTTCATAAAATTTCAAATTATTTTAATCAGGCGTTGAAAAATAAAACAGTAGCACTCTGGGGATTGGCTTTTAAGCCGAATACTGATGATGTGCGTTGTGCATCGAGCCGTGTGTTAATCGAACAGTTGATAGCAGCAGGAGCCATTGTGCGAGCGTATGATCCATTGGCCATGGAAAATATTCGCAGCATTTATCATCAACAACCCCAGTTAATTTTATGCGATCACTCGGAAGACACTTTACAAAATGCAGATGTTTTAGCAGTCGTGACTGAATGGAACGATTTTAAAAATCCTGATTTCGTAAAAATCAAACATTTATTAAAATACCCGGTTATTTTCGATGGTCGCAATATGTATGACGGAGAAATGGTTCGAAAAGCGGGATTAGATTATTTTGGAATGGGTTGTTAATTATGCGTATGACAGATTGTACGACGTGGTCGAAATTACAAGCGCATTATCAAATATTGCGCGATATTCCGATCAAGCAATTATTTTCAGAATTTCCTGATCGCTTCGATCATTTTTCTGCGGATGTCGCTGGTTTATTTATCGATTATTCTAAAAATTGGATTTCACAAGAGACTGTCGATTTATTATGTGCACTTGCTCATGAAAGAAAATTATCAGCAGCTATTCACGCTTTATTTTCTGGTGAAAAAATAAATTATTCTGAACAGCGTTCAGCATTACACACCGTTTTTCGATTACCTGCGCACGAGAAATTTATTTTTGAAGGGGTAGATTTGGTTCGTGAAGTGCAATCTGAATTTCAAAAAATGACGCAGATTGCAGAACAATTAGAAAAAAAAGAATTAAAAGGGTTTAGCGGAAAACCGATTGATACCATTTTGCATGTCGGCATGGGCGGATCAGGTTTAGGACCCGCTCTGTATTATCAAGCGTTGGATACCTCAACCAGAAACGCAACATGCCATTTTTTATCTGAATTTGATTACGCAAGCGTGCAAGCGAAATTAGCATTATGCAATCCTGAAACGACCATTGTCATCATTGTTTCAAAATCATTGACGACACAAGAAACACTCACTATTTTCGAATCCATTAAATCTTGGTTGGGTGATGCGCCATCACAATTTTATGCGGTTACTGCAAAAGAAGAACGTGCAAAATCACTGGGTTTTTTAAGAGAAAATATTTTAAAAATCTGGGATTGGGTTGGCGGGCGTTTTTCCATTTGGTCTGCTGTTAGTTTTTCTGTGATACTTTCGTTAGGTGCTGAAAAATTTAAACGTTTTTTGGCTGGCGCTTATCAAATGGACCAACATTTTCAACAGACAGCATTTGATAAAAATATCCCGGTAATAATGGCATTATTAGCAGTGTGGTATAACAATTTTTTTCACGCACATTCAAAAGCCATCGTGCCGTATAGCGCAAAACTATCTACCATTCCCGCTTATTTTCAACAATTGCATATGGAAAGCTTGGGAAAAAATGTGACATCGCAGGGTGAAAAAATTCATTATGCGACGGGTCGCGTGATTTGGGGTGATGTGGGTCCTAACAGTCAACACAGTTTTCATCAATTATTAATGCAAGGCAGTCAAATGATCCCCGTCGATTTTATTCTGCCGCTCTGTGATGAAAAATTAAATGAATATGATATTAAACGTGCGGCCAATTGTTTATCGCAAAGTCAAACTTTAATGCAAGGATTTGAGGCATCAAATGCGATGCAAACGATTACCGGCAATCGTCCAAGCACAACCATTATGATGAATCATTTAACGCCTGAAACGTTGGGCGCGTTGTTGGCTTTGTATGAACACAAAGTATTTGTAAAAAGTATTATTTGGGATATCAATGCATTTGATCAATGGGGTGTTGAACGCGGCAAACACGTGGCGGAAACATTAATCGCCTGTATTGCTGACAATAAAAAAATGGATTTAACGGATAGTTCAACAGCGGGATTGTTAGAAAGAATTTCGCGGAGTTTTAATCAATGAAATCCATAGTAACTACAGCAGTATTTCCAGTCGCAGGAATGGGTACACGCTTTTTGCCGGTAACAAAAGCGGGCCCCAAAGAAATGCTACCGATCGTGGATAAACCCCTTATTCAATACGTCGTTGAAGAGGCGATTGCGGTTGGCATTAAAAAATTAGTGTTCGTAACGAGCTCTGGAAAACGCGCCATTGAAGATTATTTTGATAGTAATTTTGAATTAGAAACTCTGTTGGAACAAAAAGGCAAAAAAGAAATATTACATACGGTTCGCAATATTATTCCCAGTGATGTAAAAATTGTTTACGTGCGTCAACCGCGTCCAAAAGGATTGGGTGATGCAGTGTTATGTGCAAAATCCGTTGTCGGTGACGAACCTTTTGCGGTATTACTCGCGGATGACATCATGGAACATTCGCATCAAACGTGTTTGGCCGATATGATCGCCCGTTTTCATGAAACGCAATCCAGCGTGTTAGCGGTTGAAAAAATTTCTCGGGAAGATACGGATAAATACGGTATCGTTTCGATGGCTGAAAATCAACGACATCCCTCACAAATTATTTCTATTATTGAAAAACCATCTCCTGCCAATGCGCCATCGACTTTGGCCGTGACAGGACGATATATTTTAACGCCGCGTATTTTTGAGATGTTAGAAAATACAGAAACGGGTGTCGGCGGTGAATTGCAATTGACGGATGGGTTAGCGAAATTGCTTCAACACGAAATAATTACGGTTTGCCCGTTAAAAGGACGTCGTTACGATTGCGGCAGCCGCATGGGTTTCCTACAAGCCACTATCGATTTCGCGCTGCGCAGACCTGAATTTAAAGAGCCGTTGCGGGCGTATTTGAGTTCGATTATGAATGAAATGATCGAAATAGATAAATAAAATAAAAAATCGTTGATAATCATCTTTCTTCTATTGCCAACAGAAGAAAATACCAACAGAAGAAAATTGACAGACCTAAATTGCTTCTTTACTATGTCGCATTCAGTAACACATAGATTTTAAAGAGTAGGTATATGAAAAGAACATTTCAGCCAGGTAATCTTCACCGTGCACGTACCCATGGTTTTCGAGCAAGAATGGCGACTGTTGGTGGTCGATTGGTGTTGAATCGCCGTCGCGCTAAGGGACGTAAGCGGATCAGTGTTAAACACTAAACGGTTTTTATCGAAGCAGCATATTCGTCATGCCAGCGAATTCGATATCGTTTTTAAACAGGGAAAACGTCTCACGGAAGCTTGCTTTGTTTTTCATTATGTAAAAACAGAGCGTGATTATCCCAGATTGGGAATGGTCGTCAGCAAGAAAAATTGCGCTTTGGCCGTGAATCGAAACCGTATCAAACGGGTGATTCGTGAACAGTTTCGTTTAAATCAACAAGCATTTTCTGGTATTGATTTGGTCGTCGCGCTAAAATCACCGATTAAAACAATGTCGGATCAAGAGCAGGGTGAATGTATCAAAAAATTATTTTCGCAATTAGTAACATGCTGCGATCGATCTTCGTTTTCCTGATTCGTATTTATCAAAAATGCATCAGTCCGTTTTTAGGCGATCATTGTCGTTTTTATCCGTCGTGTTCACAATACGCGTGTGATGCACTCAACACACATTCTTTTTTAAAAAGCATTTATTTAATTACACGACGTTTATTGCGTTGTCATCCGTTTCATACGGGTGGTTTTGATCCCACCCCCACTAAAAGGTAACCATCATGGATTTCAGAAAAACAATATTATATTTCGCAATAGCCATTTTAGGTGTGATGCTGTATCACGCATGGCAACGTGATTATGCGCCAAAAGTAGTGCCATCTTCGAATAATGCGGTTCTGCAAAACATCGCACAACATCCCGTTGAATTTGCACCTGCTGCGACCGAGCAAAGCACGCGATCACCTTATCAAGCAACGCCAGCCACATTAGCAAACGCATTACCAAAAAATAAAATGATTACAGTAAAAACAGATGTGATCGATGCGAAAATTAATTTGCGCGGTGGTAATTTGGTGGATGCAAAATTATCGCAGTATCCGGTTTCTTTAAAAGAAAAAAATAAACCCGTGCAAATTTTAGATGCGAGCAATGATGCATTATATGTTGCACAAAGTGGATTAAGTGTGCCTGATGAAAAAACAGCGCCATCACCGGTTATATATTCCTCAGCACAAACGAATTACGTTTTAAAAAGCGGTGAAAAGAATTTAGTGGTTACATTAAATGGTAAAACAAAAGACGGCATTGCTGTTGAAAAACTATTTACGTTTACGCGCAACGATTATGTCATCAATACAACCCTGCAATTAAACAATGCGTCAAACAAAGCATGGCAAGGCAATATTTATAATCAAATCACGCGCCGTGATATTGCGACCAGTGGATTTGCATCACGCTCGTATAGCGGCGCATCAGTTTCAACGCAAAATACACCGTATAAAAAATTAACTTTCGAAGCCATGAGTGAAAATAATTTTTCACGTGATATTCGTAATGGTTGGATTGCCATGCAACAACAATATTTTTTAACGACGTGGATTCCGCCAAAAAATCAAATCATGCATTATTATTCACGTTCATTTGGTGGCGGCGATGATGGTGTGAATAATATTTTTGTATTGGGTTATATGAGCCCAACGATTCAATTAACGCCGCATGAAAGCGAAACCTTTGCTTCAACATTATACGTGGGCCCTGAAATTGCGAAGAATTTACATGTGCTAGCGAAAGGATTGGGCTTAACCGTTGATTATGGTTGGCTGTGGCCCATTTCGAAATTTTTATTTTGGTTGATGAGTGAAATTCATCATTATGTTGGCAATTGGGGTTGGTCGATTATTCTTGTGACTATTGTCATTAAAATCGCTTTCTATTGGTTTTCGAATAAAAGTTATGTCTCAATGGCGAAAACGCGCGATTTGCAGCCTAAAATAAAAGCGCTGCGTGATCGTCATGGCGATGACAAAACCGCATTATCGAAAGCGATGATGGAAATGTATCGCATAGAGAAAATTAATCCGCTCGGTGGATGCTTGCCGATGATTATTCAAATTCCTGTTTTTATCGCATTATATTACGTATTAATTGAAAGTGTTGAATTGCGACAAGCACCGTTTATTTTTTGGATTCATGATTTGTCTGTGAAAGATCCGTATTTTATTATGCCGGTATTGATGGGTTTGAGTATGTTGATACAACAAAAATTATCTCCACCGCCGCCCGATCCTGCGCAAGCAAAAATGATGATGTTTTTGCCGATTATATTTACCGTTTTCTTTGCAACCTTTCCCGCTGGTTTGGTGTTGTACTGGTTAACCAATAATTGTACGTCGATTTTGCAGCAGTGGTTTGTGATGCGAAGACATAAAAGTGGGAGTGAGAGCGGGAGAAAAATCAGTCGGTGACAGATTGTCACCAGTTGAAATGCGAATTGACTTCGCTAAACTATCGGTAGCGAGTGAATGTTGGGGTTACGGATGGTTTGAGGGGAGTGTGTGTGGCATGGATGCCACACCAAGCAAGCCTACAGGGATGTATTCACGGCGTCTCTCCGAAAACCATCCTAACCACAACATTCCGAGCGAATGCGAAAAATTCAGCTCTTAATTCATTGAAGTTGTTTTGTTGAGTTGGTTACAAAATGTAACCGACTGAGATTTGAGCATGAGTCGGTGACAACTTGTCACCAACTGAAATCGAATAGAGTGAAGCGGTTACAAAATGTAACCGGTTAAAAACAAACTATGAAAACAAAGTCATTTGACACCATCACCGCCGTTGCAACACCTTTGGGTCGCGGCGGCGTTGGAATTGTTCGAATATCCGGAAAAGACGCGCAAAAAATTGCATTGGAAATAATTAAATCACCCGCCACACTTTCTCACACTCACACTCACACTCACACTCACACTCACACTCTTACGCCTCGCGTCGCACACTTCACTCGATTTTACGATGTTGATAACAGCGTCATCGACGAAGGCATTATTTTATTTTTCAAAAATCCACATTCTTTTACCGGCGAAGATGTCGTCGAATTACAATCCCATGGCAGCCCCATTGTTTTAGATAAATTGGTAAAAACAGCAATACAGTATGGCGCGCGTATTGCAAAACCCGGCGAATTTTCTGAACGCGCATTTTTAAATAAAAAAATAGATTTAACACAAGCGGAAGCAATCGCTGATTTAATTGCTGCCAATTCAGAACAAGCCGCGCGATCGGCTGTGCGATCATTACAAGGCGAATTTTCAAAAAAAATTCACACACTGCAAACCGCATTAACGAATTTGCGTACGCAAATAGAAGCGATGATCGATTTTCCCGAAGAAGAAATTGATTTTTTATCGGATCCGCGCGTTTCTAAATTATTACAAAAAACGATTGATGATGTTAATACTGTAAAAAAGCAGGCAAAACAGGGCGTTTTATTGCAAACAGGTTTAAATATCGTTATTGCTGGAAAACCGAATACGGGAAAATCCAGTTTATTAAATTATTTATCGGGTCGTGATTCAGCGATTGTGACCGATATTCCAGGCACCACACGCGATATATTGCACGAATCAATCAACATTGACGGCATGCCATTACATATTGTGGACACCGCTGGCTTGCGCGAAACGGATGATGTGATTGAGCAAGAAGGTGTGCGGCGTGCGCGTCAACAAATGGCGCAAGCGGATTTAATTTTGTTATTAATGGATGCAACTGATACTCACACTCACACTCACACTCATACCCCCACGCTTCTCGTCAAAAATAAAATTGATTTAACTCAAGAACAACCAGAAATAATTCAACATACCCACTTCAAAGAAATAAAACTCTCCATCAAAAAAAATCTCGGCATGCACTTATTAATCGACGCCATCAAACAATTTGCCGGTTTTCAATCCATCGAAACCGATGGTTTTATTGCGCGTCGTCGACATGTGGATGCGATTGAGCGTGCGCATCAATTTTTATTGCACGGACAAGAACAACTTATCACAAATCGTGCGGGTGAATTGTTAGCGGAAGATTTGCGTCAAGCACAGCAAGCATTGTCTGAAATCACAGGGGAGTTTACTTCTGATGATTTATTAGGGAGAATCTTTGCTAGCTTCTGTATTGGAAAATAGGACACTTAAACATGCCACTCAAACGGATTTGCTTTTTAGCAGCGACTTTTTTGGGATTAATTTCCATCGCTCACGCGGAAACGAATCACTATAACCGTATTGTCGGTCAATATATCTCTGGCAATTTTGGCGGTTCTTATGCGAATCAAACGCATCAAGAAGACAGAAAAGAGAATGGATTTTTAGGTGTTGGCGCAAATCTTTTTTTGGGCGATCAAATTAATCCTTATTTTGCACCTGAAGTGGGCGTTGCCTATTTTGATATGGAGCATTATAACGATTGGTTTAGTATTTTGAATCTCAACGGAAGATTTACGATACCAGTGGGAACACGGGTCAGTTTATTTGCCAAAATAGGTATTGGTTTGGGTAGTGTAAAAACGTGTTTTCGACATTGCCATACATCGAATGATATGGTGCCAACGGGTGGTTTGGGTGTCGGCGTTGGATTAACGAAAGAATGGATGACGTCAGCAGAATTTAATGGCGCTTATTTTTCTACTAAAAATGCGGTGGGTATATTTGGTGGTTTGACCATCGGTGCGACGCGTTATTTTGCGCAATAGAACGTTGTGCAGCCTCTTTCGCGGTATACTCAACACTACTTCGGAGATATTGTGATGAAATTAAAATTGATTCGTAAAATTTTGCCATTTTCTTTTTGCATTCTTTCCGCTGCATTTTTATCGAATGCGTTTGCAGATACGGAATTTTATAACGCGCACGAAGGATTTTATGTAGCAGGCAATGGCGGTATATCGCTGGGTGATAAAGTGAAAAAATCTGGTCAAGCCAGCAGTGGTTTTATGGGTGGTGCTGCCAGTGTTTTTATTGCGAGACAATTTAAAAAATATTTTGCGCTAGAAGGTGGATTTGCTTATTACGGTTCCAAGTTGGGTGAAACAACGGTATTCGATGTGGTTGGAAAAGGTATTTTGCCGCTTGGTTCGCGCGTGATGTTGTTTGGAAAATTGGGTGCCGCTTACGCACAATTAAGCACTTGCTTTTTGGGTTGCGACACACAAAACCAAATAACGCCCGCATTTGGTTTAGGAATGGGTGTTGGTATTACCAAAAAATGGGCCGGCACATTGGAATATAACGGCATTTATTTATCATCATCGCGAAGCAGTGGTTTGTTGGGCGGTTTAACCGTTGGCGCGACGCGTTATTTTGATGCGTGATTTGTTTGCGAATTGTGCAGTTTTAAAGCATACTTTCGTCCATGAAAACCAATCAAAATAATACATTTGACGTCATTGTTGTCGGCGGTGGGCATGCCGGAACGGAAGCGGCACTTGCGTCTGCGCGTATGGGCATTCGTACACTGTTATTGACTCACACTATCGAAACACTGGGTCAAATGTCGTGTAATCCGGCGATCGGCGGCATTGGCAAAAGTCATTTGGTGCGAGAAATTGACGCATTAGGTGGTGTGATGGCAACAGCAGCCGATCATGCAGGCATACAATTTCGCGTGTTAAATGCCAGCAAAGGTCCGGCAGTTCGCGCCACGCGCGCGCAGGCTGATCGTGTTTTATATAAAGCATTTATTCGAAAAACCCTAGAAAACCAGCCACATTTACATATTTTTCAACAAGCGGTTGATGATTTAATCGTACAAAATGACACAATTCAAGGTGTCAAAACACAAATGGGTTTGTGTTTTTATGCGCGCTCGGTTGTGTTAACGACCGGTACTTTTTTAGGCGGTGTGATTCATATTGGTTTGCAACATCATCAAGGTGGGCGTGTAGGCGATCCGCCATCCAATGCATTATCACAACGATTACGTGATATGCCGTTTCATGTGGCACGTTTAAAAACAGGAACACCGCCACGCATTGATCGTCGAACCATCGATTATTCCTGTCTGAAAGAACAACCGAGCGATACGCCATTGCCAGTGATGTCGTATTTGGGTTTGCGTGAACAACATCCCAAACAAATGTCATGTCATATCACTCATACCAATGAAAAAACACATGACATTATTCGAAACGGTTTAGACGAATCACCTATGTATACCGGCAAAATTGACGGTGTGGGTCCGCGATACTGTCCATCGATTGAAGATAAAGTAATGCGATTTGCAGAACGTAATGCACATCAAATTTTTTTAGAGCCTGAAGGGTTAGATGCGATTGAAGTGTATCCGAATGGGATTTCAACGAGTTTATCGTATGAAACACAATTAAAATTCGTGCACAGCATTCGCGGTTTGGAAAATTGTCATATGACGCGTCCAGGTTATGCCATCGAATATGATTTTATGGATCCCCGTGATTTGAAAAATTCACTCGAGACGAAATTCATCAAAGGCCTATTTTTTGCGGGTCAAATTAATGGTACGACTGGTTATGAAGAAGCGGGTGCACAAGGAATCATTGCGGGAATCAATGCGGCATTACTCGTGCAAGAAAAAGAATCGTGGTGTCCGCGCCGCGATGAAGCCTATATTGGCGTATTAATTGATGATTTAATCACACGCGGCACGCTTGAACCGTATCGCATGTTCACAAGCCGTGCTGAATATCGCTTATTATTGCGCGAAGATAATGCGGATTTGCGTTTGACCCAAATCGGTTTTGAGTTAGGCTGTGTTGATAAAAATCGCTATGATCAATTTTGTATGAAGCGTGATGCGATTGAAACAGAAAGCGCGCGATTAAAATCACATTGGATAAAAAAAGAATCGGTCGCCGCAAAACAATTTGAAGAAAAATTTAAAACGCCGCTGGAGCGTGAATATAATTTAATGGATTTGTTGCGTAGGCCAGAAGTGTCCTATGCTGAGTTGATGACTATTCCCGGTCTTTCTCACACTCACACTCACACTCACACTCACGCTCATACCACAACAGAACAAATCGAAATCCAAGCAAAATACGCGGGTTATATTTCACGCCAAGAAAAAGAAATTGAAAAACAAAAATATTATGAAGCCGCTGAAATTCCCGATCAAATCAATTATCAGCAAGTGCCCAGTTTATCAAACGAAGTGCGCCAAAAACTCGAAAAAATCAGGCCTAAAACAATCGGTCAGGCATCACGTATTTCAGGCGTGACGCCGGCGGCGATTTCGTTGCTGCTGGTTCATATAGCGCGTTAGTACAGGATGCAAAATCGTTTATTCTGCCGTTTCAAGTATCATTCGAAACGGCAGAATAAACAACCATTTACTCTGAAGAAATGGTTGATAGTGTAGTGACACTAGAAGATTTGTTTCTTTAATCGCTTGCTTGGGGCAAATGAGATTCATTTCTATTTGCTTTTGGAGGTCTGGGATAGTGTTAATCCATTGAAATCAAATATGTATTTTTTCAAAAAAAAGATACTGTTTTATCAACTATAATTACCGGCGTATATAGTTTAATATGACGAAAAACGAGGTTTTTATGCCTAGTCCTGCTGACGTGCTTTTGAAATTAAAGGATTCTGGCTTTGATCTTAATGATTTTGTAAATGAACTTATTCAGAAAGTTGACAATGAGATAGCTGCTGCCAAAAAACCTGAATCCAAACCCTTTTTTAATTTTGAAAAAAAAAGGGTTGCAATTCCAGGTGTGGTGCCATATGTGGAAAGACATTCTGTTTCATACTCAGAAAAATTAGGGGGTTTCAAAACTGCTTTAGAGGGAATTAAAAATGAAGCGGATCCAGATAACCTAATCCATGTGTTTTTAATTTCACATAACATCGTTGATAACAGTGCCGATAAACAAGATAAATTTTATAATAAATATTATTCAAACATTGATATTATTATGAAATTAAACAGATATAAACAAGAAAAAAATGAAGAAAAAAAAGAAGAGATTCCACGATATCTAGAGAGCATTAAAACTAATATTATTAGTCAGATTGAAACAATGAAAGGGGAAATAGCAAAAGAAATAATAAAGCCAACGCTTACAGTAGAAGAAGAAAAGGATCTTAAAAAACGCAATGATGAGTTAAAAGCATTTAAAACAAATTTGGATTGTTTATCAAGCAAGGTCGATAAAGATCATGCCGAGATAGCAGCTGCAGCAATTCAGTTTATTGAAAAACTTGAGGGTTCAAAAACAGTTTTTTCTGGGTTGTCGTCGGACACTAGCGACGTCAATGTTTGTTATAACAACTTTATGGAATTAGCTTCTGCCTTACTAAAAGAATGCTCTGTCAGCAAACCATTAGGACAAGGAGTGTTTTTTAAAAGTGCTGCTGCAATACCCGAAGGAAGTGAGAGTGATGATGACCCCAGTCCTTTAAAACGAAAAGATACTATGGCGCCTAATCAACCCAAATAAAAATAAAAAACACAAACGGACTGTATGAAATTTAAAAATCGCCTTGAGGCAGGCATCTTGTTGGCAGACAAATTAAAAAAATATGCACGAGAAAAAAATACATGCAAAACCCGTCGCTGATCAGTTAAATGCACCGCTTGATTTATTATTAGTGAAAAAAATAGGCATGCCTTTTCAGGAAGAAGATGAAAGCAGTGGAAAAAGATGTATTGCATAAAGCGGATAATTAATTATTTTTCCATCACGGGATAAATTTTGCAATGATGTGCGAGACAAAACGTGGGGTGTATATTTTTCATCGTATATTTTCAGGCTTTTTTTGTGCCCAACGGCCATGCCTGATTTTACTTCCAGTGGAAAAATAGACAGTTCATGATCAATCACAAAATCCACTTCAGCAACACCTTCGCTCACCCAATAATAAAGATGATCATAACCATGTGTTACTAATTGCTGTGCAATAAAATTTTCAGTCAGCGCACCTTTAAATTCAGAAAATAATTTATGTTCGTCAAGAATGGCATCGATCGGTATTCTACTCATGGTTGATAACAATCCGGTATCGAGACCAAACACTTTAAAATTTCTCTTGTCGCAATAATGTTCAATTGGAATTTTGGGTGCAGAAATTTGATAAGATAAATGAATTAATCCCGCATCTTTTAACCATTGAATCGTAGTTTCATATTCTCGTGCGCGAGCCGATGTTTTTATTAATGAAAAAATAAATTTCTTATTTTCTTTTGCCAGCTGTGTTGGAACCATTTTCCATACTTCTGATATTTTCATCACTTGATTTTTTTCAGCGTGTTTTGAAAAATCCAGTTCGTAAGATTTCAATATTTCGCGATGAATTTCACGCACCCGTTCAAAATCTTTTTTTTCAATGTAACTGGCGACTGCTTCCGGCATGCCGCCAATATAAAAATAGCGTTTGAGTTGTTCAATTAATTGCTGGTGAAAAATCTCAGGAATATTTTTCGGCGTATTTATTTTTTCAAGCATTTCACGCAAGGGTGAATTGTCCGTTGCATCTAAAAATTCTAAAAACGACAGCGGTGTTAGATGTAAAAAATTGACTTTGCCGACAGGAAAACTTTTTATTTGATTGAGTTTAATGCCGAGCAATGAACCTGCTGCTGCAAGGTGATATTGATTGGCATTCTCTTGAAAATATTTCAAACTATTGAGTGCTTCAGGGCAGGCTTGTATCTCATCCAAAATAATCAACGTTGTGCCTGGATAAATTTTTTGTTTGAATTTGATTTCGAGGTTTTCGATGAGTTGTGTTGGTTCAATGTTCTTTGCAAATAAACTCGATAGTTCGACATGGGTTTCAAAGTTACAGTAAATATAATTTGTATATTCGGCGTGTGCGAATGCCTCCAGCGCATAAGTTTTGCCGACTTGCCGAGCGCCTTGTAAAATCAATGGCTTACGTCTATCGCTTTTTTTCCAGGCCAGTAATTTTGAATAAATGTTTCGTTTCATGGTGTTTATGTTACCATTTCGTGATAAATTTCACAAATCATGTTGGAAAAACGTGATATTTCTCACGTTTTATGTTGGAAAAACGTGATACTTTTAAAGATTGTAACTATTCACCGATCAAAACTAGAATAAACCTCAAAAGTGGACCTACTAGTACGCCATCCAATTAATTTTGTCACCTCCGTGAAGAGATTGAAGTGTGTTGCACTGGATGTATTGAGCGCTGGTGATATAGTTTAGAAGTGCTTGCGTAAGCAAGTACGAAAGAAAATATTTAGGGGGTTGCTTCTGCTTTCGCATTCGCTGACGCGAAAGCTTCTAAACTATATCACTAGCGCATCATTTCAATAGGATTGTAATTTATTTTTACAGAGTGACAGAATTAATTGGATGGCGTACTAGAAAGATGCTGAATAGTTACTAAAGATTTTAAATATGAATAATAAAAAATTACAATCAGGCTTGTCGGCATTAAATTTGATCTTGCCCATCGAAAAACAATCGATGTTGATTGCCTATTTACACTTATTACAAAAATGGAATAAA
Source organism: Verrucomicrobiota bacterium (assembly GCA_013287435.1). Lineage (GTDB taxonomy): Bacteria > Pseudomonadota > Gammaproteobacteria > Coxiellales > Coxiellaceae > 2-02-FULL-42-43. Next base: position 72,867 of record JABDDU010000004.1, read on the forward strand.
GCCTACAACCTGACTGCCATCACCGATTTTGAAAAAATGATTTCGTATCATTTGTTGGATAGTTTATCTGTCGCGCCGTATTTAACGGGCGACAATATGGTGGATGTGGGAAGTGGCGCAGGATTGCCAGGCATTCCATTGGCTGTTTATTTTCCTGAAAAAAAATTCACCTTAATCGACAGCGTTGGCAAAAAAACCCGTTTTATAGCACAAGCGGTACGTGAATTGGGATTGCACAATGTGCAAGTTGCGAATACGCGCGCAGAAGAATATCAAACCCAGAATGCCTTTGATACAATGATTGCTCGCGCGGTGGGATCGATAGAGGATTTGATCGCGATTTCAAAGCATTTGCTTGCAAAAAACGGACAATTATTGATGATGAAATCGGATGTTTCTCACGAAAAAATCACAGAGCCGCATCGCATTATTGAATTGCACGTGCCGGGAATTGATGCGCATCGATCATTAATTATTATTTGAGGATTTTCCGTGGCAAAAATTATTGCGATTGCTAATCAAAAAGGCGGTGTTGGTAAAACCACCACGGCTGTGAATTTGTGTGCATCGTTAGCGGCGATAAAACGCCGTGTTTTACTGGTTGATTCTGATCCACAAGGAAGCGCAACCGTCGGTTGTGGTATTGATAAACAAACAGTAAAAGCCTCGCTCAATGATGTTTTGTTAGGAAATGCAAAAGCGGCGGATGCATTGATTATCACGCGATGGGGATTTGCATTGTTGCCAGCCAATAGCGATTTAACGGTTGCAGAAGTGCGCTTATTGCAATCTGATCAGCGTGAACAACAGCTAAAAAATGCATTAACCACACTGAGCGAGCATTACGAATTTATTATTATCGATTGTCCGCCCTCATTAAATATGTTGACAGTGAATGCCTTTGCAGCCAGCAACAGTGTTTTAGTGCCTGTTCAATGTGAATATTATGCGTTGGAAGGATTAACGAGTTTATTAAACAGCATTGAGAAAATTCGTTGCGCAGTGAATCCGCATTTACAATTAGAAGGTTTATTACGTACGATGTACGATGGACGTACGCGCTTGACAGTTGAAGTTTCTGAGCAATTAATCGAACATTTTGGCGCAAAAGTGTATCATTCTGTGATTCCACGCAATGTGCGTTTGGCAGAAGCGCCCAGTCACGGTATGCCAATATTGGGATATGACAATCGTTCACAAGGTGCGGCAGCGTATTTGGCATTGGCAAGTGAAATGGTGCGAAGACAGGAACAAGCGTTAGCAGTCATTCCCGCTGAACAGTGAATTTTTATCTTTGGGGGATATTGAATGATAATTTGTTTCGGAAATGCTCATGTACGAACAAGTACACTCCGCTTTCCTCAACAAATTATCCTTCAATCTTCCCTCAAATCTAAAAATTTAAGTTAATCAACCTGCTGAGCGGGAACCACTGAAACGATAGAGGTTTTATGAACATCAAAAAACGTGGTCTCGGTAAAGGATTAAGTGATCTCGGCCTCGGCGCATTACTCGGTGATTTGCAAAGACCCGCAGCTGCGATCAGCGATTCCGAATTAATTCCAACGATTTTATCTTCAGGTAATGCTATTTCGGTGGATGGCCAATTAAAAAAATTACCGATGGACGCATTAAAACCCGGAAAATATCAACCGCGCAAAATGATGGCGCCGGAAGCATTAGAAGAATTAGCGAATTCCATTCGAAACCAAGGCGTGATTCAACCAATTATTGTGCGCCCCATTGCTCACAATCACTATGAAATTATTGCAGGTGAGCGCCGTTGGCGCGCAGCACAATTAGCGCAATTATCTTACATTCCCGCCATTATTCGTGATATTACCGATGAAACAGCCATGTTAATGGCGCTCATTGAAAATATTCAACGGCGTGATTTAAATGTGATCGAAGAAGCGAATGCATTAAATCGATTAATGAATGAATTTCAAATGACCCATCAAGCCGTTGCTGATGCCGTTGGAAAATCACGCACGAATATCACGAATATTTTGCGTTTATTAAAATTAAATGCTCGCGTGCGTGGATTCGTTGAAACGGAAAAACTAGAAATGGGTCACGCACGTGCATTGTTGGTTTTGGAAGAAGAAAAACAGAATCACGTAGCGGATATTATTATTGCACGTGGATTATCCGTGCGTGAAACAGAAGATTTAATTCGCAAAATGATGAGCGTGTCATCAGAAAATAATTTTACTTCTTCTGAAAAAATAGTACTGCATACCTTGCAAGATCGTCTGATGCAAAAATTAGGCGTAAAAGTTTCTGTAACGCAAAATGCGAAAGGACGTGGCAAATTAATTATTGAGTATAACAACGAAAAAGAATTGGAAAATTTGTTATCTCATTTGCACTATACCGTTCGCGATTGAATTTTAGGTGTTGCAATAGTTCAATGCGCTCACGGTAATCTGGATTGGTGAAAGAGGAAAAATTATTTTTCCTCTTTCATTTAAGAGGGGAATCGCGATTCTCCCCTTAAAAATCCCCATCGCGATAAGTGAATGAAAATTAGGTTTACATCTAATTTTCATTCGTAATGGGTATAAAATGGATTTTATGCAAAAAACTATTCGATTATTTTCTTGCGGTGTTTTATTTTTTTCTTCACTCACCCTAGCTCATGCAAAACCCGTTGCCACACTTTCTTTGGGTGTTGATAATGTAACCATCAATCAAACCAACACCAATGTAATATATATTCCCCCATTTTATAATACGTATGCAGGCAGTAATGAGAGTGATACCCAATTATTAGGCGGGATTTTTTTGGGGACGGAATTTGATTTTAGATCATTATGGGATTGGCAATTGGGATTAAGTTATTATTCAAATAGCGCGTTTTTGGTGCAAGGTCAAGTATATGAATTTGGTCTTCCCGCCTACAATAGTGTTGGTTATGAATATGATGTGCAAAGTCAGCGTGCTTTAGTGGAAACAAAATTGTTATACACACTCAGAAAAATTTTTCATCCGTATGTTGATGTGGGTATTGGCGAATCTTTTAATTTAGCCAGTAATTACATGGAATACCCGATTACGTCGGATGGTGCGCCGATGTCGCAGCCATTTGGAAGTAAATCCATGAATAATTTCACCTACCTGGTTGGATTAGGTGTTGATATGGATGTCACTCATTATTTGCGCGTTGGTTTTGGTTACCGATATGCCGATTTAGGAAAAGCGGGTTTAGGAACAACACCGTTAGAACAAGATACTGCAACACTGAAAAATAAATTTATCACGAGTAATGAATTTTTGTTACAGATAAGCGCTGTTTGTTAAGTTTGTTAAATGCGAATTAAGAGCTGAACTTTTTGTATCCGCTCGGAATGTTGTGGTTAGGATGGTTTTCGGGGAGACGCCGTAAATACATCCGTGTAGGCTTGCTTGGTGTGGCATCCATGTCACACACACTCCCCTCAAACCATCCGCAACCCCAA
>JABDDU010000005.1 GCA_013287435.1 Verrucomicrobiota bacterium
AAAGCTGTTATTGTCATTGATGAATGTTTAAAACGCGTTCTGGATGCATTAAAAAAGATAAATGGTGAGGCACTGATTACAGCAGATCATGGTAATATTGAGCTTATGTATGATGAAAAAACAGGGCAACCGCACACCGCGCATACCACAAATTTAGTACCCTTGATTTATGTCGGGCGCCCTGTAAAAATCACGGCAAAAACAGGTGCATTAGATGATGTCGCACCGACGATGTTGTATTTAATGGGCTTGAAAAAGCCAATTGAAATGACGGGAAATGTGTTGTTTGAAGTGTGAGTGTGGGTGTGAGAAAAAATTTCAGGGCAATAGTATGAATTGGAAGCGCATCAACAAGACTGTACTCACTCTCACACTCACACTCACACCCCTATTCACACTCACACTTTCCGCTCACGCCGCCACCCAAACATCCCAACTCAACACCATCGACAAAAATATCGCGTCGATTAAAACTGAATTACAACAAGCAACGATTAAAAAATCACAATTACAAAATGCACTGGCCAAAACAGAAACCGATGAAAGTCACATTCATCAACAACTCAAAAAAACACAACATCATCTCTCAAAACAACAGAAAAAATTACAGCAATTAGAACAACAAACCATACCGCTTGCAGATGAAAACAATTTAAATCGCACGCTGCTCAAACAACAAATTCGAGCTGCTTATTTATTTAATCAAGCACCCTATTTAAAACTATTATTAGCCCCAAATGATGTGATGCAAACTCAACGTATGTTAATGTATTTTCATTACATCACAAAAGCGCAAATGAAAACGATGACGCAATTACAGCAATCACTGACCGCTTGTAAACAAAATCAAAAAGCCATTCAAAAACAATATGCAACATTATTATTACTAAAACAAAAACAATTAGACAATCAACAAGCATTTAAAAAATCACAAGTACAACGAAAAGAGTTAATTGAAGCCATTAATCAACATATTCAAACCAAACATCAGAAATTATGGTCGTTGATGCATGACAAACAACGATTGGAAAAAACGATAGAACAACTAAACGCACAAACCAAGAAAATTGTTTTTACTCACCTTCCGCACGTACCGAATCTTCCTTTTGGACGCTTACAAGGGAAATTAACGTGGCCAGCCGAAGGGCATATTCGCGACGCATTCGGTACCCAAATATATCAAAGCGAGCTAAAATGGGATGGTACGCTGATTGCAGCTCCTTTAGGTGAACCGATTCACTCCGTTGCCGCAGGCCGCGTGATCTTTTCAAAGTGGATGGCGGGTTACGGACTGCTGTTGATTATCAATCAAGGAAATGGCTATATGACTTTGTATGGACGCGCAGAAACACTCACAAAAACAGTAGGGGATTATGTCAGCGCCAATGAAGTGATTGGTACTGTCGGAAAATCCGGTGGTTTTGCGCATTCAGCGTTATACTTTTCGATTCGTCATGATGGAACGCCGGTGAATCCAGGAATGTGGTGTAGGTAAGGAGTCAACAATGAAATCCTATTTAAAAATTACATTAGCAGTCATTCTCGCTGCTTTTTTAGGCTATGCCTGCTTTGCTTTTTCAACAACCATTCTCGATACCCCCCCAAAAAACATCGACACCGCTACTGACAATCCAGTTTCAGAAAAAGAAGTGGAACGTCTTGCCAAAGTCTTAGACGCCATTCAACAAAATTATATTACTGTCGTGTCCGACAAAACATTAATCGATAACGCATTAAGTGGCATGGTCACTCGGCTTGATCCGCACTCTGCTTTTTTAGACAAACAAGAATTAGCAGAATTAGAAACGACGGTGTCTGGAGAATTTGTTGGCATTGGCGTTGAATTAACGACTGAACGCGGCATGTTGCGCGTGATCAGTCCCATTGAAGGCACGCCCGCTGCAAAAGCAGGCTTAAAGCCAGGTGATTTGATTATTAAGGTCGATGATAAATTAATTCAAGATATGACGGTCAACGAAGCAATTCGTCAAATTAAAGGAAAACCAGACACGACGGTCACGTTAACCGTTATTCGAAAAGATGAACAAAAACCACTTGTTTTCACCATTCTACGTCAAGTCGTAAAAATAAAAGCAGTACAACCCAAATTATTAGCGCCAGGATATGGTTATATTCGTTTAACGTCTTTTCAAAGTCCTGTTGAAAAACAAATACGTCTTGCGGTTTCGCAACTTCAAAAAGAATCGGGCGGAGAACTGAAAGGCTTAATTTTAGATTTGCGTAATAATCCCGGTGGTTTGCTGGATGTGAGCGCTGATGTCGTCGATTTATTTTTAGATAAAAACGAGACAGCGAAATATCACGATTTAATTGTTTACACGAAAGGCCGTATTCCCAATGCCGATGTTTCTTTTGCCGCACATGATAACGATATTATTCCGCATGTGCCGATGATTGTATTAATCAATGGTGGTTCTGCTTCTGCGTCAGAAATTGTAGCTGGCGCATTGCAAGATTATAAACGCGCACTCATTATGGGCACACGAAGTTTTGGTAAAGGTTCTGTCCAAACCATTATTCCCATTGATTCAGACAGCGCATTAAAATTAACAACGGCGTTGTACTACACCCCAGCCGGTCGCGAAATTCAAGCGCGTGGCATTGAACCCGATGTCGTCGTACCTGAATTAACCGTGGATGAAAAACAAATGACTGGTTTATTAGATATTGATGAAGACAATTATGATCATCATATCGAAAATGATACGCATGATGGTTACGAGAAAAAAGCGCATGACACAGCGCATCAAGAACAACAAAAAGCCGCTTTAAAATTGGCAAAAGAAGATTATCAATTGTATGAAGCGTTTATGATGTTGAAGGGGATGCATGCGTTGAGGTAGCTGCATCACTGATCATATTTACACAAAATAATTTGATCGCTATTTTGATAATTGAGTACACGCCATTCTCTCGTGTCATTTTCCAAAAGTGCCTCGCCCGTGTAAATAACATAGCCGTATGGCACTCGGTCTGGAGCAATATTTTTAAAATATGATAATCCTTTTGTAAATTCAGTTTTAAAAGTTTGACCATATTTAATTTCGATCGGAATTAAATCACGACCGTATTGCCAAATTAAATCAACTTCATATTGCGAGCGATCGCGATAAAAATAAAGATTGGGTTCTTTTCCTAAATTTAATAACTGTTTATAAATATCTAAAATTACGAGGTTTTCGAACAAATTTCCTTTAAATGGATCGCGATTAATTTGAGAAATATTTTCAATGCCTAATAAATAACACGCTAATCCAACGTCAGTAAAATAAAGTTTAGACGATTTAATAATGCGTTTTCCAAAATTTTCATAATAGGGTTGCAGACGAAAAACAATATAGGACGCTTCTAATACAGACAGCCATGACTGCACGGTATGATACGAAATCCCTAACTCATTAGCGATATTACTCGCAATAAATTCCGACCCAATGCGTGTCGCACACAATTTTATGAAACGTTGAAATTGCATTAAATCCGCAACATTAATGATTTTTCGCATATCACGTTCAATGTAAGTTTTCAGATAATTTTTATAGACTACCGTCGGTGAGAGCTGATCCCGAAAAATTCGTGGCAACCCACCATGATAAATAAGATCATCTGTTGATAATGAAATATCGGCGTGAATTAATTCTTGTGTGCTCATTGGAAATAATTCAAGCAGTCCAACGCGACCTGCGAGCGACTGCGTAACAGATTCCATTAATGCAAGATTGTAACTCCCTGTAATAATAAATTGGCCTTTGATTTGCTTTTCATCCGTCAGCACCTGCAAATAGGAAAGCAAATCAGGAAAATGCTGCACTTCATCAAAAATCGCACCACGATCACCCACGGACGACAAAATACCTTTGGGGTCTGCCATAATTTCAGCTCGTTGATCAGGATCCTCTAAATTAAAATATTTTTTATCTTGAAAACAGTGTCGTATTAAAGTGGTTTTTCCAGATTGTCTAGGGCCAGTAATACAAATGATCGGAAAACTCTGAGCCAGATTTTGCAATTCTGAAGTTATTTTTCTCAGAAAATCTACTTTTTTATTCATAATATTCAATAGATTATGTAATTAATGACTAAATAGAAGTTTGATTGCTATTTAGTCATATTTTAATATTGATTGATATTATGAGCAAGATATTTTTGAGTTACTTTTGAGTATTTTTAAGTAATATCAGGTAAAACACGAGCACTATCGTCATCTAGGATTATGAGACGTTGATGATGCTATGTACTCAGCCAACGGAATAACAAGATGCCAAATAGTTTGATAAGCGACCAGCGACAACGGAGCATGGAAAAATCCACGACAACCTTTTGTTTGAAATACGTGCCGAGCTGCATCCTTAAATTTTTTATGGGGAAATTGTGATTTATTGGTTTCATGTAGTCTTAAATGTGCAGTGATCATTTCAATGGGGGATGTCAGTAGTGTGGCAAAGCTAAAAGCAATGGTGGTTGCAAAGAATTGCAGGAAGACTCCGCTTCGATCATTCTCACTGTATTTATCGAGAATTTGTCCCAGCAACGAAGATCCTATGGAATCGGTCAATGCAAATGTTGCTCCCCAACCCAACGAACCACGGTAAAAACTACGCAAACCTTCAGTCTGCCAAATTGTTTTACATTTTCCAAATATCGATTTTTGATTGAAAGCATGAGCAGCGTTGGTGCTTGCAGCTTGTTGCCAAGTAGAAATGCGCATGGAGGGTGCCCAAACTATAGTGCCGAATGCAACACCAATCGGACCTTGCATAAAATAACCCACCTGATTTTTACCAAACAAAGAGAGCGACACATCTCTACCCCATAAATAAAGACGTGTGCCAATAGGAGATGAAATCGCTTGCGCGCTAAATCCTGCATATAATTGTTTCTTTCGAAACAGTGTGTAAGCAAGCTTGTGTGTTGGCTCTGAAGGAACGGATTGTTTCTGTATCCACAGGGTATACCAAGGGTAAGAGCATAAATCCGCAGCGAATCCACCGAAAGATTGTAGTGTGGCTTGAAGCATATATTTCCGAATAATTTCCGGGGAATAATTATCAGTGGTCACCTGGTTGTCATTTTGGCTCATAACGATTTACAAGTTAAATTACACCGCAATCGGCGCTTTGATGGAAGGTGCTGCACAATAATTTAAAAATTCAAAATCATCGAATTGATAGTCAAACAGTGAAGCGGGTTTTCGTTTGATGAGTAATGTCGGTAATTGCGTCGGTGTGCGTGCCAATTGAATGGTCGCTTGTTCTTGATGATTTAAATATAAATGGCAATCCCCGCCCGACCAAATAAATTCGCCGACGGCCAAATCACATTGCTGTGCGATCATATGTGTTAATAATGCATACGATGCGATATTAAATGGAACACCTAAAAAAATATCGGCTGATCGCTGAATTAATTTACACGATAATTTATTGTTAGAAACAAAAAATTGAACCATGCAATGACACGGCGGCAATGCCATATCATTCACGTCGCCCACATTCCAAGCAGAAATAATTAAACGGCGCGACGTTGGATCTTGTTTAATACGCGCAATTAAATCACTCATTTGATCGATGGTTTTGCCATTTTTAGTTTCCCATCGACGCCATTGTTTTCCATAAACGGGACCCAAATCACCGTTCTCATCTGCCCATTCGTTCCAAATCGATACACCGTGCTCATTTAAATATTGAATATTGGTATCGCCGTTTAAGAACCATAACAGCTCATACACAATACTTTTTAAATGTAATTTTTTCGTGGTTAGTAATGGAAAACCCAGTGATAAATCAAAACGCATGTCGTGGCTAAAAATGCGCTTTACACCGACACCAGTGCGATCGGGTGTGATCACACCGTGTTGATTAACGTGTTGTAATAAATCGAGATATTGTTGCATTAATTATTTTTACCACCTGCTTTCATGCACTTTAGGCGCTGCCGCTGCCGGCGTTCCATTTTGCGCTACCTGAGGATGAGTGGTATTGCCTGGCTGTGTACCTGGTGCGACTGGTTGCCCATTTTGTGCTGTTTGCGGCCCTGAAAAACAAGCAACATGATTAGTGACATGACCTGTTTGCGATAAAACAGAAGCCAATAACACCGCCCAACAAACCCAAATCACCGTCATCGTGTGTGGAAAATGTTGTTGTTTAATAAAAAAGTGTGCAATCGCAATTAAGATCCCAACCACTGCGGGAATTAATAACAATGCAATGACAGATTGTACAACCTCACCAACAGCATCAACCGAAAATATAACACCCAATCCATTAGCAATTTGCGCGTGCACGTACATAAAAAATCGCAACACATGCATCAGCTGATTTTGAAAAAAAATCGCCGCAATTGATAAACCCACCAGCATTAAAATATGTTTTAACATCATGTTTTCTTCCTTGTGTATATACAATAAAGCGCAATTATACCAGCGATAATCATGGGAAACGATAGAATTTGACCCATCGTTACCCAATTCCACAACAAATAACCGTATTGCGGATCCGGTTGTCTGAAACACTCACAGAAAAACCGAAAACATCCATATCCTAATAAAAAAAGTGCTGACACTGCAAATCGAGGACGCGGTTTTCGTGAAAAAAACCATAAAATAATAAATAACGCGACACCTTCTAATAAAAATTCGTAAATTTCGGAAGGGTGGCGCGGCAATGGGCCAGCATTGGGATAAATCATTCCCCACGGCACCGTTGTCACCCTACCCCATAATTCGCCATTAATAAAATTTCCCGCTCTGCCTGCTGCTAATCCAATCGGCACCATCGGTGCAATAAAATCGGTTAATTCCCAGACGGATTTTTTTAAATGCTTACTATAAAAATAAAATGCAATGCACACACCAATCATGCCGCCGTGAAATGACATACCACCATCCCACACTTTAAATAAATTCAGTGGATTGTGAATCAAGCCTGGCAAATCATAAAACAACATGTAACCAATGCGTCCCCCAAGCACAACGCCGAGTGCGCCATAAAAAATTAAATCTGTGACTTGTTCCGTAGTCATAATATTGGTTTTTTTTGCGCGGTAACAACCCAGCAACCATGCGCCAACAAAACCAACCAAATACATTAATCCATACCAATGCACTTTAATCGGACCGATTGAAAAGGCAATAGGATTGATGTTGGATGGATAATAGAACATGGATTGGATCACCTCATACCGACCACAACATATGCACTGAAACCGCAAATAAAAAAAGTGCAAAACATATTTTTAATTTCTCAGACGAAATGCGATGCGATAATTGTGCACCTAAGGGTGCCATTAAAACACCGCCGATGGCAAGACCTATAAATGCGGGTAAATAAATATAACCGACACTCCATCGTGGCAATCCTGTTGTGTGTAATCCCGTAAACATAAAAGTGGCGGTGCCAAGCACTGATACCGTCATTGCGATTGCAACAGACACCACAACGGCGATATGAATATCAACACCGCGATGCGTTAAAAAGGGGACGGAAAACGAACTGCCGCCCAAACCTAACATACCCGATTGTAATCCCACAAAACCACCGGCTGCTAACATGCCAGCACTTCCTGGTAATTTTCTATTATTTTGTTTTTTTCGTCCTATTAACAAGCCAATCGCCATGACCAATACAAATAATCCAAAAATAATTTGCAATGCGCGCGAGTGAATAAAATGCGCCAAAATACCGCCGCCAATCACACCCACAATAATCGTCGGTGCCATCTGTTTATAAATAGGTAAAAAAGAATAGCCATGATTTTTAATGTGTGATTTCAATGATCGAATCGCAACCGGTATCATGACTGCCAGTGATGTACCCACCGCGATATGCATGGCAATCGCAGCGCGAATAGGTTCCCACTGAAATGCCAATAACAATCCCGGCACGGTAATTAATCCACCGCCAGCGCCCAATAATCCTGACAATAATCCTGCACAAACACCTAACGCTAAATAAATCAGGAGCGCTAGTAATACATTTTCCATACATAATATCCGTATTAAATTGATGAATTACGGACACGATCCAAATCCGCTTGCGTATCAACCCCTGCCGGCACAACAAGATCAGTCATGCCAACATGCATTTTAAATCCATTCCATAAGATACGTAATTGTTCGAGCGATTCTAATTTTTCTATCGCGCAAGATGGCCAGTTCGCATACGTATCGAGAAATCCAGCGCGATAAGCATATAAACCAATATGACGAAAATAAATATCACTTAATTTTAATTGATCGATTTCATCTGGTTTTACCGATCCAAAACGATCACGTTCCCACGGAATCGGCGCGCGTGAAAAATAAATCGCGTAATTTCTGTGATTTAAAATAACCTTCACCACATTCGGATTAAACAAATCTTTTGGCGCTGTTAATTGAGTCGCCAACGTTGCCGCCTTAACGTGATTATGTTCTGATAAATTGCCAGCAAGCTGCGACAGTAATTTCGATGGCATAAACGGTTCATCAGCTTGTAAACCCACAATAATCTCATCTTCTTCAAAACCCAAGGTCGCCACTGCTTCTGATATTCGTTCCGTTCCTGATTGATGCGTGCCGGCCGTCATGCACACGCGAGCGCCAAAATCTTCGGCAATATGCGCTATTTTATCGTCATCTGTTGCAATGGTAACGCTTGACGCGCCTGATTCCATCGCACGTTCATAAACATGCTGAATCATGGGTTTTCCAGCGATCGTTAATAATACTTTTTCAGGTAAACGCGTCGAATTTAATCGCGCGGGAATAATAACGTGAAAGTCCATACCTATTTTTTCTCCTCAAATGAAATATCGCGCGCTTCAGTGGATAACATCACAGGCACCTGATTGCGAATGGGATACGCTAATTTATCAAAACGACAAATTAATTCTTGGCTGGTGTGATCGTACAGCAATTTTCCCTTGCATAAAGGGCAGACTAAGATGTCGAGTAGAGAGTGGTCCATAGTGAGTTATCAGTTGTCAGTTATCGGTAAATTCCGTCGCAAAGGTAGCATCAAAAAATAATCGGGGCAATGGGTTTGTGGATGTGCGATCATGCACCGCTTACAAAATCTTCAAACTCTGTTCAATCTGTCGCATAATTATATCGCTCAATTGATTGACAAAATTAGGCTGATGCTTCGTTTCATGATCGATTGCTCTTCGCTTTTATGAGTGTGGGCAATATCGCTTGAAATTTAATGCCTAACATAGTGGCAACCAACAAGGTTTTTTCGAGCTGACAACTGGGTTTGCCTTTTTCGAGTTCACGAATAAATCGTTGTCCAACGCCTGATGCTGCCGCCAGTTCTACTTGTGTGATTTTTTGTTTTTTGCGAGTTGTTTGAATTAAATTGCCAAAGTCTTTTGCTGTGCGAATCATAAAATTCATCCTGATCGGGATCTTTTTACCACTGTAGCGGTTTTTAGGATAAAAACAACCTGATCGGGATTATTTTGGTCATGATATAAGAAAAATCGGGACAGCAGGATTTGAACCTGCGACCCCTTGCACCCCATGCAAGTGCGCTACCAGGCTGCGCTATGCCCCGAATTAGTGAGAGTTATCAGTGTGAGTGTGAAAAACTCAAAATGCTGGGAAATTTTACAGGGAGTTTTAAGAAGATGCACGAAATAATTATTGGCCGTCGGCTTACGGGCTCACCTGATCCGTTCTTTCTTCACGCTTCGCATCAGTATTTGATTTGCACATCCTCCCCAGGAATATTTTATAAGGGCCAGTTTCCTTATACTTTTGTACTCTTGCTGATTCGAGACGGGCATCAAAAAAAGATATTGCCATAATTACAGATAGAGATGTGGGATTATGTAAAACCTCAACAATAAGCTGTTTAATCGCTAGAAGAATATCCTGAAACTCCTTTTTCGCTTCATCTCGGAGCAAAAGCAAAGGGTTCAAAGCTTTTAAATTGGCGCCTTTAGAGCGAGATGAAGATAAAGTTTCGTGATTAAAGAGATTGGAGAACATTTTGTGTCCATAAGAATCGCTAGGGCATGACTCCATAATTTGAAGTATTGAACATAATTCATGATACGGTAAAAGTGCTAACAAGAATTCAAAAGCAAAAAATAGTGCAGAACCCGTCGTGCGCACTGCTTTAGCGTAGTTATTCTCAGCTGTTTTTTCTGCTCCGTCATCTATGTCATTAATACGCTTACTAAAAAAATCAGAAAAAAGTTGTGCGTGATGTAAAAGAACGTGTCCTCTCGCAGCTAAAAAATAGTGGTAAAAACCATAAAACTGCCCATTCCATCCGTAACAAAAAATATACCGATAGCTTTGCATCGCCTTTTGGAGTGGTATTTCTGAATTTAAATTTACAGGAGAAACATCAAAGTCAAAGTAACAACCCCCATATGAAAATAATAAATTAATTCTCAAAAGATCAGATGCCGCCCAAAAATTTTTCTCCTCAAGATATTTTATTATCAAAGCGTAATTTGCTATGTCGTTTTGTTTTAATGATATGGCCTCAACCAGTGCATCATTTTCACAACATCTCCGAAGATAATATAATTTTCTTTCTTCATTTTCGACCCAAAGAATAACCGTGTAATTTTTATTTTTGCGTTTCCATTCTCCGATCTTCTTAAAAAAAGAGTCTGTTAAAGGATCTCCAAACCAAATCAAATGAATGGCCCGAGGAATTTTTTGGGTGTGACCTGCTTTTGATGTAATTTCTAGTATCTTATTTTTAAGTGGTTTCAGCTCTTCTAGCGTGAAATTCTTAGGCGGAACTATATTAGTTTCTATATTTTTTAGTGTCTTTTCATCTAAAGTAACTAAAGAATATGTAAGTTTGCCGTTTTCTTGACCTATATATATCTTACCTTGTACTAATGGATCAGTAGAGTCTGACATTAAACAAAGGTCATACCCAATTTTTTGATCGCTGGGAGCGGGATCATTAAGACATGATAAATAAAAGTTGTTATGAGGAATTTTTTGATCGCTGGGAGCGGGATCATTAAGACATGATAAATAAAAGTTGTTATATAGTAATAAGATTTCTTCACTGGAGGGGGGCGAATGGCGAGAAAAAAAATCCGATATATCTTCCCGCAATGTATCAAGATCTTTTGAATCAATCTGTAAGTTGTGTTTGTTTTGCAATGTTGAAAAAGCGTTATTTATGGCAATACCAGCACGGCATTTGATGATTAGTTCCCTCGATTCATCCCATACAAAATTAACCGATCCATCACGATATCCACAAATAGTGATTATTATACCTTCTGTTTGTGTCTTGAGTTTTCCGTAGCGAATTAACGGCTGATTTCTGTCAACATTCTCACAATCTTTGTTAAATCTCATTATATCAATCCCCTACAAAAACGTCGGAATTGGAACCATAAACTTTGATTCACATCTTATCAAGATGACCTTATGGCAATATTAAATATTATGTTTGAAATGTACGTTGACTTTACGCAAAAATTTTATTGGAAGTTTCGTGCCCATGCAATCAATGGGCATTCAACTCACACTACTTTCACACTTCTTCCAACTCATCTACGATTTTTTCTAATTGAGAAACGGTTGATTGCAACGTCGCATGAGACTGTTGCATTTTTTGGAGTGAAATACTTTCATCGCCGGCCATTTGCAAACGCGCGCCTTCGATTGTGTAACCCTTGCTGTACAATAAATTTTTAATTTGTCGAACGAGCAGGACATCCTTGCGTTGATAATAACGGCGATTGCCGCGTCTTTTAGAGGGACTTAATTGCGGAAATTCTTGCTCCCAATAACGCAATACGTGCGGCTTCAAATCACACAACTCACCCACTTCGCCGATAGAAAAATAAAGCTTATCGGGAATCGGTGACAGATCAGTATCACTTACTGTCTTCGTCGCGTTTTCCTTGTTTTCCGACATAATTCTCCACCCTGGATTTTAATTTATGACCCGCTCTAAATGTCACAACGCGTCTTGCAGTGATCGGAATTTCTTTGCCTGTTTTAGGATTACGACCTGGTCGCTGATTTTTATCCCGTAAATTAAAATTGCCAAATCCAGACAATTTAACCGATTCGCCTTTTTCTAGCGCGGCTCGAATCTCTTCGAAAAAACATTCTACTAATTCTTTTGCCTCACGTTTGTTTAAACCCAATGTGTTAAACAAATGTTCAGCCATATCAGCTTTTGTGAGTGCGCCCATAGTTACGTCCTCAAGGTTGCATCTAACTCCCGTTCAAGCACAGCTACAACACCATGAATTATCGTGTTTATTTCCTCATCTCTTAGAGTGCGCGATCGATCTTGAAAGGTCAAGCCCAACGCGATACTTTTTTTACCTATTTCAATGCCTTTTCCTTGGTAAATATCAAAAATTTGTACATTTTTGAGCTGTTCACCCGCTTTTTGAATGATCAGATTACGAACAGTTTCTGCTTGAATTTGGTCATTCAAAACGATCGCTAAATCACGACGAACTGATGGAAACCGTGAAAAAGTCTCGTAATGCATCAGGGTTGATTGCTGAATTGCCACCAAATCTACTTCACAAACGATCACTGGTTGACGAATATCAAAATGATTTAAGATTTTTGGATGAATTTCACCCAGCCATCCAAGGATTTTTTCGTCGCAATAGAGCGAGCAGGAGCGACCGGGATGTAAAGCGGGATTGGTTTCAGATTTCCATTCAATCGCTGATTTTTTTGACAAAGACAGGAGCGCATCAATATCCGCTTTCAAATCATAAAAATCGACGGCGCGTTGTTTTTCATCCCATTGTTCAGGGTAAACGCTGCCGGTGATTGCAAAACTGAGTTTTGATGTTTGTAACAATTCGGCGTTTTTTTGCAATTCAAAACACAAACCCATTTCGAACAACCGCACCCGCTCACATTGATGACGCAAATTCATTTGCACTGTCTGCAACAAACCAGGCCACATGCTCGAGCGCATCACCGACAGGTCTTGTGATAAGGGGTTTTGTAATGCAATGGGTTCAATCGCTGGTGAAAATAATTTTTGTAAAGTCGGATCGATAAAACTATACGTCATTGCCTCATGATAATCGCGATCCACAAAAAATTGGCGAACCCGTTTATCGCACAGTCTTGCTTCTTTTTTAGGGTGCATTTGTAACGATGTCGTCATGGGTGCCGCAGGAATAGTGTTGTATCCAGTCATGCGCGCCAACTCTTCGATTAAATCGATGGGCAAAGTCATATCGAAGCGGTAACTGGGGGGGATAATGTCGTAATAGTGTGAGTTAGGATGTTCGACTTTTTTCACCGACATACCAAGCGATGTGAGAATTTTTTCAACGCGTTCATCATCAATTTTAATTCCCAAAATCCGCTCGATTTGATTATGTTCCAATATAATTTTTTCACGCGTGGGTAAATTTTCTGTTGAATTTATTTCAACTATTTCTGCCGCTTCGCCCCCCAACATGTCAATAATCAATTGTGTTGCGCGCTCGATCGCTTCCATCGGCAAATTAAAATCAACACCGCGTTCAAAACGGTACGACGAATCGCTGTTAATATGGTGACGACGTTTACTTAAACAAATTGTTTTCGGCAAGAAAAAAGCCGCTTCTAAAAAAATATCTTTGGTGTGCGATAACACAGCGGAATCCAATCCGCCCATAATGCCTGCTAATGCGTGCACTTGATTATCGTCTGCAATCACTAAATCTTCTGGTGATAATTGTATTGTACTGTCATCCAGTAATTTTATTTTTTCATTGTCATGCGCACGACGAACCACTATTTTATTTTTTAATGTGGATAAATCGAATGCGTGTAGAGGTTGCCCCAATTCCAACATCACATAATTGCACGCATCCACCACAGGATTAATCAAACGAATGCCTGCACGTTGCAGGAAATGTTGCATAAAAGACGGTGTTTCTAGCGTATTATTTACATTGCGAATCACGCGGCCCCTATAGCGTGGACAATCTGTTTTTGCTGAAACGAGGATTGGAAGATTATTTTTTGTTGTTGCAATAACAGGATTAATGGTGACATTACAAATTTCTACATGATTCACTGATGCAATATCACGCGCAAGACCACGAATACTTAAACAATCACCACGATTCGGCGTAATTTCAACATCAATAATATAATCATTTGCCTTAAAATAAGCATTAAAATCATCGCCGACTTTGGCATCTTTGGGTAATTCAATAATACCGTTTTGTAATGATTGCCCTAATTCCAACTGTAATTCTTTTGCAGAACATATCATCCCTTGAGATATTTCACCGCGTAATTTCGCCTCGTTAATATGAAAATCACCCGGTAAAACAGCTCCAACCGTTGCAACAGCGACTTTTAATCCTGCGCGCACATTGGATGCACCACAAACAATTTTGAGCGGCTCGCCTTTACCAACAGACACTTCACAACAGGATAATTTATCGGCATTCGGATGTTGCACGCGCGTCAACACTTCGCCGACAACCACGCCTGAAAATTTTCCAGCAACAGATGCAAAAGATTCGATGTTCAAGCCAATCATGGTCATCTGATCGGTTAATTCTTGCGTGGTGAGTGTGGGATTTACAAATTGCCGCAGCCAGTGTTCACTGAATTTCATGTTAATTTTTTCCTAAGCTATTTTAATCTTTGAATGATATCAGTCGACAGCCCAGTAAAATTAGCAATCCTATCAACAGAAACACCGTCTTTTAACATTTTACGCGCAACAGTCATGTAAGCTTCTTCTGCGCCTTCAATTTTTCCTTCAATTTTTCCTTCAATTTTTCCTTCAATTTTTCCTTCAATTTTTCCTTCAATTTTTCCTTCAATTTTTCCTTCAATTTTTCCTTCGATTTTTCCCTCCATTTTTCCTTCCGCAATTCCCGCCATTCTCCCTGCCATTCTTCCCGCTTCAAATTTTCCCTCAATTAACGTAATTTCAGTACTCACTGAATCCCAATATTTGTCGTAAAACTCAAGCTCAGCGGGTGTGAATGCGGATTCTTTGGCTAACGTTGCTGCTTCTTCAATCTCTTTAACAGCCAACATTTCAGAAGGAATTTCTACTGTATGTTCATCCAATTCTGACATAAAACGTAACCACAAATTTTGTAATGTGCGCTCACGCAAATGCTGTGCTTTGAATTTACGTAATTCAATAAACACCAATTGCAAACCTTTAATTGTTTTTTGAGTGTTTTGTACATTCACCATCTTGTAATGGTGATACCATTTTGCATTTTCATCATCAAAATTATTTGCAAGAAGTGCAACGCCATAAACAGGTTGCAACAGGCTATAGTTAGCACCTTTTGGTAATTGCTTAACATACGCCGTACTGGTATTAAACAACATGCGTTCCATGAAATGCGTAATCCACTCAATTTGCATCTCAACAATAAATATACGTCCTTTTTCATCCGTGCACTTCACGTCAACAACAGGACGTTTTAATTCTGGAATAGTGGGCGCTTGTTCGGCTGACAAATAATTCAGTGACACAATTTTTGCATCTTCATCAAGCGGCAGAATTGCGTTCAAAAAACTTTTAATCAAATTTTTGTGTTCACCAAAAATTCGCTTAAAAACCAAATCGCTTTGTGGATTTAAATAACGAGCCATATTTTCACCTAAAAGATAGCTTTATTCTATCTTAAAACTGCCCCAAAAACCGCACATCATTTTCAAACATCATGCGCAAGTCATTAATACCATAACGCAGCATTGCCAAACGGTCTAATCCAATTCCAAATGCAAATGCAGTATATTTTTCAGGATCGATGTTCACGTTTTGTAGTACATTCGGATGTACCATGCCACACCCCAGCACTTCTAACCAGCGATCGCCCCAACCAATATCCACCTCAGCAGAAGGTTCTGTAAACGGAAAATAACCAGGGCGAAAACGAAGCGGGATTTCTTTTTCAAAAAAGGTATTTAAAAAAGTTTGCAATAAACCTTTTAAGTGCGAGAAATTGCAATGTTCATCAACCACCAATCCTTCCAGTTGATGAAACATCGGCGTGTGCGTTACATCAGAATCTCTGCGATAAACTCGACCCGGTGTAATCACGCGAATCGGCGGTTTTTGATTTTTCATCACGCGAATTTGCACGGGCGATGTGTGGGTTCGCAATAATTTTCCATCCGGAAAATAAAAAGTATCTTGCGCTTCTTTGGCAGGATGATGATCCACAAAATTAAGTGCGGAAAAATTATAATAATCATCTTCAATTTCAGGACCGGTTGCAACCGTAAATCCCATTTGTTTAAACAAATCGATAACGCGTTCACACACGCGCGACACTGGATGCAAACTTCCCGTTGATTTTCCGCGCCCAGATAATGTCACATCGATTTTTTCGGAAGATAACCGTGAATTTAGTTCGGCATTTTTTAATGAGGCTTCTTGTTCATTCAACCAAGTTTGCAATTGTTGTTTGGCGTCATTGATCCACTGCCCTGCTTTCGGACGATCCGCAGGATCAAGCTGACCCAATTTTTTTAATAGATCAGTAAGCTGACTTTTTTTACCGAGGTATTTGACGCGCAGTTCTTGGATGTCGGCGGGATTTTTGCAAGCGAAAATTAAATTTTTTGCATCGTGGACGATGGCATTTAATTCATTTTGCATGCGAATTCCGCTCGCTTACGCGCGCGTCTCCCTGTCTCGTTCGTTTTTACAGTGAGTCCGACGCTTGTTTTGCCAATTTCGCAAAACCTACTTTGTCGTGCACCGCTAAATCAGCTAAGACTTTGCGATCTAATGTGATATTTGCTTTTTTCAAGCCATTGATAAAACGGCTATATGAAAGACCATGCAATCTTGCAGCTGCGTTGATACGCGCAATCCATAACGCGCGGAATTCGCGTTTGCGTTGACGACGATCGCGGTAAGCATATTGTAATGCTTTGATGACCGCTTGTTTGGCGACACGGAAAACGCGGCTACGCGCACCGTAATAACCTTTTGCTAATTTTAAAATCTTTTTGTGACGGGCTTTTGCCGTTACGCCACGTTTTACTCTACCCATTTTAGTTCTCCACTTTAGTTAACACCTTCGCTTTCGCTGAGTGCGGGGTTTTGCTGAACACTATTTATCACACAATGAACGCAGAACACCATTCACATCCGACGGGCTCAGTGCACTCGTGCCACGCAAATGACGTTTACGTTTTTGTGATTTCTTTGTCAAAATATGGTTGCGATAAGCACTGCGTCTTTTTAACGAACCATCGCCGCGACGTTTGAAACGTTTTGCGGCACCGCTGTTTGTTTTTAATTTTGGCATATAAATTTCCAATTTCAGTTATCAGTTATCAGTTCTTCTTCCCCATCGCCACTAACATCGTAATCTGACGACCTTCCATTTTCGCTTCTTGCTCAATCACTGCATTGGGTGGCAAATCCGCCTTCACGCGCTCTAAAAATTCAATACCCAATTGTTGATGCTGCACTTCCCGTCCACGGAAACGCATCGTCACTTTCACGCGATCACCACGATCCAAAAACTCCACGATTTTGCGCATTTTAATGCGGTAATCGCCAATATCTGTCACCGGTCTGAATTTAACTTCTTTGACCTGAATTTGTTTTTGATGCTTTTTCTGACTTGTCCGGCGCTTGCTTTGATCAAAAACATATTTGCCATAATCCATAATCCGGCATACCGGCGGATCCACATTGGGGGAAATTTCAACCAGATCCAACGTCACTTTTCTGGCTTGCATAAGCGCTTCTTCAACGCTCACAATTCCCACTTGTTCACCATCTTTGTCAATCAAACGCACTCGCGGTACACGGATGTGATCATTAACCCGCGTTTTCTTGCTATCTCTGATGTTCAAATCTCCTGCGTTTAAGGTATCGGTGTAAGGTGCCAGAGGTAAAACTAACGCTCATGTCGACCCCTGATTCCTCATACCGATATCTTTTTTGAAAATTCATCAAGCGTCATAACCTTGGACGCCTCACTTCCACACTCACGAACCGAAACCATTTCACTTTCAACCTCGCGATCACCCACCACTAACTGGTATGGCACGCGTGCAATCGTATGTTCGCGGATTTTAAAGCCAATCTTCTCATTTCTCAAGTCAGAAATGACGCGAAGCCCAAGATTTTGCAATTTTTTTGTCATCTTGTCCACATATTCTGCTTGTCTATCAGTAATGTTCATAACAACTGCCTGCACCGGCGCTAACCAAACCGGAAAATGACCCGCGTAGTGTTCAATCAAGATTCCTAAAAAACGCTCAAATGTACCGATAATGGCACGATGTAGCATGATCGGCGGTTTTTTGTCGCCATTTTCATCGATGTAATGCGCTTCTAAACGCTCTGGCACAAAGAAATCAACTTGCATCGTACCGCATTGCCATGTTCTCCCCAAACAATCACGCAAATGAAATTCAATTTTCGGTCCATAAAACGCGCCTTCACCTGGCAAGCGGTCAAATTTTAATGATTTTGCATCAAGTGCATCTGCGAGCGCTTTTTCCGCCTTATCCCACATTGCATCACTACCAACGCGTTTTTCAGGACGCAATGCCAATTTGTAAATAATATCGGTAAATCCAAAATCTTTATAAACACCGTGCAATTGATCAATAAACGCGGACACTTCTTCTTGAATGTGTGACTCGGTGCAAAAAATATGGCCGTCATCTTGCACAAATCCGCGCACGCGCATAATGCCATGCAATGTCCCCGACGGTTCATTACGATGACAACAGCCAAATTCCGCAAAACGAATCGGCAAATCACGATAGCTTTTGATGCCTTGTTTAAAGACTTGTACGTGACCAGGACAACTCATCGGTTTCACGGCATTGTCACGATTTTCAGATTCACACGTAAAAATACCCGCATCGAATTTGGACATGTGGCCTGATTTTTCCCACAAACTAACGTCCATTAATTGCGGCGTATTAATTTCCTGATAACCACTTTTACGCAACACGTTGCGAATATAGTCACGCATCACATTAATCATCGCCCAGCCATTGGGATGCCAAAAAACCATCCCAGGTGCTTCTTGCTGTAAATGAAATAAATCCATTTTCTTCGCAATTTCACGATGATCGCGTTTTTTTGCTTCTTCAATGCGATCTAAATAGTCTTTTAATTTTTTTTGATCGTTCCATGCAGTGCCGTAAATTCGCTGCAGCATTTCGTTTTTAGAATCCCCGCGCCAATAAGCACCCGCTAACTTTGTTAATTTAAATGCTTTTAATAAGCCTGTTCGTGGCACATGCGGGCCACGACATAAATCGACAAAATCATCTTGTTCGTAAATCGTGAGTGTTTCATTCACAGGAATATCACGAATAATTTGTACTTTATAATGCTCGCCCATTTTTTCAAATAATGTAATGGCGTCATCACGTGAAATTTTTTTGCGTGTCACGGGCGAATTTTTTTTCGCAAGCTCTGTCATCTTTTTTTCAATTTCAATTAAATCTTCCGGCGTAAACGGTCTGCCAAATGCAAAATCATAATAAAAACCGTCTTCAATCACAGGGCCAATCGTTACTTGTGCTGTGGGAAATAAAGATTTGACGGCGTGGGCCAATAAATGCGCTGATGAGTGACGAATAATTTCTAATGCTGCCTCATCACGATCCGTAATTAATTTTACAGTGGCATCGTTTTCAATCGGCAAAAATGCATCGACCAATTGATCATTCACCATCGCTGCAACCGTTGCTTTTGCTAAATTGGGACTGATCGATTCAGCAACTTGTAAAGCTGTGATGGAATTGTCAAACGTCTTTTTAGATCCATCTGGTAATGTGATTTGTAACATAATTCATCCCAAAATAAAAAGGAGGACGGAGTCGCGCGTGAAGGGTTGTACTCAACCCGTAACAAGCGTAATACAATAGCAACTTTCCTTATAGGCATGACTGGACTCGAACCAGCGACCCCCACCATGTCAAGGTGATACTCTAACCAACTGAGCTACATGCCTTCGGAACAAGAAGATCGCAAAAGATATCACCCTGCCATTGATTTCGCAATACAGGGTTTTCAGTGACTATACGAATTAACAGCACGTCATATCATGCCCACAACACGTCGGCGATTTGATTTTGCCGCATTTTTTAGGGCATTCGCAGACTTGCACTTCTTTGCCTTGCTTGTCTTTGATAGTGCTATGCTGCAACGTCGCGCCGCATTTTGCACAGGCCATTCCTTTCACACCCATGCCACATTGTTTACATTCGTAGTGAGACATAAAAACTCCTTGTAAGATTAATACACTTCAATATTTTACGTGATAAAATCAAATAATATAATAGGTAGTAGAGCAATAAAATGAGTGACAAACCGCTTTGGCAACCTGATTTACACACCCTTCAAAACAGTCACATGACGCATTTTATCTTGTCAGTCAATCGTGAGTTAAATTTATCCTTAAAAAATTACGATGAATTATATCAATGGTCCATTGACCAACCTGAATTATTTTGGAAAATAGTGTCAACATTTTCTGGGATTATTTTTTCGCAAAAGCCAACAAAAATCATGCACTCAGAAAAGGAAATCTGGAAAACAAAATGGTTTGTCGATGCGAAATTAAATTTTGCAGAAAATTGTTTATGGCGACGTGATGATCATATTGCCCTACTTTATGCGAATGAAAAGGGTGAACGTAAAAAAATTTCTTATCGTGAATTATTTTTTGCTGTTGCCAATTTAGCGGAAAACTTAAAATCGGTGGGATTAAAATCCGGCGATCGCGTCGCAGGATTTGTTACCAATCGAATGGAAACCGTCATTGCCATGCTGGCATCAGCATCACTCGGTGCGATTTGGACGGCCTGTGGCCCCGAGTTTGGTTTTGATGCATTAATTGAGCGTTTTTCGCAGAGTGAGCCCACTGTTTTATTTGTTGTTTCCGAACATCAATTTGGTGGAAAAAAATTTTTTCATGCTGAAACAATTAAAAAATTAAAAAATAATTTACCCAGCGTTAAAGAAATAATTAATTTAAATAACATAAAAACCGCTCACACCCACACTCACACCCACACTCCCACTGCATTTAACCACCCACTCTACATTCTCTATTCCTCCGGCACCACCGGAAAACCCAAATGTATCGTTCACGGCGCTGGTAATATTTTAATTCAACATAAAAAAGAATTAATGCTGCATACGGATTTACATCAAGAGGATATTTTATTTTTTTACACCACGTGCAGTTGGATGATGTGGCATTGGATGATCAGCGGATTAAGTGTCGGTGCAACACTCGTTTTATACGACGGATCACCATTTTATCCTGCAAATACAGCATTATTTGACTTAATAGATGAATTTAATATTTCCATTTTTGGTTGTGGTGCAAAAATAATTGAAAGTTATTTAAAAAATAATTTGATGCCGAGACAATCACATCAATTAAAAAAATTAAAAACGATTTTAACCACTGGCTCACCGTTAATAAAAGAAAGTTTTGAGTATATTTATCGCGATGTGAAAAATAATGTGCGCGTGTCATCCATTTCTGGTGGCAGTGATATTGTCTCTTGTTTTGCGTTGGGAAATCCATTATTACCGGTTTATGCGGAAGAATTACAATGTCGCGGATTGGGTATGACAGTAGAAATTTTTGATGAATCAGGAAATGCAATCATCAATCAACCCGGCGAACTTGTTTGCACACAAGCGTTTCCCGCCATGCCGATTTATTTTTGGAATGATCCCACTGGCGAAAAATATTTTCATGCCTATTTTGACCACTTTAAAAATGTGTGGACGCATGGCGATTACGCCAAATTAACGTCACATAACGGAATAATCATATATGGACGATCTGACGCAACCTTAAATCCCGGTGGTGTTCGTATTGGTACTGCCGATATTTATAAACAGGTGTTAAAAATACCGGATGTGATAGATTGTCTTGCTGCTGGCAAACACCATCATGGCGATGAAGATATTTATTTGTTTGTGCAATTAAAAAATAACATGATATTAACTGAACAATTAATCTCAGAAATCAAAAAAAGCATTCGCGATAACACCACGCCGTTTCATGTTCCGAAAAAAATAATTCAAGTCACTGATATTCCCAAAACCATGAATGGAAAAACCATGGAAATCGCAGTAAAAAATATTATTAATGGACGTAAAGTTAAAAATCTGGAAGCGCTATCAAATCCGGAATGTCTGAAACAGTTCATGAATCCCATTTGATTTCTACGGATATAAATATTTAAAATTAGTAACAGCTCAGGTACCCACGTCTGAATAACTAAAACGTTTGATTTTGAGATGATTTTTTGTGATAAATTGAGTTGAAAGCGCAGGTGTACTTGTTTGTACATCGAGCATTTCAACGAGATTTATCACGAAAAAGCACCCAAAATCAACGTTTCCATCTACGGAGTGATCTGTTACTAAAATTACTGTGCGCTATAGTCCTGACGTAGTAAACTATTTCAAATCAACCGGTGAAGGTTGGCAAACCAAAATGGATAATGCGCTTAAAGAATGGATTAAAAAACACAAAAGAGCGGCGTAACATGAAAAAATTATTTTATATGCTTTTTGCAATCTTTATCACAACTGCTGCGCTGGCAGCAAAAGTCACACCTATTAAAGCAACCTATCTTAACATTAAAGTTGGCGGCATCAGTTCAAAACCACCCTCTAATCCATCCAATCCCGGTGTCGGTTATTACGCATTTCGCTTGGTAATTTATAGCCCATCGTCTCCACCCGATAAAGAACAGGGATATGGAATTCCAACGACTCTGGGCGTTGGATTTATCAATCGTTATCTGCATGATGCTATTTATGGAACACCTCCCTACAGTTATTTTGAATTTGGTTATTACAATTTCCAAACACAAAACACAACTTGGTTCCCCGCAACTTGTACCATTACAATGAACCATAGCGGAACAATTAATGTAGTCATTACATCAACCAATTGCTCTTATACTTACAAATCAAGCTAAAATTAAAAACTATGTTTTAGCGCCTGATAAAACTGACTCGAAGGAGTTGAATCCGCCTTTGTCGGTTTTGTCGGTTTTGTCGGTTTAAAAAATCTTGCTTGGCATTTTGTATCAGCACCCGCTCCCGATAACGCATCTAAAAAATTTCTGGTAATAGTGACTTTTTCTTGTGGACGTGGTCTTCTTCTCTCCCAATCACTACGACCCATATCACTCTCCTTGTTTTTTCTAACAGACATTTGAGCTTAAACAACAATCGGAAATTTTTCCAGTAAAGAAAGCGGATAGTTACACAATTTTCCGACTTTTTTATGATTTTATAAACCAGCGCGATTTAAAATAGCAGGTTGATATTGATTGTCATATACCAACAAACTTTTCTTATGATACGAAATATAAATTAATCCTGCGTCAATGAGCCATTGCTCTGCTTTTAGGATTCAATCCGTTTCTGATACTTTGTTTCCACATATTTTTCAATCATCGCTTTGTATTGCGCAGTGATATTATCGCCACGCAACGTCGCGACTTTTTCGCCGTCCATAAAAACAGGAGCAATCGGTGCTTCGCCAGTGCCTGGCAAGCTTATGCCAATATTGGCATGTTTGCTTTCACCAGGCCCATTCACGACACAACCCATCACGGCCAATTGCAAATTTTCAACACCGATATATTTTTTTCGCCACTGCGGCATTTTTTCGCGAATAAAAATATCGACGGATTCTGTTAATTCACGAAAAAAAGTGCTGGTGGTGCGACCACATCCAGGACAGGCGGTAATCATCGGCGAAAAAGAACGAATGCCGAGTGATTGTAAAATGTGTTGCGACACAATCACTTCTTTGTCGCGCAACGCATTCGGTTCGGGTGTTAATGAAGTACGAATCGTATCGCCAATGCCCTGTTGTAACAGTACACCGATACCAATGCTGGACGCGACAATGCCTTTCGATCCCATGCCTGCTTCTGTTAATCCCAAATGCAATGCATAATGACAACGTTCCGCGAGCATTTGATACACTTGAATTAAATCAGGCACGTTGCTCACTTTGCATGAAAGCACTATTTTATCCGCAGATAATCCGCATTTTTCAGCAGCCTCAGCACTCGTTAATGCAGAAACAACCAATGCTTCACGCAACACCGCTTGAGATGATTTTGGATTATTTGATTTTGCATTCTCATCCATCATGCGTGTGGCGAGTGATTTATCCAAACTCCCCCAATTCACGCCAATGCGAACGGGTTTGCGATATTCAATCGCCGCTTGGATCATGATATTAAATTGATCATCTTTTTTTGAACCGAAACCAACGTTACCGGGATTAATGCGATATTTGGATAATGCTTTTGCGCAATCGGGAAATTCTTTTAATAAGCGATGACCGTTATAATGAAAATCGCCAACAATAGGAACGCCATCATAATTCGCTTTATTTAATTCCGCACGAATAATGCTAACTTGTGCTGCAGCTTCTTCAGTATTCACAGTGATGCGCACCAATTCAGATCCCGCGTCCGCTAATAATTTAATTTGCTCAACGGTTTTTTTAGCATCGGCTGTATCCGTATCCGTCATCGATTGCACAACAACCGGCGCGCCACCGCCAATCGTAAAATCGCCGACTTGTACAGCATGGGTTTTGTGTCGAATGGTATGCATGATTTTTATGCCTTAAGAATAAGAAAGTGGTGGATTCTAGCACTGATTACTTCAAAACTGTTATTCTGTTAAAACGCCTAATAGATTAACTCACTCAGGAGCGTCCATGCAATCCACCCAAAAAATATCGATTTACCCTTTTTTGATTATTGGATTTGTGACGGGCACTTTGCTTGCACTGTTGGCAACACATATTTCCCAGTTTGCCTACGGTGTTGTTCCCAATACCAAACAATATGCATTCATGCATATCCTATTTTATTGTTGGATTGGTTCATATGGTTATATGTTTTTGTTAGCCTATCCCGATGCGCAATCCCTGAAACGATTAATTTTCATCACACTGATTCCCAGTTTTATCTCAAGTTTGCCCAATTATTGGGAAAGCTATCACACATTCGCACAAATGGCATTGATGTTTTCTTCCGCATACGCCTTAAATGTCTTTCATATGCATTATCAAAAACAGGGCTTTCAATTTTCTTATCAAACATTATTTTATGCGGTATGGGATTCGTTTGTGAAAATGTTTATTGCATTTTGTTTTTCGATTCTTTGCTGGATTATTCTATTTTTAGCGAGTGAGTTATTCTCATTGACAGGTGTAGTTTTTTTAAAAAATTTAATTCGCCACTCTTGGTTTGCTATTTTGAGCACATCTGTATTCACCAGTATTGGATTATACATCGCCACAAAAACCAATAACGTGGTGCGTAACACCAGAATAGTGCTTATCACTATTTGTCGCTACTTACTGATACCGCTCGCGATTGTTAGTATTTTATTTGTGATATTTGCAATCGTGCTGGCCTATCAACATCACTTGCATTTTACGAGACAATATATTTTTTCATCAATCGCATTATTATCCGTGCTTTTTATCAATGGCGTCTATCAAGAAGGATCAATCGAACAACCCTATCCCATTTTTTTATTATGGATTTGCCGTGTTTTTCTATGGATTACACCGATTTTTCCCCTATTAGCACTCTATGCGGCTTATTATCACAGCGACAACAACATTATGAGCAATGGATTTAACACAAATAATACGCCTTTCATTATTAATGCAGTGATATTGCTTGTTTACACACTTTGCTATGCGGTGATCGCAATACGACGACAAAAACCATGGTTAAAATCGATTGAACGGGTCAATGTTGCCTTGGGGATTTTCTTAATTTTTGCGACCTTGGTAACGACATACCCCGCATTTGTGAAGCACTTTCCGCAGCCGAAACCGCGTCACTTTATTGCCCATTAGCCTTATTAAAAACTTGTGATATAATGGTGCTTAATACGTAGGGAAACGCCATGTATAAAGATTTTTTTCAGCTAAAAGAAAATCCTTTTAACGTGACCGCAGACTCCAGTTTTTTTTTCGCGAGCACATCTCACGCTGAAGCTTTTTCTCATCTTACTTTTGGTATTGAGCAGCGCAAAGGAATCATTGTGATCACCGGCGAAATCGGCACAGGAAAAACAACACTTTGTCGCACGTTATTGAGCGGGCTCAATCAAGAAGTAAAAACTGCCTTTATCTTAAATCCAAAATTTTCTGAAGAACAATTATTGCAAATGATTCTTCAAGATCTTGGAATTACCGGTAATTTTAATAACAAATTGGAACTCGTCAGCGCATTAAATAATTTTTTATTGTCAGAATCAAGTAAAGGTAATAATGTCGTTATCATTATTGATGAAGCACAAAATCTAACAATAGAGCAATTGGAAAATATTCGTCTGTTATCGAATATTGAAACTGAAAAAGAAAAATTGCTGCAAATTGTTTTGGTGGGGCAACCTGAATTAGAAAGGAAACTGCGATTACCAGAATTGCGACAACTGAATCAACGTGTCGTGGTGCGTTATCACGTTAAACCGCTGAATAAAAAAGAAATGCAGAGTTATATTTCGCATCGCTTAAAACTGGCGGCAAACAATCCCCACAGGGGACCGCAAGTCCACTTTACCCATGCTGCCATCGGCGCCATTTATCGTCGCACACGAGGAAAACCACGCATGATTAATATTCTCTGTGATCGTGCTTTATTGTCAGGTTTTGTCAACGGCACTAACACCATTCGCTATCGCATGATTCGTCGGTGCGCAAAGGAGTTATTTTTAGCATGAGCTTGATTGATGAAGCATTAAAGAAAACGCAATCTGCGTTGAAAAAACAAAACGCACGGGAAGTTTTTGCTTCGGAATCCATTATTCAGGCAGCGCAAACAACACAACCGTCAAGTTCAAAAACTACTTATCCCTATCAACAAAAAAGATTTTCTAGGCATTCTTTTAAAATGCCTAAAATTTATCAATACGGGTTAATGGGTGTCCTAGCAACAACTACTTTATTGATGATTTTTTTTGAAATTCACGCACATTCCACGGCGATCGAACAACGCTATACTCAATTTTATAAAGGAGTATTTTCGCATTTTTCATCTACACAGCCAGTAGCAAAACTAACACCGCTTGCAAAATTACCGCTCACACTCAACGGCATCATGAAAACAAAACATAAGAGCGCCGCACTAATTAATAACCAACTTTATCATGTAGGCGAAACGATAGACGGTTATCAAATTCAACAAATTCATTACGATCATGTCGTGCTAAAAGACACTATCAGCGGCAAAACAGAAATCCTGAAGCAGGATTTGGCGTAACAAAAAATCCCATCAAAACTGGACCTTCGAGGTTTATTCTAGTTTTGATCGGTGAATAGTTACGATTTGGTGTAATATATCCTCCTGATTAATAATACTTTTCTTAAGCGTACAGATTCGATATCATATCTCTGTTTTTAGCCATTTTTCACAACAAAAAGGAGTATTCGCGTGAAAAATCCCATTGATCCAACTGACGAAGTACTTTCTGTAGTCCGGAATGTCGAGGATGAAAGCAATGTTGGCTGCCAAGTACGTCGTAAAATTGAAGATTATCTTGAACGTCGTCGATCTCAGGATGAGTTAGGCGAACTAGAGCTAGAGACGTGATATCACGTCTCTGCTGTTATTTCTTTTCTTCTTTCGGTTGTTCCGCTGCTTTTTCTTTTTTAACACTATTGCGCAGCGTTTCTATATCGTGAAATACAGCATTTAATAATTTATTTGCTTCAGCCAAATGCTTAACATGCTCTTGTTGCGCATTCGTCATTTGTTGTAACAATGTGGTGATCTGCGCAAGCTTCACACCCAGCGCATCATCCGGATCAACCGTCGGCGTTCCACCGCTGGGATTGATCATGGATTTAATACTGCCCATAATCCCGCCCATATTGTCTTTTAATTTATTTAAATCAAAGTCTGCCATACAATTACCCTCCTTTTGGACAAAGTATAGCAGGGAATTTAGCGTATTTTTGGACAAGTATTTGACTGATAAATGGTGAAATTTCGTATCCGCCGCATATCTCTCAGCACTTTTCAAAAAGTGTCAGCGATCAATGTCAGTGTCGATTCTTTCTGACACTGATCACTGACACTGATCGCTATTTCCTCAACCACCAACTGCAAGCTTGACCGTCCCCGATACTCATTCGCATCCAAACGATACGCCATTGTCGCTTTCGTTACGCGATGATTGGGCCATTGATTGATATCCACTTGAAACGCAATCGCATCCACAGGAAATTTTCCATTTTGAGGCTGTAAAACAAGCTTTAAATGATGACCACCCACCAATCGCTGAGAAATTATTTCAAATTCTCCATCAAATAGCGGCTCTGAAAAATGTTGTCCCCACGGACCAGCCTCTTTAATAATTCCCGCATTTTCTAGGGTAAAATCATCGGGATGTAATTCGCCATCGCTTTCAATCACGCGATGTAATTGATCTTCCTGTAAATAATTGGAAACGGTTTCTGTAAAAACCGCTGAAAATGCCGCGAAATCAGCGTATTTTATCGATAAACCTGCCGCCATCGCATGTCCACCAAATTTCGATAATAATGCAGGATAGCGCGTTGCAACAGAATCTAATACATCTCGAATATGCACACCATTCACGGATCGCGCAGAACCTTTTAGTATTTCGTCAGACGCGCGAGCAAACGCAATCACGGGACGATTTAATTTATCTTTCACGCGCGACGCCACCAATCCAATCACACCTTGATGCCACGACTCATCAAACAAACAAATGCCCATCGACAATTTTTTTTGTAAATCCATTTGATCGACAATATCAAACGCTTGCTGTTTCATTTCAGATTCAATCGCGCGACGCTCAATATTTAATTGATCTAAATCGCGTGCGAGCGTTAATGCTTTTTCAAAATCATTTTCTAATAAACAATGAATGCCAAGCGACATATCATCTAACCGTCCTGCTGCATTTAATCGCGGGCCAATGGTAAATCCCAAATCCATGGCCGCTAATTTTTCAGGATGTCTACCTGAAATTTGCAATAACGCGCGAATGCCGGGTCTTGCAACGCCACTTCGAATACGTTGTAAACCTTGATGCACCAAAATACGATTATTTTTATCGAGCGGCACCACATCCGCAACCGTTCCTAACGCAACCAAATCTAACAATTCAGCCATATTGGGTTTTGCAATATTTTTTTCTACAAAATAATTTCGCAATTCTAATTCAGCACGCACAGCTAACATCACATAAAAAATAACACCGACACCCGCCAGCGATTTACTTTTAAAGAGATCCTCTTTTCGATTGGGATTGACAATCGCAAATGCTTTCGGCAATTCTTTGCCTTGCAAATGATGATCAGTTACAACGACATCAATGCCATATTTATTAGCGCGCGCAACACCTTCTAAACTTGCAACACCATTATCAACGGTAATAATGACATGCGGATTTTTTGTCTTTGCCACATCCACAATTTCAGGCGTTAAACCATAACCAAAGGTAAAACGATTCGGTACGAGGAAATCCACGTTTTTTGCACCAAACGTACGTAGCGCAGAAACCGCTAATGCCGTACTCGTTGCACCGTCTGCATCAAAATCGCCGATAATTAAAATATTTTCTTGTTTGACAATCGCATCGATTAAACGCGTAACGGCTTTTTCAATATCTAATAAATCACGAAAGGGTAATAATGCGGATAACGAGCGGTCAATATCAGATAAAGATTTAACTTCACGCGCTGCATAAATACGCTGTAATAGCGGCGGCAATGAAGATAATGTCGCTAAATGATTTTCCTGAATGTGTCGACGAATAATGCGTTTTTGCATGGAGATTTCCCTGTGGTTTTGCGATATGATACTGCAGTTATCAGTGATCAGGTAAAAAACGATGACCCTACACTTCTATCAACAACCCTTTCCAACGATCGACCTCGACGATCAATACATCCTTCGCGAGCAAACGCTTGAAGATACCGAAGCTTTTTTTCGATATTATACCGATCATGAAGTCGGTCAATATATTTTAGCGACAAAGCCATCCACGTTATTAGAAGCAAGCAAAGAAGTACAGTATTGTCGAAATTTATTTTACAGCAAGCAAGGCATTTATTGGACGATTGCGAAAAAAAGCGATAATCAAATGGTTGGCGCAATTGGATTATATATGAATAATATGCATCACCGCGGTGAAATTACGTACGATTTATCTCGCGAATATTGGCGAAAAGGAATTATGCAAAAAACCATTCGCGCAGTAGTTGATTATGCATTGAAAGAAATGAAATTATGCCGTGTTGAAGCGGTCGCGCGTCATGATAATATTGCATCGATTAATTTACTGAAAAAATTAGGATTTGCGCACGAAGGTACATTAAAAAATTATCGCTATTTCGATGGCCGCGCATGGGATATTGAAATGTTTGCGGTGGTGCCGCAATGAGTAATCAGTAATCAGTGAACGTGATCTGAAGTATATACTGATCACTGATCACTGATAACTGATCACTGATAACTTATAACTGATAACTTAACAGGAGCCACTTTAT
Organism: Verrucomicrobiota bacterium; assembly: GCA_013287435.1. Classification (GTDB taxonomy): domain Bacteria; phylum Pseudomonadota; class Gammaproteobacteria; order Coxiellales; family Coxiellaceae; genus 2-02-FULL-42-43. Next base: position 30,541 of record JABDDU010000005.1, read on the forward strand.
GCTAGCCCAAGCCACTTACATCTGGTTAGACGGAACAATTCCAACCCAAACCCTACGCAACAAAATGCGTATTTTACAACATCCCAAAGGCGATATGACCTTAACCGATTTTCCGGAATGGGGTTTTGACGGCTCATCCACCAATCAAGCGTCTGGACATGAATCTGATTTGATTTTAAAACCCGTTTTTTTCACGAATGATCCCATTTTGGGCGCTGGAAATTACTTGGTTTTGTGTGAAGTTTTAAATCCTGATAGCACAGCACATCCCACCAATAAACGTGCCAAATTGCGTTCTATTATGGAAAAAGCCGCTAAATATGAACCATGGGTTGGCTTCGAACAAGAATATACTTTATTTCGCGGCACGCAGCCGCTCGGTTGGCCAGAACGAGGTTACCCAGCTCCACAAGGTCCTTTTTATTGCGGCGTCGGTGCAGATGAAGTGTTTGGTCGTGACATGGTTGAAGAGCACACAAAAGCTTGTATCGATGCAAATTTAATGATTTACGGCACCAATGCGGAAGTGATGCCCGGACAATGGGAATTTCAAATAGGTTATCGCGGATTGAGTAATGAATCTGCGGATCCATTAACCGTTTGCGATCATTTATGGGTTGCGCGTTGGTTGTTATATCGCATTGGTGAAGAGTTCGATATTTCTGCAAAATTACATCCCAAACCCGTCAAAGGCGATTGGAATGGCGCTGGAAAACATACGAATTTCTCGACGAAAGCAACACGCGATCCAAAAACCGGCATGCAAGCGATTCATGAAGCCATTAATGCATTAAAAGCGGCTCATGTGGCGCACATTAAAGCCTACGGCCATGGCATTGAAGAGCGTTTAACAGGTCGACATGAAACGGCGTCATATAAAGAATTTTTGTCGGGTGTGGGTCATCGCGGTGCGTCCATTCGCATTCCACTCAATGTGGCAAAACAAGGGTATGGTTATTTAGAAGATCGTCGTCCTTGCGCTAATGCGAATCCTTATGAAGTGGCGGCGTTGTTGGTGTCAACGATATGCTGTTCAGTGAAAGAACCTGCCTAATTTTATGATGGAATGCATTCCATACTTTTGCTATAATATTATGGATTGCATTCCATGGTAAAATAGCCTATGCGTCACAACATACTTCAACTGAGTCAAGATTTGATCGCCAAAAACACCCGATCATTTCGGCGTTATTTTATTGAGACAACCACACTCACCCATCGCCTATCCATCTTGACAGGGCAGCGTGGCATTGGCAAAACAACGACTCAAATACAATATTTATTAGAGTATGCGAATAATGATTACCTCAGTGAAAAGATTTTATATGTGCCCGTTGATCACTTTATGGTGCAAGGCACCAGTTTATTTGACATTGCTGAAACTTTTTTTCAAACGGGTTGTGAATGCATTGCGTTCGACGAAATTCACAAATATAAAAACTGGTCGGCTGAATTAAAAAGTATTTATGATTCTTTTCCAAAATTAAAAGTCATTGCATCAGGTAGTTCTGCGTTAGAAATTCACAAAGGGTCGCATGACTTAAGTCGACGCGGCATTATTTATCGTTTACATGGCATGTCATTTCGCGAATTTTTAGCGTTAAAAAACAATATGATGATCAAACCGATTGCTCTCAAAGAAATACTAACACAACATCAAAAAATCGCATGCACTATTATGATGACATTGGAAAAATCAGGGAAAAAAATATTATCTGAATTTAACGATTATTTACTCTATGGATTTTATCCTTATTTTTTCGAGTTAAATGACCTTATTTTATTTCAAACGACATTAGAACAAAATGTGCATACAACGATTGAATCTGATTTAACAGCTATTTATCCGGCATTAACCGGAAATAGCGTTCGAAAATTAAAACAATTATTGGGTTTTATTGCAAGCGCTGTTCCCTTCACGCCGAACTGGAGCGACATTCAATCAATCGTTGATATCGGCGATGTGCGCACTCTCAAAACCTATTTTAAATATTTAGAAGACGCGGGTTTAATCAAAACAATATCACGCGAAACCACCCAATTAAAAAAAATCACCTTACCCGAAAAAGTATTTATCGATAACACGAATTTAATGCAAGCAATTACGGCGGAAACAATAAATCCAGGCACCGCGCGTGAAATATTTTTTATCAATATGCTCACCGTAAACCACAACCTTGCGCTGCACAAACAAGGTGATTTTGTGATTGATCACAAGACAGTGGTTGAAGTCGGTGGCAAGAAAAAAGATTTTAATCAAATAAAAGACCTGTCTGATGCGTATTTGGCTATCGATCAGATTGAGAAGGGCGTCGGCAATAAAATTCCGTTGTGGTTGTTTGGGTTTTTGTATTAGCTCATTGATTTTTATAGCATTCAATCATTCAAATAAAATCTTAATAGAAGCTTAACTGTTCATTTTTCGTTAAGAATCATGGGTTATAATTAATTTATTGTGTAATGAGAGTGAGCAAAACGCGATGGGTAAACCAACTGAAGCAGCAAATACAACCGCTGTTAGCGATGCTCTGCCTTTTGAGGTGGTTTCTGTTACGGTTGAAAATCTCAACGCTTCTCCCAGTCACCCTGATCTTCCTGCCAAAATAGCCCCTTTTAAGCAAAGAGCAAATACCAAAGCATCACAACAACAGCCCGTTGCCGATAGATCTTCAGAAGAAAAGCAAACTCCTAACGACACCGCCTGGGTCACTGTTCCTGATTTACACGGCAATGCGAAATTAATGATTTATCGTTTGATGGCTTGCGGGGTTTTGAAAGATGAAACGATAAACATAAAGACAGAAAATGGCGTAAAGCGCACGACTCGGTATGAACGATTAGCACAAATCTACGAACAAACACAGGACATCCAGGCTAAAAGTAAGAAATTAGGCGCTTATACTTCTATTGCTAAAAAAAATATAGAGGAATTAATAGCAGAATTTAAAACATTACTCAACTCACTTGAAATTACAAACAAAGATCTCGCGATTCGTTTTCTCGGAGACATGCTCGCTGATCGTGGCGCCAATGATTATTTAACGCTGCTCGTATTGGATCATTTAAAAAAAAATGGCATCCAGTACGAAATTATTTTTTCAAATCATGATGCACTTTTTATTGAGGCATTGGAAAAAAACAAATTAAAAACGATCAGAAAATGCAGGCAATACGTCAAAGAACCGACCCAATCACAATCTCTTCAATACCTTGAAGCAATCATCAACGAAGGAATTGTTGACGAAGTTGAAGTCAAGAAACTTGCTAAAAACTCCTATACACCACAATTAAAATTATTTTCCTATGATGTTGCAGGCCATAATTTTACTTTCTACACGCATGCACCGGTAGATTTTGAAGTCATTAAGGATGCTGCAATTGCATTACAAGTTGAATACAAAGATGAAACTCTGGAAGAGTTTTGCCAAACAATCGATTCCATAAACGCGGCTTTTTCTAGAATGGTGGACTGTGGCAAGTTAAACGTGCAACTAGATAAAGAAATGGAAGCAGCCAGAGCGCTACTAGCAAATGTTGCAGCGAAACGCAAACATCAATTGGCCATAGTTGGTAAAGCATGGGACAAGCTTGCATTGCAGTATCCAACATTATCAGCATTACAGGACATAACCTATGGTGATCTTATAGAAAAAATAGCCGAGAATGAATACTATAAGACCGAGTCAGAGTCAGATGTATATAAGAATCTAAAGGAAGCATACAAAAAATATGAAGAAATTGCAGTGCAAATGGAAAACGTGGGATCCACAGGTTACCATCGGTGTCATTTTAAAGAAGCGCCACTCTACACATCTATTTGGTCACGCATAAAGACCGTTTCCGGTCAACCGAGTGATGAAAAACACACCTATGGCAAATTCACCTATGTTACGCGATACACGTGGCCAGAAACAGGTTGGAAAGCAACAGCAACAAATGTCCATGGGCATACTAGTGGCATTCAGGTAGAAACTGCAACGGGTACGACTGTAACTGCAACTGATACAACACGCTCTGAAGAATTACCTCCCGCATCGCCGCAAAACGAATCATCACGAACACCGGCTACCCTCAGTCCACATTACGTAGGAATGGATAACAGCGATCTAGGTAAGTTAGATACTCAAAATGGTCAAATGATCCAACAACTTTCAGTGAATACCAGAATGTCGGCAAATCCCATGAGTGTCGAACACCTTAAAGAAGGTATCAAGGCGGGTCAAGAGGATTTTAGACATATTAATATGATGGTTGATGATTATAAAATCCCATTAACACTCACTCATCAACATGTAGGGGAAAATAAGCAAGAAGCAATCCAACACTTTTTTCAAAAACACCATTTGGTCGACGTTAAACTCAGCCAATCCATTTTTGATTTTTTATATGAATGCGGCGTGAAGAATTTTGCGGGTGCGGATTTGTCGGGGTTAAATTTATCAAACAAAAACTTTTCGATTTATAATAATGTTAAAAATAAACCACGAGCTTACTCAACTTATGATTTCACTGGTGCAAAATTAAATGGCGCAGATCTCGAAGGTGCTGATTTACGTGGTGCCATTTTTGCAAAAACAGAGTTGCGCAATGCAAAACTCGAGAATATTTGTATTAATATTCATACGGATTTTAGAAAGTGTGAAGCTAAAAATAATGATCAATCTGCATTTCGTGATGACCTAAAAATTCGCTTTGAAAGTCCAGAAGAACCAGCGACAACTCATGATAAAGGCTATATAGCACCAATAATATGTACGACTAAAATTGACAACCTCCTAGAAAATCTAAAATCAAAATGGCGCGATCAACATACCAAAAATCTAAGTCTTTTTGAAAAACCTAACTACAAAAATACGTTAGAAAGTGCTTATCCCGATAGTAACGCGGCGCAATTATTTATGGCAATGCATGATGCGCATTTGCAAGAAGAAAAGTCTCAGCTGCGTCAAGATTTTAATATGGCGCTTGAAGATATCAAAAAGAAACAGGAAAAAACATCAGCGTCGCACGTAACTCCTGGGGCGAAGTAACAATAAAACCGAATTTTTTAATATAGAGAGAATGATGCCACAAGAGATCTCACAAGAAACGAATGATGTTCGAACCACTGGGTGTGAAACCTTTAATGGTTGTCTTGGTAATAATGAGGAACTGGCACACGCAGTTGCACATAACTCCATTCGTGATTGGATTTGGACTTACCTATCTTATGATCTTTTAAACATGCGGCTTCAGGTGACCACTGACGCTACCTTTGATTTCAAAGGTCAGTGGGCGGGCCAACAATTGTATGCAACACTGGGCATGGTAATTTTTGCAATTGCAAGCAAGCTTGCTTACAGTGCGTACAACAAAGTTAACAAACAATCTTCAGCACCATCAAATACAGGCCCAGAACAACCTTTATTACCTCAAACAGAACCCAGTGAAATCCGATTTCCAACAGCAGATATCGCAGCCATTATCGCGGGCGCTGCTTCCGCCGTTTACACGTGGGATCGCGGTCAAGAATGGGGAATTCAAATCGGCGCACAGCTAGGTTTATCTCCAGAAATTGCGGGTTATTTCGCAAGTATTTTTACAGGCGGCCTAGAAGGTCCAACACAATTCTTAGCAATTTCACTCGTAAAATTACTTACTAAAGACGAAGAATGGAGTCTATTCAAAAATAACCCTAAAAATTATTTACAAGGTAAACTGAAGGAATTTGGTTTGAGCGCAACACTGGGCACTATCCCTGGTGCTGTTTGGCAAATTGTATTTAATGCCGGCGTTCTCGCCAACTTGGGACCAATCGCAACCAGTTTTTTGGTTGCCGCAGCCGTTGCGGCTTGTAATGTTATTTACGCAAAAACAAGCAAAGCGATTCTCGAATCTAAATATTGTATCAATCTATGCGGGCAACCAACTGCTGTTAATGGCAACGATGAAAGAGCAGCAACACAAGCAGCACCCTGTTCTGCTTTACTATCCAATCTCGGTATATTTGCTGGTGTTGTGGCTGGAAAGGCAAGAACAGTAAATTGTTCTAATCCATCCGCAAAACCCGGTGTAATAATGATCTGATAAAAACACCACGGTGATATTATCACTCACTACCTCATATTTTTTTCACATAGAGAAACACACTCATTATTTCTCATCAATCAATCAAAACGATTCATTGTATATTTTACGAAAATTTTAGTATAGTTTCGTAAAAATAAGGGTGTGGATGTGCGCAGATGATCAACAACAAAAAAATCGGTTTATTTGTTCTCGTCATGTTTATCGTGGGCTCGATTGATAGCCTAAGAAACATGCCGTCAAATGCGATGTTTGGCGCACCGCTGATTTTCTTTTTTATAGCGGCAGCGATTACCTTTTTGCTGCCGATCGCTTTAATTTCAGCAGAATTAACATCCTATCATCCCGACAAAAATGGCATTTATCAGTGGATCAAAGAAGCGTTTGGCGAAAAAGTCGCGTTTATGGGCATTTGGTTGCAATGGGTTAACACAGCGACATGGTATCCCAGCATTTTGTCTTTTATTGCGGGTGGGATTGCTTATTTACTAGATCCTTCGCTTGCCACCAATAAAATATTTGCTGTGATCGTGATTTTAACCGTATTTTGGAGTTTGACTTTTTTATCGCTGAAAAACTTCTCGTTATCCGCTGGATTTGCAACGTTTTGCACGGTGATGGGATTTTTATTGCCGTTTTGTGTGATGGTCGCATTGGCTTTTATATGGCAATACAAAGGAAATCCCATTCAAATTCAGGTGAATTGGCACAGCATCATTCCCAAATTTTCTAATATCAATGATTGGATTTCGCTCACCACAATTATTACTGCATTTTTAGGCATGGAATTAGCGACCGTCAACGTGCAAAATATTAATAAACCGCAAAGAAATTATCCGATTGGTGTTGTCATAGCCTCATTCACTATTTTATTAACCATGATTTTAGGCTCATTAGCGATCGCTTTTTTAATTCCGCAAAAACAAATTGGACTAACCACGGGGATTTTTCAAACGTTTGAGTATTATCTTGATGCGTTTCATCTAAAAGATTTGGTTTATATCATGAGTGGTTTGGTTGTATTGGCGAGTGTCGGTGAAATGATTAATTGGATTATTTCGCCTGCCAGAGGTTTGCAACAAGCGGCACAAACAGGCAGTTTACCCAAAATGTTTGCGGACAATAATAAACATGGCATGCCAGGCAAAATTTTAATTGCGCAAGCGATTTTGGTGTCACTGGTTTGTTTGGCATTTACCTTATTTCCCAGTGTTAATGATATTTATTGGTTGTTAACCGATTTGTCGACTGAGATGTATGTATTGATGTACGTATTGATGTTTTTGGCAGCGATCAGTTTGCACTATAAACATAAAGATATTGCAAAACCGTTTAAAATTCCCGGCGGCGATGCGATGAAATGGGTGTTATGTTTGTTCGGATTAATCAGCTGTCTGATCACATTAATCGTCGGATTTATTCCGCCGAGTGAATTGAATTTCGGTAGCGATGTGCATTATGCATTGGTGTTTGCGGGTGGGTTAATTGTGCTGTGTTTGCCGGGGTTTTTTTTAATGTTTCGGTAACAGATCACTCCGTAGATAGAAACTCGACGTTTTACCAAATCAGACAGCGAGGCTTGATCTGTTACCTCACGCGAGCGCTTCTAAGCTACATCACTAGCACGATCTTTGTCGACAAGGATTGCGCTAGTGATATAGTTTAGAAGCTTTCGCGTCAGCGAATGCGAAAGCAGAAGCAACCCCCTAAATATTTTCTTTCGTACTTGCTCACGCAAGCACTTCTAAACTATATCACCAGCGCTCAATACATCCAGTGCAACACACTTCAATCTCTTCACGGAGGTGACAAAATTAATTGGATGGCGTACTAGTGAGATAGTTTAGAAGCCTTTGCGTAAGCAAAGGCGAAAGTAGAAGCAAAAATCTCGTATATTTTTCACACCCACTAACGCAAGCGCTTCTAAGCTATATCCCCACCGCAAAACAACTTCCGAAAATTGTCACTCGTCTTTTGCGCAACGATTTCAACAGAAATATTTTTAATGTCCGCTATTTTTTCCGCAACATATTTAACATATTTCGGCTCATTGGTTTTTCCACGAAAAGGAACAGGGGCTAAATACGGTGAGTCGGTTTCAATTAACATTTTTTCTAATGGAACATAGTGCGCAACCTGCACTAATTCTTGCGCGTTTTTAAAGGTAATGATGCCTGAAAAAGAAATATAAAAATTTAAATCGAGTGCTGCTTTTGCCATCTCAAGTGATTCCGTAAAACAATGCATCACACCGCTGATTTGATCCGCTTTTTCTTCGCGCATGATCGTGAGCGTGTCTTCTCTAGCATTGCGCGTATGAATAATTAAGGGTTTTTTTGCGCGAATGGCTGCGCGAATATGATCGCGAAAACGTTTTCGCATGACGTCTAATTGATCGGAATTATAATGATAATCTAAACCCGTTTCGCCAATGGCAACCACTTTTTTATGTTGCGCAAACTCAACCAAAGTTTCGATCGATAAATCATCTTCTTCTTTTTCGCTGGGATGCGAGCCGACACTGGCATACACATAATCGTATTTTTCAGCTATTTTTAAGGCAGTTTTTGCTGTTTGCATATCGACCGCGACACACAACATCGCACTGACACCGGCGTCGTTGGTATCGCGCATCCATTGATCAAAAGTGCTTTCATCTTTGTAGACATCCAGCATGTAGGGATGACAATGTGAATCTATGAACATATCTTCTCCCACTCAATAAAAATATCTTCTAAGCACAATTGTTGGTTGAGATTAATTCCCTTGGAAATAAATAATTTTTTTTCTAATAGTTTTTCGATAAATTTTTGTAACGATGATGGCGATATTTTTATAGAAATTTTTTCGAGTTTTTCATGCTTATCCGCATTAATAATATTTTTAATATCCGCTTTAAATTGCAGACGAGAAATATCAACACAGAATAAAATGAATAATTGCAATAAATTTTCCAACGGAATTTTTAGCCAAGCGAGATCAAATGCGATGGGATTGACTCGTCGCACACTGATGTGTTCAAAATGATTAAGCAATTGATCGCGAAGTAGTAACTCATTATTATATTTTCTCAGATCAATATGATCACCTGAAAAAAATAATGTTTGGCAACGACTGATAATCGTTGCGGGCAAAATACTTTTTTGATCATCAATTAAAAAAAGAATGACTTTTCCCGCTGGTTCTTCCAGCGTTTTTAATAATGCATTCGCGGCTTGCACCGGCATTGCATCCGCAGGAGAAATAATCACAATTTGATATCCGCCGTCGTGCGCGGTTTTTGATAGCTTTTCACTCATCAGACGAATCTGATCGATCTTGATAGCATGTGATTTTTCTTCCGGTTTTACCAGCATAAAATCAGGGTGTGTGTCGGCCGCCATGTGTTTGCAAGCGCGGCAAATGCCGCAGGATTTATTATTTTCACATAATAAAAATTGTGAAAATTGTTTTGCAAAATCAGTTTTTCCAATGCCAGGTATTCCGGATAATAAATACGCGTGCGATAACCTATTCTGCAAAAATGCATTTTGAAGAAAGTATTGTTGTTGCTGATAGCTCACACTCACACCCTCTTCCCCAACGCCGCCACAATCTGCCCCTGCACATCCTCCAACGAAGCATCCGCATTAATAATCACAAACCGCTTTGGAAATTGCTTTGCGCGCTCTAAATAAACCTCACGTACCCGTTTGAAAAAATCGTTGTTCTCTTGTTCAATACGATCTTTATCGCCACGTAAATTAATTCGATTTAATCCTATTAAAACAGGGGCGTCCAATAATAACGTCAAATCAGGCTCCAAATCGCCTTGAATCCAATTTGCCAATAGCTGAATGCGATCCATCGCAATTTTTCGACCACCGCCTTGGTAAGCAAAACTGGCATCCGTAAAACGATCCGAAACCACTGTTTTTCCCGCATTTAAGGCGGGTTTGATAACATGCTCAATATGCTGTTCGCGTGCGGCAAACATTAATAATAATTCTGTTTTTGATAAAACCACTTCTTTTTGGGTATTCAGTAAAATTTCACGAATCGCTTCACCGATCGGTGTACCACCCGGTTCGCGCGTCATCACAAAATTAACTTTTTTTTCAGTCAAATATTTTTCAATAAATGACATGGCGGTAGATTTACCAACGCCTTCGCAACCTTCGAGGGTGATAAAAAAGTTTTTCATGTACTCACACTCACACTCACACTTATTTATGCAAAGTTTCCAATACTTGATGATACTCTGTCACCTGTTTCAAATGCCCCGCATACGTCTTCGAAAAATGATGTCCGCCCGTTCCTGTCGCAACATAATATAAATACTCTGTTTTTGCAGGATGCAACGCTGCTTCAATCGATGATTGACTCGGCATGCAAATCGGCGTTGGCGGCAGACCATCAATTAAATACGTATTATACGGTGTTTTTGTGGCTAAATCTTCTTTCGTGATTGTTCCGCCAAAGGTTTTATCCAAACCATATTGCACGGTCGGATCGATTTGTAATCGCATGGGTTTTTCTAAGCGATTTAAAATAACGCTCGCAATAATGGGTTTTTCTGAATCGACGGAGGTTTCTTTTTCAATCAGTGATGCGACAATTAATGCTTGATATGCATTTTTATAGGGTAAATTAAGTGCGCGATTATTCCAATCACGTTGCAAAATCGTTTGCATTTTTTGGTACGCGGTTTTTAATACAGACATATCCGTATTTCCCCACGTAAAAAAATACGTGTCAGGATAAAATAAACCTTCGATATGTTTTTGCGGCGCTGACAATGTTTGCAAAATAGTTTGATGAGATTGATTATTGACGGTGTGATTTAAATTAGCATCGTTCGATAATACAGCCAGAATTTGATTGAATGTCCAACCATTCACAATCGTTAAACGATGTTTTACCAAACCCGTTCCTTTCACCATATGCTGCAATAATTGCCATGCGGTTATCGGATATTTAATATCATATTCGCCAAATCGCAATTGAAAACGATCACCTGTCGCATTGGCTATCCAACGAAATAAGACAGGATGTTTAATAATTCCTTGATTATATAATTGCTGTATGGTCACGCTCATACGCTGACCGGGAAATACTTTGATGGATGCTATAGCGCCTTTGCTAATTAATGGTGCGCGAAAAAAATCATGAATAAGTGTTGCAAAATAAAGAAAGATTAAAATAAAAATAATAAACAGCGTGGAGTATATCTTTGAACTCAATTTACTCACACTCACACTCCTCCGTATACGACAATTTTTATATTCAACCGCTCGGATGATATGACTGCTGAAATTTCTTCCTGCTCGTGGGTGACTTGGGCATGCCTGTATTTTCGTGAACACGCCACAAAAACAGGCACGCCCAATTTCCCACTCGCAAGCAAGTTTTTATTTAGCAGCCATATCATCACTCGCTACTTCATATTTTTGTCGTGTGCAGAGCTTACACTCACACTTTTTTAAATATCAAACTACCATTGGTCCCGCCAAAACCAAATGAGTTTGACAACACAACCTCAATTTTAGTTTGACGCGCTGTATGCGGCACTAAATCAATATCGCATCCTTCGTCAGGATTGTCGAGATTGATGGTCGGTGGTGCGACTTGGTCGCGAATGGCTAATATCGAAAAAATCGCTTCGACGGCACCGGCAGCTCCTAATAAATGCCCCGTCATCGATTTCGTTGAACTCATCATGCAGTGATAAGCGTGATCGCCCAATGCTTTTTTAACGGCTAATACTTCCAACGTATCTGCCATCGTTGAAGTGCCATGCGCATTAATGTAGTGCACAGCATCCGCGTTAATTTTAGCGTCATTTAAGGCATTTTTAATGGCTTGTGATGTGCCACGTGCATTCGGTTCCGGTGCTGTTGCATGATAAGCATCGGCACTCATGCCATAACCAATTAATTCCGCATAAATATGTGCGCCACGTTTTTTAGCGTGTTCTAATTCTTCTAAAACCAAAACACCCGCGCCTTCACCCAATACAAATCCATCACGATCTTTATCCCACGGACGACTGGCTTTTTCAGGTGCATCGTTGCGCGTAGACAACGCTTTAATAATATTAAATCCGCCGATGCCCAATTCAGTTGTCACCATTTCAACACCGCCGGCTAGCATCACATCGGCATCACCGTAGGCAATCATGCGTGCGGCTTCGCCAATATTATGTGTGCCCGTTGTGCAAGCGGTGACGATAGAAATATTCGGGCCTTGTAAATTGTGTTTCATCGACACAATACCCGACGCCATATTCACAATCGCACCAATGATAAAAAACGGAGAAATTTTGCGAGGACCGCCTTCGATAAACGCATCACGATTTCTTTCAATTTGACCAAGACCACCGATACCTGCGCCAATCGCACAACCTACGCGCGGCGCATTTTCATCAGTGATCGTTAAACCTGAATCAATCATCGCTTGTCTTGCCGCTTCTGCTGCATACAACACAAACGTGTCAAACCGTCGCGCTTCTTTGGGATCAACCGCCAATGAGGAATCAAAATTTTTGACTTCCGCGGCAATATGCGTTGGCATGACGGATGCGTCAAAACGAGTAATGGGCGCAACACCACTTTTACCCGCCAAAATGCCTTGCCATGTAGTGGCAACATCGTTACCTAATGGGCTTAGCATACCCATGCCGGTTATGACTACGCGACGCTTCATTGGATATTTACCTCATCACGCTGCCCGCTTCTTAATAAAATCAACCGCCTCTTGAATCGTCGTGATTTTTTCAGCTTCTTCATCTTTAATTTCGATATCAAATTCTTCTTCAAGCGCCATCACCAATTCGACTGTATCCAATGAGTCAGCACCCAAATCATCGACAAAAGAAGCATCGTTTTTGACTTCATCTTCCTTCGCACCCAATTGCTCAATCACAATTTTCTTTACGCGATCTTCAATACTTGCTGCCATTGTATATTCCTCATTAAGTTATAAAGTTAGCCAAAAAGCGGTGCTTCGCAGTGTGAGGGTGAGTGTGAGAAAACTTAAATATAAACAGTTCACTTAACTGTGCCTTCTGACACTCACACTCACGCTCATACAAAACGCGAATTCTAACACTCACGCCATATACATTCCACCGTTTATATGCAACGTTTGCCCTGTGATGTACGTCGCTGAATCTGACGCCAAAAATAGCACTGCATTCGCAATATCGACCACATCACCCATCTTTTTCGCAGGTATTTGCGACAAAATAGTTTCGCGTTGTTTCTCATTTAATTTATCTGTCATATCGGTTTGAATAAATCCTGGCGCGATAGTATTCGCCGTAATTCCAACGCTTGCCATTTCAGCAGCGACTGCTTTGGTAAATCCAATCATCCCTGCTTTTGCCGCACAATAATTCGCTTGTCCGGGGTTGCCTGTTGCTGCAACAACAGACGTAATATTAATAATTCGCCCCCAACGCGCTTTCATCATTGCGCGCAAACAAATTTTTGTGGTGCGATAAATTGCATTTAAATTCGTATCAATCACGCGATCCCATTGTTCGGGCTTCATACGCAATAATAAATTATCTTCAGTAATTCCCGCATTATTAATTAAAATGGATGGCGCACCGAATTTGGCTTGAATTTCTTCAACTGTTTTTTCAATAGCAACAGCATCACACACATTCAATACGATACCATGCCCCGGAATATTTTTTGCACCCGCTTCTGTGGTTGCCGTACCAATAACAACAGCGCCTTGTTCGTGAAACGCTTTTGCAATGCCGTAACCGATTCCGCGGCTAGCGCCGGTGATGAAGACGATTTTGTTTTTGAATGACATGGGTTTATTCTCCGGTATTTTTCTTTGCAGCCTCAATCTCCGATTTCGTATGCAAACTTTTCGAGCACACCTCTCTGGAAATCCGCCTATTCAATCCCGCCAATACTTTTCCTGGCCCGCATTCATAAAATGTTTTTATATCATGATCAATCATATATTGAATTGTTTCAACCCAACGAACAGGTGAAATTAATTGGTGAATTAAGGCCTCTTTAATTTTATCAGGTGAATCAAAAAATTTTACATCCGCATTTTGAATCACGGGAATTTGTGGCGCTTTAACATGAATGGATTTTAATTTTTCGGCCATTTTATCTGCGGCCGGTTGCATCAAAGTGCAATGCGATGGAACACTCACGGGAATTTTTTTGGCAATTTTCGCACCCTTTTCTTCTGCTAATAAAATGGCTTTTTCAACGGCTTTTATTTCACCGGCAATGACAATTTGCCCAACGGAATTGTAATTCGCTGGACTCACAATACCCGCTTGTGATGCTTGTTGACAAATATCAATAACGGTTTGATCTTCTAATCCCACAATCGCAGCCATAGCGCCTGCATTGTCAGGAACAGCGGATTGCATATATTTTCCACGCGCCGCAACCAATGAAATGCCGTCGTTAAAATCAATGGCCTGTGCCGCAACTAACGCAGCGTATTCACCTAAACTGTGTCCTGCTAAAAAGTGTGGATTTTTTCCGCCCGATAATTTCCAACATTCCCAGACAGCAATATCTGCTGCCAATAATGCGGGTTGTGTAAATTCGGTTTGATCTAATTTTTCAGCAGGGCCGTTTTGCACCAAATCCCATAAATCATAGTGTAAAACGTCACTGGCTTGTGAAAATATTTTTGTGACGATAGGAAATTGTGTTGATAACTCGGATAACATGCCGATGGATTGTGAGCCTTGGCCGGGGAAGATAAGAGCAATGTGCATGATGTCATACTCCGATTTTATGGCGTGGGTTATTAGTGTGAGTGTGGGTGTGAGTGTGAAAAAAATGCAATCTTCTGCACCTCTGACACTCACACTGATAACTCACACTGACACTAATACACAACCAACGCCGAACCCCACGCAAACCCCGCGCCAAACGCTTCCAATAATAATTTATCACCACGTTTGATTTTATTGCTTTTTATTGCAAAATCGAGCGCTAATGGAATGGATGCAGCAGACGTATTGCCATGATCTTCAATCGTGACAATCACTTTTTCCATCGACAGATCTAATTTTTTCGCCATCGCTTGAATAATACGCATATTCGCTTGATGGGGAATCAACCAATCAATATCATGTTTGTCCAAATTCGCTTTTGCGAGGGTTTGATCGACAATATCACCGAGCTTATTCACCGCCACTTTAAAAACGGCATTGCCTTGCATTTGAATATAATTTTTTTCTTTGCCTGACCACAATGCACTTTCTGCAAATAATAATTCACTGTATTGTCCATCCGCATGAATATGCGTTGCTAATACACCTGGTGTTTCGCTGGCTTGTAATACAACGGCACCTGCGCCATCACCGAATAAAATACACGATGAGCGATCCGTCCAATCGGTTACTGCTGATAATGTATCCGCACCAATGATTAATACATTTTTTGCAGTGCCTGCGCGGATATATTGATCAGCAATATTGATGACATAAATAAACCCAGAGCATCCAGCATTAACATCGAACGCGGGGCATTCATTCGTGATGCCTAATTTTTTTTGAATATGACACGCAACACTGGGAAATAAGCGATCCGGTGATGCGGTGGCGACTAATATTAAATCAATATCATTGGGATTTATTTTTGCGGATTGAATGGCAGCACGCGCTGCGGCTTCTGCCATTGATGCTGTTGTGTCACCACTGTCAGCAACAATATGACGACGTCGAATACCGACGCGTTGCACAATCCATTCGTCAGTTGTGTCGACCATTTTTTCGAGATCGGCGTTGGTTAATATTTTGCTGGGAAGATAACTTCCGGTACCGAGGATTTTGGAATATGTCATAAGTTATGTCGCTTGTTTTAGTGATCAGTGATCAGTGATCAGTGCTCCCTAATATATTACCCACTCTTTCCCGAATTAATGTCGGAACATTTTTTTCAATTTCCAATAATGCCTGCTCAATCGCGCACGCAAATGCAAATTCATCTGCGCCACCGTGACTTTTAATCACCGTGCCATTTAATCCTAAAAATGTAGCACCATTTTTTTTGCGCGGATCAATGCGATTTTTTATGCGATTTAATACGGGAATGGCAGGCACGATAGATAGTTTCGTTAACCAATTTTTTTTAATTTCTTGTTTTGCAAACTCTGCTATTAATTTGAATGTGCCTTCGCATGCTTTTAATACGGTATTTCCAACAAATCCATCGCACACCACGATATCCGCTTTGCTCTGAAAAATTTCATCGCCTTCAATAAAACCAGTATAATTAATTGCATTGCATTGTGATAATAAAAGCGCTGCGTTTTTTACCTGTTCATTGCCTTTGATATCTTCAGAGCCAATATTTAAAAGTGCTACTGAAGGATTTTCTAAATTATCCACTGCTTTTGCAGCCACTGAACCCATCACGGCAAATTGCAATAAATGTTCTGGGGTTGAATCGACATTCGCCCCTAAATCTAAAACGCGAACAGCGCGCCCCGTTACCGTGGGAAAACACGCCATAATCGCTGGTCGATCAATGGAGGGTAATGTTTTTAAAACAAAACGCGCGGTTGCCATTAATGCACCGGTATTTCCAGCAGAAACGCAGGCGTTTGCGCGACCTTCTTTGACAAGATTAATCGCAACACGCATGGAAGAATCTTTTTTAGAACGCAGCGCGATGGCAGGCGATTCATCCATAGCGACAGTTTCGGAAGCGGATTGCATTTCAAAACGGTTTTTTAAATTAACATCAGCTTTTGATAAAAAAGGTTCGAGTTGATCGGGCAATCCAACAAAAATTAATTTTATTTCAGAATGCGCACGTAAAACTTGAAGACCCGCAGGAACCGTTACACTGGGTCCAAAATCACCACCCTGAGCATCAATTGAAATTATTTTCATGAAATACCTCAAGATGCGATGTACTGTAACCCAAGAATTTACGGTTTATTTTTCATCTTCAACGACGTTTTTCGCAATCACTTCACGACCACGATAATAACCATCGGGCGATACATGATGGCGCAAATGTCTTTCGCCAGTTTCTATGTCAGTTGATACACAACGTGCAGTTAAGGCATCGTGCGCGCGGCGCATGCCACGACGAGAACGGGTTACGCGGCTTTTTTGAACGGCCATGATAAAAACTCCCATAAATCTATGTAAATTGAGGTGGGAAGTATAGCAGTTTATCGGTTGGCTGCAAGGAGTGCGTGTACGAAAAAAATAAAAGAGGTGTTAGCGAAAATGAATAAAAAAAATGGTGAGAAGTAGAGTTCCTGTCAGGCTTCTCACCAAAACTTAATCATCACCTCAATCAGCGTAGAAATCGGAGTCTACCAAAGCGTTTTTTTTTGCAAGTGTGATTATTAAACATAGACATAAAATCTCACGCTGATAACTCACACTTCCCATGCTTCGCCACCATCGGCAGCGCCAATAATATTTCATCCTCTATCATTTCATACACAAAGATTAATTCGTCTTGCATAAAAACGGGTTCGTATTTGGCAGGCAGATTTTTTGCGCGTTCGTCTGAGGTGACAGGGCTTAATAAAAATGAACTGTCTAAATCAAAATGCATTGAATGAGTACAACGTTGACAAATTAAATTCAATGTCGCTTTGATTTTGCCTTCCATAAAATAAAAACGTTTATTATCCTGACCGAATTGCAAATCGATTTGTGCTTGTTGATCAGCTTGGTCGAAAATATCTTGTATACGCGGTAATTCACGCAGTAATAACTGTCCTTGTAATTGTGCGTTTTGTTTGGCTAGCTTAATGGGATCTAATGATCTTGGTAATTGACTCATACACTCACACTCACACTCACGCTCACACTCAAAAACAATCAGGCAACGGTGATAAAAAAGAAAATTTTTCACCATTTAAACAAAACACTAATTTCTCCGCATGCAAAAATAAACGTTTGGTTTTCAGTTTTTCAGCAAATTTTTTATTGGTGTCGCGATCACCATATTTTTCATCACCGATAATGGGATGACCACAGTGTGCTGTATGCACACGAATTTGATGGGTGCGCCCGGTGATTAATCGCGCACGCAATAACGTGTAATTATAAAATGATTTGATGGGTTCAAAAATCGTCTCAGAAGGTTTTCCGTCTTCATCAGCAATAACCATTCGTTCACCCCCCTGCAAATAGTTTTTTGATAATGATAATTTCACGTGTTTTTTTCCGAGCGTCCAAACGCCGGCCACTAACAAAGAATAGGTTTTTTCAATCTGATGGGTTTTTTGTAATGCCTGAAATGCCAATAACGTCGCACGATTTTTGGCTAATAATAAACAACCTGATGTTTCGCGATCGAGTCGATGCGCGAGCGATAAATTTTTAATATCAGGACGAATATGCCGAAACGCCTCAATCAAACCAATCGTGACCTCACTGCCGCCATGTACAGCCAGTCCAGCGGGTTTATTGACTACAATAAAATCATTATTTTCAAAAATAATGGATTGCTTTAAACAGTCGGTTAATCGCGCTGATGGGCGAGCAACCACGTTTTCAGAGACATGCAACGGCGGCAAACGTACAATATCGCCTAATTGTAATTTATAAACGGCTTGCGCACGCCCTTTATTGACACGCACTTCACCTTTGCGTAATGCGCGATAAATACGCGAATTTGGAACGCCTTTTAGCTGTGAAATCAAAAAGTTATCAATTCTTTGACCAGCGTGGGATTCATCGATTGTTACAAAAGTTGCCAAGTTGCTCTCGTCTGGGTGTGAGTGTGGGTGTGAGTGTGAGCAAAATATCAAGGTAATGCAACATAATCGTGCCTCCGACGCTCACACTGATCACTCACACTCACACTAATTTATTGCAGACTAACCCCAACCTTGATACCATCACCAAGTTATTCACCCATATTATCTATGATTTTTTAGAATTGATTGAATGAATACAGGAACAAGTTGCTCGCCTTGGATAAAACCAAGATAAAACTAAACTGCGTAGCAATTAAGATTAATCGCGCTTACAGACAGCGAATCGACAGGTTACAAATTTTAACATGAAACAGTTTCATACATATTTCATAAAAAAACCCAATCGTTATCGCGAGGTCTTGTTGAGCGCCTAAGAAAGGCTTAAACAATGACAAAAAGAATGCTTATTAACGCGACGCACGCCGATGAGTTGCGCGTTGCGATCACAGTAGATTCTGTGCTGGTTGACTTGGATATTGAACATCCCGGCCAAGAACAAAAAAAATCAAATATTTACAAAGGTCGCATCACCAGCATCGAGCCAAGTCTCGGCGCTGTGTTTGTTGATTACGGCTCTGAACGCCACGGCTTTCTGCCGCTCAAAGAAATTTCACCTGAATATTTTATCACGGCTACAAACACTGAATCATTCGCCGATATTGACATTCGAAAAGTCTTAAGAGAAGGTCAAGAAATTGTCGTTCAAATCGATAAAGAAGAACGCGGCACCAAAGGAGCTGCATTAACCACTTTTATCGCTTTGGCTGGCTGCTATTTGGTTTTAATGCCCAATAATCCCGACTCAGGCGGCATTTCTCGCCGTATTGAAGGCGAAGACCGTGATCAATTACGCGAAGTCATCGAACAACTCCCCATTCCCGAAGGCATGGGCATTATCATTCGCACAGCCGGTGTCAGTCGCTCCAAAGAAGAATTGGAATGGGACTTAAAAGTATTATTACGCTATTGGGAAGCAATCAAACAAGCGGCGGTTGCAAAACCAGGTCCTTATTTGATTCATCAAGAAAGTGATGTGATTATTCGCGCGGTGCGTGATCATTTACGTCAAGACATTACCGAAGTTGTGATTGACGACGCTGATGCTTTTCAACGCGCCAAAGAATATATCCGCCAAGTCAGGCCGGATTTTATCGAACATTTAAAATTATATACCGACACGATGCCCCTCTTCAGTCGATTTCAAATTGAAAAACAAATTGAAGCGGCTTATCAACGCGAAGTGCGTTTGCCGTCAGGCGGATCGATTGTGATTGATCACTCAGAAGCGTTGGTAGCGATTGATATTAATTCCGCACGTGCCACACGAGGCGCAAGCATTGAAGAAACCGCCTTACAAACCAATTTAGAAGCGGCCGATGAAATCGCAAAACAACTGCGTATTCGCGATATTGGCGGATTGGTTGTGATTGATTTTATTGACATGACGCCAGTTCGCAATCAACGAGACGTAGAAAATCGTTTACGTAATGCATTGCGATTGGATCGCGCACGCATTCAAGTCGGTCGCATTTCCCGTTTTGGATTATTGGAAATGTCACGCCAACGTTTGCGAGCATCATTAAGCGTCTCAACAGAAATTCCTTGTCCACGCTGTGAAGGTCGAGGCAGCATACGCGGCGTCGAATCGGTTGCCATTTCAATTATCCACTTAATTCAAGAAAATGCATCGCGCGGTGGCAATACACAGATTCAAGTGCAATTGCCCATTGATGTCGCTACTTATTTAGTGAATGAAAAACGTGATGTGTTAAAAGAAATTGAAACGCAATCACCGGTGAAAGTGACCATTATTCCCAATCGACATTTAAAATCGCCACATTATCATCTCAAAACGGGTAGGGACGAACAGAACAAATTAACGCCCAGTTATCTTATGGTGAAAGTACCGAGGGCAGATGCCGCTCCACAAAAAACAACTGCTCCGAGCGCTGTTATTGAGCCTGCGATTCAACAATATTTAACCGACGAATTACAAGTTCCGCTACCGAAAAAACCACAAGGAAATGGTTTAATCAGACGATTATGGGATGTGATGTTTGGTGAAAATGAGGTAAAGAAACCAGTATCAAAATTTTCAAAACCCAAAAAATCAACCGGAAGACAACAACCAATTTTGCCCCGTGAAAACCCAGATGAATACCGGGATCGTCGCCCATCAACGCACGGAGACAATCCGAGAAACAGACAACGACGCCCGCAACGCGGACGTGATGATCGGGGTGGCGATAAAAATCGCAATCGTGATAATCGTGATCGTGATGGACGCAATCGTGATAATAGAGATAATCGCGATAATAGAGAACGTCAACATCAACCGCATCCAGAAAAATCATCTGAAAAACCAGTAGAAAAAACGGTTGAACACGAAACACAGGCTCACGATACATCTGCTTTTGAAGCACAACAATCCCTCTTGCCACCTGCGATTGAAATGCAAGTGGAAAAACCGGTGGCTGCGGTTGAAATGCATCATACAACACCAGAACCCGTCGTTGTACCAACAGCGCCTGCTGTTTCTGCTGAAAAGTATCAATCGAATTACAAAGGATTGTCGGCGAATAAACCGTTGCAACAGGTGACGACGAAGAAGGCGGAGAAATAATGAGTGATCAGTGTCAGTGATCAGTGTCCGTTCTTTTCTGACACTGACACTGTTCACTGACACTTATAAAATTCCTCTTTGTACACGACAATTTTTATATTCAACCGCTCGTTGGATGATATGACCGTGGTATTTCTCGTGGAGACGCCGTGAATACATCCGTATAGGCTTGGGAATGTCATCCCTGACATTCACACTCCACTCAAAACACCACAGTCATATCATCACTCGCTATTTCATATTTTTGTCGTACAGAGGTCGCTTATATAAGGCTTCTTCGGTAACAATATAATCCATCGCCACATCCCAATTTTCTGGAATAATGTTATCTATTTTTTGAAATTCATACGCAAGGCCTATTAAAATCGGTCGCTGATCTTGCGGCAATTTTTGGGTCAATGCTAAATAACGATCGTAACAACCAGCGCCACGCCCTAATCGATGACAGTCTTTATCGAATGCCACCAATGGAATAAGCATTAAATCAAATTGAGCGAATGGAATGGGTGATTGATTTAAAATAATCGGCTCCATAATATTAAACTTATTTTTTTTAAATGGCGTATGCAAATCAATTAAATAAAACGCCAATTGATTTTGTTCTAAAAATATCGGCAAATAAAGTGATTTTTTTAAATGACGCGCGTGTTCGATGATCAATGATGGATCGATTTCGTTTTCATTAGAAAGATAATAGGCGATGTGTTGGGCGTTTGAGAATTCGGGGAGTGAGATTATTTTTTTGAAGATTGTTTTGGAAGCTGCTTCAATTTGGTTTGAAGATAATTTTTTTCGGCTATCACGGATTGTTTGTCGAATGTTTGTCATTTAATTCGCTCGCGGCGCTCGCCCTGCCGGACGAGCTACTGAAGTGCTCCGCACACACCTCCGCGCGCACCCACACCCACACCCACACTCACACTCACTCTCACTCTCACACTCACTCTCACACAGTCACTTCTTCCTTTACACCAAGAAATTTCTGAATACGCACCTGCAATGATTTTATTTGATCATGCATCACGTCAATATATGCATTTTTTTGATTTTTCAGTATCATCAATTCGTGCGCAATATTTAATGCAGCAACAATCGCCAAACGTTCGGTGTTGTAAGTTTGACTGGATTGATTCGTCTTTCGCATCTGCGAATCAAGATATCTCGCCGATTCTTGTAATTGCGCTGCTTCTTCTGGCGGACATTTGATTTGATAGGTGCGATCTAAAATCGTAATGGCAATCGTGTGCTCGGAATTTGTCATGATAATTCTTCCTTAAAATGTTTGATGATTTGTTTGATCTGCTTGACGGCGCGCTCATTTTTATGTTGTAAACGCGTACGCTCTTTGATATGCATCGCCATTTTTTGTCGCAGCGTTGCATTTTCAAACTGCAGCGTTTCAACCAAATGCATCAGATGATCAACCTGATATCCTAAATGTTCAAGCTCAATGGGGTTCATCACATCATCCTTGATTGTCTGAAATCTTTATCAGCATAAAATGTTAGCGCCTAATTTACAATGGGTTGGTTTCTAATTTTAACCATTCTCGAACATCTTCCGATAAATCGTTTGACAATAATTCAAAAATTTTCTGATGATAATCATTAACCCATTGAATTTCACGCGTTGACAATAAATTCACATCAATTAATTTTCGTGCGTAGGGAACCATCGTAAGATCAGCCATACTGTAAAATGGACCGTTGCCTGTCAAACTGTCTTTGGCAGGTATTTTTTCGATGATTTCACATAAATTTTCAATGCGAATGCCATATTTTCCCGTCAAATATAGTCCCGGCTCATTGCTCACAATCATTCCGGGTTTTAGTGCAACACCGGTTGCGCCATAGGCAATGCGTTGCGGACCTTCGTGCACACACAGATAAGCACCGACACCATGTCCTGTTCCATGACCGAAATCCATACCAGATTCCCATAACGGTAAACGTGCAATGGGATTGATATGCTCACCACACGCACCGTCGGGAAAAGGTAAATGACGCAACGCCAGATGTCCTTTTAACACTAACGTATAATGTTTTTTTTGATCGGCGGTTGGCGTACCTAAATGAATCGTGCGGGTGATGTCAGTTGTGCCTTCAAAATATTGCGCACCAGAATCCACAAGCAACATCTCGCGATCGGTAATGGTGTGACAGGTTTTTTTCATCGCATGATAATGCACAATCGCACCATGATCGGCGAATCCACAAATCGTTGGAAAACTTAAATCCAAACACCGTTTGTCTTCGCGACGACATTTTTCTAATTGGTCAGAGGCTGAAATTTCGTCAACACCATCACGCCAATGATTTTCTATCCACTGTAAAAATTTCACGACAGCAATTGCATCGATGCGGTGTGCTTCACGCGCACCGGCTAATTCCGTTTTATTTTTAATCGCTTTCATTAATAAAATCGGTGATGGTTTTTCAATTAAAAATGCACGATCAAGTTGTAATTCAACCCACCAACTCGTTGTGTTTGGATCAACCCACACTGCATTTTCTAATTTTTGTAATGCGTCTGAAAATTGTTCATAAGGCAATACAGTAATATTTTGTTTTACAAAATAAGATAAATCGGTTTGTGTCACACATGCTAAATGTACAAATAAAAAAGCGTCTTGCAGGGTAACAATCGCGTAGCTAATCACTAATGGATTGTAAGGAATATCATTACCGCGAATATTAAAGAGCCAAGCAATTTCATCCAATTGAGAAATCACTAACGCGTCAGCCGCCGCTTCTTTCATTGCAAGACGAACACGCGCTAATTTTTCTTCTGCTGAAAAACCCGCATATTTCTCGTCTAAAATACGAATTTTTTCAAGTTGTAATGATGGTCGATCTTTCCAAATTTGATCAATCCAATTTTCTGGTATCGCTGTTAACAATCCATGCACACGCGACAACGTTGCCGACCATTGACGACGCTGCGAAATGCTAATCACTTTGGGATCAACGCCGACCGTGGCATTAAATGCATGATCACCCAACCATGCACTGACCGGTGCAGAAACACCTTGCAGTTGTTTCATTAATTGAAATTCGCTTCCCTCTAATTCTTGTTCGGCTTGTAAATAGTAACGCGGATCTGTCCACAAAAAAGCATTTTCTAAACCAACCAATGCTTCGCCGTACGAACCCGTAAAATGGGTCAGCCATTCACGACGTTGCCAATGTGCAGGCACATATTCATTATTGTGATCATCGCGGGTTGGTACATAATAGAAATCAACGCTTTTTTCAGACATGCGATGACGTAGATTTTTTAGTTTTTCAAAAACGGAAGTCATGGGAATTACCTTTATTTTAGCGAATGAGATTATGTTACCATAGGCGCCATGAAACAAGAATCACAGAAAACAAATATCGTTATCGCCGGTGCGGGTTTGATCGGTTTGAGTTTTGCATTAAGCATGAAAAATGTTGGATCGTCAATTCAGATTTTAGAAAATCATTTACCTGAAATTTTAACACGATCAGAAAATGATACACGACCGATTTCATTATCGTACGGCAGTTATCGTATTTTAAATGCATTGGGTATTTGGAGCGAATTGGAAAATGTGGCGTGCCCGATTTTAGCGGTGCATGTATCAGAACAAGGACGATTTGGAATACTCCATTTTTCTGCGGAAGAGGAAAAAGTTCCGGTGCTCGGTTATGTTGTGCCATTTGCAAAATTATTTAAAGCGTTGTATCACGCAGTTTCTGCAACATCTGAAATTAATATTGTCTCCATTCAATCAATAGAAAAAATTCACTGTGATTTGAATGGCGCGAAAATTGAAATAAAAACAGTTCATGGAAAATCTGACATCACAGCGGATTTATTGGTTGCGGCTGATGGCACTCAATCGTCGTGTCGCGATTTACTCGGTATTTCCTATCGCGAAGAAGACAACGGTGATGTCGCGCATATTTATCAACTAGAATTATCTGACAATCATGATCACACCGCTTACGAACGATTCACTAAAATGGGTGTGCTGGCAGTTTTGCCTTTGTATGAAAAAAATAAAGCGCAGTTGGTGTGGACGATGACGGCGCAGAATGTAAAAAAATGCGAGCGGAACAAGATTTTGGAATTTTTACAAAATGCATTTGAGGGACGATTATCGATTGTGGGTGCAAAAAAAATAACTGAATTTCCATTGAAAACAGTGATGGCAGAAAAACAAATTGCACCATCCGCGGTTTTATTGGGCAATGCGGCACATACCATTTATCCGGTTGCAGCACAGGGATTTAATTTGGGATTGCAGGATGTGGCTGTTTTAAGCGATGTATTGATGGAAGCGAAAAAAAATATCGGTGATATAAAAATATTAGAAAAATATGCGGCGCTGACAGTCAAACATCAACAAGCGATTTTTAATATCACTCATCAATTAAGCGGTTTATTTGAATTGCCTTTTATCGGAAGTGTGCGTGGATTGGGATTGTTGTCGACGGATATTATTTATCCGCTGAAAAATAAATTAGCAAAACGAACGATGGGAATTGCTGGGAAAATGCCGCGTTTATTGCGAGGTTTTCGATGAAACCGTGCGATGTCGCGATTGTCGGTGGTGGTATTGTGGGTTTATCACTCGCCGCAGTGCTGGCTAAAAATAATTTTTCCGTAACGATTATTGAATCCAAAAAAATAAATCCTGAGGAAAATAAGGTAACCGCACGTGTTAGCGCCATTCATCTGACATCACAAAAATTATTTCAGTATGTAAACATTTGGGATCAATTAAAAATGAATGCTGCGCCCTTATATGAAATGCATATTTGGGATCATACGCAAAATGCGCATTTAAATTTTGACAGTCGTGATATGAATGAAATACAAATGGGTTTTATTGTTGAAAATCGTGCTATGGTAAAAGCATTATGGGAAAAATTATCAAATGACAATCATGTACAAATTTTTTGTCCACATACGCCAACAGAGTTTGATTTAAAAAATTCGCAATTAGTGGTTGGCGCAGATGGCGCGAATTCTTGGGTGCGTGAGCAAATGCCGGTAACATTGCAAACACGATCCTATCAACAAAAAGCGATTATTGCCGTAATAGAATCGCAACACTCCCATAATAATAGGGCTTATCAAAAATTTTTATCAACGGGGCCGGTTGCATTATTGCCGTTAATCCATTCACATCACACCGCATTGGTGTGGTCTGCGGATGATTTAATCAGTGATGAATTAATGCAAAAATCGAATAAAGATTTTTCTGATTCGCTAACAGAAGCGCTCGATTATCGATTGGGAAAATTAACGATTATTTCAGATCGTTCACAATTTTTATTAACCATGCGACATGCAAATGATTATGTATCAGAAAATTATGCATTGATTGGCGATGCGGCACATACGATTCATCCACTGGCAGGATTAGGTGTTAATTTAGGATTAATGGATGCAGCCTGTTTAGCGCAGGTATTAGTGGATGCGCGTGAAAATAAAAAATGTTTGGGTGATATTCGCACGTTGCGAAAATATGCGCGCTGGCGAAAAGCTGATAATTCTGCGGTAATCTGTGCAATGCGTGGTTTAAAAGAAATATTTTCAATCGATACACAACGGGTTAATACGGCGCGAAGTTTTGGTGTTAACGGAATTGATCAATGTGTATCAATTAAAAATGCGTTGATGCAGATTGCGATGGGAAAATCGAAGGATTTACCGGTGTTTTTGCAGAGTTAAATAGCTTCTCGCTGACATCACACATGGCCATTTGACCTCTGTAAACCCTCGGCATTCACGGGTATGCTGTTAATTAAGTTAATTTATGAATTGATTCGAAACAAACAAGGAGGTTTTTATGCCAGGGTATAATCGCGGAGATCTTTTAGATGACTATCGGAGGAAATCTCGCAATGAGCGTGAATCAGAGCGGACTCTAAGACGTGCAGCACAACAAAAAGAAGTTGAAGAAATCGTCAAGGCTCAAGAAGAAAAACGAAGAGCGGCTGAAAAAACAAAAAGATATGAGTTGGCTAATAAAAAATTTGAAGAAAAAATGGCGTCAATTGCTGAAAATCAAAGACAAAGGATACGTACAGAAGAAACGTTATCCCGCGATGCTATAACCAACCTAGAAACGAAGACGCATGAAAAAAGTTCTTCTCTATTCGATAAACTCGCTGAAAGACATAGAGGGCAAACAGAAGGAAAGACTCGCGTAGCATCAATCCAACCGATTGCGGAAGATCTCACAAATCAAGACATGCCCATTGCAACAGGGAAAGCAAACGAGAAACGCCCATTTTGGAGAACCCGCAACATAACACCACCAGCATCTCCCACTGATTATGTACTCGTAGGGTCATCTTCATCATTTGCACCATGTTCATCGCCACGAACGTCAGGGTCATTTTCATCATCTTCATCATGCTCATCGCCACTAACGTCTGGGATGTTTGGTAAAGCGGAAACGGCGACAGCGGGAGCAGCGGGAGCAGCGGAAGCGTCGACTGCATCAGTGGCAAAGGCAGGTTAGCAGGAGTTTCGCACTTTCGTAGCTTAGCCTACCGCCATCAGCAGATGGTTTGTGTGCGAACACTCAACGAGCTTTTTAGAAATCGACAAGAAACACTATTTTTTTAATGCATATTAATTAAAAAAGGGGGGGATTTGGTATGACAGAAAAACATGATTTAAGAGATTCCGTTACTCATTTAACGCGGCACGTTTGTGCATAATAAACTCAGAAATGTTTTCTATTGTATCCAGCCGATTTGATTCCATTTCATGTTCTGAAATTCTTATATTGTATAACCCTTCAATTTCATGCATCAAAGTAAAATGTTCAAATGAGTCTAATAGACCATCAAAAAATAAACTACTTTTTTTATCAAAAGTATCTAAATTTAACTCAAATTTTTTTGATATAAATAAGATAAGTTTTTCACAAATTGAATTCTTGTTTTCCATGAATTTTACCTTTAAAAATATTAAATTTTTTTTAAGATAATGCTACCTATCGCATATCCTGCACCAAATGCTGAGATAATACAAAAATCATTTTTTTTCAGATCGTTTTGATGCTCATCAAATGCAATCAAACATCCAGCTGCACCGCTATTTCCATAATTCTCTAATGTGTTTGGTAGTGTTTTTTGGCTTATTGAGTCTCCAAGGATGTTTATTCCAATTTCGTCATTAATATATTTATTCGCTTGATGCAACCATAAACGTTTTATTATTGATTTATCTATCGAAAGTTTTTCTAGATGTTTCTTTAGATGATCAATAACGAGGGGAACAATTTCTTCTCTGACTTTTTGTCCATTTTGATTAAAAAAGTTATTTGTATTGTTTTTATCTTCATGGCAACAATTTAGAAACCCAAAATGGTTAAAAATATTATTTGAAAAATGTGTTTTTAAAGAAATATCAATCAGTTCAAAAGACGTTTCTATAGTTTTGCAGGTGTTATCTTTTTCCAGAACTATAGCAGCTGCGCCATCACCAAAAATGAAATGTGATTTTCTATCAGTGAAATTAAGTTGGCCGGTATATATTTCAGGTACTACGACCAAAACACATTCAGCTTGGTCGTTTAAAATTGCATTTATTGCCGCACTCATTGCAAACACAGATGACGAGCAGGCTACCGACATGTCATATGCCCATCCTTCACAATTCAAAGCACGTTGAATTTCGATGGCGTGTGAAGGAAATCCCCTTTCAAAAAGCGTGCTGGCAGCAATGATTCCATTAATCTCGGCTGGATTTTTTTTGGCTTTCATAAGCGCTTTTCTTGCCGCAATTAACCCTAATTCAGATTGTATTGAAAGATCATTTTTTATGAATCTTGGGCGCATGTGATTGATATCTAGTATCCCGTTTTTATCAATTACACGCCTTTTTTTAATTCCAGAGGAGCGTGTGATAGTGTTAACATCCGACGGTTTTATTTTTATAAATTCACCATTTAAAATTTGTTGCTGATTTTTGTTGTTATAATTTTCAACATATTGATTAAAACTACTAACGAGCTCTTCATTCGTTATTTCATTTTCTGGTAAAAAACTTCCCGATCCGCTAATTACTATTTTTGTCATATATTGTTATGTCTATGGCTATTTTTTAATGGGTGCAGCCCAGTACGGTGGCGCCCAAATACCCGTTAGATATAGTTGCGCTACATGAATATCTTTATTGACAGCTTTTGTAATGAGGTTGGCGTTGTACGGAAATGATTTAAATCCCAAAGATAAAAAAATATCTTCTACTCGCTTTAACAAAATATTTTTTGAATTAAGCGTGATGGAAATTTTTGGTAAATTATTTTTGATGGCCTCATTGCGGGCAATATGCGCAACCGTTTCTATATTTTCATTATCGTTTATCATCAACGCTTCAATCGATAATGTGTCTCGCCATTTTTCTATTCTGAGTATGATAAATGCAATTAAATCACTATTTCTATAAATACGCACACAGTATCTGTCCAAATGTTTATTATTTGAAACTAACCAATTATATTTTTTTTGATTGCAGCATAAAAAATATTGATCAGGGTACGCATCGGATATTTTCTGATTCAGCGTCACGATATCATCGTCAAAACCATATTTAATTTGTATATTTTCTATTGCAACAATATGACTTATGAGTTGAATATTCTCCAGAATAAGCAGTGAAATTGCTGTATGAGTTGTATAACCCAATTTCACAAAAGATTTTGGGACGGGTGTTAATCCCCATAGAAAATGTACTTCGTTATTGTGAGCTATATTAAATGCGATTTCCTCTAATTTTTTAAATAAATCTTTTCCCCAAAACCATCTTGCAATTAAAACTCGGTCGAGCAATGTTGATTTTAACGGTAGTCCATCTTTTAACAATTGAAATCCAATTGTTCCAATTGCGCCAATGATTCTTGATTGTTGTGTTGCGTAGATAAGATTTCCACGATCAGGGTTATCGCTGTATTCATAACGAAGGACATCATCAGTTAAATTTTCATTTCCACCAATTTCCTTGTAAAAACAATAAAGATTTTTGTATTCACGGAAATTCTTTAGTATATGTGTTTTGAATTCATCTGGATTCATAATGAATATTTATTCCGTTTTTAATTTTTTACAAGGATAAGATTTATTTATATATTTTTCAATTGGAGATGCTTTGTTTGACTGTTGCATGAACTACTTACATGAGTGATTTTATGTACATTTTGCACAGCACAAAAATTTCTTTTAGATTCCATGTGGCTTGCGATAGCTAAATGTCTACGATACGATGCCAATTTAATCCATTCAACTGGGAAATTACAAACGGATATGAATATTCTTGGGATAAATAGTTTTTTTGAGCATCCATCCGTTGCATTGATATGTGATGGAAAACTTGTTTTTGCGATAGAAGATGAAAGATTATCTCGTATCAAACATGGAAAAAGTTACACGCCATATAAAACGTTCATTCCATTTGATTCGATTTTTGCTGCATTGAAATCTCAAGGATTAAAGTCAAATGATATACATGAAATTGCTTATTCCTACAACAGAATGTCACATTTGAAAAGTTTATTGGGATGTTTCACTAAAAAAAGATTGTCCTCGATAAGTGAAGAATTAGCGGCTTATCGTTCAGCTTCCAATGTTCGAGTGGCACTTTCAAAAAGTTATGAAGTTCCGCAGCGTTATAGACAATTTATTTCTCCAGAACAATTGGGAGCAGTTCCCTACAAAGAATGGGATCATCATTTATGTCACGCGGCGTCTACTTTTTATTGTTCCTCCTTTCAAGAAGCGCTTGTTGTTGTTGCTGATGGAAGTGGTGAAAATGCATGCACTTCATTTTACATTGGGAAAAATAATCGATTAATAAAAATTGCTCAAATATCGCTTCCGAATTCATTGGGATTTTTTTATTCCTACATTACTAGCCATCTTGGTTTTGAACCATTTTCTGATGAATATAAGGTCATGGGATTGGCTGCATATGGTGAACCAAAATTTGAAAGTCAGATGAATGAACTTGTTAGTATTACGTCGGATGGAAAGTATCGTGTTGATATTCAAAAATTACAAAATCTTGCCAAGATATTAGGTGTTGCTCGTTTAGTTGGATCTTCTATTGAACAAAACTACAGTGATATTGCTTGCTCAGCCCAAATGCATTTAGAAAAAGTACTAAAACATATTATTTCATATCAATTGAAAAAAACCGGAATGAAAAAATTATGTTTAGCTGGTGGTGTATTTTTAAATGTGCTTGCAAATGCAGAACTCGCGAAAATTCCAGGTGTGCAAGATATATTTATACAACCTGCATCGCATGATGCAGGAACAGCTATTGGCGCAGCAGCATTGAGTTGGATCAAAAATGGTGGTTCAAAAATCTCCTATGATTCAATGTTTTTGGGCACAGAATATGATGATGTAAAAATTGAAAATGCTTTAATACAGGCGAAAGCAAATTATATCAAAATGGATAATGGCGATGATGCCGTTAACAAGATTGCTGACTTATTATCGAAAGAAAAAGTTATTGGATTATTTCGTAATCGTATGGAATTTGGCCCTCGTTCGCTTGGAAATCGGAGCATTATTGCATCACCAAAATCAGAAAGAACGCGTGAAAAATTAAATGAGTTAAAGGATCGAGAACAGTTTCGTCCATTGGCTCCTATTGTGATAGCTGAGGCATTTCATGAGTTTTTTGAAGGTGTGCAAAACCGCTATATGATGCTTACATCAGTTGTAAAGCCTCATGCGAGAGAGAAAATACCTGCTGTTGTGCATAAAGACGGTACTTCTCGAGTTCAGGTGGTACACAAAGAGCATGATTCTTTCTTGCATGCATTGCTTGAACGTTTTAGTCAATACAGTGGTGTTCCCGTGTTAATTAATACTTCTTTGAATGTAAGAGGGAAACCGATTGATGAAAGTCCACATGATGCGCTCGCGTCTTTTTTTACTTCTGGTCTCGACTACCTTTTTATGGGTAGTTTTTTGGTTAAACATACGGATAAATAAGATTTATTTATGCCTGATTCATTTATGGTAACAAACAAATATGCTTGGGATCTTAGGACGGGTGTCCACGTAGACTCGCAGTTTTATAATGTGGAGCAGTTTCTTCAGGGTGGTATAACGTTAAATAAACCAGAATTAGATCTTGTTGGTTCCGTTGTTGATAAGCGCTTATTGCATTTGCAATGTCATTTTGGTCTGGACTCTCTTTCCTGGGATCGTCTCGGTGCGACTGTAACTGGCGTAGATATTTCTGCTGTTGCGATTGATAAAGCGCGTCAACTTAATCGGCAATGTAAAATGAAAGCAAATTTCATTGAGGGAGACGTCCACGGTTTGAGTGAGCTAGTTGATTCTAACGCATTTGATTTTGTTTTTTCATCCTATGGTGTCACTTGCTGGTTAAGTAATCTTGACGTGTGGGCGCGTGGCATTTACCACTCCTTAAAACCATCTGGAAAATTTGTATTGGTGGAGTTTCACCCAATTTTGGATTTACTTTTTAATGGGAAAGTGAGTGGAATAGTTAATCATTTTAGTGACAATAATCCAGTTGGAGCGCAAACTTCTGGCACCTATACCGATCCACAGGCACCTATTAAATATTATGAGTATCGTTGGAAACACACGATTAGTGAGATCATTACCGCACTAGTCAATAATGGTTTTAATTTAAATTGTTTTAATGAATATCCATATTGTCCTTATCGTCTTTTCTCAACCTTAGACACTTGTGAAAATGGACTTTGGTTTTCATCTTCCGATAGAAATAAGATACCTTATCTTTATTCTTTGGTGGTTGAAAAAAAAAGTGTGGCGTAAATTTTTCAAAGACATTCTACAAATGATATGGTTAAAAAATTCATAGCAGAAATTCTCAAAACAGAAAAGCTGAATTCACTAGCAGAACAATATGTTTCTACTCCATTGGAATATCATTCTCGCGTCAGTCAGGATTTTCAAGCGGAAATTTATATAAAACGAGAAGATAGAATTGATGACTTTGGTTGTGGTAACAAGTTACGAAAATTATCGTATATTATTCCACACGCAATCGAGATGAATTCAACTATTTTGATTACTGCAGGAAGCCTCCCATCAAACCAATGCAAAGCGGTGGCAAAATTAGCACAAGAAAATAATTTGCGAGCGCATGTGGTGTTTGGTGGCGATAATCAAATTCTTCCTCATGCCGCGCACGGAAATTATTTACTGACAACATTGTTAGAACCAACAATTTCGTGGTTTGAAAATTCTCCTTGGAAATCGATTAGTGAAAAAATAAATATTATTGCTGAGGAAGAAAAACGTAAAGGTGAACGACCCTATATTATCGATTCCGGCGCATCGGCATGGCCTGGATTGTTGGGCAGTATAGAGCTTGGTTTTGAGCTTGCTGTCCAAGTTAAAGAAAAGAGGTTATCTATTTCGGATATCGTTGTCCCCGCTGGATCAGGAGGTACTTGTTTGGGAATAAAAATTGCTGCTGAGATTCTTCAGCTTCCTTGGCGTGTTTTTGGAATTTGTATCGGAGAAAATGCGGTCGCCGTAAAAAATCGAACATTAACATTGAGAAAAGAGGCGGCAAATTATATTAATTATCCAATAGATAAGGATGATGGATTATTAATATTTACCGATTTCGCTATTGGAAAAGGATACGATAAGGCAGAACCAGAAGAACTTAATTTGATGCAAAAAGCATTACGTGAATACCAGCTCATACTTGATCCAAATTATATGTTGAAAACGTTTATTGGACTTAAAAAATTATTATTTCATAATCAAATTAAGGAAAAATCGGGCGTGGTTTTGGTTCATACAGGTGGTCAATTTGGTTTATTTGATAATGGGTTGCGCTTCAGTGCATGGCATCAAAAACGATATTCGTCTCTCTTAAAATAGAATACTAATTGTTATGAATAATGCCAATAAAATTTCATTGTTTATTGCTGGACAATTCATGTCACAAATTGGTAGTGCGATCACAGGATTTGCTTTTGGAATTTTTATTTTTAAAATAGATAAACATGTAACTGATCTAGCCTTACTTTATTTTTTTCAAATCTTGCCTGCTTTTTTGCTACCTTTGCCGTTAGGTTCTTTAGTTGATATGTTTTCGAAAAAAAAAATTATTATCTTGGCCGATATAATAACTATTCTAGGGTTATTATTTCTCATGCTGAAAGCATGTAATCACAATTTAAATCATGTTGATCTTTATGGTTACGTCATCGTTTGTTCAATTTTTTCTACACTTCAAGGAATAGCTATTACCGCTTTTGTGGGATCAGCAGTTACTAGCGAAGAACGCGTAAAATTCAATGCGTTGTTGACTCTTAAGCAGTCGATACCGAGAATGATTGGACCGCTATTTGCGGGCCTTTTCGCCTCCCAGTTTAATATTACGATGTTAATTTTTGTTGATATTGTTTGCACGCTTTTCGCAATAGGGATGACATACTGGATATCAGAACCAACGCAAATCAATAAGGTAAGCGCCTCATGGGGAGGGATTCTAAATTACAAATCGACTTGGCGATATCTAGTATGTAAACCACAGTTACTGTGGTC
Organism: Verrucomicrobiota bacterium; assembly: GCA_013287435.1. Lineage (GTDB taxonomy): Bacteria > Pseudomonadota > Gammaproteobacteria > Coxiellales > Coxiellaceae > 2-02-FULL-42-43. The sequence goes on from JABDDU010000005.1 coordinate 65,503, forward strand.
TTCATCATGTCTCATGTTGTCCATCATTACCGTAAGTATGATGGGTGTTTATATTATTCCACTTGCTTTACATGAAAGCACAACGACAACAGCCGGAAAAATTATAGCCATGGGCGGATTGGGTTCTATTTTTTCTGGCTTACTTGTTTCATATTTTCGCCTCAATAATTTAAAAATCGATAGCTTTATTCCCATTAGTCTTGCCCTACAAGGAGGCATTGTTTTTTTCGGGTCATTGCTTCATTCGGTGATTATAATGGGCGCTGTACTTTTTTTGTATTTTTTCATTAATCCATTTCAAAGAGGTTGTAGTTATGCCTTATGGCAAAATTCAACAGAAGAATTATGTTATGGAAAAATATTCGCTATCAAGAGTGTACTGCTTCAATCTGCTGGTCTAATCACCTTCATGTTTTGTGGCCCACTTGCTGATAAAGTGTTAGATCCACTGATGCGCCATTATGGACATCACGGTATTCACCTGATTTTATCTTCAGTGTATGGTGTAGGAAAAGATCGAGGGATGGATGTAGCATTAGGTCTTGCAGGCCTTGCTCAATGCTGTTTTGGTATGTGGATATATCTCAGAAGAAAACTTGTTTTTAAAGTTTCTTAGAGTGCTATACTGCGCCCTTCTGCGATATGATTTTTGATTATGTAAGAGGTGATTGTGTTAGATATTAAATTTATCATTGAAAATAAAGAATTAGTTAAGCACAGCATTAAAGAGCGCAATCTTTCGATTGAATTAGAATCCATTATTCAGATGTATGAAGACCTTAAGCGCTTGCGAATCGAGATGGATTCTAAACGCGCTGAATCTAACCAAATTGCAAAAAAGAATTCTTTTCAATCAACGCATGATTCTGAGGATCTTGATAAGAATCGTGGTATTGAACTAAAGAAAGAATTAGCTTTATTAAAAGATCAAGAGGAAAAGATTGCTGAACAATATAAAGATGCAATCTTATTAATTCCAAATATTCTGCCAAAGGACACTCCGACAGGGAAAAATGACGAAGAAAACTTAGTTCTCAAAACATTTTTAACACCAACAAAATTTTCATTTAAACCAAAAGATCATCTTGAATTGGCGGCAGAATTAGATTTGTTGGATTTTGAAGCGGGTGCAAAAGTTTCAGGTGGTAAATTTTACTTTTTAAAGAATGAAGCTGTGATGTTAGAAGCTGCGCTTAAGCAATATGCGATGCGTGTTGCAGCAAAACATGGGTATACCATGCTTCAAACACCTGATTTAACAAAATCAAAATTTTTACAGGGAATTGGTTTTTCCCCAAGAGGAAGCGAATCGAACACTTATCATGTTGCTGAACATGACCTGGTTCTAGTCGCGACTGCGGAAGTTGCCGTTGCGGGATTGCACGCAGATGAAATTATCGATCTCGATAAATTGCCACTAAAATATGTTGCTGAAAGCCACTGTTTTCGAACTGAAGCAGGCGCTGCTGGAAAAGCCGATAAAGGACTTTATCGGGTTCATCAATTTAGTAAGATTGAACTTTTTCAAATTACAACGCCAGATATGAGTGAAGCTGCGCTAGAGGAAATATTGGCAATTGAAGAAGAAATATATAAAGGGTTGGAATTGCCTTATCGTGTTGTAAGAATTTGTGCTGGAGATCTTGGGGCGCCTGCTTATAAAAAATATGATATTGAAGCGTGGATGCCAGGAAAAAATGGTGGGCAATATGGTGAAGTGACTTCAGCATCTAATTGCACAGCGTTTCAAGCAAGACGCTTGAATATTAAATTTAAAGACAAAGATAAAAAAAACCAATTTGCACATACACTTAATGGTACGGCGGTTGCATTAAGCCGAACTCCCATTGCTATTTTAGAAAACTACCAGAATGAAGATGGCAGTGTGACGATTCCAACTGTATTGAGACCGTTTATGGGTATTGAAAAAATATCTAGAAAACGTTTGTAATGCGTGAAAAGTAAACATGATTATCGATCTTTTAACAAAGCTCAGCAATTTAAATGAATGTGCAAGATCAGCAATTAATATGACGCCCAGCGAGAACATTCTCTCGCCCCTAGCAAGGCTACCTTTTATTTTAGATGCTTATTCCAGATATTTTTTAGATGATTTGCGTTTATTTGGTAAGTGGTGCTTTCCGGGCGGAAAAGAGTTAGGAGAAATTGAACAAGATATTTTAATACCTTTGCTCAAAACAATGACCGGCGCCTCTTACGTCAATGTAAGACCCATTTCTGGAATAAACTGCATGACTATCGCGCTTGCGGCGTTGGCAAAAATTAATGATATTATTTTAACTGTGCCAGTAGAGGTAGGTGGACATCCAAGTACACGTGTAGTTGCAGAACGTCTTGGGTTATCAGTGAAACACATTCCATTTCAAAATACTTTTGATATAGACTATGAAAGGTTGGAAGCATTGCTTTCTCAGTGCAAGCCGCGCCTTATTTACATCGATCAGTCCACGCAACTTTTTCCCATTGATCCATATCGGATTCGCCAGCTAGTCAATGCAGTTTCTTCAGATACAATAATCCATTATGATTCAAGCCACATAAATGGTTTGATTTTGGGTGGCGCATTATTTAATCCTTTAAAAAATGGAGCTCACTCATTTGGTGGTTCAACACATAAAACGTTACCTGGCCCACACAAAGGATTTCTAGCCACTAATGATAAAGAAATTGCGATGAAGTTTCTTGACACAACGGATCATTTTGTAAGTCATCATCAAATGGCAAGTGTTATTTCATTAACGATAACCTTAATTGAAATGCAAGAATGTCTTGGTGTTGATTATGCAAAACAATCTATTTCTAATGCAAAACAATTTGCAAAGTCTCTTTCCGAAAATGATTTTATTGTGTCTGGAAAAGAACGTGATTTTTCAGAGTGCCATCAGGTTTGGGCTTTTCCCAGAGAACACAATAAAACGGAGCTTCTATCCAATAAGTTATCTCAACTTGGAATTATTACTAATAATTTTTCTGCTCTGCCTGCTATAAAAAATAACGCTTTCCGATTTTCACTTTCTGAATTTACAAGAATGGGAGGTACAGAGGCCGATGTTAAAAATGTTGCCAAAATAATTGCCGATACACTTTCCTGCGTAAATGAAAAAAAGAATGACGGGGCGTTGAGAAAACGCGTTAAAATACTTCGTGAAAAAATAAATACTCCTTCCTTTTGTTACCGACTTGAAGATTTAAAAAATGCGCCTCTATCAGAGCATTTAAAAAAAATATCCAATTTATTATTCGTATAAAAAGTACATTTAAGTAATTTTCGCAAATTCACAATATTGCTATTAAAGCGTTTTTTATTTATAGTCGTGAAGTCGCTTATGGAGCGGTATTTTCCTTACGCAAAATTAAAAAAATATTTTTCCGAATTAATCAAATGGACACTTTTACTTCTAAAAAATCTTTGCCTTTTTTAGTTTCCGATATTCAGCGGTGTTTTCAAGAAAACAAATCACTGTCTCATATCATGGGAGATGTTGGAATCTTATTAAATAGATTCGGAGAAGAAGGTATAAAAAATGTTATAAATGAGATTCTCAATAATGAAAAATTAATTGAGGATATCGCATCAAAATCATACCTACAAGGCAATGGTTTTTATAAAATTCTCTTGTCAAAGAAAAAGGATTTTGCTGTTCGTTTTCATATTTGGATGCCAGGCAATGATGCGCAAGAAAATTTACATGATCATAGATGGCATTTCGCTTCCGCAAATATTAGAGGTTCACTAAAAAGTGAGGTTTGGGAAGAATCAGCATCAAGTACTGACTCTGAATATGATGAATATTTGTATATAGATAAAGAAACTGATCCCGTATTGGTTGGGAAAGTAAAAGTTAAATTCATTAAAAATGTTGTTCATTCCGAAGGAACGTACTATACCCTGTCGCCGAATGAATTGCATAGAATCGTTTCAGATGGCAATAAAATAATGGCGACATTGGTATGTCATTCTGCGAGTACAAAAGCATCAGCCAGAATTATCCCAATTATTCATTCAAGTATACCCGATGTTAAACCCATCAATATGAGCCCTGATGAATTTTGTCAGCTATTGAGGTGGTATCTTAAGTTGAGCAAAATTTCATAATTGAAATTAACAGAAAGCGATATGATATAATGATGAACTTTTTAAGTGATTCTGTTGATGGCAACAAAAATTACCCAGCTTCTGATTTTATAGCTAATCTGGGTAAAAGAGGATTTGTGATTTCTAACATCATCACAGAATCATTAAATTTAACATTGCGAAATTATCTAACTTCTCTAATACCGTCTATCCCAGCGTCAAATAATCGTCATTTAAATTATTTTACACAATCATTAGAAAAATATTTATCGATTCGAGGTCACAAGAAAATAAATGATATTTGTAATGATTTACTTAATTTTCCGGTTATTCAACAAGCCGATCATTCAAACTTACTCATTGATGAGGAAACTTTCTTAAACAATTTTTTATTTTACCTTGCTTGTTCAGAAGCCGGGATTCATTCGATGATTACTTCACAATGTTCGATTGTTTCCTGTATTTCAAGAAGAAGTCCGTTTTTTGGCCCAGTGTTTGTTCGGACGCAACAAAAGTCATATAAAACTTTTTCGTTTTCCAATCGCCTGCTGAAAAACTCAAATTTTTGTTCATTGCCAGGACCTGTTAAGTTGTCAGCGGAGTTAGTAACAGTATTACGTCGCGCATTTAAGTATAATTCGGATTTTGATTCCTGTTTTGAACGAAATTATGATTCTGCGCCAGAAGCATATCGCAGTTTCAACGATTACATTTGGAAGTCTTTATTTAAAAATGAAATAACCAAACGCGTTGCAATAGATGAGGATTTAACATCTGATTTAATGGCAATCCATATCAGCAACATTGATAGCCCAATACATACATTATTGTTTGATTATCATATGCGTGATCTTTTCATCAAAACCAAAAATGAATTTATTTTATCGAAAAGAAATCTTGTTATCAATAAATCATCACCCGATTTTTTTTGGTATCGTAAAGGAACTCGACTCTATCCGGTTATACTTCATGGTTGTGGAAAAAAAGCAAAATTCGTTCTTGAGCATGACCATTCTGAACTACCGGTTCTTTATAATGCAAAAGATATTGCAAAAGCTTTGCGTGAAAATGTTTTATATGTAGATCGATTTATTGGATATTTAATTCGTTGCTTATTACCAGGTATTGTTGCTGTTGGAGGAACAAGTCAACAAGATTCAATTAAGCATTACCAGGAAATTATTTTGACCTGCCATGAAATAGAATCATTTCTTGACAGTCATGATTTGCAATGTTTGAGTAGAAATGATCTGAGTAAGTTGGGTGGCGCTCCATTGCTGGCATTAAATCAAGAAGAAAAACTAACTATTTCTAACTTAAATAAAAACACAGATTTACGAGAATTTTCAAACGCATTTCTGAGCAAGTTGTTCTGTCAGACAATCGGAGACTTTAGCTGCGCTAATTACTTATTAAATAAATTCACACTGAAAAAAGAAAATTATGATAACAGGCATTGAATTAGCAATTACGGTGGATGATTTACCTGTGCATGGGCCTACCGTGCAAGGCTACTCACGTTCGCGCATTTTAAAATTTTTTTTGAGTGCTTTTGAAGAGAAAAAAATTTATGGTGTTGTTGGATTTTTGAATGGAATATTTGTTAATAGCGATAATTCAATATATCGATTATTACTAATTAAATGGGTCAAATCACAGCAAGTACTCGGCAATCACACGTTTTCACATATTGATATTCGCACGGTCGATGCTGAGCGTTACATTGCTGACATATACGAAAATGAAGAAATTATCGAAAAAATATATCAAGAAAAGTATGTAAGATACTTTAGGTATCCCTTTTTTCTTGAAGGAGAAACAGAAGAAAAAAGGGAAAAAATTAAACATTATTTAAATAACAGCAACTATATTATCGTTCCCTGTACCGTTGATATTTTAGATTTTCTATGGAATGAACCAGTCAGCTTGTCTCTTCGGTTAAAAGATTACGACACGTTAAGTAAGCTGAGACTTCTTTTTCTCAAAACAGCTCAGGAAAAATTAATCGGTAGCATTGAAGTTTCCAGGGCAATTTTCAAAAGGGATATTAGACACATACTTTGTTTGCATTGTGGGATTGCAACATCTATTTTTATGATAGATCTGCTGAATTTATATCAAAACCTAGGCTGTCATTTTATTACTACGCAAAAAGCAATGGAAGACGATGTGTATCAAAATAGATTTAATTTTGATGTTTCAAACGAATCAAATTTTTTATCACAAGCATACAAGCAATTTAATATTAAAATGAATGAATATGTTTACCCTACAGTGCCAAGAGTAGAGCTTGATAGTATAACGAATTATTTAAAGGAAAAAGTATATGCTTGAAAATGATGGTGTGTCTGAAAAAATATCGGGAATTTCATGTTGGCTCGAACTCGGTGGAAAAACCAAAAAGATGATCGAAGATGAGTTTATTGAACCACAAAAAAATCTAAACAAAAATGATATTTTTGCGTTTTTAGCTAGAAAGTTTATTGGCACACAATGTTTCTACGAGACTTCTTTGGACGCTATTCCGAATGATCAAATGCGAGTTAGGATAACTTCTTTTGATTGCGTAACATTTATTTACTTTGTTTTGGCTTTGTCGGGTGTAAAAACATTTTCTGAGTTTGTTGAAAAATTATACAAAATACGTTATATCGCTAATGATGAAAAACTTATTAATAATGATCCAATGAATGGCAATTTTTATGACTTTGTGTGTGAATCATTAATTTTAAATTCATCAAATAGAAATTATTTGAAAAACATAACAGCAAATACTGTTGACGAAACAATACTAAAAAAATTTAGTGTAAAGTTGCAGGGTTTTCATCGAAAATCTCAATATGATCAGCAAAATACTTACATTACCCCAAAATATGGCGAGCGTGATTTTAGTGATTATTTTATCCCATCTGAAGAGGTCTATAAAATTAATTACGACGCTGTGTTGTCAGGAGATATTGTTTTATTTACTAGAGGCGGCCATTTTTCAAACGGTGAAAAGACAACTTGTTTGATTTATCACTTGGCAATTATTATAAAAGAAAATGGTAAGTTGTGTCTCCTACATGCGACTCGAAATTATTATTTGAAACCAGAAGCTACAAAAGGCAATCCGCACAAAATTTCTACTGGTTATTATTATCTTGATGATCCAAAAAATGAGCAAATTGGCGTTGGATTTTCTGTTCGACCAGCAGGTGATGAACATACTATTACCGTTAATAGCGAAAAAATTTATTGCTATTTACCCGACGAAAGATTTGAACTAAAAGATTATGCTATGGCCTATTTTAAAGGTGTATCCATT
>JABDDU010000006.1 GCA_013287435.1 Verrucomicrobiota bacterium
ACTGAGCTAACGACCCAGAGTTTTGGGGTTGGATAAACGACCCGAAAGATTGTCATCATACTAAAGTCTTAAAAAATCGCAAGTAATTTTTTTACCTTAAAAAACACGGTATTGCACAGCATCGTATTGTTATAGATACTATTTTTTTCGATAAAATGGAATATTGCGATGATGATAAAAGTTTACGGTTTTACTTTAATTGAATTGATGTTGGCATTGGCCATCAGCGCTATTTTGATCGCCCTGGGTTATCCAACGTACATCGGTCATCAAACACAGGCGGAACGCAATCGCGCTGAAATTGCGTTATTACAATTGGCAGGGCGGCTTGAAATCTATTTTAATGATAATGGCAGCTATGCCAATGCAACTGCAAAAGCATTGCATGTGAAAAATTTGGTTGAGGGTTTGCATTATAAATTGGTTATTGCAAATGCTTCGGATGAGCATTATGACATTGAAGCGATACCCACTGGCATTCAAGCTAAGCGTGATTTGGGCTGTGAAACACTGTCATTAACCGATACGAATGCGCGCAGTATTTCGGGTGATGGGGATGTGAAACAGTGTTGGTTATGAAAATGATGTTAAAAGATGTGTTTGTATACATTTGATGCTATAATGATGATATTAACATCAAAGTGAGGTAATTATGCATCACACTAGTTTAGTAACGGTTCGTGTATCAACCACAGTCGCAAAACGTTTAGAGAAATTAGCGGAAGCGATGGATCGATCGAAATCTTATTTAGCGGCAGAAGCCATTGAAGAATATTTGGATATTCATGAATGGCAAATCAACGCCATTAAAGAAGCCATTGCTGAAGTTGATCGTGGCGAAACTGTTCCGTTTGAAGAGGTGAAAAAATATTGGGAGAAAGAGCTTGAAAATGAGGATGGCTAGATCTGCCGTTATTGATTTAGAGGAAATTCGCGATTATATTCGCTTGGATAATCCATCTGCAGCCACAAAGATGGTATCTCGCATTGTTGAGGCTATGCAATGTTTAGTGGTGTATCCAATGGTTGGTAGAGTAGGTCGCGTATCGAAAACAAGGGAGTTAATCATTAGCGGTACATCGTTTATAGTGATGTATCAAGTGCGTGAACACCTTGTTTTTATATTAAGGATACTACATACATCGCAAAAATGGCCTAATAAGAAAAAAAATAACTGAGGTTCCCATGTCAATTGAAATCAATCCCCTAATCGAAAAAATCCACGATCTTACCGAGCGTAACGATTCGCTTCGGAGGACGCTTTGACTTCGACGCCAAAAAATTACGTTTGATAGAAGTGCGTCGCGAATTAGAAAATCCTGATATTTGGAATCAACCCGAAAAAGCGCAATTGCTCGGCAAAGAGCGCGCGCAATTAGAAATCAATGTTGAAGGATTAGAAAAAATCACACAGCGTTTGGTTGACGCGAATGAATTAATAGCATTTGCACGCGCTGAAAACGATGAATCCATGCTACAAGAAATTAAAAATGACGTGGATGATATAGCAACGCACGTTGAAAGATTAGAATTTCAACGCATGTTTTCCGGTGAAATGGATTCGAAAAATGCGTATCTTGACATTCAATCAGGATCCGGCGGCACCGAAGCGCAAGATTGGGCAGAAATGTTATTGCGCATGTATTTGCGTTTTTGTAATCAACACGGATTTCGTGCAACGATTGAATCGATTTCCGCTGGTGATGTGGCGGGTATTAAAAACGCCGTTGTTTATGTTGAAGGCGATTATGCGTTTGGTTGGTTGCGAACAGAAACCGGCGTGCATCGTTTGGTGCGCAAATCGCCGTTTGATTCGGGCAATCGTCGTCATACATCATTTGCTTCCGTATTTGCATCTCCAGAAATTGATGATGATATTACCATTGAAATTAATATGGCCGATGTTCGCGTGGATACGTTTCGCGCGTCGGGCGCTGGTGGACAACATGTCAATAAAACCGATTCCGCGATTCGCATGACGCACATCCCAACCAACATTGTCGTGCAATGTCAAAGTGATCGCTCACAACATAAAAATCGCTCGAGTGCTTTAAAACAATTAAAAGCAAAATTATATGAATTGGAAATGCAAAAAAAACGTGAAGCACAAACGGCGATTGAAGAAACAAAAATGGATATCAGTTGGGGCAGCCAAATTCGTTCATACGTTTTAGATCAATCGCGTATTAAAGATTTACGAACGAATGTGGAACGAACGGATACGCAGAAAGTATTAGATGGGGATTTGGATAAATTTATTGAGGCGACTTTAAAACAGCAGTAAAACGACGCAATTTATCGTGCCTTCGCCCCAATCAATCTATTCAAAAACGGCACACATATCCAACAAACCACACCAGAAATTAACGCTAATATCGCATAAAGAAAAAAGGCATGTCCGTAAATTTGATCCATGGTGGGAAGTGCGCTGATATTTTTAGGTATCGCAGCAAAATTGGCAATCACACCCGCTAATTTTTCACCCAACCCCAATGCAACAAACCAAACGCCCATCATTAATCCGACCAATTCTTGCGGCATAAAAACGGTGACCATCGCTAATCCAACCGGTGACAACAGCAGCTCACCAATCGTGATAAAGAGATAGGCCAATACAATATACAACATATTGGTTAATCCACTGGCTGTTGTGTGTTGCGTGCCGGTATAGATAACGAAAAACGCAATTACCAAGGAAAACATCGATAATGTAAATTTTAATGGAATGCCGGGATTTTTATTTTTCTTCGTTAATTTTTGCCACAGTGATGCAAAACCAGGTCCTAATAGCACAATAAAAATAGATTCTAAGCTAACAAATAACGGCGTTGGCAATATAAAATCAAAAATATGTCGTCCCACGGCGCGTTCAATAAATAAATTCATGGAGAAAAACATTTGAAAGAAGATTGCCCAAAATACAATCGATAAAATAGTGAGAAAAATGCAGGCTAACATTTTATTGCGAGCGGCGAGTTCATATCGAAATGAATAAAGGATTAATCCAGCAAAAACAATAGCGCCACCGCCTAACATGATTTCATTTGAAAACCCACGATGACGAATCAGTTCGTATGACAATAGAGTTAATATCACCGCCGCAATATAAACCAATACAATGGCGAATGGATTTTTAGTGGCGATAGAAGGTTTGATACGATTAAAATGATTTGTATTTTTTAAATAATATAAACCGAAAACGAAAATGGCAGTTCCAAGCAATAATCCAATGCTTGCTAATAAAAACGGAACATGCCAACCAAAATAACGCACGAGATAACCCGATGATGCGGTCGATAATAAAATGCCGACATTAATTCCTACATAAAAAATGGTGTATCCTTTTTCTCGGTATGGATCTTTGTGGTGATAAAAATCGCCCAAATAACTTGAAATATTGGGTTTAAAAAATCCCATACCGACAGTGATAATCGCTAATGCCACATAAAATAAATATTCTTGCGGAAGTGCTAATAAAGCATAACCAATAGCCAATAAAAATCCGCCCAATGTGACGGCATGTTCGTAATCTAAAATCTTGCTGGCAATGTAGCCGCCGAAAACAGGTGTGATCCATGAAATGGCGGAAAATACGCCCAAAATAGCGTAACTTTTTGAATCTGAAAATCCAAAAACGGTGCTTGTCATGTACAAAACAAGCAACACTTGAATCATATAGGTGCCAAATCGCTCCCACATTTCAGTCATAAAAAAAACAGGAATAACGGCAGGTTGTTGTTCAGTGTGTGTTTGAAAGCGCGTAGTGATTTTTTGCATGACATTTCCATTAAATGAAAACACTTGTCTTTCAAGCTAAGGTTTTAGATGATAGTTGTCAAGTGCGGGTTTTTATATTCTCGAAAGGGAGGTGTATGTCAATTTGGAAAATGCCAATCACTCATCAATTATTGACGGAGCGTTCGAAAAATACGTTTGCAGAATTTGTTGGAATTGAGTTTACTGATTTTGGTGATGATTATTTAAAAGCAACGTTGCCCGTCGATCATCGCACGAAACAACCGCTGGGATTTTTAAATGGCGGTGTGTCTGCTGCATTAGCAGAAACGGTTGCCAGCACGGCGGCGAATTATTGCGTTGATCAAAAAATCGCGTATTGCGTGGGATTGGATATTAATGCCAATCATTTGCGCCCTGCAATTTCGGGTGTTGTCACTGCCACTGCAAAACCGCTGCATTTAGGCAATAAAACACAAGTCTGGGAAATTAAGATTGAAAATGATGCGGGAAAACTGGTGTGTATTTCCCGGATGACGATGGCTGTGGTGTACCGATAGATTTAAATGCGAATGAAAAGCTAAACTATCGGTAGCGAGTGAATGTTGGGGTTACGGATGGTTTGAGGGGAGTGTGTGTGGCATGGATGCCACACCAAGCAAGCCTACACGGATGTATTCACGGCGTCTCTCCGAAAACCATCCTAACCACAACATTCCGAGCGGATGCAAAAAATTCAGCTCTTAATTCGCATTTAACTTGTGTCTCACGATAGCATCCCCTAGAATTTATTATCTTAAAATAGGGGAAAACTGTGACTGATCACGAAGCTCAACCAATCGCCATCGATGAAAACGAACAAATTATTCAACGCAAATCCAAATTGAGCGCATTACGCGAGAATGGCGTTGCGTACCCCAACGATTTTGTGCGCGATACATTGGCGCAAGATATCCATCAACATTATGAGATATTCGATCACGATGCTTTGGTTGAAAAAAATGTGCGTGTGACGATTGCGGGCCGCATGATGACGCGTCGCGTGATGGGCAAAGCGGCTTTTCTGCATTTGCAAGATATGTCGGGGAAAATTCAATTGTATGTTGCGCGAGACAGTTTGCCCGAAGGTGTTTATGAATCATTTAAACATTGGGATTTAGGCGATATTGTGGGTGCAAGTGGCATCGTATTCAAAACCAAAACAAACGAATTGTCGGTCAAAGTCGATCAATTACGATTATTAACCAAAGCATTAAGGCCATTGCCTGATAAATATCACGGATTATCCGATCAAGAGCAACGTTTTCGTCAGCGTTATGTTGATTTAATAATGAATGATGATGCGCGACGCATTTTTCATATTCGTTCGACCATGGTCGCCGAAATCAGACGTTTCTTAGATGATCATCGTTTTATGGAAGTGGAAACACCGATGATGCAAGTGCAAGCGGGCGGTGCTGCAGCAAAACCGTTTAAAACGCATCATAATGCGATGGACATGGAATTATTTTTACGTGTAGCGCCCGAATTGTATTTAAAAAGATTGGTGGTCGGTGGATTTGAAAAAGTCTACGAGATTAATCGTAATTTTCGCAATGAAGGTATTTCAACGCGGCATAATCCTGAATTTACGATGTTGGAATTTTATCAAGCGTATGCAACGTACCATGATTTAATGGACTTAACCGAAAAATTATTTCGTTATTTAAGCGAAAAAGTATTCGGTCAGACGCAAATGACGTATCAAGGTACACACATTGATTTTTCAAAACCGTTTGTGCGTTTAACGTTGACTGAATCGATTATGCAAAAATACCCTGAAATTACCGCAAAAGAATTAAATAATTTCGATACTGCAAAAAATTTAGCAAAAAAATATCACGTGGATTTATTGTCGACCATGCAATTAGGTGCGGTGCAATTAGCCCTATTTGAAAAATTGGTTGAACGCGAATTAAAGCAGCCGACATTTATCACCGAATATCCCGCGGAAGTATCACCCCTCGCGCGTGCCAACGATAAAAATCCTTTTATTACCGATCGTTTTGAATTTTTCTGCGGCGGACAAGAAATTGCGAATGGATTTTCAGAATTAAATGATCCGGAAGATCAAGCGAATCGTTTTATTCAACAAGGAAAAGCACGCGATGCGGGCGATCATGAAGCAATGCCGTTTGATCACGATTACATTACCGCATTGGAATATGGTTTAGCGCCTACCGCTGGCGAAGGAATTGGTATTGATCGTTTGGTGATGTTATTTGCCGATTGCGCCTCGATTCGCGATGTGATTTTGTTTCCTTTATTGCGGCCGATGAAGTAAAAATCTTGAAGTCGTGTCTTTTTATTTTGTATTCTTTCAGCTTATTTTCTTTATCACTTCCAAAAACGCAGCGTTTATGGAATAATTGATTCTATAAACGCCGAATTTTTGGAATTAACATGGTCGAAATGAACAAAATACCCATTAATCGCTTTTTTACTGATCCTTGTGAGCATTATTTTTTATTTGGTCCACGCGGTACAGGAAAGTCGACCTGGATTAAACAACATCATACACATTGTTTGTTGATTGACATGTTAGAACCCGATAACAGACGTCGTTATACCGCAAGACCAGAACGGCTCCGCGAGACAATTCAAGCAAATCCTGATAAACGCGTCATTGTTATTGACGAAGTAGAAAAAACACCCGATGTATTAACAGTCGTGCATGCCATCATTGAAGAAAAATTAGGTAAACAATTTATTTTAACGGGATCATCTGCGCGAAAATTGAAACGTTCCGGTGTGGATTTATTGGGTGGTCGTGCTTTGGTGCGACACATGCATCCTTTTATGGCGGCAGAATTAGGTAATGATTTTCAGCTGGAAAAAGCCTTAAAAGTAGGGTTATTGCCACTCATTCTTGCAGCCAATAATCCTGGCGATCAATTAAAATCATATATCACCACTTATTTACAATTAGAGGTACAAGCCGAAGGATTGGTCAGAAACATAGGTGATTTCCTACGTTTTTTAGAAGTTATTAGTTTTTCTCATGGCTGTGTGCTCAATATGAGTAACATTGCAAGAGAGTGCGCGATAGAAAGAAAAACAGCAGCGGGATATATTGTCATTTTGGAAGATTTATTGCTCTCGTTTCAGCTTCCTGTTTTTTCAAAACGTGCCAAACGACAACTGATTACGCACAACAAATTTTATTTGTTTGATGCTGGTGTTTTCAGTGCATTGCGACCCAGTGGAATATTGGATTATGCAGAAGAAATGCAAGGTCCTGCGTTGGAAGGGTTGGTGGCACAACATTTACAGGCGTGGATTGATTATGCCAATAAAAATTGTACCTTATATTTTTGGCGTACTAAAAATGGTGTTGAAGTCGATTTTATTTTATATGGTAATAATGAATTTTTTGCATTCGAAATAAAAAATTCACGTCACGTTTCTTCTGTTGATTTAAAGGGGCTAAAATCATTTAAAGAAGATTATCCTGAATCACAAGCAGTGATGCTCTATCGTGGACATGAACGATTGATGATAGGTGATATCCTATGTTTGCCCTGTGATTTGTTTTTAAAAAAATTACATCCGTTGCACAGTATTAGCGATGCATTACAATAAATGGGATAAATAACACATTATTCGTACGAAAAATGTGATATATTACACATTATTCATACGAAAAATGTGATTAAAAACCATGAAACGTCATATATTCAAACAGTTACAAAATTGGAAGCAATCTGGATATCGAAAGCCATTAATCTTACAGGGCGCAAGACAAGTGGGTAAGACCTACATTTTGGAATCTTTTGCGCACGCTGAATTTAAAAATTATGCTTATGTGAATTTCGAACAAGATGATCGCGCCAAACAAATTTTTGAGCTTGATTTAAAACCCCAAAGAATTATCAAAGCACTGGCATTGCATTTGGGGATGGAAATTACCTCAGAAAACACACTGATTTTTTTTGATGAAATTCAAGCGTGTCCGAATGCGTTAAATAGTTTGAAGTATTTTTGTGAACAAGCGAGCGATTATTATGTTGTTGCGGCAGGATCATTGCTGGGAATTAAATTATCTAATAACAAGGGATTTCCTGTTGGAAAAGTAAATTTTTTAGAATTGTACCCCATGTCATTTTTCGAATTTTTACAAGCGATGGGTAAAACGCCATTAGCACATTATTTAAATGAAATAAAACAATTTGAACCGATCAATACCGCTATTCATGATGATTTGTGTGATTTATTAAAAATTTATTTGTACGTGGGTGGTATGCCTGAAGCGGTAAAAATCTATATCGAAAAAGAAAATTTTTCTGCTGTGCGACAAGTGCATGAAGAAATTATCAAGGCGTATTTACTCGATTTTTCAAAGCATGCGCCTGACAATCAAATCATGAAAATCACCACCCTCTGGAATTCATTGCCAGAACAACTGGCGAAAGAAAATAAAAAATTTGTTTTTTCAATTTTAAAATCGGGGGCGCGTGCACGTGAATATGAAATTGCATTGCAATGGCTCATTGACGCAGGATTAATTTATATTTCGTATAATATCACAACACCCAAATTACCGCTCAAAGCGTATTTAGATAATAATGCGTTTAAAATTTATTGCTTGGATGTAGGCATATTGGGAGCGTTATCCGATTTGGACGCTAAAATTATTTTAGAAAAAAATGCATTATTTACGGAATTTAAAGGTGCATTCACTGAAAATTTAGCAGCACAATTACTGAAATCCAAAGGGCATAAACAATTATTTTATTGGACGAGCGCGCATACCGCTGAAGTTGATTTTGTTTTACCGTTTGAAAATACTATTTTGCCGCTGGAAATTAAATCAGGCACATCAACCAAGAAGAAAAGTTTGTTGGTGTACGACCATCACTATCAACCCGCTATTTTAAATCGCGCTGGTTTATTAAATCTTAAAAAAGACGGAAAATTGTGTAATTACCCACTTTATTTACTGGAAAAATTTCCGATTGGTAACAGATCAGGCCTCGTTGTCTGATTTAGTAAAACGTCGAGTTTGAGATAATTTTTTGTAGTAAATTGAGTTGAAAGCGCAGGTGTACTTGATCGTACATCGAGCATTTCAACGAGATTTACTGCAAAAAAGCATCCAAAATCGGCGTTTCTATCTACGGAGTGATCTGTTACTCCGATTGTTGATTAAGCTTTATCTCGCACAACCGCTAACACATCAAAATGATTTTGGGTAATTTTTACCGCTTCAACAATCACGCCTATCGCTTCGCCCTGTGAATTTTTTAAATCATCACCGGGATTGAGAGGGTGATTGGATTCTACTGGTAAGCGATGCAAGTGGCGTTTTAAAGTTCCAAGATGTTGCGTACGTGCAACAATTTCTTGCCCAACATAACACCCTTTGGTAAAACTGACACCACCCAATTTTTCCAATCCAATCATTTGCGGTGTGAATAATAAGCTTGTTTTAGGGTATAAAATACATAGTTGATCGCGAATATTATTTTTTTTCCAGTCGGTTTCGTCTGAATTTATTTCAGTCTGTTCAAAAGGGTTTTTTTCAGCAATGATTAAATATCGGTTTTCGCTGGGTAATTGAATGAATATCGCATTTTGAAGGGCGGTGTTTGATTCGGGCTGCGCGGTCACTTGCGCTCTCGCTTCTTTTTGCTTTGTCGCAATAAAAAAATTTTCCGGATGGGAAATAATGATTTTCGACAGTACCGCATATTTTTGTAAATGATTTTTCACAGTGTCAGCCAAACTTTTTGGTAATACACATAAAAAATCATTATGCCAATGGATTACCCAAAAATTCGCGATCATACGACCCTGATGAGTGCATACCGCCGCCAGTGAATGTGCGCCATGCGAAGATAATTCACGCATATCACACGTTAATTGTCCTTGTAAAAAAGTTTGGGCTTTTTCACCGGAAAATTGTAGCGTTGTAAAACTATTGAGTATGGTTAATAACACTTACAACAAACCCCTTTAAATAATTCGTCTCTGCAATTGCAGGATGCATGGGATGATCAGGACCTTGATGACATTGTTCTAATACAGAAATTTCGCGATGCGTGTTAATGCCTGCTTTTCGAATAGCATTTAATAAATCTTCGGAAGATAAATGCATGGAACACGATGCGGAAAATAAAATGCCATGTGCAGTTAATAAATTCAGCGCGGCTTCATTTAATTTTTGATACATTTTTTCGCCAGCATCGATGTCTTTTTTACGTTTGATTAATGCGGGTGGGTCTAAAATAATCACATCAAATTTTTCTTTTTGTGCGATTAAATTTTGCATGAGTTCCAATGCATCGCCGCAGTGTGTTTTAATATTATTAAGCGAATTTAATTCGGCATTTTGTTTTAATAAATCTAATGCCGGTTGTGAACGATCAATCGCAATGACTTCGCGCGCACCTTTTTTAGCGCAGGGAATACTAAATGCACCGCAATAACTAAATACATCTAACACTCTTTTATCACGACAATAAGAGGCAATACGCGCTCGATTAAAACGATGATCGAAAAACCAACCGGTTTTTTGCCCCGTTAATAATGACGCGCGAAAGAGACAATCATTTTCTTTAATTTCGATAAAATCAGGCAATGCATCGCCCAATACTTCTGTATAAGCATTCAAACCTTCATTGTGTCGTTCCGTGCTATCACATTTTAATAAAAGCGTTTTTGGATTAAAAACGGTTTGAACGGCTTCTATTAAAAACAATTTTAATGCTTCCATTCCGGCTGTATTGATTTGCACCACTATGATTTCATTAAATTGATCGATGACAACGCCGGGCAATCGATCGCTTTCACCGAAAACAACGCGATAAAATTTTTCTGAAAAAATGGCTTCGCGTTTTGATTTTGCATTCTCAATTTTTTTAATAAAAAATGCAGCGTCTATTTTTTCATGGATATTTAAGGTTAAAATGCGAATGCATAACAAACAGTGGGGATTGATGTAACCTATCGCGATCGCTTTTCCAAATGCGGTTTCGACACGAACCCATTCGCCGGCGGAATAATTTTTAAGTGAGTTGATGCCAGTGTCGATATCGTTACTGAAAATCCATAGATGTCCGGCTTTGATACGACGTTCGGCGTCTTTTTTGAGTTTGATGGATTTGATTATTGAAGTGTTCATAGCATTAATCAGTTAAGTATCTCACCCTCATATAATCGTTTTAAAAAAACATGCCAGGGTAATACTAAGCCAAATTCTTTTTTTAAAATATCGTTACCGCAGTAAATTCCATAACATTTTTTTATGTTGATTTCTGAAGCCAATAAACTCTTAAAGCCCGCTTGATATTCGCTTTTCCATTGTGGAGTGCTTTTTATTTCTAACGCAACAATTTGTTTTCCGCGCTGCCAAATGCAATCGATTTCAATCCCATCCTGTGTGCGCCAATAAAAAAGATCACCACCCACATTTTGATAGGATAAATAAGCGCGTAGCTCATTAATAATAAATGTTTCAAACAAGTAGCCTTTCTCTTCATTCGACATTTTATCACGCAATAATTTTTGAATGGCGCGTACAACGCCGCAATCAAAAAAATAAAATTTCGGATGAGAAATTTCTTTTACTTTGGCGCGAGGTTTCCATGCGGGCAGCCAAGAACCTAATAAAGTATCGATTAGAATTTCAAAATAAGTCGATACGGTTGCGCGAGGAACGGCGGCATCACGCGAAATATTCGCTAAATTGGTTACTTGTCCATTCATTAATCCAGCGATTTCAAGAAAACGATTAAATGATTGCACATTTCGCGTCAATGCCTCTTCTTTGATTTCCTCGCGAAGATAAGTGCCTACATAAGCTTCCAATTGTTCTATTCGGGTATCAGAATCATTGACCACGTTTGGTAAGGTACCAAACTGTAAAATATCTTCTAATGAAATAGTATTTTGGTATTCTGCGAAAATTAAGGGAAAAAAATGTTTCACGAGCGCTCTACCAGCCAGCAAATTGGCCTGCCCACGTTTTAATTTTCGAGCGCTCGATCCGCTTAAGGCAAATTGATAACCTTCGTTTTCCATCAAACTATGCACATCATTTAACAGAACTGGAATTCGCTGAATTTCATCGACGATAATCCAAGTTTTTTTGGGATTGACTGCCAATACACGTTCACAAAAGGCTTTGGGATCACCGCTTAGCGTGAAATACATATCATTACGCAATAAATCAAAATGCAAACTATGAGGGAGATGTTTTTTAAGCCAAGTGCTTTTGCCAGTCGCACGCGGACCAAATAGAAAAAATGATCGGATAGGTTTTTTTAATTGTCGTATAAACTCGACCATCACAATCCATCTTTTTGACATTTATTCTGTAAATTATACCGTATTTTTTACAGGTAAGATAGCGGTAACAGATCACTCCGCAGATAGCATAACGTAATGCTATAGGGATTTGCGTTTTCTGTAAATCGCGATAACGTGCCCAATTTGCGTAACTAAAGTCGCACTATGTTTTTCGCAAATGGTTTCAGCGAGTGCTTGTTTTTCCGCTTTATTTTTGCTGCTTAATTTGATCTTGATGAGTTCGTGCGCTTCAAGAGCTGTGTCAATTTCTTTATGTACCGCATCCGTCAAACCTTTCGCACCCAGTAGAATGACAGGTTCTAAATGATGCGACAGTTTTTTAAGGGATTTTATATCCATGGAAATTTTACTGAGCAGCTTCGCTTGCAATCTTTTCTTTGATACGTGCTTTTCTGCCTTGTAAATCACGTAAATAATAGAGTTTTGCACGACGCACTTCACCACGACGCACCACTTGAATGCTGTGAACAAGCGGACTGTAGGTTTGAAATACACGCTCAACACCTTCGCCGTGCGAAATTTTGCGAACAGTAAAAGCGGAGTTGAGACCACGGTTGCGAATAGCAATGACATCGCCTTCAAACGCTTGCAAGCGTTCGCGATCGCCTTCTTTTACTTTGATTTGCACGATAACCGCATCGCCTGGCGCAAATTTCGGGAATTTTTTATCTTTCATTTGCGATTGATCGATCGCTTGAATTAATTTACTCATAATCACATCCTCAAAAGCTATTTATTGCCGCTCAGTATAGTGTCATCGATGTAGTTTTGCAGCAATTTTCTTTCATCATTCGTTAGAATCCGTCTTTTTAACAAATCTGGACGTTTTTGCCAAGTCTTTCCGAGCGATTCTTTTTGCCGCCACGCTGCAATAGCAGCATGATCACCGCTTTGAAGTACAGTTGGTATAGTCATGCCATCAATCGTTTCTGGGCGAGTGTAGTGAGGATGATCCAATAATCCATTTTCAAAAGAATCTTGTATTGCTGAATTTTCATCACCCAATGCGTTGGGTAATAAACGTGTAATGGCGTCGATTAACACCATGGCAGGCAATTCTCCGCCGCTTAACACATAATCGCCAATAGACCATTCTTCATCGACGTCTTTTAGTAATACACGTTCATCAATGCCTTCATATCGACCCGCAATTAAAATCAGCCTTTTTTCAGGCATTTTCGACCATTCACGCACTTTGGATTGTGTTAATAATTTTCCTTGGGGTGATAAATAAATAACGGTTGCTTTTGTATTTGATGCCGCACGCGCGGCTTGAATCGCATCGTGTACGGGTTGATATTCCATTACCATGCCAGGTCCGCCACCGTAAGGGCGATCATCAACACGTCTATTAGGATCTTTTGTAAAATCCCTGGGATTCCAGCATGTTATTTCAATTATTTTTTGATCGAGCGCGCGACCGGTAATGCCGCTTTTTAGGGCGTTAAATATTTCAGGGAATAAGGTGATGATGTTGAAGCGCATAATGAGTAGGGGTGTGAGTGTGAGTGTGAGACACACCGGCACTCACACTTCTTAAGTTATCTCCCAATTGACAATCATGGTTTGTTTTTTTAAATCAATTTCTATTATTACTGATTTTAAATACGGAATAAATTGTCGCGTTTTGGTGACAATGACATCATTTGAGCCTGTTTCAAATAAATAATCAATGGCGCCGAGCGATTTGCCTTCGGTATTTACTACATTTAAACCAATTAAATCTGACCAATAATATTCGTTTTTTTTGAGAGCGGGTAATTCGGAGCGCTCAATCGCAATGGATTTGCCTTTGAGTAATAATGCCTGATCGCGATCATTACAATTCGGTATTTTGACAATATAACCATTGCCGTGCGGTTTATACGATTCAAGTTTTAATGGTTCAAATTGATTAGGTTTTTTTTCAATTTGCCAATTTTTATAATTGAAAATATTGTCGTGCGGATCGGTAAAAGAATGTAAATGCGACCAGCCTGCAATGCCGAAGGCATCGCCAAGCCGGCCGACAATGATTTTATTCAGCAGCTTCACTTGGCTTTGGTTCTTCTGTTTTTGCTTCGACTGTTTCTTTTGCAGCTTCAGTTGCAGCCGCTGCTTCAGCTTTCGCCTTTACTTTTGCTGATTTGAGAGACGCTTCGATTTGCGCTGTTTTCAAGTCTGCTTTTTTAGGCGCAGGTTTGTTTACCTCAACACCTGATTTTGCAGTTTTCAGCAACAATGCAACGCGATCAGAAGGAATTGCGCCACAACCAGTCCAATAACCAATGCGTTCTTGGTTTAACTGTAATGTGGTTTCTGGGCCGCGAGCCATGGGGTTATAAAAACCCAGCTGTTCGATAAAACGGCCACCGCGAGCTTTGCGTGAATCAGCGACAACCACATGATAAAAAGGGGATTTTTTTGCACCTGCGCGTGCTAAGCGGATAACAACCATTCTTTTATTCCTCTGATATTCAATTCGTGTCATTTAACTAAGTGCGCCATTCTACGGAAAATTAGTGCGGTTGGGAAGAGCAAGTTTTACAACCGATTAAGGCATCACTCACTACCTCTTAAACTCATCCGGCAACTGACTCAACAACTCCGGCGGCAATTGATCTTTAAACTGCTGCAATTGTTTCATACGTTTTTCCATTTTATTGCCACCAAACCGTTTTAACATTTTTTGCATTTGCATAAATTGTTTTAATAATTTTCCGATATCTTGCAAGGTCGTGCCTGAACCTTTTGCAATACGTTGTTTGCGAGAACCATTAATTAATGCGGGAAAACGACGTTCTTTTTGTGTCATCGATAAAATAATCGCTTCCATTTTTACCATGATTTTATCATCCATCATTTCTGCAGCGCCTTTGGGAATTTTGGCAAAGCCGGGAATTTTATCTAACAGTGATTGCATACTACCCATTTTTTTCATTTGATTTAATTGCGAGAGAAAATCATTGAAATCAAATCGTTTTCCCGATTGCAATTTTTTCGCAATTTTATCCGCTTCTTTTTTGTCAACTTTTTGTTTGACGGATTCTACAAGGCTTACAATATCGCCCATGCCTAAAATGCGAGAAGCAACGCGATCAGGATGAAAAGCAGACAACCCATCAATTTTTTCACCGGTGCCGACAAATTTAATCGGTTTTCCCGTGATCATTCGCATGGATAATGCAGCGCCACCGCGTGCATCACCATCTGTTTTTGTTAAAATAACACCGGTTAATTCCAATTTTTCATTAAACGTTTTGGCGATGTTCGCTGCATCTTGCCCCGCCATGCTATCAACCACTAATAATGTTTCGGTGGGTTGTGCTGCTTTACTGATTTCTTGAATTTCATGCATCATTTCATCATCAATATGCAAACGACCGGCGGTATCGATAATTAAGACATCAACAAATTGTTTTTTAGCATGATCAATCGCGCGTTTAACGATATCGAGTGGTTTGTCTTTCGGTGTTGATGGGAAATGCGCCACATTAATTTGTTTGGATAATGTTTCTAATTGATCTAATGCAGCAGGACGATAAACGTCAACCGATGTGATCATCACTGTTTTTTTCACTAGAGTCGTTAAATAGTGGGCGAGTTTTGCGGTGGTGGTTGTTTTACCAGAACCTTGCAAGCCGGCCATTAAAATAATCACCGGTTTTTGCGCGCGCAAATTAATTTCATCGGTTTCACCGCCTAAAACAGCGATTAATTCATCTTGTACGACTTTAACGAAAGCTTCTTCAGGGCGAACACTTTTAATAATCGTTTGACCAATCGCTTTTTCAGTCACGGTGTCGATAAATGTTTTAATAACCGGTAATGCGACATCCGCTTCGATCAGCGCTTTTCGAATATCACCAATCGCGTCTTTGATATTTTCTTCCGTAAAACGATGTATTCCGCGTAGTTTCTCAAAGGTTTTTGAAAAGCGGTCGGTGAGATGAGTGAACATGGTGCGCTCGTTGGGTGGTGTGTTTGGTTTGGGATTATACATGAAATTAGTGTGAGTGTGAGCGTGAGAAAATATTTACTCACACTCACACTCACACTCACACTAATGCTATCCTTAAACAGTACACAATCACTACGGGCAATATATGTTTATTGCAATATTAATTTTCCTAATTTTGCTATCCGCATTTTTCTCCTTATCCGAAACCGGCATGATGGCGGTGAATCGTTATCGCTTACGTCATTTGTCCCGAAAATCCAATGCGCGGGCAAAACGGGTGTTGAAATTATTGGAAAGACCGGATCGTTTGCTCGCGGTTATTTTAATTGGAAATACCTTTTCAAATATTTTAGCGTCGGCCATTGTGACCATGATTGCGGTTCGATGGTACGGAGAAGCAGGTGCTTTGATTGGAACCATTGCATTAACACTCATTATTTTAATTTTTGGAGAAACAGCACCGAAAACATTGGCAGCATTATATTCGCAACGTACCGCTTTATTGGTTTCTACTCCCTTGGCATTTTTGTTAAAAATATTGTATCCATTGGTGTGGTTTGCCAATCTTTTTTCGAATGGTGTGTTGCGATTGTTTGGTATTCGTGTTCGTAAAACTGAAGCAGAACCGTTGTCGATTGATGAGTTGCGTTCAGTCGTTCATGAAGCAACAGGTAAAACGGCGTCGCATTATCAAGCCATGTTATTGCGCGTATTAGATTTACAGCAATTGACGGTTGAAGAAGTCATGGTGCCGAAAAATGAAATATACGGTATTGATTTAACGCAAGAGTGGGATACGATAGTCACACAATTAATGCAAAGCACGCATGCTTATTTGCCCGTTTATCGTGAACATATCGATAAAATAGCAGGTATGTTAACGCTGCGTGATGCATTGGTTTCGTTGCGCAAAGTGGATTTTGCAGAAACGGATTTACTGTCATTGGTGCAAGAAGTTTATTTTATTCCAGAAGGCGCGTTACTCCATCAACAAGTCATTAATTTTCAGCAGCAAAGGCAGCATGTTGGGTTGGTGGTTGATGAATACGGTGATATTCAGGGTTTATTGACGCTGCGAGATTTGCTCGAAGAAATTGCGGGTGATTTTGCAATGAGCGCTGTGGAAATAGAGCGATTTATTGTGAAGCAAAAAGATGGCAGTGTGTTGGTTGATGGCAGTATTAGTATTCGCGTGTTGAACCGCTTAACGAGCTGGCATTTGCCGGTCAATGGTCCGCGTACATTAAGCGGATTGGTGATTGATTATTTAGAAACGATACCAAAAACCAAAATTTGTGTGTGTATTGTGGGTTATCGTATGGAGGTGATTTCTGTTTCTCACAATACGATCCAACAATTATATATATGGCCGAAATGAAGCGGGATTAACGTTATTAGAATGTTTAATCGTGATCGCATTGATGATTGTTTTGTTATTTTCTGCAGCGACGGCTTACCGTGCATTTATCAGTAAAAATCAGTTATCCGCACTCGTGAATCAATTCACCGATGCATTGGAATATGCCCGTGATACGGCCATTACTGCTCATACAACCGTTACATTGTGCGCAAAAGGCAACAATGATCATTGCGGATTTCATTGGCAAAACGGCCAGTTAATTTTGAATGAAAAAACACAACATGTGTTACGCGTATTGTCTGCAATGCCAAATCAGTATCAATTATTATGGCGAAGTACATTGGGAGATTCTGATGCGCTACGCTGGCGTTCGGATGGATTTACACGAGGTCAGCAGGGTAGCTTTTATATTTGCGGGAAAAAGTTATCGGCGCAAATTATTGTGTTGCGGACGGGACGTTTGAGAGTTGTTACGGGTGAGATTGTTGGGTGTAAGTAGATCGGTTATCTGTTATCAGTGATCAGTTATCAGTGATCAGTTATCAGTGTCTGAGGCACGATTTAAGATTTTACCGATAACAGATACCAGATAACGGATAACCGATAACTCATTTGCATTACCCTCTAAAACTTTATAAAGTTACCTCACATCACACATCACACAGCACATCAGGAGCAATTGTGGATACTCGATTAATGCTATTAGGTCCACCTGGCGCTGGAAAAGGAACGCAAGCGCATTTGCTGATTGCTCATTTCAATATTATTCAAATTTCTACGGGCGATATGTTGCGTGCCGCAATGAGAGATAACACGCCACTGGGGAAATCAGTCAAGCAAGTGGTAGATGCCGGCAACTTGGTTTCTGATGATATTATTATTGATTTGGTCAAAGCTCGAATCACCCATCCTGATTGTAAAAATGGATTTTTGTTTGATGGTTTTCCTCGAACGATTGCGCAAGCGGATGCATTGCGTAATCAGCATATTCGTTTGGATCATGTGATTAATATCGAAGTATCTGACGAAGAAATTATTTTGCGCATGAGTGGACGACTGATACATTCAGCATCAGGGCGTGTATACCATCCTATTTTTAATCCGCCGAAAAATGCAGGCATTGATGATGTAACGCACGAACCATTAATTCATCGCCAAGATGATCGTGAAGAAACGGTGCGAAAACGTCTCACCATTTATCACGAGCAAACACGGCCATTATTAAAATATTATCAAGAGTGGGCATCGTCGGGTGATCGTGCAGCACCTCAGTATCATCGCGTATCAGGTATTGGAACGCCAAGCGAAGTTCAACAGAGAATATTACAAGGAGTGTCAATATGAGTATTGCAGAATTAACGGCTGATAATTTTGATCAAGCTGTAGAATCCCATGATACGTTGGTTATTGATTTCTGGGCTTCAATTTGTGCGCCTTGTAAAATTTTCTCAAAAGTCATGCAAATCGTGTCAAAAGAATACCCTGATGTTTTTTTTGCAAGCGTTAATATTGAAGCTGAAAAAGAATTAGCGGAAGAATTTTCTGTGCTCTCAATCCCTTTTGTCATGATTATTAAAAATCGCGCTATCGTGTATGCGGAGTCTGGTGTGTTGTCGGAACTCGCTTTACGGGAAATGTTGGATCAGGCAAAAGCATTGTCATAAAGTCATTCCCGCTGAACATTGAATTTTTATCTTTGGGGGATATTGAATGATAATTTGTTTCGAAAATCCTCATGTACGAAAAAGTACACTCCGGTTTTCTCAACTAATTATCCTTCAATCTCCCCTCAAATCTAAAAATTTAAGTTAATCAACCTGCTGAGCGGGAACCACTGATTGTCACAATAAAAAAAAGCCGTTAGATGAGAACCACCTAACGGCTTTTCAGCTAAAAAAGATTATTTTTTCTTAGCTGGACGACCTCTTTTTTTGCGGGTCGTTTTCGCTTTCTTCACCTTACGTTTAGCTTTTTTTTTCTTTGGAGCCTTTTTCACTTTCTTAGCTACTTTGCGTTTTTTTGCTGGCATTCTATTTCTCCCTAAAATTTAGTTTAAAAAAACGACATATTTATTTTACAATGAAAATCAACAAGATCAAACTTTTTGATCATGTTTTTGTCGTTTTTCGTCTTTTTTTTCATTTTTTTTCATTTTTTTTGTTTTTTTAATGTTTTTTTTGAATAATTTTGAGTTTGTGATAGTGTTTACAACTTATTTTGTAACTATTCACCGATCAAAACTAGAATAAACCTCGAAGGTCTAACTAGAAAAATGCTGAATAGTTCCTTATTTTTTATTAAATTTGGAGTGATGTGATGACTGTTAGATTAAAATGGTTAATGAAATTCGTGGTAATGGGTTTGTGTTTTGTGACTTTTTCACCCGTTGTCTTTGCGGCAACACTATCTGATACAGATTCTGTAGCAGGATTTTGGCAAACACTTGATGGAAAAACAAAAAACCCCTCTTCTATTATTCAGATTAAATCCAATGGACAATTTTATAAAGGAACGATCATAAAAACTTTTTCGATTCCTGGAAAACAGTCATTAAAAGTTTGCGCCGTATGCACAGGGGATCAAAAAAATAAACCGATTGTGGGATTAACCATTATTCATCACATGCTTTGTAAGCCAGGATATTGTTCTCATGGTACTATTTTGGATCCGCGCAATGGAAAGTTGTATCATGCATCTATGCGCATCGTTCATCATGGTGCAGCATTGAAAGTGCGCGGTTATGTGGGTATTCCCTTGTTTGGAAAAACGGTAGTGTGGAGCCGGGTGACGCAATAATATTTTTAGGGAGGAGGTTATGTCTTTCATCGTGATTTTAGCCTGTCTGGCTGTCCAATGGTTTTTTAATATGACCAGTTTAGCGTTTGAGTATCAATGGGCGGATAAGTATGTGCAATGGATGAATAAACAGTTTAAGTCGCTTGAAAAAGGGCATGGATTGTTTACGGTGGCGATATTAGTATTACCGATTGTGATTGCAGTGAGTTTGGTTTTCACTATTGTGTATCACACACTGGGACATATTGGTTATTTGATATTAAGCCTTTTATTATTGTGGTATTACGTGAATATTACCTCATTAAAACCATTGCTCAATCCATTATCTGCATCTGATTTGTTACTGCAAAGCTATCAAAAAATATTCGCATTACTTTTTTGGTATTTTGTTTTTGGTCCTGTCGGATTAGCGCTCTATATAGTAGTTGAAACTTTACGCACACAACTCCCTGATCAAAAGTATTTTGTGTTAACGCACGGCGTTTTAGATTGGGTACCCATTCGTTTAGTGGGATTAAGTTTTGCTTTGGCGGGCAATTTTAGTGCTGTTTTTAAAGTATGGATGAAAGATTTATTTCAACCCGTGACTGATAATCAAGATCAAATACTCGCTTATGCACAACCTGCCTTGGTGATCGATCCGGATGCGATCAGTTTGGTCCGTCGTGCACTGATTATTTGGTTGGTAGTGATGGCTTTGGTGACAATCGGAAGTTGGGTGGGGTAAGAGATCACTCCGTAGATAGAAACTCGACGTTTTACCAAATCAGACAGTGAGGCTTGATCTGTTACCTGGTGGGGTAATTTCTTACCCACTTATTAGTAGATGAATCCCGCTCCAAATAATAGAAACGCCGATCGCCAATAATATGAAAGCCGACAGCGAGGTAACCACCACGCTGCCGGTTTTTCCCAATGTTCTAAAAATATTAGCGGCATAGCGATAACAGAAAAAAACCACAATAAAAATGGCGATAATGGCGAGAGCCACTGCAATATATTGATCGATCATATTGCTGGCTTTATGCGCTTGAGTTGCTAATGCAATCGTAATCGCAATACTACCTGCACCTGCTGTGAGTGGCATGGTTAATGGGAAAAATGCGAGCGACATAATGTCATCTCCATTTGATGCGCTTGATTTCGGTTCGTCACGCGGTGGATTTAACATTCTCCATGCGATTGAAAAGACGATCAAACCACCGGCAACGCGAATATCCGCCGCTTCCAAACCAAAAAAACTCAGCAAATAAGGCCCAATTAATAGTGTGCCTAACAACAAAACAGTTCCATACAATGTCACCAGTGTGGCCAATTTTTTGCGTTGCTCATCGGTTGCGTACTTTGTCATGGTAAAAAATGCGGATGACATGGCGATGGGATTAACAATAGGAAATAACGCGATAAATGCGTAGAGAAAGTATTTGATAAGCATGTCGAAACTCGCACCTTCATATTTTTTGTCGCGTACAGAGACTCATGATACACTTTCCGGTACGAAAAAGTGTACAAACATGACACTTTTTGGCACGAATCCCATTTTCAGCTGCATACCACGCCGTTTTATGTTATCTTTGCGCCCCTGAAACTCAGGAATGGTCATGATACAATATGAGTTTATTATATTTCACACTGACAACTCACACTCACACTAATTAGAGGAACCTCATGAGCGATCCGATGCAATTGCCTATTCAGGATTGCGATTCCATAGAGACGCAAGAATGGAAAGATGCCCTAGATTCTGTGCTTGAATTTGAGGGAAGCGATCGCGCTCAATTTTTGTTAAAAACACTGATGGATTATGCCAATCAACGTGGCGTGTCAGCACCCAGTAGCATCAACACGCCGCTCGCAAATACAATTCCAGTCAATCAAGAAGCCAGAATGCCATCGGCCGATATTCCTTTATTTGAAAAATTAACAAATTGTATGCGTTGGAATGCCATTGCTATGGTCATGCGCGCCGGCAAAGTATCTTCAGAGTTGGGCGGGCATATCGCTAGCTTTGGTTCTTGTGCCACTTTATTTGAGATTGGTCTACACTATTTTTTTCATGCGCAAAGTGAAAATCACGGGGGCGATCTTGTGTATTTTCAAGGTCACGCATCGCCCGGTATTTATGCGCGTGCCTTTTTAGAAGGTCGTTTGACTGACAAACAACTCGATGGTTTTCGCCAAGAATTTTCAAAAGACGGCGTTGCATCGTATCCGCATCCCTGGTTAATGCCGCATTTTTGGCAATTTCCAACCGTTTCCATGGGTCTTGGTCCATTGATGGCAATTTATCAGGCGAGTTTTTTAAAATATTTAGAAAATCGCGGATTGGCAAAAACAGAAAATCGTCATGTGTGGGCTTTTTGTGGTGATGGTGAATTGGGTGAGCCTGAATCATTAGGTGCCTTAAATATCGCGGCGCGTGAACAACTCGATAATTTAATTTTTGTGATCAATTGCAACTTGCAACGACTCGACGGTCCTGTGTGGGGCAATGGCCAAATCATTCAAGAATATGAAGGTGTATTTCGCGGCGCAGGATGGAATGTCATCAAAGTCATTTGGGGTGGCGGTTGGGATAAATTATTTGAAAAAGATACAAGCGGATTATTATTAAAACGTATTGGCGAATTAATCGATGGTGACTATCAAAAGATGTCCGCTGGTGATGGCGCTTATTTGCGTGAACATTTTTTTGGAAAATATCCAGAATTACTTGCCTTGGTTTCTGAGTTTTCCGATGAACAATTAAAAACAGAATTATTGGATGGCGGCCACGATCCCCAAAAAATATACGCCGCTTATGCCGCTGCAGTGGCAACCAACAATAAACCCACAGTGATTTTAGCGAAAACGGTGAAGGGTTTTGGCATGGGTAAAAGCGGTGAAGCGATGAACGTCGCGCATCAAACTAAAAAAATGCCGATCGAAGAATTAAAACATTTCCGCGAACGATTTGGATTGAATTTATCGGATCAAGACATTGAAAAATTAAATTATCACGTACCCAAAAAAGATTCGCCCGAGATGACTTTTTTATTTCAGCAACGCGAAAAACTCGGCGGATTTTTACCCTCACGCAATCCTCAGTGCGAAAAATTAAAAGTACCAGAATTATCGGCATTTCAAGCTTTATTAGAAGATTCAGGGGATCGTGAAATTTCCAGCACAATGGTTTATGTGCGTATTTTATCGGTGTTATTAAAAGATAATAATATGAAAGATCGCGTCGTGCCGATCGTGGCTGATGAATCACGCACATTTGGTATGGAAGGATTGTTTCGACAAATCGGTATTTATTCACCGAGCGGTCAACAGTATCAACCCGAAGATAAAAATCAATTAATGTATTATCGCGAAGATAAAAAAGGTCAATTATTACAAGAAGGAATTTCTGAAGCGGGAGCGATGGCGGCATGGATTGCAGCAGCCACTTCCTATTCGTCTAATCACGTTCCGATGGTTCCGTTTTATATTTATTATTCTATGTTTGGTTTTCAGCGTTTTGGTGATTTGGTGTGGGCGTCAGGTGATATGCGTGCGCGCGGATTTATTATGGGTGGCACTGCAGGTCGTACCACATTGGCGGGTGAAGGTCTGCAACATCAAGACGGTCATAATTTCGTTATGTTTAGCATGGTGCCGAATTGTGTTTCGTATGATCCTACTTTTGCTTATGAATTAGCGGTGATTGTGCAAGACGGATTGCGTCGTATGTATGCCAATCAAGAAGATGTTTTTTATTACATTACTGTGATGAATGAAAATTATCATCATCCGAAAATGCCGGCGGGTGTTGAAGCGGGGATTTTGAAGGGGATGTACCCGTTATCTATGGAGATGCGTGCTAGGGAGACGCGCGCGTTAGCGAGCGTGCAATTACTCGGCTCCGGCGCAATATTAAATGAAGTTATCAAGGCTGCTGATATTTTGGAAAAAGAATTTAAAATCTCCAGTAACATCTGGAGCGTCACCAGCTTTAATGAATTGCGAAAAGAGATGGATACGGTAACGCGTGAAAATCGCTTAAATCCCGAAAAAAAACGCAAATTATGCTACGTCGAGCAATGCCTTGAAAATAATACAGTACCCGTAATCGCAGCAACTGATTATATTAAATTAACGGCCAATCAAATTCGCTCCGCCATTCACGCGCCGTATTATGTATTAGGCACCGATGGCTTTGGTCGCAGCGATACGCGTGAAGCATTGCGTGATTTTTTTGAAGTGGATGCAAAAATGATTGCATACACAGCATTGTATGCGTTATTTGAATCTGGAAAAATAGATCAAAAAGCGTTGTTGCGCGCGCGCGATCAATTACAAATTGATGCGGACAGAGCGGAACCGATGACAGTGTAAGTGGGAGTGTAAGTGTGAGCAAACAAATCAAGATTCCTGATATTGGTACCGCCAATCCAGTTGACGTGATCGCCGTATTAATTAAAGTCGGCGATACGATTGCCGTTGAAACACCGTTAATTACGCTTGAAGGTGATAAAGCAAGCATGGATGTTCCATCACCGGAAGCGGGTGTTGTGGAATCTGTTGCGGTTAAAGTGGGGGATAAGATTACTGAGGGCGCTGTCATTTGCACGATTAGTGTGAGTGTGAGTGTGAGATCCGCGGCGCAAACAGCTATTACACCTGCGTCAAGTTCAGCTCCTGTTGCTTCGACTTCAAGCTCTGTGTCAACTCACACTCACACTCCTGCTCACACTCACACTCACACTCCTGCTCACACTCACACTCACACTCCTGCTCACACTCACACCCCCGCCGTCCACGCCAGCCCTTCCATCCGCCGAATCGCCCACGAACTCGATATCGATTTATCCAAAATCAAAGGCACCGGCGAAAAAGGCCGCGTCACCAAAGACGATATTAAAAATTATTTATCGCGCGGTTCACAAACAGGCGGATTAACTTTATTGCCACAACCCATTATTGATTTCGCAAAATTCGGCGCAATCGAATCACAACCCTTATCGAAAATTAAAAAAATATCGGGGGCGAATTTACATCGCAATTGGGTTTCGATTCCGCATATCACGCAATTTATTGAAGCCGATATTACGGAGCTTGAAAAATTCCGTCAGGAAAATAAAAATAAAGCCGCAAAAAAAGGCTTTAAATTAACGCCACTTGTTTTTATTATGAAAGCCGTTGTTGCGGGATTGAAAAAATTCCCGAATTTTAATGCCTCATTAGATTCTTCAGGCGAGCAATTACTATTGAAAAAATATTTTCATATCGGTGTTGCAGTCGATACGCCCAATGGTTTAGTCGTACCGGTGATTCGCGACGTAGACAAAAAAGGTATTTTTGATTTAGCCAAAGAATTAGAAGCGCTGAGCACCAAAGCCCGCGAAAAAGGCTTGGCGATGACGGATATGCAAGGTGGCTGTTTTTCGATTTCCAGTTTGGGCGGTATTGGCGGCACTGCATTTACGCCGATTATTAATGCACCCGAAGTCGCCATTCTAGGAGTTTCAACATCATCCTTAAAGCCTATTTACAAAGATGATAATTTTGTGCCGCGCTTAATGCTGCCATTGTCATTATCGTATGATCATCGCGTGATTGATGGTGCCGAAGGTGCACGATTTGCAGTTTATTTGACGCAGTGTTTGTCAGATATCAGGACGTTATTATTGTGACATTAGATAAAGACAGTATACAAAAAATGATTTCATTTTTGCAAAGCAAGATGAAATTGCGATTACTGATTTTATATGGCAGTTATGCATCAGGTCACGCCACCGAAAAAAGTGATATTGATGTTGCATTTCTTGCCGATGATGAAATAGATTCTTTTAAATTGTGGTTTGAGGTATCGCAAGAATTAGCGCATCTGATGCATGTGGAGTCTGTTGATTTAATTGATATGAAGAATATTGATGATGTATTTCGATTTGTGATTGTATCCACCGGAAAAGTTATTTTTCAAGACGGTAATTTTGATGAATATTTGGATTTGGCTTATACCAAATATTTGCAATTAAATGATGATCGTAGAGAGATTTTAGAACATTTTTCAACATGGCTTTTAAAGTCGAACAAGGTGGCGAAATAAAATGGAAGATGAAATTATTTTTAATAAAATGGCTTCAATTAAAAATTGTTTAGAGAGTGTTCGCGTTAATTACAAACAGTCTAAAAAAGAATTCTTAACTGATTACCTTCGACAAGATGCCGCTGTTTTAAATTTACAGCGCGCAGCGCAAACAGCAATTGATATTGCAGCACATATTGTCAGAATAAAAGGTTTGTCTTTTCCAAAAGAAGCGAAAGATTTATTTTTAGCGCTACATGAAGCAAAAATTATTTCGGAAAAAACAAAAAATGCGATGATTGGTATGGTGGGTTTTCGCAATATCGCTGTTCATGAATATAAAAAATTGGATATCAATGTCGTTGTGATTGTGATTGAATCGCATTTAACGGATTTTGAACAATATATGCAAGAAATTTTAAAAGCGAATTGACTTTGCCGAACTATCAGGAGCGAGTGAATGTTGGGGTTACGGATGGTTTGAGGGGAGTGTGTGTGGCATGGATGCCACACCAAGCAAGCCTACACGGATGTATTCACGGCTCGAACTGAAAACCATCCTAACCACAACATTCCGAGCGGATGCAATGTTCAGCAAAGTCAATTCGCATTTAAAGGTTAATTAAGGGGTTTTTATGTCAGATAAATTACACGCAGAAGTCGTTGTATTAGGTAGTGGTCCTGGTGGTTACTCCGCTGCATTTCGTGCTGCCGATTTGGGCAAAAAAGTCATTTTGATTGAACGTTATGACACGATTGGTGGCGTGTGTTTGAATGTCGGATGTATTCCGTCGAAAGCATTATTGCATGTCGCGAAAGTGATTGATGATGCGGCGGATATGTCAGCGCACGGTGTTGCATTTGCAAAACCCACATTAGATATCGCAAAAATTCGTGATTATAAAAACGGGATCATTAAAAAATTAACCGGCGGTTTGACGATGATGGCCAAAAAACGTAAAGTGGAAATCGTCATTGGTGAAGGCAAATTTGTTGATTCCAAAAAAATAATTGTCACTAACAAAGATAAAACAATCGAAGTGACTTTTGATCATTGCATTATCGCTGCAGGTTCACTGCCCGTTAAATTACCCTTTATTCCTGATGATCCTCGCGTCATTGATTCTACCGGCGCATTAGAATTAGAAAAAACCGATGGCAACTTATTAATTTTAGGCGGCGGTATTATTGGTTTAGAAATGGCAACGGTTTATCACGCACTTGGTGTAAAAATTTCCGTTGTCGAAATGATGGATCAATTAATTCCCGGTGCGGATCGCGATGTCGTAGCGCCTTTGCATAAACGCCTAGAAAAACGCTATCAAAGTATTATGTTAAAAACGAGCGTCACCCAAGTTGAAGCCAAAAAAGACGGTTTGTGGGTGACGTTTGAGGGTGCCAATGCGCCGAAAGAAAATCCCAAACGATTTGATCGTGTTTTAGTGGCTGTCGGTCGTCGTCCCAATGGAAAATTAATTGATGCTGCAAAAGCCGGTGTTAAAGTGGATGATCGTGGATTTATTTCTGTCGACAATCAATTAAAAACCAATGTGGCAGGCATTTATGCGATTGGCGATATTGTGGGAAATCCGATGTTAGCGCATAAAGCATCGAGTGAAGCGCATATTGCAGCGGAAGTGATCGCTGGTAAAAAACATTATTTTGATGCGAAATGCATTCCATCGGTTGCCTATACGGATCCAGAAATTGCCTGGGCGGGTGTTACCGAGACTCAAGCAAAAGAAAAAGGTATCGTATTTGAAAAAGCAGTTTTCCCGTGGGTCGCATCCGGTCGCGCATTATCCGTTGATCGCACCGAAGGATTTACCAAATTAATTTTCGATGATAGTCATCGCGTGATTGGCGGCGCCATCGTTGGCGTGAATGCCGGTGAATTAATCAGTGAAATTGTATTGGCGATTGAAATGGGTTGTGATGTGGAAGATATCGCACTCACCATTCACCCGCATCCAACACTGTCTGAATCCATTCAAAGGGCGGCTGAAGTGTTTGAAGGCACTGTTACGGATTTGTGATTGATACAATACAATTAATTATATTATTCAACTTTGGTAATAAAGGGATATTTTCAATTGGGTACTACAAACATAACCATCACGGATAATATTATGAGTCGAGAGGTTTTACCTACTGACGATCCTTCAAGCGCCACAGAAGAATTGCACATTAACCCAGGTTAGCCCGATTGTTATTGAAAAATGCTTAAATCACGTTCTAATGTAATTGCGTTGGAACAAGTGGCATAACGTTCAATCAAAATGACTTTTTTGCCCATTTTGCGAAACGGGGCGTTTTAAAGATTCGCATTTCTTGATTGATGATGCAAAACGCGTCTGTCTTTATGAATCAAGTGATTTGTGTTTTTTAAAACAATACTCGCAAACACAAATCAATCAGCTAATAGACCAATCACAAAACAATAAGCATTTATTTTTTATTGACTGCCATCTGCGAAAACAAGGCAGAATACCGCAGCACAATTAATTAGTAAAATTGATTTTACTTATAAGTAATATTAGTTATACTGATGTTTCTAAAAATAAGGGACATCATCATGAATCTATATCACATCAACCTTAATTTATTAATCTCGTTAGATCTATTGTTAACAGAACAAAGCGTTACCAATGCCGCAAAAAAAGTATCGATTACGCAAGCTGCCATGAGTAATAATTTACAACAATTGCGTGTTATTTTTCAGGATGAATTGTTAATGCGTAAAAAAAATCACATGCTGTTGACGAGTTACGCAAAAACACTGCAACCCAAATTGCGCGTGGTGATCGAGAATCTCAAAAATTTAATAGATGATAAAGCGCAGTTTGATTTAGCCGCCTGTGATCGCGTATTTAAAATAGGTATGCCGGATCATTGGGCATCGCTTATTTTACCTACACTAATTCCGATCGTACGTCACAAAGCACCTCATATAAAAATAAATATTATTCCTGTCACACAAATGTATAGCGCAGAACCCTTTGAAAAAGGCTACTACGATATCGGTATTGCCAGATCATTTCTTTTGCCGGAATCCATTCGAATGCAATTATTGTTGATAGATAGTAACGTTTGTATTTTTAATCAAAATCATCCATTGGCAAAAAAGAAAAAAATAACATTATCTGATTTTAAGCATTACAAACATATTGCGTGTCGAGTCGAAAATCCTGATTTTCCTTCCGCAGTCAATCATCTGTTATTGGCAAAAGGACTTCCGATCAGAGACACCGTATTGTATGTGCCCTATATCGACGTTATCTTTAGATTGATCGAACAATCCGATGATTTAATCGCAACAGCCGTACAAAGCAAAACCTGGGTTGCCAACAAAGGACGACACTGCTTGATTCGTCCTTTTCCAGACAAAACATTTACCACTGAGTTTTATATTGCCTGGCATAAACAATACGACACAGATCCTGCGCATACGTGGCTGAGAAATGAGATCACGCGCATTGTAAAAAACGTGGAAGCGGAGAAATGTTGAAGCACTTCCAACCTATGTCATCAGTAATTGTTATATGGCTTATAAGTAAAATAAATTTTACAAAATCATTTTTTAAATGAATACTTATAAAAAATTATTACTTAGGAGTTTCTATGCGCACAGAAGACGCTATTTCATTAGATTGTTTGTCAGATAATGAATTTGTAAAAATAGCAGATGATTTAATGCGGCCAAATAATTTACGCTTAAGAAAAACGGTCATAGAACGTTATCTGAGTTTAGATCGCAGACGAGAACGTGAAAAATTTATTTTAAAACAAAAAAATCTATCCTATGTTTCATTAAATTCATTGCAGCAACCAAATCTAGGTTTGGCGATTCGAATAAAAATATTAGTAGATCGAGCATGCTCAGAAAGCCATGATCAAACCATTTTGCAAAATTATTTATCCATATTGACAATAAAAATATTTGATTCAGAAGATTTTACCTTTGAAAATTGTTATTTTTTATCGGCACTCGCTTACTATTTATCGGATGCACAAAAAGAAAAAATATTTCTGGATCTTCTCCCGATGATTGAGAAATGTAAATGGAAACCAGATCCTTTGCCAATCAGTGAACGAAAAATAATAACCTTCGAAGAAGCTGAAAGTATATGGAAACAAAGTATATGGAAAAAAACAGCTGACTTTTTACACAAAACATTTCTAGTGATTGATGCGCTGATTCCTCATTTATCTGATGATCAAATTGAAAAATTATTACCCTGCATGCTTCAAAAATTTAACGAATTAAATGATGAAGATGATTGTTATAATGAAGGATTAATACTGGCAAAACTGGTTTCTCGTTTATCTCAAACACAATTAGAAGAACAGCTCGTACCATTGTTTTTTTCAAAATGCCATACATGGATCAACTCTCAAGCATTTGTAGTCTCCGTTCTGCAAGCAATAATTCCTCGCCTGCCTGAATCCATTATTGAAAAAAAGTTTGCTGAGATAGACGAAAAACGAACTGAAATTACAGAAACTGCAAAACGCATGCTATCAGAAAAAAACTATTCGACGAATGATGTTAACTCCTTAGTTGCCCAATCAGAATCGTTAAAAAATATGGCTATGCTCATTACTGATATTGAAGAAAAATCTAACCTAGAAGAGCTAGTGGAGCTACATAGCAAAATATTTTTAAACAATCTGCATATTTTCAAGCAAAATGATTCACTTATAGAGCTCATAGAATCAGTCCAAGCAAAATTATCTTTCCCCGAAGATACTCATTCATTTGACGAAAGCATGATCAGCAATCCTGCAAAAGTATTAGCGAAGTGTTTATCTGATGTGCAATTGAAAACATTATTTGATGAATTGATCGCAAAATTGAATTCAATTCAACAGGCCCGTTTCATGTCTGGACCTTCTAATCAAAGTATTCATGAAATCTCTAGATGTTTCGAATCACTGGTTGCCCTCAAAGCATTGGCACCCCGATTATCTGAAATACAGGCAAATCAAGCCTTAAGTGTATTATTTGAAATACTAACTGATTATAACATTAATGATGATGTGCGTTACTTCACGGCCGCAACAATTGTACCATTGTCTTCATATTTATCTGAACCGCAAATAGAAAAATTATCTTCTTTGTTAACAATATTACCCGCTAAAGTAGAAACAGAAGGAGATTGGTATGGCTCACCCTTTCGGATTGTCTATCAGTGTACATTTCAAATTGCGGTTGCATTAACATCACATCTACCCAATCAAAAAATTGAAACCGTTTTATCGTCTTTTTTTGCTTATTTTGAAAAAGAATTGAAGAATAAGATAGAAAGAGAGGAAAAGTTCAACAGCGCAGTGGAGAAAAAAGCTTATAGCGGGGTTTTGGATTTCGTTACACAACTTATAAAACGAATTACAGCACGATTATCTCAACCAAAAATTAAAAAACTATTGCCTTGGTTATTACCCAAATTTTCTGACTTGATGCATGAGTATATTCACGTAGCGAAAATTGATGATCCTGTCATTGTAAAATTGATTCCCTATGCATCAGAAGATCAGGCGCTTGAACTCTTATCTAACGTATTGTCGGGTTCACCTAATCCAAGACAGGATGATTGTGTTATTGAAGCATTAGGTAAACGACTAGCCAATATGCATCCTATGAGTCGATTATTATCAATGCTAAAAACAATAAATATTGAAGATAGAGAAATTCAACGGAAATTAGCCTATTTAATAAAGTCTATTCCTGCGCTTGCAGGAAGAATATCGTTATCAACACTTTTGGAAAGAATAAACATCTCAGATAAAACAATGGAAGCAAATATCATTTGTTTAATGACCTTTATTCCAAGCCTTGCCGCACGAATAGAAAAAACATCTGATCAACCATTATTACAATTGGCTGCTTATTCGCTACAATTTTTTTCACCACGATTACCGATATTATCTCCAGAAACTCATGAAATAACGAATCATTTAAATGGGCTGTTTTATTGTAGCGTTATCTCTGGAGAAACGTTTCTCAGCACCATTGAAAAATTTAAAAAATTAATTGGCATGATATGCGTTGTAAAAAATACAACAACATCGGAATTTTTTCAGCAAGAAAGATCAACAGAATCAGTTTCAATAGAAACCGCATCAGCTCAGCAATTAATGGGTTATTTTAAATCTCCCGAATCCATCCGTGCACGCGAGGTATTGCAAGCTGCGTTTGAACCTGAAACTTTTAGCGATGCAAAAAATGTCGATATATTTTGCGATGATCTTAAAAAATTAATGCAACGTACTATCGCGCCATCAGCAGTAGCACAAGAAACAGCAGCGCATATGCCGGAATTGTCGCATTAAATTTAAATAGTCTGAAATGTTGCGATACAAAATCCTGTTTGCGCACTATAAAAGCTTAGAAGCGCTTGCGTCAGCAAGAGCGAAGGCAACAAAAGAAAATTTGTCAGTACTTGTTTTGCTAATTTCTTCTTATCTCATCAGCGTTGGACCAACCATCTCTCTCAACGCAACACCTGTATTCTTGATCGGCGAACAGCAAATCCCAAAAAATGCATATGTGGCTCCATTATTTTCAGCACTCCAGTTCGCAGATTCAATTGGAAAACAATATTTTTCTATTCCTTTTCTAAAAGTTTCAGCTCGAGAGGGTGATCTTTCTTCGCTCGTGCAAAGGTGTATTAAAATCATAATAAAAGCAACAGGCATATAAGAAAGAGAGCAGGGTAATTGTAACAGTGTGTTAAGAGAACAGGATAAACACAAAAGAGCATGACAGCATCGACCAGTCAAAGAATATTTTTTTTCTATAGCCAATGCTAGTATATTACCGCTATATCCAATAGTTAGAGGTTCGCGCATATAAAAAACTCCTTGTTGTTTAATCTCAAAAACATTATTGCAAAAACATACAAACTTATGAATTATTCATGCCAAAATAATTCGCAAAGGTCTCGGAATATTCTAGCTTTTTAATTGTTTCGCCTTCCGCAGGACCGTCACTACCAAAACCAACCAGCTCAATTCGATGATAGAGATATTCATTTATTACAAAAAGCAAATCTACACGTGATGAATTATCACAATTGGATTTAGATTTATGACAAGCATAATCATGTCCCTCTTTGTGATAAGGCGCTAAGCTTTGATCAGGATTTAAGGTCCACATATAAATATTTATTCCTTGAATTTCAGCCATTGCTTGCAATACAGTAGGATGTGCCCAATTTTTTAATACATTGATATCAAATTCAATGAAAGCAGAAATAAATGCAAGATCACAGGTAATATTACCTAATTTTAATTGTTGTTGAATTTGTTCGAATGACAGCGTGGTTATTTCTTCTTTATGAAGATATTGAAAAAATGGACCATCGCTTAATTTCAGTGATTCTTCAATGAGAGGTTTGAGTAATCCTATCGCATCAGCATTACTGAAAATATTGTCTTGTAGTAATTCTGCCGCATCAATTCTAGTTATGCCAAATGCATTAAAACCACTATCACGATCAGTTGACGCCGGATGTAATTCATAACCTTTTTTATTGTTTTGTGGCGTTTCCTGGGCTGGATGCACAAAAAATGTTGGTGAGTTTGTCTGTGACTGCTTCGTTGAAACTGGTGCCTCGTCAAATAAGTTTTCCCGAGTGTTTAATGTAGAATCAACGACATTACCGGACGAAGTTGCAGCAATTGGTTTGGAAGAATTTTCTGGGCAAGGTGCTAATAATTTTGTTGTCATAGGATAGAATGGCTCTGATGCATATAGTGTAACAAAAGAAGCGTATTCTGGTTGCAACAATAAGTTTTTTATAGCTACTTTTTCCGCATCATTGTCGATGTTGATACAAAAACAATCTATAAACTCAAATGTCAATTTGGGTTCGGGGGTCAATTGATTGTAGGCAAGCATAGATTGCATCATCATCATAAAGCTATTTATGTTAAAAACGCATTTTTTAAATGTTGCTTTTCTTACATCATTGCTAATAAATAAATTGAAATCTTACAGAGAGCCTAACCTGTATAAAGCCATATCTATTACAGCCGAGGTTTCACCAGAGCCCAAAAACTCTACCGTTGGTCGTTCCATTTTCTGTTCAAGCAAACTTTTCATATCCGCTATTATGCGTTTATCTACATCAAGCGTATATTTGATTTTACTGAAATCTATTAAGTAATGGTTGCTTCTCATTTCAAGTGCTCCAATTAAATTTAAATAACTTGGGCATCGTCGTGACAGAAAATCCTGGTTTGCGCTATATAAAAGTTTAGAAGCGCTTGCGTTAGCAAGTGCGAAAGAAAGCATTCAGATCTTTCTTCCACTTTCGCACTCACTGTTAAACATAATCGATTGTTTTCCTTCCGTAATAAACGGTTGTTGTGCACTAGAAGCAGCATTAACAAGGTCTGTGACATCGCGACCATTAACAATCACTCTTCTTTCGTTGCTCCCCTGAAAAAACGTTACGTTACCAGACGAAATAACTGATACCGAACCAAACCTTACTCCATT
This sequence comes from Verrucomicrobiota bacterium, assembly GCA_013287435.1. Lineage (GTDB taxonomy): Bacteria > Pseudomonadota > Gammaproteobacteria > Coxiellales > Coxiellaceae > 2-02-FULL-42-43. Next base: position 34,739 of record JABDDU010000006.1, read on the forward strand.
ACGCGGCGGAGTAATTGACATCAATACTGAACCAGCGGATCGACGATCTCTTTCACGTTGCACACCATTTTCATAAATTTTACCGCTCATTGTCTCAAGAGTTGCTGTTGCATGAGCGCTACGTATTTTAACATTACCGCCCATAGTTTTGAGCGTGGATCTTTCAGCGACATCACTCGCGTTTACATAACCACTCGTCGTTTCTAGAGAGCAAGATGCACCAACGTTCGCAACAACAATATTGCCACTCATTGTTTTAAGGGTTGAATTTACACCAACGTTTGCGGCGCGAATGTCACCACTTTGTGTATCAATATTTACATTGCTACCAATATCTCCACCTACGATAATGCTGGCGCTTTGAGACTTAATTCTTGCGTTATTTCCAACATTGCCTTGCACGCGAATTGCGCCAACTGATTGCAAAGTGATATGGGCACCTTCACCGATGTGACCACCCACACTTAATGAGCCATGCACTACAATTACTGTTGCGTTGTTGCCAATGTTTCCTGCAACAGTGACATCACCTCTATACTCAAAATATTCATTTTCACCTATAGTTTCACCTATATTTTCAATACGCATTGCAATCTCCCAAGGTTAATTAAAAACCAATAAATTCAGCATCGTCGTGATAGAAAATCCTGGTTTGCGCTATATAAAAGCTTAGAAGCTTCTGCGTTAGCAGAAGCGAAAGAAAGCATTCAGATCTTTCTTTCACTTTCGCACTCACTAACGTGAGCGCTTCTAAGCTATGTCACCAGTCATTATTTAGCGTCAATATCGGTATTTCGCTCCATTTATATTAATTGATCCGAAATTTGTTCGAATTCCGCATCGTTAAAACAATCTAACAACGAATCAGTTAAACCTAACTGTTGAGAAGCAGATGTTCGAAATGCCTGTTCTGTACGCATAAAAAACTCCCAATGAATTTTATTTGCGCAGTGTAAAGAACAAAAGGAGTTTTGTAAAATTTATTTTACTGATAAGTGATATAATTAATACTTATGGCATGTGTATAAATACGCTTAATGGTGAGGTTGCGGTTGAGAGTCAGGTTGTGGTTGCAAAGCAGCATTTTTTTGTTCGAAGAATGATGGAGATTGTTTGTTGCCTGCAGATTCTGTGACTTGTTTTGTTGGATGAAGCACTTCAGCCAATGTGCTGATGCTTTCATTTTTTGAAGATGCGGGGACACATCGCTTATTTACTACGCAAATTAATTCATATTTTTCCGTTGTTATTTTTTCAGTGGCACTTGATATTACTTCGGTAGTTAATAACATTTCAATAGTTAATAATCTTTCAGTAGGGCATTCTTCTGGTTTTAATATCACCGGATATTTTTTTTCGTCAAAATGATTTTCTATTTCATCATTTTCATTTCGTTTTTCTGTAACAACTGATGTAATAACGATTTTTGTTCTTGCGGGATATTTTCCCAATTTCATTTTTACAGAAAATGGTTGTAAAAAATCTAACGGTTGAATTTTTTCTTCTGCAAAAATAATCACGACGGGAAAAGTTGAGTTCGCTAAAATATCCGCTAATTTACCCATGCTGTTAATACTGACACCACAAAAACTAAAATGTAATTCAATGGATCGCGATGCTTTATCGATCATCGCTTTTGCTAATTCACATACGCCATCATCGCCTATCGTATTCCCCCAGATATTCAAAGAGCATTGTGTTGGTGATACAATGATTGCTTCTGCTAATTTTTTAGCACCTTTGTGCGTCATTTTATTTTTTGGAAGTGACAATACAATCAATGGCAATACTTTAGCTAAAGCAGCTGCACCACTATCACCAATCATATTATTAAAAAGATATAACACAATAGTGTCAGGTTTAATGTGTTCTTTTGAACTTTCAATGGCTTTTGCAAGTTCTGTTGCATCTGCATCTTCAAGCTTTTTCTTTTCAAGGTGTAGTGATAATGGAAAACCAGGCGGGTTTTTTTTAATTCTTGCGATGGCTAAGGGAATCGCGCCAATACGAGTCATTCCATTATCACCCCATAATATAGGACTAATTTCATAGGTAGCCGTTTCAATCGCTTCGGCAAATTCAATAGCCATGTCATCTGTAATATCATCTCTTCTGATGCTCACATATATTATTTCTTTAGGTTTTGCAGAAGCGGTTAGCAATGAAGGTCTCGCAGAATTTTCCTCACGCTCATTATAATATTTTAAAAACTCAGCAATGCTTGAAAAGTTATAAGAAAAATCAAAAATACGCATAAAATTATCGAACTCGGGGTGTTATTGCCGTTGTTTTTACAGGCTGGTTTTCCGGCCAATTTATTTTTTCTAAAACATAACGGCATTGTTTTTCTGGATCTAATTTTATAAGATCGGCAATAGTAACGCCAAACATTTCTAGCTGTTTTTTAATGTCTGTTTCTGAGCTTCTAAAAAATCCAAAGGGTCTGATGGGAATTATATAATCAATAATATTCCTCAGCGTAATTTCATGAATTTTTTTATATCTCCAGTGTTTGTTTTGTATGTCGTTACCGTCAAAAAATTTTTTGACAGCCATCGATTCAAGTTTTTTAATTAACGCAGAACCCTCTTCTTGTGAAATCCAGTTAAGGATTCCATCAAGATCATTTTTTGATTTAATGATTGTAAAAATGTGATTTTTTAACACATCATAAAAAATTTCACGTTTGGCTTCGTCCATCAAAAAAAAGGCATCACAACAATCATCGGCAGTTTTTAAAATTTCAATGAATTGATTTCTGAGTTCCATACAAACAAGATCACATTTTTTGTCTCCAATTTTAGAAAATAAATTGCCGATATCATAGGTTGTGAGAATAATGTTGCGTAAAAAATTTCTATTGATATTCAATACATCAAAAGCATCACAACAAAAATCTAAATCAAGGCATGCAAATACAGCGCTGAAATCTTCAGGTGTTTTAATAATGGTGCTTAATAAATATTTTGCTTGTTCAAAAAGAATCGAAGTAATTTTTCTATCGTGGCTTGAAAATATATCAATAAAATCTTGGGCTGTGGTGATTATGCAATGAAGATGGGGTTTCATGATATTGCAGAAATACTGATCACAAGATGAATCAATATATGAAATAACACAGGCAAAATCCCCCGGCGTTTTTATTATTCGTCCCAAGTGATTTCCAACTAACAATAATAAATTTAACAATGAATAAACAGGAACATCAGCAAATAACTCTTTGAAATCTTCTCGGTTACATATGATTGTATATATATGATGCTCGAGCATTCTAAAAAAAAGCACCTGCTCATGTTTATCTTTAGCAAATGATACAAGTAAATTTTTAACATCTTTTGGTTTTACAATTATTTTAAACAAGCCTTGTTTCACTGTTTCCAACACTATGGGGTGATCCCAATTATACGGTAACAATCTCTCAAGAATTGATAGATTAAATGTATTACCAGAAATTTCGGCATAAATTTCCCAGGCTTTTTTATGTTGCATTACCTCAGATTGATTTATATCTAAAAATTGATTTGTATCAAAAGTGTTTCTGTAGCTTGCTGGCATAAACCCTTCGATAAAAGAAACAACAATGGTTTTCAAATATGATTGTTCTTCCAGTAATAATTGCGCTAATGATAAATAGTCATCATCCTTCTCAGGTAAATAATAATGTAGATAATAATAAGGATTAAACATCAGCTCACTCATCATAAGACGTGTGTATTTATTATAAAAAATACGAATTTTTTCAGAGAGATTAAGTTTTGTGTTTCGCGATGAATTCATTGCTAATGGTGATGAATCTATCATTAATAAATCGATTGTATTGTCTACTTCATCTTTTTTTGCTGCACCAATTGCTTTAAATAATTTTTTTATTAAGGTGTTATTTCCTGCTTTTGTTTTCAGGCTATTATCATGTACGTGAAAGAGTTCTGATATGTTATTGTTACTCAATGCGTTTGCAATACTTGCGCGTTCCTTTCGAATTTCTCGCCATTCTTTAGAAACCTCCTTAGGTTCACTGGAATTTTCTTTCTCACGATATAGCATATTGAAATCAGTGGTTACCGCGATATTATTTTTTTTGTCATCCAATTCCCTTAAACGATTTTCCAACGCGCGCACCAAAATTTCTCTAAATTGATTTTCTTCATCGATACCAGATAAATATTTTCTGATTTTTAACAGAAACTCAATATCACCTTTTATAATGACTGCCTGAAAGGGTGTTACCGGATTGCTATCGTTTCGAATTGGCTTGAAAAAAATATTTCTGGGTATTTCTTTTTGTAATAAATATCCGGGATTAATGGCAATCATGTTTTCAACAATATCGAGATGACCAAAATATAATGGCGTTAAAACAAAACGAGAAACATCATAAACTCTACTATAAACTTTACTAGAATAAAATTTTCGCATCATTAAACAAGCAGCCACATTGCCTAAATATTCCAATGCGGTGTAATGCTCGTCATTATCGATTTTAAATAAAAAACTGAAGCTGCGAAGCCATACGTCATAACACATCTTTGTGTGCCGAAATTTTCCTGTATCATAGGTGAGTGATTTTTTTCCATCATACATGACCAAATCAGCCAGAATGGATAATGCACCTCGCTGATCTTCTTGAATAACAATGTGTTGATCACCGCTTGCCATTGGCAGTGTTATGTTATCTAATTTGAACGGTGTTTTATTTGTATCATCTCCGCGCATTTTTTAAAATTTTCTCTTTGTGCGTTTCATTGAAATTGCATGCAAAGTATTTACCAATAGTGGCTGTATGTAAAATTTATTTTTCTTATAAGACATATAACAATTACTGATGACATAGGTTAGAAGCGCTTGCGTCAGCAAGTGCGAAGGCAACAAAAGAAAATTTGTCAGCACTTGTTTTTGCTAATTTCTTCTTATCTCATCAGCGTTGGACCAACCATCTCTCTCAACGCAACACCTGTAATCTTGATCGGCGAACAGCAAATCCCAAAAAATGCATATGTGGCTCCATTATTTTTAGCACTCCAGTTCGCAGATTCAATTGGAAAACAATATGTTTCTATTCCTTTTCTAAAAGTTTCAGCTCGAGAGGATGATCTATCTCCTTCTTCGCTCGTGCAAAGGTGTATTAAACTCATAATGAAGGCAACAGGCATATAGGAAAGCGAGCAGGGTAATTGTAACAGTGTGTTAAGAGAACAGGATAAACACAAAAGAGTATGACAGCACCGACCAGTCAAAGAATATTTTTTTTCTATTGCCGATGCTAGTATATTACCGCTATATCCAATAGTTAGAGGTTCGTACATATAAAAACTCCTTGTTGTTTAAATTACATAATAAAGTATTCCTCAATAATATCCGTATATAAAATTTATTTTTTTAATACTTAAAATCGGTATTTCGCTCCATTTATATTAACTGATCCGAAATTTGTTCAAATTCCGCATCGTTAAAACAATCTAACAACGAATCAGTCAAACCTAACTCTTGACCAACAGATGTATGAAATATTTGTTCTGGACGCATAAAAACCTCAAATGAATTTTATTTGTGCAGTGTAAAGAACAAAAGGAGTTTTGTAAAATTTATTTTACTTATAAGTGATATAATTAATACTTATGGCACTCGACCGCGTCAGTCATTTTCTGTGTGCATGGGTACTAATGCGTGGCTCTGATACTGGAAGGATGTTGATATGGAAAGAGCGCACGCGTTCATCCATCCTGAGCAATCAAAATCCAAAAAAGCGATTCCCATTCCGCTTAATGAGGATGCAATGCGTATTCTCAAAAAGCAAAGTGGGAAACATCCTGTTTATGTTTTTACGTTTAAAGATAAACCGGTGAAAGCATGTAATACACGCGCTTGGCAGAAGGCATTGAAAAGGGCGGATATTCGCGATTTTCGTTGGCATGATCTGCGCGACACACGTGGGCGAGTTGGCACGTGCAAAACGGCACAAGCCTGCAGGAACTGCAACAACTGGGTGGATGGTCAAATTTGGATATGGTATTGCGTTATGCGCATCTTTCAAGTAAACACTTAAGAGAGGCAGCAAGACGAATTCATGTCACAAATATGACACAGTACGCCAATTAAAAAGAGCGAGAAGCGAGCGTTATGGCAACTCTTTGATTACATGGTGGGCCGTGACAGGCTCGAACTGTCGACCTACTGATTAAGAGTCAGCTGCTCTACCGACTGAGCTAACGGCCCATAGAAATAGTTACAATACGTGCATCCCTGCACTGAATTTGTCCTTGTCGCCACCGCACCCAGGGTAACATCCTATTACCCGTTTTTTGCTGCGCTCGCTCGCAAAAAACCCAACTGAGCTAACGGCCCATAGAAATAGTTACAATACGTGCATCCCTGCACTGAATTTGTCCTTGTCGCCACCGCACCCAGGGTAACATCCTATTACCCGTTTTTTGCTGCGCTCGCTCGCAAAAAACCCAACTGAGCTAACGGCCCATAGAAATAGTTACAATACGTGCATCCCTGCACTGAATTTGTCCTTGTCGCCACCGCACCCAGGGTAACATCCTATTACCCGTTTTTTGCTGCGCTCGCTCGCAAAAAACCCGACTGAGCTAACGGCCCATAGAAATAGTTACAATACGTGCATCCCTGCACTGCATTTGTCGTAACAACCCTCCGTGTGTGGCGACATCGTACCAAATCTTGTATTGACACCGCAACCTGTACATTTTATTTTGTTGATTGTCGTAAATCTGGGGTGATTTTCTGTTATCATCCGCAAGTCGAAAAATTGAAAAGGGATAGCGATGAACAATTCCGCGGTCATTCCTGTTGAAGAAGTAGCACTGAATAAATTCCATGCGAAAATGGTATTTACAGCAGGCATTGGCTTTTTCACAGACGCGTATGATCTTTTTATCATTAGCATTGTTACCAGTATCCTAGGCCCCATTTGGCATTTATCGACATTACAAACCGCATTATTAAACGGCGCTGCATTAGCAGCAGCTGCATTTGGTGCTGTATTTTTCGGTTTCTTTTCCGACCGCTACGGTCGAAAAAAATTATATGGTTATGAAGTGTTAGTCTTATTTTGTGGTGCCATATTATCAGCCTCGTCGATGACTTTTATTTGGTTATTTATCTCTCGTTTAATTGTCGGGTTCGGCATCGGTGGTGATTATCCATCCAGTGCTGTTGTCATTAGCGAAAATTCTACGCGCAAAAACCGCGGTTTTTTAGTGTTATTGGTATTTGCCATGCAAGCAGTGGGATTAATTGTGGGCCCATTTTTTGCGTCATTATTAATGGCGCTGCATATTCCGCATGACATCATTTGGCGCATTTTACTGGGATTGGGCGCAATTCCTTCGGCATCCGTTTTTTATTTACGTCGCAATATTCAAGAATCAGCGCATTATTTACGAAGCAAAGAACCCATAGAAGCGATTCCCGTTGAAGTGAGTCGGGTTGTGCGTGATTTGGCGGTGCCAAAAGAAGGCGTGAGTGCGTATGATGCGCAGCGCAATCGTCAATCGTTATTCTCAAAAAAATGGCTAATCTGTTTATTGGGAACCGCGGGCGCTTGGTTTTTACTGGATGTCGCTTTTTATGGTAATGCCGTTTCATCTCTAATGATTATTAATGCCATTCATCCCAACGCATCACTCTTAGTGCACACCTTAATTACTGGCTTCTTATTTTTGATATTCGCTGTACCGGGTTATGCGCTCGCTGCAAAATATGTCGATAAAATTGGGCGAAAACCGCTGCAATATATGGGGTTTTTAATGATGTCATTGATGTATGGATTAATGGCGTGGATTCCGGATGTGTCGCATATTGTGCCGTTATTTATTGGATTATTTGGTGTGAGTTTTTTCTTCGTAAACTTCGGACCCAACACCACCACATTTTTAATTCCTTCTGAAATTTATCCAACCAGTATTCGCGCGCGTGCGCATGGTATTTCAGCAGCCATTGGAAAATTAGGCGCATTTGTCGGTGCCTTTCTTTTTCCCTTTTTGCTGCGTGATTATACGGTTTTTCAAACGATGGGTATGATGTCTGGCGTTGCTTTTCTCGGTATTTTTGTCACGATGCTGCTGCCTGAGATGAAACATAAATCGTTGTCTGACACTGAAGTATAATGCGAATTAAGAGCTGAACTATCAGGAGCGAGTGAATGTTGGGGTTACGGATGGTTTGAGGGGAGTGTGTGTGGCATGGATGCCACACCAAGCAAGCCTACACGGATGTATTCACGGCGTCTCCCCGAAAACCATCCTAACCACAACATTCCGAGCGGATGCAAAAAATTCAGCTCTTAATTCGCATTATAGAGTGCCGCTATTCAAACCGTTGCAACAACACATCCACCATTCGAATCCGATCCGCCGCTTTATCTGAAACGGTTTTAAATCGCAACGTATTTTTGCCGGCCAATTGATAGTTTTTGTGTTCTTTTTGAATTAATTCAATAATTATTTTCGGATCGATATTGGGTTTTTCATTAAAATGAATATAACCAAAGAGTTTATTCACCTCTATTTTTTGTGCGCCTAATACTTTTGCGCGAATTTTTAAATGGGTTAGATCAAATAAATGAAGAGCAGGTTCAGGTAACAATCCGAAGCGATCAATCATTTCTGATTTTATGTTTTGAATGTCTTCAAGATTATTGCATTCGGATAATCGTTTATATAATGTTAAACGCCTATGCACATCGTGAATATAATTTTCTGGAAATAATGCGCTGATATGCAAATTAACTTCTATCGGTGTGTGATGTGAAAAAGTTTCCGGTGGTTTTTTACCTGATTTCAAGGCTTTTATCGTTTCATCGAGTAATTCCATATACAAACTAAATCCAATCGATTCCATATTGCCACTTTGCGCTTCACCCAGCAATTCACCGGCACCCCGAATTTCTAAATCATGGGTTGCCAATTGAAAACCAACACCCAAATCTTCCAATTCAGAAATGGCATCGAGTCTTTTTTCAGCGTCTTTCGTTAATGCTTTTTTGTTTCGTACCAATAAATAAGCGTAAGCTTGGTGATGCGATCGTCCGACGCGTCCACGAATTTGGTGTAATTGCGCCAAACCAAATTGATTGGCGTTATTAATAATAATGGTATTGGCGGATGGAATATCGATGCCGGATTCGATAATGGTTGAAGCAACCAATACTTGAAAACGTTGATGATAAAAATCTGTCATTGTTTTTTCTAAACTTTTTTCCGGCATTTGTCCGTGTGCAAAGGTGATCGATACTTCCGGAATAATTTTGCGTAATTTATCCATCATGCTAGGCATTGTTTCTACTTCGTTATGTAAAAAATACACTTGTCCGCCACGCATGGTTTCGCGCAAAATCGCTTCACGAATAATGATTTCATCAAAATCGTATACAAATGTTTTAATTGACAATCGTTTAGCGGGTGGCGTTGCAATAATGGATAAATCACGCATGCCGGTCATTGATAAGTTGAGTGTGCGCGGAATCGGCGTTGCGGTTAACGTTAAAATATCAATATGCGCACGCAACGATTTAATTTTTTCTTTTTGTTGCACACCAAAACGGTGTTCTTCATCAATCACCAGCAACCCCAAATCTTTATATTTTATTTTTTGATTTAATAATTTATGTGTGCCAATGATAATATCAATTTTCCCATGTTGGATTTTTTCAATCGTTTCATTTTGCGTTTTAATAGATTGCAATCGTGTTAAAATGCCTATTTTTATAGGCCATTCTGAAAAACGATCTTGAAAATTTTGTACGTGTTGATTCGCGAGCAACGTCGTCGGAACCAAAATAACAACTTGTTTTCCATTCATGGCTGCCAGAAAGGCGGCTTGCATCGCTACTTCCGTTTTTCCAAATCCCACATCGCCGCACACCAACCGATCCATGCATTGGGGTTTTGTCATGTCAGTAATAACGGCATCAATCGCTGTGCGTTGATCGATCGTTTCTTCAAACGGAAATGCACGACGAAACGCTAAATAATCATCATTCGGTTGTGGAAATGCAAATCCAACACTGGCTTCGCGTTCTGCATAAATTTTTAATAATTCGGCAGCCACATCACGAATCTGCTCCGCCGCTTTTCGTTTTGCTTTTTCCCAGGTATTTGTGCCTAATTTATTAAGTGCGACAGAATCGCTGTTGGCAGCTGTGTATCGACTAATCACATGTAATGAATTGATTGGCACATAGACACGATCGTGATCCGCATATTCTAATGTTACATATTCGGATTCAATATCATCGGTAATAATTTTTTCTAATCCAATATATTTTCCAATGCCATGATCAATATGCACAACGGGTGAACCCGTTTGCAATTCTGCAAGGCTTCGAATAATGCTATCGGGATCTTGAACCCGTTTTTTTAAGCGTCTGGCGGGAATCGTTTGGTGTCCGAATAATTGTGTTTCGGTGATTAAAATTAATTTTTCTTCTGGTAAAAATAATGCTTCGAAAATAGGTGCAATCGTTAATGCTATTTCATGGTGACTATTTAAAAAATCTTTCCAATGATCAACCAAGGCAACGTCGATATTATTTCTCTTTAATAACTCCATAATAATTTCACGACGCCCCGTTGATTCTGCACAAATTAATATTTTACCGGGTTTTGATGCGATAAAATTTTGTAGATGTTGAACGGGATTTTTTTGTCGATGATCGACGGTAATTGTGTGAGTGTGCGTGTGGACATGAGGATTGATCTTGATTTGTGTGAAGTTTTTCAGTTGTGAAAATAATACAGGAACGGGAATAAAAACGGCTTCTGGTTCGCAGAGCGGGCGTGTTTTATCAACCTGTAATTGTGTGTATCGTGTTTTAACTTCACTCCAAAAAGTGTTTGCCTGTTCGCCCACACCCACACTCACGCCCACACTGTTCACCGGACAATAATCCAAAAATGTTGCACATTTTTCATAAAATAAGGGTAAATAATATTCAATGCCCCCAATCGATTGTGCTTTGGTGGTTTGTTGATAAACGGGTGATTCCGCGGGATTTCCTGGAAATTTTGCACGCCACTGTTGACGAAAATAGGTGATAGATTCTTCGGTTAAAGGATATTCATGCGCCGGTAGTAAATTTATTGTATTTATTTTTTCAATCGATTTTTGCGTATCAATATCAAAGGATCGAATGCTTTCAATATCGTTATCAAATAATTCAACACGAAAAGGAACAGCGCTGCCCATCGGAAAAATATCAATGATGGCACCGCGCACAGCAAATTCACCGTGTTGAATCACTTGCTCCACATGTCGATAACCGGCTTCTGATAATTCTTTTTGTATTTTTAACAAATCTAATTGATCGCCTACTTTCCATGAAAATTGATTCGCCATTAAAAATGTTTTGGGTGGTAAACGATGCATGACTGTGGAAATAGCGGCAATCACAATGCCTTTTTGTAAATAAGGCAGTTTTGATAAAATATGCAAACGTTCTGATGTTAAATCTTCATGGGGAGAAAAATGATCATAAGGTAATGTTTCGCGGTCAGGAAATAAATAAATCGGAATGTTCGTATTGTGCAGAAAAAATTGTAATTCTTGATAATATTTTTCAGCTGCGTGAACATCGGGTGTGATTATTATTAACGGTTTATTTTGTGATTCCGCTAAATTGGCAATGCTTAAACTGATCGCAGCGCCGGATAATCCATCCCAGGTGATCATATTGTCACTGTCGCGTGGGATGGCGGGATGGAGTGGATTGATAGGCATGACAGACTCGCAGTGAAAGGCTGAGATTTTACTGTTTGCATAAGATGATGTCTATGGTACCTTGGAACATGTATATGGAGGCGATATGGAAAAAGGCATAAAAAAAACGGTTTTCTGTCTGAGTCTATTATTTTTCCCATTAGTGATTTGCGCTAAAAATCTTATCCCGTTGAGAGTTTCATTTACGAATGATACAGGTCGTGATGTTGAAATTATGAATCCGGGACTGACGAATAGAAATGTGAACTCGATTAAAAGAGTGGCTTGTTGTGATAGCGACGTGAACATCCATGAGTGTTATCGCAATCCACCTTTGTATAGCATTAATTTAAAAGCGCATGCCAGTGTTGAGTGGATTTGTCCCGCATCGCCTAGCGCACATTTGAAAAAAACAGATGTGAATTATTTGGGTTTTGTCAGTCGTGATCTGCCAGAAGGGTTGGCCATTTGTCATGAGCATGGAATGACGCTGGATGGAAGTGAAGAAGGCAAGGTTAACAACAGTCGATGCTATCCGCCGCCGATGTGATTGGCATATTCTAACAACATTTTGTCTGCGCCAATTAAGGGAATTAAACGTTGTAATACAGCAGTCATAACGCCATCTTCGGCATGAGCGATGAATTTGATATCGCGAATCCCCCATTCAACCGTGCGAACAAGATTGGCGATGACAGCAGAGGGTTTATCTAAATTGTGCACCGGCACTTCCATCATGTGTCCGCGAAGACTTGTGCTAATAGGACAGCAAATAAGTTGTTTTGCATGTTCATTATATTTTTTGGCAGATAACACAAGCGCAGGACGATATTTCCCAATTTCTTTGCCTTTAGTTGGTTCAAAATCAATCCAAGCAATATCATTTCTATCTGGAATATATTGTTTTTTCATATATCTAATTCCTCAGGTAAATATTTAAAATCCGCTATTTCATCGGCATGCGCTAAATAAGGTGTCATGCCTTTTAACAGATCTTCTTCTGTAAAAGGTAAAAGTTCTCGCGCGCTCAATTTTTTTTGTCTGGGATACACATAAATCCCTTTTTCAGAAATATCGACAGTGACTAGCATGTTTTCCTCGAATTTTGGAATGGTTTTGATGGGGCCAGAGATTCGCAACCCAAGGCTGTTTCCCCATTTTTGAATTTTAGCGTGGAGTTTCATAAAATTAACCTCGTGTTTTTTAAAAAGTATGAGAAAAATATTGAGTGTAGTATATACTATGTGTACACGTTTTTCACGAGGAATAAATTAAAAAGGATGCAGGCGAATGAGATCGCCTGCGGAGTGGACGATTACATTGCGCTGCAAGCACAACTCTGTGTTGTTTTTACTGCTTCAGCTTTTATTTTAGCTAGACGCGCTACTTCTTCGGCTGCTTTGCGTTCTGCTTCTTGTTGTTGTTGCTTGAACAATCCTGCTCTTGCGGCCGCCTCTGCGGTTGCTTTGCGATCCGCTTCTTCTTTCGCTTTACGAGCCGCTTCTCGATCTGCTGTTACTTTTGCTTTTATATCGGCTACTCGTTTCATCGCTTCTTCCGCCGCTTTTCTTGCTGCTTCAGCGAGTTGATTTGCTTCAATTTCTTCTGCGGTTGGAGTTGGAGATCGAGATTTTTCGAGAGAAACAGACGGTTGATTTGTTATGGCGTCTTGCAGGTCTTCTGTACTTGATTGACGTGACATATTATTCATCCTTGTTTAATTTGTAACGTCATTTGAATCTATAGAATTACGTAAGTTGTGTCAATAGTCGATTTCCTTCAAAAATCGCTGAAAATCAGTATAATTTTTAATAATCACTTTTCTTTTAGCGTCAAAATTTTCAAAAAATGCCAATTGTTTTTCTATTAAATCTCGATGATATTTTACTTCGAGCAAGGTATCGTTAAAGAAAAAATCAATTTCTTGAGTGTCATCATAAACATATTTTGGTTTATATTGTTTTATCTTCATAAACACTATATTTTCAAAAATAGCGCCTTTGTCTCGAAATCCAATCACTGCATTTCGAATGCCAATATCGGTTGCATACACTTTTTTCGCGGACAAGAGTGTTTCGTTTGTTTTACCTAATCGAGACACCAAATGAATTAAATAAGTTTCTTCAAATAAAGATAAATAACGCTTCGCTGTATCCGCTGATATTTTTAAAATATTTGCGACTTTATTAATACTAATTTGTTTTCCCGCGCGTTCCATCAATAAAATAAAAAAATCTTTAATGATGTCTGGATGACGAATTTGATGTTTGGCAACAATGTCTTTCATAATAATATCGTCGATTAAATTCACCAGATATTCGCGATCATTGTGCAATACATATTCTGGAATGCCGCCTGTTTTCATATAATCTGAAAAATAGGTTTCTAGTAATCCTTTGTCTGCAGGCATTACCTGAATATTTTTAAATAATAAATACTCTTCAAAATCCAACGGATTAATTTCTATCATGCGTTTTCTACCCGTTAAAAAAGCACTGTCATCTTTTAAGAGTGAACTGCTAGAAGAGGACACGACGCATTTTACATTACCCTTGTCGTAAAGATTTTTTAATTGAATTTGGAAATCATTGATATGAGTAATTTCATCAAGAAAAACGTAAATTTTTTCATTGAACGTTATTTTCATCACTTGTCGGTAATGATCAATGACATCCATTACACTTAAATTTTTTAGTTGATAATCGTCCATGCTGATGTAAAAGCAATGTTGAGCCACAATTTTTTTTGTTTCTAGCAAATAATAAATAAGGCTTTTCATCGTGATGGTTTTGCCAACGCGCCGTAAACCGGTGAGCATGATGACGTCATTGTTTTCCATTAATGGATACAATTGCGATAGAACATTTTTGCGTTCTATGGTTGATGCGATAGAGAGTTCACCTGTCCACCAGGGGTTGTATTGGTGAAATAATGCTTCAAAATCCATGAGCAGCCTCCATACGATAGTACCGTATACTTTTATTCAATTCTATACGATAGTATCGTATAATGCGAATTGACTTCGCTGAATTTTGCATCCGCTCGGAATGTTGTGGTTAGGATGGTTTTCGGAGAGACGCCGTGAATACATCCCTGTAGGCTTGCTTGGTGTGGCATCCATGCCACACACACTCCCCTCAAACCATCCGTAACCCCAACATTCACTCGCTACCGATAGTTTAGCTATTAATTCGCATTGCAGGTCAAATGGAGATCACTCCACCGCCCAGACAGATTTCCTTATCATAAAAGACAACAGATTGCCCTGGCGTGATAGCGCGTTGCGGTTGATCGAAAACTACTTTTGCAGAATTATTGTTGAGTAGCGTAATTGTGCAGGGTTGATCGTTTTGACGATACCGAATTTTTGCGCTGCATTTTAAATGATGCGGCGTTTCGCCGGAAATCCAATGCAATTTTTCGCAGTGCAATTCTGTCGAAAATAATAAGGGATGATCATGACCTTGCGCGACGATTAAAATATTATTTGGAATATCTTTGCCGACAACGTACCATGCACCATCATCCGTATTTTTTACACCACCAATAGTCAAACCCTTACGCTGCCCAATCGTATAAAACATCAGCCCATCATGTTTTCCCATTGTTTTTCCATCGGGTGTTTTCATCAACCCAGGTTTTGTCAAAATAAAATCTTGCAAAAAAGTTTTAAATTTACGCTCTCCAATAAAACAAATGCCTGTACTGTCTTTTTTAGTTGCATTCAAAAGTCCTGCTTTTTTGGCTATTTCACGCACCGCTGGTTTTGTTAATTCACCGAGTGGAAATAATGTATGGGATAATTTTTCTTGATTTAACGTATATAAAAAATAACTTTGATCTTTGTTGATATCTTTTGCTTTTAATAATTTTTTGCCTTCTTTGCGGACGTAATGCCCTGTCGCTAAATAATCCGCGCCGAGCGATAAAGCGTGTTTTAAAAACACATCGAATTTAATAAATTGATTACACCAAATATCGGGATTGGGTGTGCGACCCGCAACAAATTCATCGAGACAATATTGAAACACGTTATCCCAATAGTCTTTGGAAAAATTGACGAGATGAAACGGAATTTGCAAATGATCACAAACCTTTTTCGCATCCGTTAAATCTTGTTCGGCTGAGCAAAACGGATCATCTTTTTCCGCCATCCAATTTTGCATATAACAACCGGCCACGTCGTAGCCTTGCTCTTTCAACAATAATGCGGTAACGGCAGAATCAACTCCGCCGGATAAACCGACGATGATTTTGGTGTTTTTATTTATTTTCATAGAGATAGAAGTATAGGAACAGATAAGTAGAAATGAAAGATGGTGAGATCAATTAATATAGTCTTAATCTTAATTTTTCGCAGTTAATTTCGCAGTTAATAAATTGACAAACCTCAATCAAATGCTATAACTATCACACGTAAATGTGGTCAATATGATGGATGGCTGGTTTCAAATTTTTGACAGCAATTCGAATCCCGTCGCGCAATCATATTTCTCAGATCCAATGATTGGCCAAGCGGGTTTTACAGGAAATGCCGTACCTACTTCTGGGTATCAAGCACGTAACAGATCTCCCGGAAATGATCAATGGGTTATCAAAGTGTGTGATGGGACATACCCAAAGAAATGTTAGTCATCTCAGCATTGATGGAAATGTGTTCGGGCTATTTTAACGGCTCAAGAACCAACTAAAAATTACGACTATCTTCGTTTTGATATGTAAACAATCGGTCGTGACAATACCGCCTAACTTTGCGTATAATTCACACCTGTAAAACACAGTGTGTACTTATGACCGAAACGACCATTCCCATCCAACATAATTTATTAAACTTCTCACGCCCCGATTTAATCACGTTTATAAAAACATTAAATGAACCTGCCTTTCGCGCTGATCAATTAATTCAATGGATTCACCAGCGCAATATCATTGATTTTGATTTGATGACGAATTTAAGTAAAACATTTCGTGAAAAATTAAAAGCAGTAACCTGTGCGAGTTTAATGGAAACGATTTCGGATCACACAGCGAGCGACGGTACACGCAAATGGTTATTTCGTTTATACGATGGCAATGCGATTGAAACGGTTTTTATTCCGGAAAAAACGCGTGGAACGTTGTGTGTTTCATCACAAGTTGGTTGCGCATTAAATTGTTCATTTTGCTCGACAGGCAAAGAAGGTTTTAATCGCAATTTATCGTTGGCTGAAATTATCGGGCAATTATTTTTGGCAAAATCGATATTACACAATACAGAATATCAAATCACTAATGTGGTGATGATGGGAATGGGTGAACCATTATTAAATTATCAGCCGGTGATCGGCGCGATGGATTTAATGATGCATGATTTGGCGTATGGATTATCGAAATATCGCGTGACATTAAGCACTTCTGGCGTTGTGCCACAAATGCTGCAATTTAAAAAAGAGTCTTTGGCGTCGCTTGCGGTTTCACTCCATGCGCCGACCAATGAATTGCGTGAACAATTAGTACCGATTAATAAAAAATATCCGTTAGAAATTTTAATGCCTGTGTGTCGCGAATTTTTTCCGAATGATTCTAAACGTTGTATTGTGTTTGAATATGTGATGTTAAAAGGCATTAATGATAGTTTAACGCATGCCAAACAATTGATTCGTTTATTAGATAATATGTCGTGCAAGGTGAATTTAATTCCGTTTAATCCATTTCCAAAAACCGATTATGTTTGTTCTGATTATGAAACGATTTTGGCATTTCAGAATCGATTAACCAAAGCGGGCGTGAAAACCTGGGTGCGCAAAACACGCGGCGAAGATATTGATGCGGCGTGCGGACAATTGGCGGGAGATTTTAAGGATCGTACGGGACGTCATGAGAGATGGAAAAGGACGGGGAAATTGGTGCCGCAGGAAAGGGGATGAGTGTGAGGGATGAGTGTGAGTGTCAGAGGTGCGGTGTAGATTCTTTGTATTTCTCACACTGATAACTCACACTCACACTCATCCCTCACACTCATCCCTCACACTGTATTGCTAAATTAAAACCAACACGATAAAGTAGCAAATATTTTAAAATTGGGAGTGATCATGAGTCTTTTATCTATGTTAGGTATTTCAACAGCACATGCAACAACAGCGGCGGCAGGTGCACCTGCAACGCCTGAAGAAAGTTTTTTATCTGTGTTGCCTATGTTAATTATTTTTATTGCCGTGTTTTATTTTTTATTGGTTCGTCCGCAACAAAAACGCGCAAAAGAACAGCGCCAATTGTTAGATCATTTATCCGTGGGCGATGAAGTATTGACGACAGGTGGCATTATGGGTCGTATCAACAAATTGCGCGATAATTATGTGGTTATTACCGTTGGAAAAGACGTTGAAATGACTTTCCAAAAAGCATCAGTTGCAGCAATATTGCCGAAAGGAACGTTGGAGTCGATCAACTAGTGTGAGTTATCAGTGTGAGTAAAAATGAAGATGTAAATTATTTCTCACACTCACACTCACACCCACACTAAATTTACGGAATAATTGAAATCAATGAATCAATACCCACTATGGCGCTACATCTTTATTTTCGTGCTTATCTTATTCGGCGCCATTTACGCAGCACCAAACTTATACGGCACTGATCCTGCAATTCAAATTCAGCCGAAATCAGGGCAGGCGGTTTCTGCCGATGTTATCGCGACCATAAAAAATACTTTATCGCAACAATCTATTTCGCCAATCGCAATGGCGCAGCAATCAACCGGTTTATTAATTCGTTTTAATGACACTGAAGATCAATTAAAAGCGCAAGGGTTTATTCAAGCGCTGGTCGGTGATCAAGATACAGTGGCATTAAATTTAGCACCACGCACACCGCAATGGTTGCGTGCACTCGGCGCTGAACCGATGAAATTAGGCTTGGATTTGCGTGGCGGTATTCATTTTTTATATCGCGTTGATACAGAAGCGATGGTCACAGAAAGATTAAACAGCGATATTCATACGATGGGTGATGCACTACGAAAAGCGAATATTCGTTATGCGCATATTGCATTGGCGCCGACTGAAGGTATTATTATCGCCTTTCGCACGAGCGAAGATCGTGATCAGGGATTATCTTTATTAGAAAAACAACAATTATATTCTGATTACCAACTTTCAACCGCACAAAAAAATGATCGCTATTTTATTGATGCGAATTTTACGCAACAATCAGCGATTGCACTCGATGAGCAAGCGGTCACGCAAAATTTAACAACATTACGCAATCGCGTGAATGAATTGGGCGTGAGTGAACCCGTTATTCAACAGCAGGGCAAAGATCAAATCAGTGTGGATTTGCCGGGAATTCAAGATACCGCGCGCGCAAAAGAAATTATTGGCAAAGTGGCAACACTGCGTTTCCAATTGCTCGATACACAAAACGATCCTGTCGCTGCCGCAAATTCAGGTGTGGTTCCATTCGGTGATACGTTGTATCAATTTGAAGGCCAACCTTATTTATTAAAAAATGATGTGGTGTTGCACGGAACCTCTATTTTAAGTGCATCAACGATTACCGGTGACGATGGAAGACCTGCTGTGAGCATTCGCGCGGGTGGTAGTGAAGTATCCCGTTTTAATGAAATAACCGCTGAAAATATTGGTAGACGCATGGCAACGGTTTATATAGAAACACGGGCAGAGCATCAAATTGTAAATGGCAAAGTGGTGACGACTGAAAAACAATTTCCGAAAGTAATCAATATTGCAAAAATTAATAATGCATTGGGTAATTCATTCGAAATCATGGGATTGGATTCCGATTATGAAGCGAAAAATTTAGCGTTATTGTTGCGTTCTGGCGCTTATTCCGCACCCGTTGTTTTAATTTCTGAAAATACGATTGGGCCGAGTTTAGGAAAAGATAATATTCGTTCTGGAACACTTGCTTGCGAGATGGGATTGCTGCTGGTTGCTTTATTTATGCTGTTTTATTACCGTTTATTTGGTTTGGTTGCGGATATTGCATTAACCCTCAATGTTATTTTTATTGTTGCGATTATGTCTGTGCTGGGCGCGACATTAACATTACCCGGCATCGCCGCGATTGTGTTAACGGTTGGTATGGCCGTTGATGCAAACGTATTAATTTACGAGCGTATTCGCGAAGAATTACGCAATGGCATGTCGCCACAGGCTGCAATTTATGCAGGATATGAAAGAGCCTTTGTCACTATTGTCGATGCAAACGTTACCACGTTAATTGTCGCCGTGATTTTATTTGCATTAGGCACCGGATCCGTTCAAGGTTTTGCAATTACGTTAATTATCGGATTATTAACATCCATGGTAACCGCGATCTTTTTCACGCGTGGCGCTGTTAATTTAATTTATGGAAAGCGACGCGTCGAAAAAATATCGATTGGTATTTCATTGGTGCGAACGGGACAGGAGCCGCGCGCGTAAGCGAGCGATATCTTTATGGAATTCTTCAAAGCAAATCCCACCATCCCTTTTATGAAACAGCGCTGGTTAGCAGCCACCATCTCCGCCATCATTTTTCTTTGCTCTGTTTTATCTTTATGCGTTTATAAATTAAACTTAGGATCTGATTTTACAGGTGGCACACAAGCGGAAATATCTTTTGCGCAACCAACCTCTGTTAATCAATTGCGAACAGAGTTAGTTAGCGCTGGATTTACACAAGCAACCGTGCAAGCGTATGCACAATCCAGCGGATCACAAACACACAATATGTATTCCGTGCGAATTGGTTTGCATAAATCATTAACGCCCGAGCAATTAAAAACAAAATTATTACAAGCGTTGCCAGGCGCACATATGAATTCGTTGGAATATATTGGTCCTGCGGTCGGAAAACAGTTAATGACGAATGGTATTTTAGCGGTGGTTCTCGTTTTTATTGGGACGATGATTTATATTGCACTGCGATTTGAATATCGTTTTGCAATCAGTGCTGCGTTAGCATTGGTGCACGATCCCGTTTTAATTTTAGGTATTTTTTCTTTTTTTCATATTGAATTTAATATGATCGCATTAACCGGTTTGTTAACCGTGATTGGGTATTCACTCAATGATACGATTGTTGTTTATGATCGAGTCCGTGAAAATTTCAGAAAAATTCGCAAAGCAACTCCGCTTGAAATTATGGATTTATCAATCAACCAAACGTTGTCTCGAACGATTATGACGTCAGGTTTAACATTGGTTGTTGTGGTCGCCCTATTTTTATTTGGCGGACCCAGCGTGCATGAATTTGCGCTTGCCATGATGATTGGTATCGTCGTCGGAACCTATTCCTCCATTTACGTCGCAGGCTCGCTCGCCATTGCCTTCGGTCTCACGCGTGTGAATTTAATTCCGCAGCAAAAAGTCGTCGATGAGATGCCGTGAGGTTGCGTAAAAACCAACGTATCACCATATTTTTATTAGATAATTAATTATCCCTTAATGATTAAATTTGTGTTTTCTGTGATAGAATTTGCCAGTTCAAAACGTAATGGCAGGTTTTCAACATGAATACTACAAGTACAGAGTCGGTTAAAGCAGCTAATGATGCCTTTCGCAAAAAAATTACAGGATTCTTTTTTGAGTCTGGTCTAAGTACTGCTACCCATCGTGCACTAATCACAACATTTTCTTTTTCTGCTCTTGCGGCTGGTATAATTGTTTTTGTACGATTGGTGAATTCTTTTGTCGATTCAGGTCCGTTTGCGGACAACCTCTTAAACACCAAAGGTGTCTATGATCCGTTTTCTAAAAAACTAGAACCACTTTGTTTTTTTTACTGTTCCGCTCTTTTAAAAAATCTAAGCGCGTCATTTCAGACATTTATGAGTTGTAATACTCAGTTTCAACCGAATCCCTTAAATTCTACCCACCCCGTAATAAATGTTTTTCAGTATTTTCAACTGGTGTTGTACTTATGTGGTGCTCCAGGTCAAATCGACGACGTGAGTAGTGCGTCTGGTGGTTCATCATGTAATAATAACAGTTTATGGAGTCTGACATTAAATAAAGCGCTCTATGGTTTAGAAGATCGAAAGACAAACACAACAGCGGTTGCAGACGGTGACACGCTGAGATATGGTCTCAACACGCTATCAACATGGTTGCAATGTTCTGATCCTCCTGACTATTCGTTTTTTGTGTATCTCGTACCGTTTATAATAGCAAGTTTTACATACCTATTAGTTATGGCAGGTTATCCTTTATGTGTTTTAGCTTACCGCCGCTTTGCAAATTTACACGAACAGAATAATAGTGAGCAACCTCTCTTGTCTTCTGCTGCTGCTATGGCGTAAAAACCAATACACCCCTTCATTTTAGCGTAAAACATGCTAAAATACCCTTGTGTTTTGTCATATTTCTTGTAAAAATACAAAGAATGTAATTTTTAAAGAGTAATTACCGTGCGTCGAGACGTTCAAAAAGATTTACTCAATTGGAAGCAACAAGTTGATCATATGCCGATTTTGCTTCGTGGTGCTCGTCAGGTAGGTAAATCCTATGTGGTTGAGCAATTTGGACGTGATCATTTTGAAAATTGCATGGTCATTAATTTTGAGTTACAGCCAGAATTGATATCTTGCTTTGAAACCTTACATCCAGCCGACATACTTCAAAAATTGACATTATCAACACATCAAAAAGTTATCCCCGGACAAACATTATTATTTTTAGATGAAATTCAAGATTGTCCTAATGCGATTCGAGCGCTTCGATATTTCAAAGAAAAATTACCCGAGTTACATGTTATTGCAGCTGGCTCATTATTAGAATTTACGTTGAATGACGCAGATTTTCGAATGCCAGTGGGTCGCGTGCAATCACTTTATTTAAAACCATTATCATTCAAAGAGTATTTAACGGCAGCAAATTATCAAGATTTGCGTGAATTTATTGAAACCGTCGATTTAAAAAAACCAATTCCCGATGTGATTCACCAAGCATTGTTAAAGCAAGTAAAAATTTATATGAGCTTGGGCGGAATGCCCAGTGTATTAGCCACTTATTTTTCTAAAGAAACACCATCCTATGATTTTAGTTTTTGTCGACAAAAACAAGCGTTGTTATTAAATAATTACCGACAAGATTTTGGAAAGTATGCAAAGCATGTTCAAATTAAAAATCTGCAATTGGTTTTTGAAAAAGCACCTGGCATGGTCGGAGATCATTTTAAATATGCAAACGTAGATCCGGATACAAGATCACACTACATTAAAGATGCGTTAGCGTTATTACAGTATGCCGGGCTTGTAAATTATATTTATAGTACGGCAGCATCCGGTATTCCGTTGATTACTTTAATTAACGAAAAAAAATTTAAAATTTTATTTTTAGATGTTGGGCTTGTTGTGTATGCAACCCGCATTGAACCAGAATTATTATTGAATGATATTATGTTGGTTAATCGAGGTGCGTTAGCAGAGCAATTTGTGGGGCAAGAATTATTAGCTTATGCATCGAATTATGATGAGGCAAAATTATATTTTTGGTGTCGCGAAAAAAAATCAAGCATGGCAGAAGTGGATTATATTATGACGGCGGGCTCTAAAATTATTCCGATTGAAGTGAAAGCAGGTTCGACGGGACAATTAAAATCATTGCATTTATTGATGCATGAAAGAAATATGCCATTAGGTGTTCGTGTTTCGCAACAACCATTGCAATTTGACGGAAAAATTTTATCGGTACCCATTTATATGGTGGGTGAGATTGAGCGATTGATTGCTTTGATTTAATTCAGCCGCAGCAGGTGGATTAAATGTTTTAAATAAATTGAAACGAGCCCAATTTGCTCGGATAAAGCGTGTGTTAATGAGGGCACTTTATCTGCGCAAAAGGGCGCGTTAATGATCCTTCACACGTTCAGTGGTGCTGATTCTGATTTTGATTCAGTGTCCGGCGCTGCAGAACGACGTCTTTCATCGCAGCTCTTTTTGCAGCACCTTATCAGCCCTATCAAACCAACAAGAGTGCCTAATCCAAGCACTCCGAGTGCAGTTGCTTGTTCGCCGGGACTGGGATTTGAATGCGTTCCATTTCTTGTTGGCAGAGGAATTGGCGGGAACACCCCATTGGTTTTAGCTTCGTTTGACATAACATTCTCCAAAAAATAAATTAAAGTTAACAATCATAACAATCATGAACCATTCATGCTTGTTGATTGATATAAAAAATTAAATTTTGCGTATGGATCTCGCCAGATATGATGATGATTCTGCTGTTAGCAGAACCACTTCGCTTGCATTTGATAGGAAGAAAAAAGGAAGGCGTTAGCAGTCAAGCGCAGAGTTTTCACCGCGTTTTTCAATAAATTGATTTGACTGTTTGTGTGTTTCATAAGATTACCATATCAGACAAATCTTAAGGATTTCTGAAGGTAAAAAAATATTGTAAAAAAATTTACACTATGTTATAAAATAAAAATGCAAAGAAAAACACACAAACAATCTGTATACATCACACCGAGCAATAGCCATCCAGCGGCATTCGCTTATTTTTATGCCTTTTATGCTCGTTAAAACGAGCAGTCACTATTTCTCTACATAATTAATTAGAAGCGAAAAGAAGTGGGAGCGCTAGCGACCACGCAACAACTTTTCTACATCATTAATTAAAAGCAGGAAGAACCACGCAACAACTTTATTGAGAGAATTTGGAGGAACACATGGGTAAACAATTCGGTGCAATGTATTTGATTTTAGGAACGTGTGTTGCGGCAGGACTTCTGGGTTTACCAGTCGTCACGGCGCAACATGATTTTACCGTTACATCATTAATGATTATTTCCGCATGGATTTTAATGACGGGCGGCGCTTGGTGTTTGTTGCAAGTAACGATGACCATGCCAGCGGGTGCGAACTTTATTTCCATGTCGCAAAAAACACTGGGAAATACGGTAAAAATAGTCACGTGGTGTGTTTATTTATTATTGCTCTATAGTTTAATCTGTGCGTATCTCGCCGCAAGTGGTGATTTAATGCAGCATTTACTGCGTGATATTCACCTGTTTATTCCCCATTTTGTCGCGACGATTCTTGCAGTGATTATTTTAGGCGGCATTGTAATACATGGCATTCGTTCAGTGGACTTAGTCAATCGCGTTTTAATGAGCACCAAAATTATTATTTGTGTGTTGCTTATTAGCTCCGTGATTCCCTTTTCTCACATCAGCAATTTATCATTGGGTGATAGCAATTGGGATGGAAGCTCATGGCTTGTGATTATTTGCGCGTTTGGCTACGCCACTATTTTGCCGAGTATTCGTGACTATTTAGGCAATAACAAAAAACAATTAACACGCGTCGTGATGATTGGCAGTGTTATTCCGATGGTTTTATATTTTGTCTGGATTGCAGTGATTCAAGGTGCCTTATCGCGACAGGGATTAATGGCGATGAATAATTCTGCACATACGAATTCATTATTAATGATGAGTATCGCAGCATTAACGCATCATGCTTTATTGAAATCTTTAAGTATTGTTTTTATTTCCATTTGTTCTGTGACAGGATTTTTAGGCGTTTCATTGTGCCTCGTAGATTTCCTGGCAGATGGTATTAATCTTAAAAAACAGGGTGAAAATAAATTAACGCTGGCAGGTCTTGCATTTTTTCCACCTACCTTGATTGTTATTTTTGATCCCACGATTTTTATTCATGCCCTTGCTTATGCCGGTATTTGCTGTTTATATATTTTAATTGGATTGCCGATGGCAATGTATTTTTCAATAAAATTTGTCAAATGAGTGGATGATTGCTTACTCATACGGAGTTATTTATGGTTCAATACGTACCCAAATGGCCAGATAAAAACGGAATGATTGATTGGTCTGATACTGAAAATAAAACATGGCGGCAATTAATCATCAGGCAAAATAAAATTGTGCAAGACCGTGCGTGTGATGCATTTATGACGGGCTTGCATACGTTGCAATTACCGATTGATGCTGTTCCGCAATTATCGACTGTCAATATAGTATTAAAAAAAACAGGATGGGAAATGGTGCCGGTTGCTGGCACTGTTTTAATTAACGAATTTTTCACGCTATTAAAAAATAGAAAATTTCCCGTCGCGAATTTTATTCGTGTGCCAGAAGAGTTGGATTATTTGCAACAGCCCGATGTGTTTCATGAATTATTTGGCCACGCGCCCTTATTGTTAAATCCATTGTATGCTGATTTTATGCAATGGTATGGTAAAATGGCGCTTGCATTTAGCGCAAAAAAGAGAAAAATTTTAAGTCGATTATTTTGGTACACGATCGAATTTGGATTATTAAAAACATCCAAAGGCGTGAGAATTTTTGGTGGCGGTATTTTATCTTCTTTTGCCGAAACTCAATTTTCTTTAGAATCGGATAAACCGAAACGTTTTCCATTTGATTTGCACCAGGTGTTGAGAACTGATTATGATTATAAAAATATTCAACCCCATTATTTTACTTTGGAAAGTTTGGATCAAC
Organism: Verrucomicrobiota bacterium; assembly: GCA_013287435.1. GTDB lineage: Bacteria > Pseudomonadota > Gammaproteobacteria > Coxiellales > Coxiellaceae > 2-02-FULL-42-43. The sequence goes on from JABDDU010000006.1 coordinate 60,905, forward strand.
TGTTTAAATTGCAATCTGATCCATTGCTATTGGAATTAATGGATATTGATGATGATGGAATACAGGATACATTTATTAATTGCTAAGAGGTTGTTATGAACGAACATTGCGAAAGTTGTCATGTCGGAATGCCATTATTATCCGATGCTGACATTGCGACACAATTAAAAACAGTATCCCATTGGACGCACGATGCCAAAAAAAAATTAATTGAAAAAACTTTTCAATTTAAGGGATATTATCAAGTCATGGCTTTTGTCAATGCCATTGCCTGGATTGCGCATCAAGAAAAACATCACCCTGATTTGATGGTCAGTTACAATCAAGTTGTTGTGCAATACACAACGCATGAAGCCGGCGGCGTTAGCAAAAATGATTTTATTTGCGCGAGGTTGGTGGAGAGCTTACTGAACTAATTGAATTAATTCCTTGTAGACTTTGGGGTTTCCAGCAACGATATTGCCGTGTTCAATATACGTTTCGCCGCCTTGAAAGTCAGAAACAATGCCGCCCGCTTCTTTAATCATCAAAGCACCGGCTGCAATATCCCAAATTTTCAAATCGGATTCCCAAAATCCATCGAGTCGTCCTGCAGCAATATAAGCAAGATCCAGTGCTGCCGAGCCTGCGCGTCGAATATCACCGCATTTTAAAAATACGTTTTCGAAGGTCGATAAATAAGTTTTGATATTTTCTTTATTGCGAAAGGGAAAACCAGTGCCGATAATCGCTTGCTCTAATTTTTTAGTAGCGCTGATTCGCATGCGGCGACTATTAACATAAGCGCCTTGCCCACGCGTTGCGGTAAATAATTCTTGACGAATAGGATCGTACACCAGACCGAGTTCTAACAAATTATTTTTCATAATCGCAATTGAAATCGCAAATTGCGGATAACCATGCATAAAATTACGCGTACCGTCGAGTGGATCAATGATCCAACAATAATCTTGATTAAATCCTTTTTGATGACCCATTTCTTCAGATAATATGGCGTGATCAGGATAGGCTTTTTTGATATGTGAAATAATCATTTCTTCGGATAGTTTGTCAACTTGCGTTACAAAATCATTATGGCTTTTCTCATTGATTTCCACTTTGTCCATTTGGTCTATAAAACGCACAATGATTCGGCTTGCCGCGCGCGCTGCTTGGATGGCGATATTTAGCATGGGGTGCATCATAATTTAGAAATCACTTTTTTTCATTTGGTGTCGAATCATAACAAAAATTAGTGGTACAGTGTATTAAAACATAGGCGATAGGACTGTACGTATGAGACGACTTCAAGGACTTTTGTTATTGGATTCACCGTCATTATGGTTGCTTGCATATAATGATTTTGAAACGTGGTTGTGTACTGCAAATACTCCTAAGGTCGATTTAATTCGTGTTATCGTTCGTCCTGAAGAGAAGGATTTTGTTTCGCAGTATTATGAAGATTTTGTTTCGCACTATCGCAAGCGACAGGGTATTTTTTCAAACATAGCGTTTATTGATTACAATAATTCTCTGCAAGCGAGCGTTAAAAATAATTTACCAGTCAATACCACGTTAGACCAATACGAAATTATGATGATTACAAATGATCCGATTTTTCAAGCCGAAATTCGGCAGAACCCTTGGTTTCATTCTGCATTAAAAGAAAAAAGAGGTGAACTGAATTCACAACACATAGACAACATGCGGCAAAAAATCCAGGAAAACCCATCAAAAAAAATTGTACTTTCACTGGATCTCGATGAAGCATTGATTTTTTTTGAGGACTCATTGAGGCTTGGAAGAATTGTCTTTAATTATTATAAAATTATGCTTCTAATAAATTTTTTTATTGAACATCATGAAAGAGATATTTCTGTGATTTTTTTGACATGCAGAAATAAAACACAAGATGAACAGAGGTCTCGTCAATTTATGACCGCAGCTAATATAGCAAAAGCATTGTATAATTTGCTTAAAATTGAACAACTATCTCCAGAAAAGATTAACATTCATTACGCAGAACCGGTTGATGGATCAAAATATCATAAGTTAGGAGAGTTATATTCAGCATCAGATCAATCTCTTGTTTTTCATTTGGATGATGATCCTCGGTGGTGGCGGAATCAAAACCCAATACATCCACACTTATCTTTAGTTGAGGTTAAACATGGACAGATAGGAATGGATCTTCATCGCAGGGAAACAACGATCTATGCATTATTATTATCTGTGACAAAAAACATTCCTGCTCAGATCTCAGTAATTCCCGCTCTCACATCTAACCCAGTGGAAACTCATGCTAAGATCCAATCACCTACGCTATTTCAAGCGGCGGCGTCATGTCCTACTACTCAGTTAGCAAAACCTGTCGTGAAATCTGAAGAAATGGGTTGTTGTTCTCGCCTTTTGTCATGGTTTATGCGATCGTCGCCACCAGAGAACGCATCAACTAACGTAGTTTATGGAGATGTACCACCTCATAAGATGAAGCCGCGCATTTAAATTAAATATGTTAAACCGCATTCGCATCATATTAGTTGAAACGAGTCACCCCGGAAATATCGGCGCAACCGCGCGCGCGATGAAAACCATGGGATTATCACAACTCGTTTTGGTATCACCTGAAAAATTTCCAGACGCAGAAGCGACGTTTCGTGCGGCCGGCGCCGATGATTTACTGTCAAACGCGATTGTCGTTCCTAAATTAAGTGATGCCTTTGTCAATTGCGAATGGGTGATTGGTGCCAGTGTGCGCCCTCGAAAATTATCACGTACGATTTATGATCCGAAAATGTGCGCGCAAAAAATTCGTGATGAATTAACGGGAAATGTCGCCATTGTTTTTGGTCGTGAACGGTGCGGATTAACCAATGAAGAATTAAGTTTGTGTCATGATCAATTATTTATTCCAACTGATCCTGATTTTAGCTCACTCAATGTTGCCTCGGCAGTGCAAGTGATTTGCTATGAATTACGCATGAGCATGTTATCTGCCGGCAATACAGTACCGCAAAAAAATTCTCCAGAAGATCGATTGGCTGATGCGGATGAAGTGGCGGGATTTTACGAACATTTGCGAAAAACATTATTGGATTTACAATTTCTCAATCCCAAACAGCCGAAGCGTTTGATGGAGCGTTTACATTTATTATTTAATCGAACGCATTTGACTATCACCGAATTAAATATTTTACGCGGCATTTTACGATCGATTGAGATCATGCTGGGTACACGAAAATTTTCACCCCACTAATTTTTGCAATCTCGTCCGTCTGATAAAAAAATGATAACTCACGAGACAAATCATCATGCAAAGCAGCGTTGTCACAGCAAATTGTACATAAAAAGAATGTGTCACCCCCATCATGATCAAGCTTAAAAACCACAAAATGGGTATTTGTGTGAGATACAACCAATACGACGCCTTGCTTAAATATTTCAAAACCGCATGATACGTTGGCAGAAAACGCCACGCCATTCCCAAACAGCCAAAAACGGCAAACGTCATCGACGCGGTATAAACAAGGATTGAAAATACATAAAGCCATTCATCCTGCGCGTGAATAAAATGAAAATAACAGACGAGATAAAAAAGATATAACGCAAAAGAAAACAGCATTTTTTGCCATGAAAATAGGGATAATCGTGATAATATTTTTTGATGCTCCCAGAGAAACCATCCGATAAAATACCAAATACTATAAAAAACCAGCAAATCCGGTGACGGCATAATATTTTCATCAAGCATAATAAACCAATGATGACCCCTAAGAAATAATGTCGCGCAAATGATGGGAATGAACGCATAAATAAAACGAGTTGAAAATAATTTTTCTAGTCCGTGATGCAGTGAGCGATTGATGGTATGTGGAAAATGCCCCGCTTTTTTTAGCAATAAAAATACCAATGTGAGTCCATAAAACCAGAGTAAATAATCTAAAAACCAATAGCTCGTGAGATTATTAAAATAAATCCACATTTGACCATTGTGTGCATTGATTTCAACTATCGATAAAAAAGTTTTGTTTTCAGTGAGTGCAACCCCCAGTATTTTGACGAGATAGCACGGTATCAACCATAAAAAATAAAATATAAATGGCAGACCAATGCGCAACGATCGATTTTTAATAAAATGTTTTGTGCCTTTATTCGTGCATAATAAATGCGCAAAAAATCCGGCCAATAGAAAAAAAGCGGGCATCCAAAAAGTATGTAAATAAAAAATAATAAGAAAGGCATGCTTCACAGTTGCAGGTACAGGCTCGAGCAAAAATTGATTGCGATTCGTAATAAGGTGACCCGAAAACAGGGCGCTCGACAGATATAAAAAAAAGGATGCATGGAACGGAATGCCCAACATCGCGAGAATGCCTCGCAAATTATCCATAGGGTGAATGCGTTCTTTGTTTGCTGACATAGCATAATATTGTACAGTAAGCATGTATCCACTACAAATTACGGGGTATTTGAAATCTCTGTTCATTTAACGAGTGTGAGTGTGAGTGTGAGCATCAGAGGTGTTATTTGATATTTTTCTCACACTCACACTCACACTCACCCTCACACTTATCTTCAACACGGGCTTTCTTTCAGCAGAAAAGTTGTTATGATACGAAACCTGCTATTAAAGCCAAAAGGGGAGATATATGGCCAAATCACCTGAAGTACAAAATCAAGAACCCTTAATTCCAGCGTCAACCAAATTACCAGAAATTACTTTTAAAGTAATTATTTTGTCGATTATTTTAGCGGCAGTGATGTCTGCTGCGAATGCTTATTTAGCGTTAAAAATTGGCTTAACCATTTCCGCTTCTATTCCAGCATCCGTATTGGCAATCGGAATTTTACGTTTTTTCAAAAATTCAAACGTGCTTGAAAGTAATTTAATTCAAACTGCCGCCTCTGCTGGCGAAGGTGTTGCCGCATCGATTGCATTCGTGCTGCCTGCGATGATTTTTATCCATGCTTGGAATGGTTTTGAGTACTGGCAAACGTTTGCAATGACTTGTTTTGGCGGATTGCTTGGCGTCTTTTTTTCGATTCCACTGCGTCGCGTTATGTTAAATATGAAGACGTTGCCTTTTCCAGAAGGAACTGCCGTTGGTAACGTGTTGCGCGTCACGACGATGAATGTCGAAGGCAATACGCATATGAAACGCTTAATCCAAGGGATTAGCATCGGTGGTTTAATGTCATTGGCGCAAACCGGTATCCAAATTTTTTCAAACACTATTCATTACTGGACGCGTGTTGGAAAAACTGTGTTTGGTGCGTCATTGGGTTTTTCACCCGCATTGTTTGCTGCGGGATATATCGTCGGTGTACGCATTGGCGTGAGTTTGTTGGTAGGTTTTGTCATTGGTTGGATGATTGTGTTGCCTGCACTGTGCTATCACTTTGGCTTGCCGCATGCGAAAACCGTACATGATGCGGTGATGACCCTGTGGTCTACGCATTTGCGTTTTGTGGGTGTTGGTGTGATGTTAGTCGGCGGTGTGTGGACATTGATACGCTTATTTAAACCCGTATTTGATGGCATTAAATTATCGTTCGTGTCTTTACAGAACGCGGGTGAAAAAAATGGCCTGCCACGCACAGAACGGGATATTCCGATTGTTTGGGCGTTTCTGGGAATCATTGTTTGTTTACTGTTATTATTTGTGATGATTTTACATTTTGCGGACATTGAAAAATTATACAAAGTGTACGATCACACATTTTTATTGATGGCTGCTTTGGTCACTATCTTGTATGTGTTGGTCATTGGATTTTTCTTATCGACCATTTGCGCTTATTTCACAGGCCTTATTGGATCAAGTAATAATCCATTATCGGGTCTTATTATTTTGTCGATTTTAATTTTAGGCCTTGTTTACTTTTTTGTTTTCCCCAGTGGTGGCGATGGAAAAATTGCAGCGTTGATGGTGATGGTAACAACGGTGGTTGCAACGAGCGCTTCAATTTCCAATGAAAATTTACAAGATTTAAAAGCAGGGCAAATGGTCGGCGCAACACCCTGGAAACAACAACTGGTGTTAGCGTTAGGCGTTATCGTGTCCTCGTTTATTATTGGCCCTGTGTTGGAATTATTATTTAAAGCGTATGGAATGGGTGGTGTATTTCCGCATGCGGGAATGGATCCATCGCAAATGTTGGTAGCGCCTCAAGCAGGTTTAATGGCATCTGTGATCAAAGGTATTCGCACACAAGATTTGCCGTGGTCGATGATTATTATCGGTGCAATTGTTGCTGTGCTCGTGATTATTACCGATGAAATTTTGCGACGTAATGGTGATAAACGACGTTTGCCAGCGCTTGCGGTGGGTCTCGGTATTTATTTACCGCCCAGCATGATTTTACCAACCGTTGTTGGTTCTGTTGTGAAATATTTTACACTTCGCTCGGCGCGTCATGCGAAAACAGATGAACAAAAGGAAAAAGCAGTTACTTCAGAACAAAATGGATTATTGGTATCATGCGGCTTGGTTGCAGGTTACGCGTTGATGGCTGTTGTTTTGGCAATTCCGTTTGTCATTATGGGTAGTGCGAATGCATTATCTATCATGCCTGATAGCTTAGCAGGGCTCGCACAAGCTTTGGGATTAATCACATTCTTGGGATTGGCGGTTTGGGTTTATAAAATCAGCAAATATAGAAAATAACTCTGTACACGACAAGAAAATATGAAGGTGCGAGTGATGATATGACTGTGGTGTTTTGAGTGGAGTGTGAATGTCAGGGATGACATTCTACAGCCGGAAGGGATGTATTCACGGCGTCTCCACGAGAAATACCACGGTCATATCATCCAACGAGCGGTTGAATATAAAAATTGTCATGTACAAAGAGAAAACAATGATTTATCTCGATTATCTATCCACAACGCCTATTGATCCGCGCGTTGTGGATGTCATGCAACTTTCCTTAAGAGATGATTTCGGTAATGCATCGTCTCAGCATGCATTTGGAATTTCTGCGCGCGAAAAAATAGAAAAAGCACGCGAACAAATCGCTGAATTAATTCACTGCGATGCGCGCGATATTGTTTTTACTTCTGGCGCTACCGAATCCATTAATCTTGCGCTCAAAGGCGCTGCTCTTTTTTATCAACGGCAAGGCAAACATATCATCACGATGTCAACCGAGCATAAAGCCGTTCTCGATACGTGCGCTTATTTGAAATCCCACGGTTTTGAAATAACTTATTTAAATCCTGAAAAAAATGGATTATTAAATTTAGAAAAATTACGCGAAGCCATTCGTCCTGACACCATTTTAACGTCTATTATGCACGTCAATAACGAAACAGGTGTGATTCAGGATATTGCTGCGATTGGAAAATTATTGCGTGAAAACGGGGTTTTATTTCATGTCGACGCAGCGCAAAGCGTTGGAAAATTACCGATTGATTTAAAAAATTTGCCCGTCGATTTAATGTCACTCACGTCACATAAAATTTATGGACCGAAAGGCATTGGCGCATTGTATGTTCGTCATCAGCCGCGCGTGCAATTAATTCCACAAATGCACGGCGGTGATCAAGAAAATAAAATTCGTTCAGGCACATTAGCAACACATCAAATTGTCGGGATGGGTATGGCGTATGCCATTGCGCGGGATCATTTAATTTCTGATGCAAAGCGAATTGAAAAATTACGTGATCAATTTGAAAAAAATATTTCTCAATTACCAGGAATGGTTATTAACGGCGATTTAAAAAATCGCCTTTATAATTGCTCAAATTTTTCTGTTGACACTATTGACGCGCAAAAACTATTAAAAAATTTACCCGATATTGCCATTTCGCAAGGCTCTGCTTGCAATGCCGTTGATCCTGAACCTTCCTCTGTTTTAATCGCAATGGGATTAACGCGCGATCAAGCCAATCGATCTTTTCGGGTGAGTGTAGGGCGCTTTACCACTGAAAAAGAGATTGAAATCGCGAGCGCTAGGATCATTGAAGAAATAATCTCCTGATTTACATTGAAAATTTCTGTTCTAAACAAAACAATCTGTACGTTTTTTTTATCATTTTTTGCTAAAACCACAACAATCCGCGTCAACTAAAATCAAATTAAAGCTTCTATCATGCATTCATCTTGTGTTGAGTAACAACGCAATCGAAAAAATCTGAAACGGAACTTCCAATAAAAATGTCTCTGTACACGACAAAAAATATGAAGGTGCGAGTGATGATATGACTGTGGTGTTTTGAGTGGAGTGTGAATGTCAGGGATGACATTCCCAAGCCTATACGGATGTATTCACGGCGTCTCCACGAGAAATACCACGGTCATATCATCCAACGAGCGGTTGAATATAAAACTTGTCGTACAAAGTAAAAATGTATTAACTTTTGGAGAAGTTTATGAGAATAGAATCAAACAGTATTTTAGTTGCGGCGAATGTAGATTCAAATGAAACATTAAAAAAATGCTGGGTTCAGTTAAATGTAGATTTGGCTTTGTTACAAGGTAAATTAAATCAACTGAGAAAAAAACTTATAAATTCGATTGATAATCTTAGTGACGCTACAGAAACCCTAGAAGACAGCGGAACGCTTGAAACGCAGATTAATACGCTCACCACGTACCTTAAAAAAATTGAATGTACCAACAAGTGCAGTTTTAAATTTAACAAGATGAGTGAAAAAGATATTGCTGTTCTTGAACAGCAAGCGTTGGTTATTCGAAAAATGTCTACCGTTTTGGGTTTTCAAAAGACTGCAGCAAGAGACGAAGGAACAGTACCAGCAAATCCGCCCACCGATAAATTATCCGAACTTATTCATGACGCAGCAAAAATGGAATACGACGTATCATATAAACGTATTTGGTTGCGTCGAGGCATACTGCTATTAGGCGGTTTACTTGCTGTTGCTGCAGCGGTTACAACGGTTTGTATTTTAATGACACCCGGAGTCAATATTGCCGCTGCTGCAGTGATGATTCCCGTAACGATTAAATCGGTACTTGCATTTTTCTATATGTGTAAACCCGCGGTTGTTACTACGGCAATCAATATGGGTGGATATCCCGTCACGGTTGCAGCCAATGTGCCTTCAACACTCGGTGTTCCCGCTGCTGGAATCATGGGTCTTTCTCTCTTTAGTAAATTACGCGTCACTAATCCAGAACGTGAAGAAGCAGCAAGAAATATGCAAGCCGCAACGATGAATGCATTAACTGATCGATTAAATAGTAAAATTCGCGCGCTGAAAGACGGTGATGTGAAAAATTTTCTAGCATCAGTGGTGAAACAAGCGGATAAGATGTACAACGCAGGTGTTGGCAGTCGTTTTCATGAATCACAATCATCTAAAATGTATAAAGCTCGCATCATTTTACGCGAAACAGCGAAGATTATTGAGCGCGAAAATATCCCATCATCTGTGAAAGATCTCTTAGAAATAAAAATTAATGACGGGAAAACATACGCCCAAATAATCAATTTACAGCGTAATTCAGGCTTTTTTGATAACCGTCTCTCAAATTTCGCAGACAAGTTGATCAAAGAACATGAACTTTCGCCGCAGCTGTTTAAAGGAAACCAATTGGTCTACGCGCGTAGTTAAGGAGTGTGTGTGGCATGGATGCCACACCAAGCAAGCCTACGGGGATGTATTAACGGCATCTCTCCGAAAACCATCCTAACCACAACATTCC
>JABDDU010000007.1:0-38847 GCA_013287435.1 Verrucomicrobiota bacterium
GCTGCGACTGTGTTATGGTGCGCAACGTCTCAGTGAAGATTTAGATTTTGCAGGCGGAACTGAATTTGTAAAAGATGATTTAATACAAATAAAAAATTGTCTTGAGCAATATTTAGGTGAGCGCTATGATTTGGCTGTTTCAGTTAAAGAGCCAAAAGAAGTGGAAATTATCGCAAAAAACAAGGGGGTTATTGTTAATCGATGGCAATTGAATGTAATTACCGCACCTGAAAGAAAAGATTTACCGAAGCAGAAAATTAAAATTGAAGTCGTCAATATTCCCGCGTACTCTAGAGAACCGCACGCATTACGCAGTCATTATGATTTTTTACCGGATGGATACAACGATACATTAATTATGACAGAATCAATGGATGAGATCATGGCAGATAAAATAGTATCACTGGTGAGTTGTACGCGACACATTCGTTATCGTGATATTTGGGATTTACGTTGGTTAAAACAACAAGGCGCTGTCTTCAATTTTGATTATATTCAAAAAAAAATTAATGATTATGGTGAAATTCATTACTCATCAAAACGAGAGCAGTTTTCTCGAAATTTACGAGATATTATTCATAGCAAATCTTTTTATGATGAAATGTCACGTTTTATTCCGCTTGATGTTCAAGAGCGCACACTGAAAAAAGAAAAATTCCTGCATTTTTTACAGATGGAAATTAACACACTGTTACAGGAAGTGGCATCGAAAGGTAATTTAACGGGGAATGCTGGATGATTCATCGTATTATCTCCCCCAAACACTGCCTTCACTTTATTTCTCGCACCCAAAAATTCGTCGCGATTTTCTTCATTTTATTTTTAACTTACGGTTTAATTGATGGACTTTTTATTGCGCCGCCGGATTATCAGCAAGGTAATATCTATCGCATTATGTATATTCATGTGCCGTTTGCGATTTTGTCGTTAAGTGTTTATGTGATGATGTCTTTCTGTGCACTGATTTATTTAATTTGGAAAATAAAAATTGCTGATTTAATTGCAAAAATCAGCGCGCCCATAGGTGCTGTATTTACCGCATTAACGTTAATAACAGGATCCATTTGGGGAAGATTTACGTGGGGAACGTATTGGATTTGGGATGCGCGATTAACCTCAGAATTAATTTTATTATTTATTTATGTTGGCATTATTGCGATTCGTTCCGCAATGCCCGAACAACGATTAGCGTCTTATGCGAGTGGCATTGTTACTTTGTTGGGTCTCATTAATATTCCCATTATTCATTATTCAGTGGACTGGTGGAATACATTACATCAAGGTCCATCCATTTTAAAATTCGGATCGCCTTCTATTGCGCCGTCTATGTTGCATCCTCTATTAGCGATGATTGTTGCTTCGTTTTTGTCTTATACATTAGTGGTCATGAGACGATTAACAGATGAACTCGACGTTTTACCGAATCAGACAACAGGGCCTGATCTGTTATTAACAAAGCGAGCACATGAATAAACGCCGTCAAAAAAAATTACTGACAATCACAGGCATGCTTATCGCCACAGCTATCAGCGTTGGTTTGATATTATATGCTTTGCGTCAAAATATCAGTTTATATTACACACCCACTCAATTATCACAACAAAAAATCATATCAACACAATTAATTCGCATCGGCGGATTTGTTGCAAAAAATTCCGTGCATTATTTTCCACATTCTACGCGTGTCACATTTGTGGTTACTGATCATCACAATAAAATGACAGTCAATTATCAGGGATTATTACCGGCATTATTTCGTGTGGGACAGGGGGTTGTTGTGCAGGGATATTTGAAAAATAATTTATTTTGGGCGGATCAGGTATTAGCAAAGCATGGAGCGAATTATCACGCTTAGAGAGTGGCTGGGAATTATTAGTGTGAGTTATCAGTGTGAGTGTGAGGAATAAGAATGCTTGTAACATTGGGATATTTTTTACTGATGGTTGCTTTTGGAATGGCATTTCTACAAATTATTATTCCAACGATTGGCCTCTATCAAAAAAATAATTTTTGTATGTCTGTTGCAAAATTAGCCGCTATTTTTCAATTTATTTTTATCGCCATCGCTTTTTTTATTTTACTGTTTTTATTTTACAGTAATAATTTTTCTGTTTTATATGTGGCTGACAATTCGAATTCACATATGCCTACATTATATCGTTTATGCGCGGTGTGGGGTGCACATGCAGGATCGTTATTGTTGTGGATTTTTATGTTGAGCGTGTGGTCAGCGGCATTTGCTTTTTTTTCAAAACACATTCCACGAGACATTCAATCACGTGTATTAATAGTACTGGGCATTATTTCCGTATTTTTTTATTGGTTTTTATTTGCGTATGCCAATCCTTTTTTGCAGGTATTTCCAGCGCCCATTCAAGGGGGCGATTTAAATCCGATTTTACAAGATCCCGGTTTAGCATTGCATCCGCCACTCTTATATTTAGGGTATGTGGGATTTTCGGTGGTATTTGCTTTAGCAATAGCCAGTTTGTGGCGCGGGGAATTTAATTCAAAGTATGCACACTGGATGCGTCCGTGGGCAAAAATAGCATGGTGTTTTTTAACACTGGGAATTATTTTGGGAAGTTGGTGGTCGTATCGCGAATTGGGATGGGGAGGTTTTTGGTTTTGGGATCCGGTTGAAAACGCCTCGTTTATGCCGTGGCTTGCAGGCACCGCTTTAATACATGTATTGATTGTTGCCGAAAAACGCAATTTATTTTCTGCCTGGACAATCTTATTATCTATTTCTGTTTTTTCACTCAGTATTTTAGGCACTTTTTTGGTGCGTTCCGGTGTTTTAATTTCGATTCATACATTTTCTTTAGATCCCAATCGCGGATTATTTTTATTGCGCTTATTTGCGTTTGTGGTCGGCGTTTCATTGTTTTTATATGCTTGGCGCGCACGACAATTTACTCATACAGAAAAAATAAAATTAAGATCTCGCGAAACCCTCATATTAATTAATACTATTTTATTATCTATTGCCATGCTGATTGTTTTATTAGGTACGTTATATCCACTCATAGTAGATGCATTAGGATTAGGAAAAATTTCAGTCGGTGCGCCGTATTTTAATATCGTCTTATTTCCTATTTTAATGTTAGTGTTATTTTTTATGTTGTTTACGGTGAAAATAAAAAATATCGGTATGATAATTGCGCATATCGGCGTTTTTGTGACGGTGATCGGGATTATGGGTTCTGCCGTATTTTCACAAGAGAAACAATTAAGCCTCAAAATAGGGGATCACGTTAATTTATCGGGTTATCAATTTAACTTAAAAAATATTACGACGGTGAAAGGCGCTAATTATCAAGCGTTTCAAGCGCTCGTCTGGGTAGAAAAGAATAATAAGCGGGTTGCGACATTGCATCCCCAATTGCGTGTCTTTACAACTGATCATATTATATTACCTAAGGCTGGCATTCAGGCTGGTATATTCCACGATTTTTATGTGGCATTGGGTATGCCCTTGCCGCAGAATAGATGGACGATGCAAATCGATGTGAAGCCATTTATTCGCTGGATTTGGGGTGGGGGATTGTTGATGGTGGTGGGTGCGTTGGTGATGGTGTGAGTTATCCGTTATCTGTTATCGGGTATCAGTAAAAATTAAATCGAGCCTCTGACACTGATTACTGATTACTGATTACTGATAACTGATTACTGATCACTGATCACTGATTACTGATAACATCCATCATGGAGCAAACACGATGAAAAAAATAAACCTGTTTTTCCCCATTATTCTTTTTATTGTCATTATTATTTTTTTATGGCGTGGACTTGAATTAAACCCTGGCGAAATTCCATCGCCACTCATTGGAAAATCAGCACCGTCATTTTCGGCGCATGCTTTATTTCATTCAAAAAAAATCGTGACTGAAAAAATATTTTTGGGTCATGTTACTGTATTCAATGTATTTGCAACGTGGTGTGTTTCTTGCGGCGAAGAACATCCGCAGTTAATGGCATTACACAAAAAAGATCCTAAGGTGCAAATGATTGGCGTTGCTTTTAAGGATGAACGAAAAGCGGTGATGGAATATTTAATTCGATCGGGCGATCCTTTTAATACCGTTATTGATGATGAAGCGGGTGATGTGGCTATTGATTTTGGCGTGTATGGCACACCAGAAACTTTTGTCATTGATCAGAAAGGAATTGTTCGTAATAAAATTATTGGGCCGATCAGTCCGGAGATGCTGAAGGATGAGTTATTGCCGTTGTTGAAGAAGTTGCAGAGGTAGTGGGCGCGGGAGTGTGAGTGTGAGTGTCTGGGGTGCGGTTTTAATTCGTTTTTTCTGTTCGCTATGCTTATTTTTTTTGATATTGTCTGCTTATGCAAATGCGCTGTATCCTTTCCATTCACTCCAACATCAAAAACAATTTCAGGATTTGATTCATCATTTTCGATGTGTGGTTTGTCAAGATGAAAGTTTGGCTGAATCGAATGCAAAAATCGCACATGAATTAAAAAATAAAATATATACGATGGTGCGGGAAAATAAATCAAATAAAGAAATTAACAAATATTTATTAAATCGATACGGAAACTTTGTGCTATTAAAACCACCGTTTATTGCGGAGACTTATTTTTTGTGGTTCATGCCCATCATGTTGTTGTTTATCGGCGTATGTATCGTGATTCGATCTGTTTTCTTTTCAGAAAGACAGTGATATTATGCACCCCTATTTACCTGGAGAGATGGCCGAGTGGTCGAAGGCGCTCCCCTGCTAAGGGAGTATGGGGCCAAAAGTCTCATCGAGGGTTCGAATCCCTCTCTCTCCGTGAAGTATGGTAACAGCTCAGGCACCCATGTCTGAATAACTAAAACGTTTGATTTTGAGGTGATTTTTTGTGATAAATTGAGTTGAAAGCGCAGGTGTACTTGTTTGTACATCGAGCATTTCAACGAGATTTATCACGAAAAAGCACCCAAAATCAACGTTTCTATCTACGAAGTGATCTGTTACGAAGTATGCGCCCGTAGCTCAGTTGGATAGAGTGTCTGGCTACGAACTAGAAGGTCGGGAGTTCGAATCTCTCCGGGCGCACCATTTTTTGGCGGATTACAAATAAAATTCCTCACCCAGGTACACTTCCCGTACTTGTTTATGCGATAAAATTTCTTTCGGCGTGCCTTGTGCGATAATATTGCCTTCGTTAACGATATACGCATGCTGACAAATATCTAGCGTTTCTCGTACATTATGATCCGTAATTAAAACGCCAATGCCACGCGCCGATAAATGCAGAATAATACGCTTAATATCAATCACAGAAATGGGATCTACACCGGCAAAAGGTTCATCGAGTAAAATAAATTTAGGATCCATGGCGAGCGCACGGGCAATTTCAACACGACGCGTTTCACCGCCAGACAAACTCATCGCAGGCACATCATGTAAATGATCGATGTGAAACTCACCAAGCAATGTTTTCAAGCGCTCTTTTTTTTCGTGCATCTTCAGATCTTTGCGCAATTGCAGAATCGCCATTACATTTTCCGCCACGGACAGTTTTCGGAAAATCGATTTTTCTTGCGGCAAATAACCAATCCCTAAGCGTGCGCGCGTGTGAATGGCTAAATGCGTCACATCATGATCATCGATGCGGATAACGCCGTGATCAGGTGCTACAAGCCCCACAATCATGTAAAAACTGGTGGTTTTGCCAGCGCCATTCGGTCCTAATAATCCAACAATTTGCCCACTTTGAACGGATAGGGACACATTTTTCACAGCGATTCTGTTTTTATATTTCTTTTTTAATTCTTGTGCTACTAAAATCGCCATTGTATTTATTTCCCCTTATTTTTCGCATCCGAATTTTGTATTTGATAAATTATCCTAGATTCAGAGTGCACTTGATATTGTCCTGTTTTTAAATTGGCACGAAATCCCTTGCCATCAATGACAGTACCGGGACGAGAAAGTGTAACTGATTTATCGGTTTCTGCACGAGACTCTTTTGGGTAAACCGTTAATTCAGTTGTTTTTAGCGTACTTTCTGCGTGTTTTGCGGTTTGTAATTTATGGACGATCACGTGACCTTGTAAAATAATTTTATCATTTGATTTATTAGTGGTTGCTTGATCGGCATGAATATGTATCGCAGTATGGTCGGCTGTATAGGTGATGATGATTGGTTTTTTAAACAGCGTAGATCCTGTTTCTTGATATTGTGTAACAGTTTCGGCGGTTATCTTCGTCTTGATTTGGCCGTTCGCATTATATTCCGTGATCGCTGCGTTATGAATAAAACTGCTGATGGTATCTTTTTGTATCGTGTTTTGTGCATGTTGTCTTTTGGTGTGATGTAAAATAAATACGCTGGCAATACAGATTGCAGCGATGATGACACCATATGAAACAGCTAATTTAGATTTCATGAATGTTGCGCATCGTAAATGAGATCACACACTTCACGAACCGCGCCTTTTCCGCCTTTTTTTTGCGTGCATAGATGGGCTATTTTTTTGACTGCGTCAACTGCGTTTGGAACTGCAATCGACAAACCTACTTTTTCCATAATAGCAATATCGGGCAAGTCATCGCCAATATAAGCCACTTGCGTAGGTTGTAGTGTTAGTGTTTCCAATAACGTGTGAAATGCGGCCATCTTTTGTTCGTGCCGTCCTAAAAAAACATGAGTGATTTTTAATTGCTTTAATCGATGTTGTACTGCTGTGTTATTACGTCCTGAAATAACGGCCACCGGAATACCGCTCGCTTGTAAACGCTCAATACCTAATCCATCTTGCACATTAAAAGCAATGGTTTCTTCGCCTTGTGCAGTGATATAAATACGACCGTCAGTTAATACGCCGTCGCAGTCGAGGATGAGGAGTTTGATTTGTCGTGCAATGTCATCGAACAACTTCCTTTTTGTAGCCATGTATCTTTCTTCCGTTATAATTTTGATGGGGGTGTGAGTGTGAGAAAATTTTAAGATAATTCAATCCCTCAGCCAATCCCTGCACGCAACAAATCATGCATATGCACAACACCCACTGGTTTTTTATCTTCGATCACCACCAATGAAGTAATTTTACGTTGTTCCATTATTTGCAATGCTTCAGCGGCAAGACAATTTTTTGCAATAGTCACGCATTTGTTAGTCATGACGGTGCGAATAGGCGTTTTATGAATATCGAGATTTTGATCGAGCGTTCGGCGCAAATCGCCGTCGGTAAAAATACCGCATAATTTATGTTGATTATTAATTACCGTTGTCATGCCGAGACTTTTTCGGGTGATCTCAAGTAATGCTTCTGATAATAAACACTCTTCGTTAACGACCGGTAACTGTGAACCGGTATGCATTAATCCTTCAACGCTTAATAACAATCTTCTGCCTAATGCGCCACCGGGATGATAACGTGCAAAATCATTGGCCTTAAAACCGCGTGCTTGGAGTAAAGTAATTGCCAACGCATCTCCCATCACCAAAGCGGCTGTTGTGCTGGACGTTGGCGCAAGGCCCAGCGGACAGGCTTCTTTGTCTACGCTGATGTCAAGATGAATGGTTGCATGGTTGGCAAGCGTGGAATGAGGATTTCCGGTCATAGCAACAACGGAAATATCGAACAATTTGATCGTGGGTAATAAAGTAAGAATTTCGGCGGTTTCGCCAGAATTGGATATGGCGATCACCACATCACCAGATCTCAACATTCCAATATCGCCATGGCTGGCTTCAGCAGGGTGAACGAAATAACTGGTTGTTCCAGTGCTAGACAACGTTGCGGCAATTTTACGGGCGATATGGCCCGATTTTCCCATGCCAATTAATATGACGTGGCCACGACAGGATAATAAAAGGCGGCAAGCTTCTGCGTAGGGTTCGCCAATTCGAACGATGAGGTTAGCAACCGATTGAGTTTCGATATCGATCACTTGTCGTCCCAATTGACATAAATAATCAGTGCTGTGCGAATTGGACGTTTTGGTATTCACCCTGGTTTCTTGATTATATTCCTGCATAATTTACGCGATCTCATCTTGTTTTTTTCAGCATATTACCAGATTTTTATGATGTGCAGCATCACTCATTAACCCCAACATTCACTCGCTACCGATAGTTTAGCTCTTAATTCGCATTTCAGGTATTATTATCAGTATTCACTGATTATAGGGGTAACATGTTGTCATCCGATACCATCATCGCCATCAATAAGCTGGTTTTTTATCGTGAATCAAGAGCTATTCTTGATGGTATTACATTGTCAATTCCGCGTGGAAAAATTACTGCAGTGATGGGGCCGAGCGGCACAGGCAAAACAACGTTATTAAAATTAATCGGCGCACAATTGCATCCCACGTCTGGTTCTATCTTGGTTGATGGTGAGAATTTACATGCGATGTCGCAAAAACAGTTGTATCATCGTCGCCGGAAAATGGGTGTTTTATTCCAAGAAGGCGGATTGTTTACCGATTTAAACGTATTTGAAAATGTGGCGTTTCCGTTGCGCGAACATACTAAATTACCGGAAGATATGTTGCGTGATTTGGTGTTAATGCATTTAGAGGCAGTGGGTTTGCGCGGTGCCGCGGAATTGCATATCGATCAATTATCTGGTGGTATGGCGCGTCGCGTTGCATTAGCAAGAGCGATTGTGTTAGGTCCAAAAATGATGATGTATGATGAACCATTTTCCGGGCAAGATCCGATTGGTCGTGGTGTGTTGTTACGATTAATTAAAGAATTAAATGACGCCTTAAATTTAACCTCGGTGATTGTGTCGCACGATGTGCACGAAACCGCACAAATCGCAGATTATATGGTGATTATTTTTCAAGGAAAAATTTTAGGTGCAGGAACACCAGATGAAATTATTCATCATCCGTCTGACGAAGTGCAACAATTTGTGCAGGGATTAGCGGATGGTCCAGTATCATTTCATTTTCCGGCGAGGAATTTTAGAGAAGAGTTGGGGGTAAGTGAATAGTGCCCGTTCTTTTCTGACACTGACACTGACACTGACACTGACCACTGACACTACTACTGAGAACAATTTATTTATGATTACACAAATCGCATATTTTGGCGAAAAGGGCATCAACTTCTGCGTCCGCGTTGGTCGCTCCGGCTTATTTTTACTAAGCACCTTGTTTCAGCGTCCCAAATGGGCGCAAGTGTGGCCACTATTATCGACGCAATTGTATCGCGTGGGAATTTTGTCATTGCCAATTATTTTATTATCGGCTTTATTTATTGGGATGGTGGTTGCGTTGCAAGGATATAATACGTTACAAAAATTTGGCGCCGAACAAGAACTCGGCCAGTTATTGGCATTAAGTATTACAAGAGAATTGGGTCCTGTGGTGACCGCATTATTGTTTGCAGGACGTGCCGGTTCTGCGTTAACAGCGGAAATTGGTTTGATGCGTGCAACATCACAATTAAGCAGTTTGGAAATGATGGCGGTAAATCCCTTGTGGCGGGTGATTTCACCGCGATTTTGGGCGGGTTTTATTTCATTGCCATTATTGACGATTTTATTTAATGTGATGTCGATTTATGGTGGACAATTGGTGGGAGTGGATTGGTTGGGTGTTGATGATGGCTCATTTTGGAGTAATATGCAGTCCGCCGTGAGTTTTCACTCAGATATTTTAAATGGAATTATTAAGAGCGTTGTATTTGGATTTGTCGTAACATGGATTTCCGTTTATCAAGGATATTATTCAGAACCCAACGCACGAGGCATTAGTCAAGCGACGACAAAAACGGTTGTGTATTCTTCGCTGTTGGTGTTGGCATTAGATTTTGTATTAACAGCAGTTATGATGGGAGGGTGGTAAAAGTGCGTAACCACTGGTTAGAAATAGGCGTTGGAATTTTTATTATCGCCGCATTGTGCGGCCTGCTTTTTTTAGCATTTAAAGTGAGCGGGTTAACGCAAATGGGTGATGGAAATTATTATATTTTAAAAGCTGATTTTGATAATATTGGCGGTTTAAAAGTACGTGCGCCGGTGTCTGTTTCTGGTGTAAAAGTAGGGCGCGTTTCCAATATTCAATTAAATCCGCAAAGTTATCGCGCTGTGGTGACGATGCAGATTAATAATAATTATAAAGATTTGCCGATCGATACTTCAGCGAGTATTCTGACGCAAGGATTATTGGGTTCAAATTACATTAGTTTGTCACCGGGATTTGAAGCGAAAATGCTACGACCTGATGGACAAATTGAGACAACGCACTCTGCATTGATTTTGGAAAATTTGATTGGACAGTTGATGTTTAATTTGAGTAATGATAAGAAGAAAAATACGAATCAGTAGTGTCTGTGATCACTGATAACTAACCCGGAGATATTTATGAAAAAACTACTCAAAAGCCTCAGCATTCTGCTATTTTGCTTCCCGCTTATTTGCTTCGCAGTCGTATCGCCTTCCGCACAATTGCAAGGCGTTGCGGATAAAATGATTAGTCAATTGGAAAATAATAAATCAAAATTACATAGCATGAATGTCATTCGTCATATCGTTAATCAAGTGTTAGTTCCGCACGTAGATATTGATCGTATGTCGGCATCGGTTGCTGGGCGTTATTGGCGAACAGCAACAGCGTCACAAAAATCGCAATTTGAAAAAGAATTTCAATATTTAGTGACGACAACGTATGCATCAGCACTGTCTTCATACAATGGTGATCGCGTGGATTTCCAACCTTTACGTGTCGATTATTCTGCGCGCCAAACGATGACCGTGAACAGCGTTATTATCCGTAAAAATGGCCAACGCATTCCTATTTCGTATGATGTATTGCGTCATGGTGATCAATGGAAAGTGTATGATTTCAGCATTGAACACGTGAGCATGGTGCAAAGTTATCGTTCACAATTTTCGGATGTATTGGCGCAAGGCGGGATGACCGCGTTGTTATCGCGAATGCAGACGCATAATCAAGCGAGTGAGTGAGTGTGAGTGTGAGATGACGCAACTTTTTGCAACAGAAAATGGTTTTTGCATTCAAGGAGCCGTGGGATTTGCTAACGTTATTCATTTGCGCTTTCAAGGTGAGAAATTATTAAAAAAATTATCGGCATCGAAAGAGATTGTGATTGATTTATCTGAAATGAAAGAGCAAGATGCTTCGCCTTTTTCATTGTTATTATGCTTTGAACGGTTAGCACGGAAAAATAAAATGACAGTGCGATTGACGCATATGCCATTATCCATGCAACGCATGCAAAAAATGTTTGGATTGTCATGGACAAATTAATTATCACTGGCGGAAAACCACTACAAGGTTCTGTTCGTATTTCTGGCGCGAAAAATGCAGTATTGCCCATTTTAGCCGCAACTTTATTAACCGACCAAAAAATCACAATTACCAATATTCCGCATCTCAATGATGTCACTACGATGATGGCTTTGTTATGTCGACTGGGTGTTGATGTCACCATGGGCGATAAAATGAGTATCGAAGTCGATGCATCAAAAGTAAATAATTTTAAGGCGCCGTATGAATTAGTGAAAACCATGCGTGCATCGATTGTTGTTTTAGGCCCATTATTAGCGCGTTTTAAACGTGCTGAAGTTTCGTTGCCAGGTGGTTGTGCCATTGGCCCGCGTCCCGTGAATTTACATATTGATGCACTCACTAAAATGGGCGCTGACATTTCGGTGAGTAACGGATATATTCACGCCTCTGTAAAAGATCGATTAAAAGGTGCGGAAATTACGTTTGACAAAGTAACAGTGACAGGCACCGAAAATATTTTAATGGCAGCGGTTTATGCAAAAGGTAAAACGGTTTTGCATAACGCAGCGCGTGAACCAGAAGTCACCGATCTCGCTGATTTTTTAAATACCTTGGGTGCGCGCATTGATGGTGCAGGCACCGACACTATTACTATTCATGGCGTTGAAAAATTAAGCGGTGGACAGTATCGCGTATTGCCAGATCGTATTGAAGCGGGAACCTATTTAGTCGCCGCCGCAATGACACGCGGAAAAATCATAGTAAAAGAAATACTGCCTGACACATTGAAAAAAATAATTGAAAAATTGCAAGCTGCTGGTGCGAACATTGATATTGGAAAAAATTCGGTGACATTAGATATGCAAGGCAAACGTCCGCGTGCCGTGAATATTGAAACAGCACCGTATCCCGAAATGGCAACCGATATGCAAGCGCAATTTTTAGCATTAAATGCAGTGGCAGAGGGGTCATCGACAATAACAGAAACGATTTTTGAAAATCGATTTATGCACGTGCCTGAATTGCAACGCATGGGTGCGGATGTGCAATTGCAAGGAAATACCGTATTTTGCAGTGGAAAAGAGCATCTCGCTGGCGCACCGGTTATGGCAACCGATTTGCGCGCATCAGCCGGTTTGGTATTAGCAGGATTGGTCGCGCAAGGTCAAACCAGTATCGACCGTATTTATCATATCGATCGCGGTTATGAATGTATTGAAGAAAAGTTTTCGCAATTGGGGGCGAATATTCGACGGGTGTCGGGGAAGAGGGTGTGAGTGTGAGGGATTGGTGTGAGTTTTGTGCACGACAAAAATTTCAAATAACGCAGAGATACAGTAGCTGAAGAAGGTTTGCGTAGCAAACCGACTGAGGCGCTTTGCAGTAAGCTATCACTTAACGCGTATTTTCTGCAAAACGCCTCAGTCGATGACTACGTCATCTCCTTCAGCTACTGTTTCAGTGGCGCTATTAAAAATTGTCGTACAAAGACGTATTTTACATGAAATCTAGGGTGCTGCGTGTGGCGTAAGCTGAATTAGCTGCTTTTTCTGCAGCATTAATAGCGGATGTCAGGTTGCCTTTTCTAAAGCCCTTATGATACTCAGTAAATAATTTTTGATTGCAAGTAAGAGGCAACAAACAACTCCGAACCGCACTAATGACTTTAGGATAATTTCTCTGATCCCACGCTAATACAGTTGATAATCTCTTTACAGTAGTCTTTTTAAGCAGTACTGCTATAATCTCGCTGGTTAAGCTTTCAGCGCGTTCATTAAGGTAATAAGCACCTTTAGTTTCATTATTTTCATTGGCGACAATTTCAACACCAACATTGAAACGATCTAATAAGTGGCGTGCCCCTAGAGTAAGTTTAGAATTTCCGCTAGCAGTTAATTTGATTGTTTCGCTAAAATCTAATGGCATTATTATATCCTCATCTGATTTTTTAACATATTAAACAATATATTACTGCTATTATATACATTTAACTATAAAATACAAGTATAACGCATTGAAAATACTTAAGGTTTTGTTAATAGTAAAAAAATCTCTGGCATTTCTCACGCTCACACTCACACCTCAAACCCACAAAAACCCTGTATTGCAGGTATTTTCCCAGCCTGCTATCCTGACCGACTTTTAATCAGCCGAGAAATCCAGCGTGCAGAAAATTTCAGTGGTACAAATGAAACGCGTATTCAGCTTATCGTTGCCGATGGCGGGCTCGCGTTTTTTGCAAATGTTCAGCGGTTTTATTTCAACGATGATGGCGTCGCATTTGGGGCGCGATGTACTGGCGTCTTGCGCATTAATCGGCGCTACGTTAACGCCGATTTTACTGGTTTTTATTTCCATTGTTTTTTCGCTGAGTTTTATTGTCGGGCAATCATTTGGTGCTAAGAAATACGATGAAATTGGTGCATGGGTGCAGCAGGGGATGTGGTTGTCTTTTTGGCTTGGCATTGTGATGATGCTTTGTTTTTGGTACGCCAGTGATTTTCTCGCGTTATTTCATGAACCACCGAAAATGCTTATTTATGTGCGCCAATATTTTCATGCGCTAACGTTGGGCGTCATTCCTATCATGTTTCAAAACTGTCTCGAACAATTTTGTTATGGTGTTTTAAAACAGCGGCTAGTGATTATGATTAATGCGATTAGTTTGGTGTTGGGTGTGCCACTCGCTTATATATTAATTTTTGGAAAGTTAGGATTACCAGCATTGGGTGTTGCCGGTTTGGGTCTTTCGTTCGCGATTCAAGCGTGGATTGATTTTATGATTTTAATCACGTGTTGTTATGTGATGAATGATTTTAAAAAATTTGAATTATTTAAAAAACGCTCGCACACAGGGTGGATTTATTTGAAAAAAATATTTCGTATTGGTTGGCCGATGAGCGTGCAATTTGGTGGGGAATTAGGCGCTTTTTTTGTGATTACGATGATGATTGGTTGGTTAGGAACGAATGCATTAGCTGCGTCTCAAATCACGCAACAGTGGCTGTTTTTAGTGATAGTGCCTATTTTTGCCATGTCGGAATCCGCAGGGATTTTAGTCGGACAATCAGTCGGCGCGCGGGATTTTGATCAATTGAAATCAATTGGTAACTCTAGTTTAGTGTTAACACTAGGTCTTGTTTTATTAGTCAGTCTTGCGTTTGTACTTTGTCCGAATTTTCTCGCGTCGTTTTATATGAATATTCATTTGGCGAAAAATAGTGGGATACTGCATTTAACACGCGTGCTTTTTGTGATTATGGCAGTGACATTAATTTTTTCATCCGTGCGTGATGTGACGTCGGGATTATTGCGCGGATTATTTGATACGCAATTTCCCATGCAAATTGGTTTATTGGTGATGTGGTGTTTGGTATTACCGATCGGTTATTTATTTGCATTTCCGCTGCATATGAATGTGATCGGATTTAAAATGGGCGGCAATATTGGATTACTGATCGGCGCGATTATTATTTATTGGCGGTGGAATGCTAAGTTGAAAAGAGGAATGATGCGCTAGTGATATAGCTTAGAAGCTTTCGCGTCAGCGAATGCGAAAACAACCCCCTAAATATTTTCTTTCGTGCTTGCAAGCGTGCGATCTATTTTTTTAATAATGTCGTCCCTCACGCTCTTTTTTTTAAATGCTTTGGGTAGCAGAAAATCAAATTTTGGATTAGGGAGCCTGTTTTTTTCAGCAATAAAATTTCTCAATGCAATAGCATCTTTTCTATCCATGGCCCATAACACGTTTCCTTTTTTTATTTTCCACTGGAAAAATGCATTTTGTGGCCATACTAAAGTATGTTTTGCACGATAGTGGCAGTGTGAACAAACGAGTGTGCCGAGGCGTTTATGTTTTCCAATGTCGGATAAAAAATAAAAATTGAAATTCTGTGGGGATACTTCCCATTGTGTCGGATCGTAACCCGCCGGTAATTTTTTTATACTCGAAACTTTAGATTCCAGTAAATGTGGAAAAAAATAAGCGTAGTATCCATTACCGCCTCCAAGTTGAACTGAGCTTAGTTTTTCACAAACAAAATTTTTGTACTTTTGAAAATAAGGTATGTCTTTTTTGTGTATCGCCACGCCAATGGCAAAATAAAATTTTGCTTCGTTACCACATTGAGAGCATTTCACCGAGATTACCGTGCTCGCAGCTTGAGCAACAGATTTATGAAAATATGGACTTCCTATTGATTTGGCCATAGGGTAATGTTTTGGCTCCTAAGAGCGGGTTTGCAGCACATTTTTCCACTCACGATACCCCATGATACACAAAACAATAAACACCGCATATAAACCCGTTGTTAAATAAAGATGTTTATACGAATACATGTAAAGCGAAATCAGATCAAGCAAAATCCACAACGCCCAATTTTCCAGCCATTTTCGGCACATCATCCATTGCGCAATTAAACTGATGGCTGTGGTAAATGCATCGATAATGGGTGTGGTTGAATTGGTGTAATGCTTCAAAATACAGTAAAAAATAATGTATAAAATAACAAACGCAATACCCAAATAATAATATTGCGATTTCGGCGTGCGTGTGACGGATAACGATGATGCATGCGAACCGCCAAATTTCCATTGATACCAACCATAGAATTGGAAAAATAAATACACGGCTTGTAATGTCATATCGCCGTACAAACGCGTTTCGTAAAAAATAATGCCGTATAGAATTACCGCAAAAATGCCGAATAACCAATTCCAAATATTCGCGCGCGCAGCGAGATAAATATTTAAAAACGCCGTGAGCGTTGCGGGGACTTCAATGATGTTTGTAAAAGTAATAGCCATTTTGTACAGTTTTGTCGGTCAGACAAGTTTGGGTAGTGTAGCAAAGAATGTTGAGAAGTAAACGGGAGAATCGTCGTCGCCATTTGTACACGACAATTTTTAATAGCGCCACTGTATCTCTGCGTTATTTGAAATTTTTGTCGTGTACAAAGGGCGTCGCCCTGCGGGCATTATTTGGTTAATATTTTGTTAATTTTGGTGTGTCAGTATAGTTGGCAATGATCACAATGAGGCGGGGGAAATAATGAGATTTGAGAATAAGCACCTAATAATAAGCTTTGAAGACTGGATAGTTCATCACATCTCTTTTGATTTTAAGCCAACGCCTATTATTTTCGAAATTAACCGTCGATTAGGCTGCAAAACATTAAACAAGGATATTTTGGTTCAAACGTTACAGATTGTACCGATAGAGTCCGCGTTAGTTAGCGCTGTAATATATCGAGCAATAGCGATGCTCAGTTATGACAAAGGGCAATATGCTGACTCTGCATTACATTGGAAATTTGCAAGTGAATTTTTTAAAAAAGCCCATTGTGATAAGCTTCAAAAAGATAAAAATGACTGTATTGCCGATGCTGAACAACAGCATACTGCCGCACTTGAGAAAATTTTAACTATTTTAGACGACTTATTGAAGCGTGGAATATCACCTTCCACGATTGCAACTAATCTCGCTCAATACCGTATTGATCATGTCGACACCATTCATGCTTTGCTTCCCCTTATTGGAGAAAAAAAAGCTTCCTATACAAATGGTCAGGGGATAGAAAATTGTTTACAACAAATTGCCGCTAACTTACAACTCACAGCACAACCTGGTTGTATAATATCAAGTCAACAAGCGCGCTGCCCACAGATACTCTCGTCTTCAACAGGTGGTGCATCAACGGTTCAGCCTCCTAGTGTGCCCGAAACCCCTGTGGTTCCTCCGGGCTACTACTTAGTGGGCTGCCTTTTTGAGACCTTTTTATGCACGCCCGGTGTGCTGCTACGACCACTACCACCCAGGGTCAATCCTTCAACAAATGAGGTTAACTCTGCAGCTGTAGTAGTACCTCCTGTAAGTTTGTCACCATTAGCTGATGCGACAACTGATTCTGATCGAGTTGCAGCTTTTGAGGCACTAGAGGCGGTAGGTGCAGCTATAAAGGTAAGTTCACCAACAACTGATGCAACAACAGATGCAACAACAGATGCAACAACAGATGCAACAACAGATGCAACAACAGTATCTCCCTCTTATTATTGTCACAATCCGTATGGCTTTCAATATCGTGATGAAACTAGGTTGGAGTCAGCATCGTCACCCAACGGACTCAGCGCCTCACAACCATTAACAGTACATGATGCTGCATCGTCGTTGAAAACACCTGTCTTGCGAAGTCCGTTATTTCCACATTTAAGCTGAAAACGTGCGCAAAAATGAGCGGTAGAACACCTAAAAATCATTTTTAATAGACCCCTCGTTTTTTCGCTATAAATGCCTTTAACTGATTAAAATAGCTGTATGCAATGGGTACTAAAATGAGTGAGAAAAACGTGCCGCAAAATAAACCGCCGACAAAAACAGTACCGATTTGTTGACGACTAATGGCGCTGGCACCGGTTGCAAAAATAAGCGGTAGGGCGCCGAAAATCATGGCAGCTGTTGTCATTAAAATGGGGCGCAAACGAATGCTGGCTGCATGAACCAATGCGTCATGTGCATTTTCTCCCGATTTTTGCAGCATATTTGCGAATTGCGTGATTAATATGCCGTGCTTTGAAATTAATCCGACGAGTGTAATTAATCCAATCATCGTATATAAATTAATAGATCCATGAATCATTTTTAAACTGACGAGCGCACCAATAATACTGAGCGGCACGGCTAATAAAATAATGAACGGATCAATAAAACTTTCAAATTGCGCACTTAACACCAAATAAATAAATACAAATGCGAGCAAGAAAATGGTTCCCATGGAACTCGACGATTTCACAATGCGTCGCGCTTGTCCGGTAAAGGCGTATTTCACTTGTGTCGGTAATAATGTTGGCAAGGCTTTTTGTAAATGATGTACGACAGAACCCAAGGTATAACCCGGTGCAATTTCACCGGAAATTTCAGCAGCGCGTAGCCGATTGTAATGAAACAAACTTGTTTGCGTGGGAATGGGTGAGACAGAAATTAAATTCGTTAAGGGAATTAATTGTCCTGTCGCATTCGGCACGGTAAATTGTTCCATGGCTTGCACGCTGCTTAAATACGATTTTCGTGCTTGTATATCGACATCATACGTTTGCCCACCCAGATTGAAAGTTGATACGGTTGATCCACCCAATAAATCCGCGATGGTATTATCAATCGCACTCACACTCACTTGTAATTGATCCGCAAGCGCGCGATTGACGGTTAAATTATATTGTTGATTGTTAAATTGGATATTGCTGCTCAAATCAACCAATCCTGGATACGCGCCTAATTTTTTAATTAAATCATTTCCCACTTGGTATAAATATTGATAACTCTCTGGCGCCATAATATAAAACGCCAGTTCATTTTGCGTTGAACCCCCAAACGAAGGCGCAAAAGCGATCGCTTTTAATCCCGGTACTTTTTTATATTCCGCCGTCATTTTCGCTGCAATTTGATCAGCGGTTTGAGTGCGTTTGCTGTAATCTTTGAGTGTTGTAAAAAGAATATTATTATTATCATGCACGACAGGCTCAAATGAGAGTGATACATTGTCATGAATCGCAGGATTTTGTACGAGTATTTGATTTAATTCTTGCAGTTGATGTTGAGAATATTGATTGTTGCTGCCCGTAGAAGATTTTAATAACGTAATTAAAAATCCCATATCTTCTTTCGGTAAAAATGTTTTTGATAAGGTAGCCGCCACCATAAATCCACCGATCGCCAACACAACCGTGACGACAATAATTTTGAAACGATTGATTAATACACGCGATAATAATTTTTTATAAAATCCCGTGACACGATGAAAAAAGTTTTCAATATTTTTACTTAAGGTGCTTTGCGTGTTTACAGTGCTGGGTAAAAATTTGGAGCACATCATGGGTGAAAGTGTGAGTGCAATAAATCCTGAAATAATCACGGCGATAGCGAGTGTAAATGCAAACGATGCAAAAATATGCGCGACAACGCCTTTAATTAAGCCAATCGGCGCATAAACAGCAGCGAGTGTTAATGTCATGGCAATCACCGGTGTTGCAATTTCTTCGCAACCTTTTAATGCGGCATTCATGCGTGATAATCCACTTTCCATATGTCGATGAATATTTTCAAGCACGACGATGGCATCATCGACCACTAAACCAATGGATAAAACGATTGCTAATAGCGTAATAATATTAATGCTAAATCCTGCGAAATACATAAATCCGGTTGTGGCTAATATACAAATCGGAATGGTCACAATAGGAATTAAGGATGAACGAATTTTCCCGAGTGAGAAAAATATAATGAGCGCCACAAAAGAGATAGAAAGCATAATGGATTTATAGACTTCAGAAATGCTCGCTTTCATAAAATTGGATTGATCGAACGTAATGGTGTAACGAATATTCGCGGGCAATTGACTGCCAATACGTTTTAATAGTGCGCGTAATTGTGCGGACGCATCGATAGGGTTCGCTTCGTTGGTGTTATAAACACTCAATAAAATGGCCGATTTTCCGTTGATATGCACAAATGATTTTGCGTCCATATCATCGCCTAATTTCACACTGGCAATGTCTTTTAAATAAATTAACTTACCTGCATTATTTTTAATAACAATGTCGCCAAATTGTTTTGCCGTCTGCAATGCAGTTTTTGCGGTGATTGGAAATTCCATGGTAGTCGTTTTGATATAGCCGGCGGGTAACTGTAAATTACTGTTGTTAATCGCTTGCTGAATCTCGGTGACATTGATTTGACGCGCAGTCATTTGATTCGGATGCAGTGTGATGCGCATTGCATATTTATTCGCACCCAACACATCAACAGTCGCAATGCCCGGTTGCTCCTGAATACGATCGGTTACATAACGATCCAAGTAATCACGCAATACACTGAGCGGCGCACCTTGAATGGTAAATCCAATATCCATTAAATCCATGCCGCTATAACCGGCTTGTACGACGGGTGCTTGAATCGTATTTGGTAATGTGGATGCCGCCATCGCAATTTGATTGCGAATTTTACTGGTGACGTTATAAATATTCACACCCGGTTCTAAAATAACCGTGATTGCGCTGTAACCTTGACCGCTGTCTGATGACACGTATTCAATGCCATTAATGCCGCTGATGGATTTTTCAAGCGGTGTGGTAATGGTTTTTTCGATTAAATGTGCACTCGCGCCAGTGTAGTCTGTGCTGATCAATACACGATTTGCTGCAAATTTCGGTAGAAAACGGGTTTCTAAATTTTGATAACCCATGATGCCGATCATCACGAGGATTAGGCTTAATACGGTTGCGAAGACGGGGCGGCGGATGCAGAAGGAGGGAAGTTTCATTGGTCATTACTCGTTTTGTAACTGTTCAGCATCTTTCTAGTAGGCCCATCAAAATTGGACCTTCGAGGTTTATTCTAGTTCGGGATGAGCTACTGATGCGCTTCGCTCACATCCACCCCATCTTTCACTTCATTTTCTCCCGCAACAATCACTGGATCATTGGCGGTTAATCCAGAGGTAATCACTACGTTGCTGCCCATGCGTTCACCCATTTTTACGGGTATTTTTACCGCTTTATTTTTTCTCACAACAAATACGTGATAACCATTGATAGACGCTAAAACACTTTGTTCAGGCACGAGTAATAGATTTTTTTGCATACCCAGCGTTTGCGTTACCGTCACATATTCTCCGGGCTTGAAGAGTTGTGCGGTGTTTTCAATATCGGCATGCACGGCAATAGTCTGCGAGGATTGATCAACAGCAGCAGAAATATAAGAAACGGTTGCGGTCGCTTTATTTTTTTGTGTGGCGTCTGTAATCAATACCGTTTGATGTAATTGCAAGTGATTTAAATCTTTGACAGGAAGTGAATATTCCGCGCGTAAATGTTGGTTGTTTACGAGCGTGGTTAATTTCGTACCTGGATTGACATAATCGCCGAGACTGACGGGTATTCCACCCGCTGTTCCATTGAAGGGTGCGCTAACGATGCGATCAGAAAGATTTGTTCCAGCAGTTTGTAATGCCGCTTGATCTTGTTTTAAAGTGACTTCGGATGCGAAATAAATACTGTGTGGAATTAATCCTTTTTTTAAGAGCATTTGGTCGCGTTGATAGTGAAATTTACTGAGCGCATAGTTAGCTTTTGCAGCATCTAATGCATCTTTTTCAGCTTGATTGTCGAGCTGAAATAATACTTGTCCTGATTTAACAACATCACCTTCATGAAATAAAATAGAGCGAATATAACCACTCACGCGCGGCGTGATCACCGTGCTTTCTTTTGCAATTAATGAGCCCGTGGTTGTTGCGATTTGCGGTAAGGATTGTTGCAGGGGTTTTGCAACGCGCACGGGAACAGGTGGAGTTTTTTTGTGCGCGAGCGCGGTGATTTTTTTATGATGGACAAAGATCGCAATTAAAATAACGACTATTGCGATGGATGTGATGATGAGTAGTTTTCGTTTCACTTAGACAGCACCAAAAATAAATTATCATTCCCGCGCATAATCGTTATCAATAATGAATTTGTTTGATCCTCAACCGCTTTTTTCAGTGTTTCTATGCCCGATATCGGTTTTGAATTGACCTCAGTAATAACATCACCAGGCATTAATCCCGCCAGAGCACCTTCGCTATTATCTTTTACGCCTGTGACAATAACGCCGCGCAATTGTATGTTATCTGATTCTAATTCGTGAAAATCTTGTAAGCGCATACCGCCAAAATAAGGCACAGCGGTTTGTTTTATTTCTTTAGGATCCGCAACGGATGTAATCAGTGTTTTTGTTTGATTATCACGAATAAAAGTAATGGTTACCTCTGTTTTTGGGTGAATTAATCCCATTGTATTTCGTAATTCTGCAGCACCGTTTACAGGATGATGATCAATTTCAGTGATCACATCTTGCGGTTTCAGACCGGCTGTTTCTGCCGGCGTATTCGGCATAACTTGAGTGACAACAGCACCATTCGTGTCTTTTAAATGCAACGCATCAGCCAATTGCGGCGTAATATTTTGCACAACCACGCCGAGCACACCGCGTTCTACTTTGCCGTATTTGAGTAATTGTTCGATAACCGCGTGCACCATATTACTGGGGATTGAAAAACCAAGGCCAATACTGCCATCAGATGGCGCAACCATGGCTGTATTAATTCCGATTAATTTACCTTCCATATCCACTAACGCACCGCCAGAATTGCCTGGATTAATCGGTGCATCAGTTTGAATAAAACTTTGATAGCCTTCGATTTGGGGATGAATGCGATTTAATGCGCTGACAACGCCGGATGTGACCGTTTGCGTTAAACCATACGGACTGCCAATCGCCGTTACAAAATCACCCACTTTCACGCCATCAGAATTTGCAAAAGGCAATGCGGTTAAATGCGTCGCCTTAATTTGCAAAATCGCAATATCATAATCTTCATCTTTTGCTATTAATTTTGCGTGATAACGTTCGCCGCTTTTTAGGGTGACGACAATCACTTTTTCATGGTTAACAACATGGGCGTTCGTTACAATCAAGCCTTTTTCAGCATCAAAAATAACGCCTGATCCAACCGCAAAACTTTTAACATCTATTTTGGCGCTATTATTTTGGGTTTGAATTAAATCGCTTAATCTCACAACCCGTTTTTCTTCAACATAAACGTTCACAACCGCTGGCGTGACTTTTTGAAGCATGGGGGCAATGCTATTGGCGTTGTTTTCTTGCGTGGTTGGTAAGTGCGCAAAGCAAAGTGCTGGGATAAACAATACAAAGAATGCGATTAGCTTTTTCATAACACCTCATTGATGGCAGGATTATAACGGTTCATTTTTGAATATTATATACGTATTTTGCTAAATAGTGATCAGTGATCAGTGTCAGTGATCGATACTGTGCGAATCACTGAGGTAGTGAGCGTATGTTGTGGTTATGGGTGGTTTGAGGGGAGTGTGATGAACATGGATGTGAATCACAAGCCTACACGGATGTATTCACGGCGTCTCCCCGAAAACCATCCATAACTACAACATAAAGCGAACGAGTATCAGAAATTTGGTTGCATTAGTTCCGATCTAATCTGACACACACTCCCTCAACACCCGAACCAACCGCTCAAAATCTTCCGGCAGCGGCGCTTTCCATTCCATGCGCTTTTTCGTTACGGGGTGCGTAAGAGATAACTTATAAGCATGTAACACCTGATGTTTAAAGCTATTTAACGCTTCTTGAGCAGCTTGTGGTAATTCAGGATATTGATATTGCCCGCGTTTTCCGTACGTAGGATCGCCCACAATCGGATAATTGTAATGAGCGAAATGGACACGGATTTGATGCGTGCGTCCTGTTTCTAATTTCACGGCTAACAAAGTATGTTCTCGAAAATGTTCTAAGACCCGATAATGTGTAACAGCTGGTTTTCCGGTTTCACGTACAGCCATTTTGGTTCTTTGTGTTGGATGGCGCGCCATCGGTAAATCAATCGTGCCACCAGAAATAATAACGCCATGCACAATGGCGCGATATTCACGTTCAATGTCGCGTGCTTGCATTTGTTTGATTAACGCCGTGTGCGCCGGCAATGTTTTAGCAATCACCAATAATCCCGACGTATCTTTATCCAATCGATGAATAATCCCTGCACGCGGAATGCTGGCTAATTCGGGCGCGTGATGAAGCAGGGCATTTACTAACGTGTGATCAGGGTTGCCGGCACCGGGATGCACAATTAATCCAATAGGTTTATTAATGACGATAAGTGTTTCATCTTCATAAATAATAGTCAGCGGAATGGCCTGCGCTTGCCATTCGGTATTTTCTCTTATTGTGGCGGTAATCGTGATAGTTTGATTTTCCAAAACAGGCTGTCGCGGCTTTTGAATTATTTTATTATCGATCTGTACATATCCTTCGCGTATCCATTGCTGAATTTGATTACGTGAATAATCTGGAAATAATTGTGCGAGTGCCGCGTCTAATCTTTGATGAGCGAGCGAGTCGGGGATTGTGTTGGTTAAAGTGATTGTTTTCATGAGTTCGTAAGAATATCACTTTCTTATCTTAAATAGTGAATATATAATGCCACCCAAGAATTCATTTCAGTCAATCGAGATCCCCATGAAAAAAATTTTACTCTTATGTTTATTGGCAACCTTAATATCCGCTTGTTCGAGCAATGAGCTGCACGATTCTTTTACCAAATATCGCAATAAAACCGCATCAGAGTTGTATCATTCATCCAAAAAAGATTTGATTCACGATCACCCGAATCGCGCGGTTAAAAAATTAGAAGCATTAAATGCGTTATATCCTTTTGGTGCTTACGCTGAAGATGGTTTGATTAATTTGGTGTATGCGTATTATGAAAACGATGAAGCTGATGAAGCATTGGCGGCAGCGGATCGTTATTTGCGTTTATATCCGCGCGGTAATTATTCAGATTATGCGTATTACATGAAAGGCGTTATTGCCTTTAAACAAGGGTATTCATGGATGCAACGTAAAGCGGGCGTGAATCCAGCGCCGCGTGATTTATCGAATTTAAAAAGTGCTTATTTAGCATTTAATGAACTCGTACAAAGTTTTCCAACAAGCCCTTACGTGCCTGATGCGATTGCGCGTATGCGTTATATTCGCAATTTATACGCTGAAAAAGAAATGGGAATTGCGAATTTTTATTATGAACGCAAAGCGTATGTTGCAGCCGCGAATCGCGCGACCGATGTCGTCGTGCATTATGATCGTTCGCCATGGGTGATTCCCGCGCTAACGTTGATGGTGAAATCGTATCGTCAATTAGGATTAACAGAAATGGCGAATAATACACTGAAAATATTCCAGGCGAGTTATCCGAAGTCGAAGAATTTAAAAAGACTGATGCGGTAATCGTGTGAGTGTGAGCGTCGAAGACACGATTGCAATGCGGCATGAAACAAAGGGCGGATCAAAAGCTCATATCGCTCGACGCTTGTTTCATGTCTCAATGATTATTGTTCCGTTTTTTTATTATTATTTTTTCATTCCTCGCGTGTCTTCAAAAATTTTACATTTAATCATTATCGGATTTATTTTCTTTGTTTTTTTATTTGAAAAATTGCGCATACGTGCGCGATTGGTTTTATTCGGGCAGCGTTTGCATGAAGCAACGCATATTTCAACGTTTGCATGGACGATGTTGGCGCTGGGAATTACCTTATTTTTTGCCCCTGTTCATTTTGCCGTTCCGATTATTGCAACGTGCGCGTTGGTTGATCCATTGGTGGGTGAAATGCGATTGCGCCGTGCCAATACTGTTTTGACTGTTTTTATCGGTGTGTTGTGCGCGTTAGTGATTTGGTTTCTGTGCGCGCAGCACTATCATTTTCCCTTGTGGTATGCCGTTATTATTGCGCCGATCACGATTGCTGCTGAATGGCCGTCATTAAAATGGATTGATGATAATGCGTTGATGTTGTTGGCGCCGTTATTAATGGTCTTTATTGTGCGCTAGTGATATATAAATATTTTCTTTCGTACTTGCTCACGCAAGCACTTCTAAACTATGTCACCAGCGCTCAATACATCCAGTGCAACACACTTCAATCTCTTCACGGATGCGATGATAGAGGGCTGTTACTCAAAAAGTCAGTCAAATAACTTTCTGGTGTAATTAATTTTCCTTTGATTCCTAATTCATTTTCTGCCTCGTGTAATGCACGCATTTCACGAGCCACTGTTTCTTCGTCAGTGATTTTCCAGCAAACTTGATAGAGATGCATCTGTCCGTCACGTGATCGGGTGACAAAATCAACTTCATGTCGATTTTCAGTGAGGTAATAATAGATTTCATGACGCTGTCTTTTGAGATCCAAGAAAATCAAATTCTCAAATAAGTGACCTTTATTGCGATTGATTTGCAAGTTGTATGCATTCACTAGCCCAGTATCAATAGCATAAATTTTCTTTGGATTGGTGTTTGTTTTTCGAATGGATTCAGAATAAAGTGGAATTGCAAAAGCCAAATAGGCATCCTCAATATAACCCAAATATTCATGTAATGTCATTTTTCCAACGGAAAACCCCTGACTTTTTAAATCATGGTACATTTTATTAATGGAAATGGCACATCCCGCATTTTTTAAAA
The DNA here is from genome assembly GCA_013287435.1 of Verrucomicrobiota bacterium. Classification (GTDB taxonomy): domain Bacteria; phylum Pseudomonadota; class Gammaproteobacteria; order Coxiellales; family Coxiellaceae; genus 2-02-FULL-42-43. Next base: position 26,322 of record JABDDU010000007.1, read on the forward strand.
TGGATTTAATTAAATAACGAATCAACTGAATATTAGTAATATCATGACGCTCAATAATATCTTTTAGGATGACGACATTCACATATTCTTGTAAAACGTCCGTACGATGGGTTGAGTCATAATCCAACACTTCCGGAAATCCACCCTGATTAAGGTAATCTAAAAAGTGACGCCTGAAGCTATCCATTTTTATTTTGCCATAGGGTTTCTCGATTTTTTTAATTTTTTTTGCTATCAAAAATTCAGAAAAATTGAATGGCCAAATTTCGGTTGACAGCGACCTACCGCGAAGTGATGTCGCGATTTCACTGCTCAATAATCTTGAAGATGATCCGCTTAAAAATATCTTCACTTTTTTGGTATCAAATAATCTTCTGATAGTCACTGCCCAATTCTCAATCGTTTGGATTTCATCTAAAAACAAATAGCAGAGTTGATTATGATTGTCAGGAAATAGCGTATAAAAACTATCAACGAGCTCACCTAATTTTTTTTCCGTTAGCGGAAAAATACGATCATCCTCAAAATTGATATACAAAATATGATTCAATGGAACGTGGTTTTTAATTAATGAGTGAATATGCTGAAACACAAAATGCGTTTTACCCGTTCTGCGCATGCCAATGGCAACCAATATTTTGTTGGATATCTCAGGAAATTGGGTGTCACGCTCAATTAACAGATGAAACGTTTTCAGTTTTTCATGAAAATCAGTGAGTAATGTTTGAATGAGTTCTGTGTTCATAATTCTGTCCTTCCCAATAGAGACAGAATATACCAAAACTATCTCTCTGTAAAGAGACAGATTAACAATGCCAAAATCATCCCGCACGCAACCATACTCAAAAACGGAATCGTTATAAATCCTAGTAATTGCAGATGAATCGTATTACACGGCACACCCTGCGTGCAAAAATCAATGGGCGCAAATCCAGGAATCATCTGTTCGCAATATTGATACGCCGCAAATAAAAATCCCATCACCGGAAACGGTAATGCATAAGGAATAATTGTTTTTTCATTTTTAAAGGCAGCCATGCCTAATAAAATCACGAGCGGATAAATGCAAATGCGTTGATACCAACAGAGTGGACACACAGGCCAATGCAAAATATATTCTGCCAATAATGTGGATAACATTGCTACCAATGCTATGAACCACGCAAAAAATAATCCATATTGTTTCACAGTCACTCCCGCTGAACGGTGAATTTAAGTTAATCAACCTGCTGAGCGGGAACTACTACTTCACCGCTTTAATCACTTTATCAATTTGTGATTGTGTTAATGGATTCACTAAAATACCATTAATATAAAGTGTTGGCGTTGCAACAATGCCATCCTTCATTGTTTTCATAGCCAAAACCAAATTATTATGAATAAATTCATCGTACGGACTCATGACCAAGCATTGCGCTAATTGATCGGTATTAATTCCTTTAATTTGACTGGCGTAATTCATTAACGTAGGAATCGTCGCCCAATTTTGATTTTCAGGTGGCTGATGATGAAAAATATAATTTGTATAATCGAAAAATAACACGCTATTTTGCTTATAAACACAACGCGCTGCATTTGCAGCCGGCATAGATCCACTGATAAAAGCAAGATTAATTAATGTGTAATTGGCAACACCGGTATCAATAAATTGTTTTTTGATAATAGGCATCAGTTGCACGTCAAAGCGCGCGCAATTACTGCATTTTAAATCTTCAAAAGCCACGATATGCACTTTCGCTGTTGGATTTCCCAAAACAGGTTGATCTTGCGTCTGAATGACAATGGGTTTTGGTAATTCTTTTTTAATCACCATCGGTTCAATAAAAAAAATTCCGATGACGGCAAGAATGACTAAGGCAATAATACTAAGCATGATGATTTTAATCATGGAATTGTTATTGGGCACGGTGGGTTCCTTTGCGTAGAGTAGATATTAAGGCTTCATTTTATACCTATGCTTATTGAAGATTCAAATTATTCTACATTAGTTGACTCGAAATTTGCTTTGTACATCATGACAATTTTTATATTCAACCGCTCGTTGGATGATATGACCGTGGTATTTCTCGTGGAGACGCCGTGAATACATCCGTATAGGCTTGGGAATGTCATCCCTGACATTCACACTCCACTCAAAACACCGCAGTCATATCATCACTCGCACTTTCATATTTTTTGTCGTGCACAGAGCGAAATTTGTTCAAATTCCGCAAAAGTTATCGAACTCGAGGTGTTATTGCCGTTTTTTTTACAGGCTGGTTTTCCGGCCAATTTATTTGTTCTAAAAAATAACGGCATTGTTTTTCTGGATCTAATTTTCTAAGATCGCCAATATTAACACCAAACATCTCTAACTGTTTTTTAATTTCTGTTTCTGATTCTGGGCTTCTAAAAAATCCAAATGGTCCGATGGAAATTATATAATCAATAATATTCCTCAACGTAATTTTATCAATTTGTTTATTTTTCCAGCGTTTGTTTTGTTCTATGTTGTAACAGTCAAAAAATTTTTTTACAGCCATCGATTCAAGTTTTTCAATTAACGTAGAACCCTCTTTTTGTGAAATCCAGTTAAGGATTCCATCAAGATCATTTTTTGATTTAATTATTGTAAAAATGTGATCTTTTAACGCATCATCTTCTGGTTTTACAATGAGTTTAAGCAGACCTTGCGCCAGTGTTTTTCGCACTATGGGATGAAACCCATTATCCACTATCAATCTTGATACATTAAATGTACCGCCAGAAATTTCGGCATAAATTTTCCAGGCTTGTTGATGTACCGTTGCATCATGTTGATATGTACAGTGGCTGCTTTTGTAGCTTGCTGGCGCAAAACTTTCGATAAAAGAAACAATAATGGTTTTTAAATGTAATTTTTCCCCTTGCATTACTATCGATGATAATAAACTGTAATCATCTTTAGATAGGCAATAATAAGGATTAAATATCAAATCACTCATTATAAGGCGTGTGTATTCATTATAAAAGATACGAATTTTTTCCGAGAGATGACGTTTTGCGTTTTGCGATAAATCCATTGCTAATGGTGATGAATCTATGTTTAATAAATCGATTGTCTCGCCTATTTCTTTTTTTGTTGCTGAATTAATTGCTTTAAATAATTCTTTTATTAAGGTATTATTTTCTGCCTTTGTTTTCAGACTTTCATCATACACGCGAAAAAGTTCTGATATTGTATTTGTTTTATTTTTTCGCAGCGCTTCAATACTTTTAATTTCTTCCTTGATGTTTCCCGATTTTTTAACACAATTATTTTTTAGTTCATCCAGGCGATTTTTCAACGCGCGTACCAAAATCTCTCTAAATTGCTTTTCTTCATCGATACCAGATAAATATTTTCTGATTTTTAACAGAAACTCAATATCACCCTTCATAATAACTGCCTGAAAGGGTGTTACCGGATTGCTATCGTTTCGAATTGGCTCGTTAAAAATATTTCTGGGTATTCCGTTTTGTAATAAATATCTGGGATTAATGGCAATCATGTTTTCAACAATATCGAGATGACCAAAATATAATGGCGTTAAAACAAAACGAGAAACATCATAAACTTTACTAGAATAAAATTTTCGTATCATTAAACAAGCAGCCACATTACCCAAATATTCTAATGCTGTGTCATGCACGTCATTATCGATTTTAAATAAAAAACTGAAGCTATGAAGCCACACGTCATAACACATCTTTGCGCGTCGAAATTTTCCTGTATCATAGGTGAGTGATTTTTTTCCATCATACATGACCAAATCAGCCAGAATGGATAATGCACCTCGCTGATCTTCTTGAATAGCAATGTGTTGATCACCGCTTGCCATTGACAGTGTTATATTATTTAATTTGAACGGTGTTTTATCTGTATCATCTCCGCGCATTTTTTAAAATTTTCCCTCTGTGCGTGTAACATTTTATTGAAATTATACGTAAAGTATTCGCTATTTAAATCTTCCAACGAACTTGCTATAGTGATTCGCATTGGATTATAAATGGGAGGATCACATCAGTGAAAAAATTAATTTTATTTTTAGCAGTACTATTTATTTCAACAACAGGATTATCAGACAACGGGCCATTTTCAACGGCACCTGCACCGACGCAAGTGTATCAAGATGCACAAACAACGCCAACGTCTGCCGCAACAGCATCAACTATGCCAATTGCCACACCAACTCCAACCGTTGCTGCAGTACAATCAACACAAACTCAACCATCCACTCAAACTCAATCATCCGATATAACCAACGGCGCTGCTGTTATTAATTCGGCTGGTGTTGATACCAGTTTGCAAGGTCAGCTGACTGAACTAACACAATCAACGTTAACGTTTGAACAACAAGTCGATCAACATCTGCAAAATTTAGATGCGAGCAATCAAACGATGGGAGCTGCTATACAAAGCATCAATCAAAATATGCTCGTATTGCAGCAACAGGTTAGTAAAATGCAAACGCCATCAGCACACACCTCTTCATCATCTTCATTCTTGCAGAATTTGTTACAAGCATTTACCCATCAAAATTCTTTGACCATGATTGAAGATGCAGGCGCTGCCGCTTTCTTATTGGTTTTTGGTGTTTTAATGGGACAGCTTTTGTTTCGTCGTCCATCACTGGTTGTTGTTCCTGATAGCGCACACAAAAGTAGAGTGGGTGATGCACTTGCTGATGACATTAAAAATGAATATGACTTTATGAGCAGCGCAGAAGCCATTCCTGCGAAATTGGATTTGGCGCGTTCTTATATGGCAATGGGAGATAATGAACAGGCATCGACCGTTTTAAAAACAGTTATGGAAAAAGGGGATGAAGAACAACGGATAGTTGCTGAAGCATTGTTAAATAAAATCAAAAAAACAAAATGTTGAAACGAATTGTTCTTTGTATTTCTTATGATGGTTCTCGTTATCATGGTTGGCAACACCAAGAAGATGTCTCAACAGTACAACAAACGGTAGAGCATGCTGTTTCGCGCGTTGCAGATCAGCCTGTTTCATTGGTGTGCGCAGGTCGTACGGATGCAGGCGTGCACGCAACCGCGCAAGTCGTGCATTTTGATACAGAAGCCGATCGTACGGAACGTTCTTGGGTATTTGGCGCTAACAGCAATCTGCCTGCCGACATGTCTGTCTTGTGGGCAAAATCAACCACGTCCGATTTTCATGCTCGATTTTCAGCGTTATCTCGCACGTACCGCTATATTATTTGTAATCAAAATGTTAGGCCCGGTATTTTTCATAAGGCAGTAGGTTGGCATTATAAGCTATTGGATGCAGATCGAATGCAAGCCGCCACGCATTATTTACTAGGCGAGCATGATTTTAGCGCGTTTCGAGGTTCCGCTTGCCAAGCGAAGCATGCCGTTCGAACCATCCATCATTTAAGCGTTAAAAGACAGGGTCGTTTGGTTATGATTGAAGTGAACGCCAATGCGTTTTTATTGCATATGGTGCGCAACATTGTCGGTGTATTGGTTGATATCGGCGAAGGCGAAAAAAATCCCGAATGGGCACTGGAAGTGCTGAATTCCTGTGATCGTCGAAAGGGTAGCGTTACAAGTTCGCCTAATGGCTTGTATTTAGTGGAAGTGAATTATCCTGATAAATTTGGCCTGCCAAAAGAACCGAAAGGGCCGTTTTTTTTGTAGTTATCAGTGATCAGTTATCAGTGATCAGTGATCAGTGTCCGAGGCGCGGGTAAAGGACAGTGGATAGCAGAGAGTGTGAAACCCCCTCGATATGAGCTATGATTACCGACACTGATCACTGATAACTGATAACTAATAACAGATAACTCCCCATGAGCTGGTTCAAGAAATTACTTCCCAAAATTACCACTTCTGGAAAAAAGAAAGGCGTTCCCGAAGGTATTTGGAATAAGTGTTCTGCGTGCGAAGCGGTTTTGTATCATGCCGAATTGGAACGCAATATGTTTGTGTGTCCAAAATGTCAACATCATATGCGTATTACCGCGCGACAACGCATCGACTTTTTTTTAGATCCTGATGATCGTGAAGAATTGGGAAAAGATATTTTGCCCGAAGATCGCTTGAAATTTCGCGATTCCAAAAAATATAAAGATCGCTTAAGTACCGCACAAAAAGAAACAGGTGAAACGGAAGCATTAATCGTGATGCGTGGAAAATTAAATGGGTTGCCATTGGTTGTCACAGTATTTGAATTTAATTTTATTGGTGGATCGATGAGTTATGCGGTTGGCGAACGATTTACGTTAGCGGTGCAAACCGCCATTCAACATCACGTGCCTTTTATTTGTTTTGCCACGAGTGGTGGCGCGCGAATGCAAGAAGGATTATTTTCGCTGTTTCAAATGGCGAAAACCGCAACTGCATTAACGCAATTATCCAAAGCAAAATTACCCTTTATTTCAGTATTAACTGATCCAACCATGGGTGGTGTTTCTGCGAGTTTAGCAACGTTGGGTGATGTCATTATTGCAGAACCCAAAGCATTAATGGGTTTTGCAGGCCCTCGTGTGATTGAACAAACCATTCGGCAAACTTTGCCGGAAGGTTTTCAACGCAGTGAATTTTTATTGCAACAAGGTGCTATTGATATGATTGTCGATAGACGTGAGATGAAAGAGACGGTGTATCGGTTGTTTTTGAAGCTGATAAGTGATCAGTGATCAGTTATCAGTGTCAGAGGCACGATTTTAATATTTGATTCCTTCCATACAATCACGACAAAAAATATGAGGTAGCGAGTGATGATATGGCTGCTAAATAAAAACTTGCTTGCGAGTGGGAAATTGGGTGTGCCTGTTTTTGTGGCGTGTTCACGACGCGTACCCTTGAGGGTAAAAACAGGTACGCCCAAGTCACCCACGAGCAGGAAGAAATTTCAGCAGTCATATCATCCGAGCGGTTGAATATAAAAATTGTCGTGTACGGAAAAAGAAATGCTAAATCGTCACTATCCAACGAAACAAATGAAATATGAATAATCAAAACCACACCTCTGACACTCACTCTGACACTCACACTGACACTCACACTGACACTCATACTCTCAACCACTGGTTCACCCACATCCAACAGCTCCACCAAAAAAGAATTGATCTCGGTTTAGATCGTGTCGGCCTTGTCGCTGATCGTTTACAATTAAAAAATTTTTTATGTCCTGTGATTACGGTTGCAGGAACCAATGGAAAAGGATCGACGGTAAAAACACTTGAATCGATTTATCATCAATCAGGCTTTAAAACAGCACTTTATACATCACCGCATTTATTAGAGTTTAATGAACGTATTCGCATTAACCATCAAAATATCGATGATCAAAATTTAATACGTGCATTTGAAATAATCGACAATGCGCGTGAAAATAGTATTTTAAGTTTTTTTGAATTTACCACACTGGCTGCTTTATATTTATTTCAACAAGCGGAATGCAACGTTATTATTTTAGAAGTGGGATTGGGTGGTCGATTAGATGCGGTCAATATCGTTGAAAGTGATGTGGCTGTGGTAACGAGTATCGCTTTAGATCATATGGAATGGTTGGGTGATAATCGCGAATCCATTGCTTATGAAAAAGCCAGCATCGCGCGTGACAATAAACCCCTTATTTGTGGCGAAGAAAATCCACCCAAAAAAATTGCTGAAACGGTGCGTGAAAAAAATGCCGTGCTTTATCAAATTAACCATGATTTTTTTTATAAGATGACTGATTCTGGAATGATTTGTTACGCCAAAAATTTTCACTATCATTTGCCGTTACCCCACTTAAAACCGCAAAATATTGCGATAACGATCGCGGTGATTGAAACATTACAAACACAGTTACCAGTGACTGAAGAGAATATGATTAAAGGTATTCAAAAAACACAATGGCCAGGTCGATTTGAATATTGTGAAGCACCGATTCCCTGCATTTTAGATGTGGCGCATAATCCGCACGCAGCCCATTGGTTGGCGGAGCAGTATCGTCGACTTCCAGCGGTAAAAAATACCATTGCCGTGGTGGGAATGTTAAAAGATAAAGCGATGACAGAAACGGTTTCCGTTTTACTGCCTTTGATAAACACGTGGTATGTGTGTGACCTATCTTCAACCACTGAAGAAAGAGGCGCTGATGGAAGTGTTATCGCACATTTTTTAAAGACGTCGGGAATTAAAAACTGTTATACTTTCCCGGCAGTATCCGATGCAATGCATTCTTTGTATCAAACGCATTGCCAACACGAATGTGATCGTGCTTTAATTTTTGGATCATTTTATACAGTCGCTGCCGCAAAAAAGTGGTTGGCGGAAACAGAAACAGGAGATTCACAATGGAAGAAAAAATCAAACAACGTCTAATTGGTGTATTGGTTATTATCGGCGCTTTATTTATTATTTTACCTTTCTTATTTCATAATTCGCGGCCGACATTGTCTCAACAAACACCGTCAACTGCAGTGCCTGCAATCGCAGTTGCTTTGCCTGCTGCTGCAACGACCCCATCAACCGCTGCAACAACGTCGTCGACGCAACAAGTGGCACAGGCGGTACCCGTTACACAAGCGACTCAACCATCATCAACGACCGATGTAACTTCAACAACACCAACAACAGTTTCAACAACATCGACTCAAACAGACGCGGTAGCATCAACATCAACATTACCATCGACAACTCAAGCTGCTACCATACCAACCACATCAGTGAGTTCTAGCGGCGATACGGCTTCAACAACATCCGTCAGCGGAACATCTGGTGATACTGCGAGTAATACACCGGTGACAACAACCACTGCAAATGATTCCACGATTGCAGCGATAAAAGAACAATCACCCTCCACATCCACAGATGAATTTTCAGATGCGTCGCCTGCAGCGTTGACAACGGGACAAGCTAACGAAGGCCCAACACAAAACACCTTAGTGACAGCAGAAGCCGTGCAACAAACCGTCACTGCACCAGCAAAACCAAAACAGGTTGTTGCAAAACGTCAACATCATCATGTGGTGCGTAGAGCTGAACAAAAAGGATGGGTTATTCAATTGGGAGTATTTGCTGATCACGTCAATGCCAACCATTTGATTGCAAAATTACACAAACGACATTTTGAAGCGTATGCACATTCTATGCGCGAAAATAATCGTACATTGGTAGCGGTTTTAGTCGGTCCTGAATCCAATTTGCATAAAACAGAATTATTAAAAAGACGTTTACAGACAGATTTTCATTTGAACGGTGAGATTAAAAAGACAGTGTGAGTGATCAGTGTGAGTGTGAATTTCTGTGTGAATAAATCATACCTCTGATCTCACACTGATACCTCACACTCACACTAAAATTTTAAGGAATTCTATATGCAACATCTATTTTTAAACTGGACTGGACTCGATTTTGTTATTGCCGCGATTCTTTTATTTTCTATTATCGTCAGTTTTTTTCGAGGATTTTTACGAGAAGCCATTTCATTATTGACTTGGTTTTTAGCGTTTGTAGGTGCATTAAAATTTGCACCGGATGTGAGCAACTTGTTGCATTCGGTGATATCAAGTCCTAAATCCCGTTATGTTGTTGCCGCCGTGCTGATTTTTATTCTCGTATTAATATTAGGCATGATTGTGAATAAATTGGCGCATGCTTTGGTGACCACGTCAGGTTTGGGATTTATAGATAAAATATTGGGATTTATATTTGGCGTTGCGCGCGGTCTTTTATTTGTAACAATCATGTTGCTGATTATTCAAGCGAGCCCTTTTCAAAATGACGCTTGGGTGAAAAAATCACAGATAGCGCCTTATTATCAACCTTACGTCACTCATTTTAGCGACTTGCTTCCGAAAGAAATAAAAACGGTTTCATCGTGGGTAGGACATTTGACTTCACGCGCTAATGCTTTGACACCGCCGGTGAATGCGTGAGTAATCAGTGTCAGTGATCAGTGATCAGTGTCAGAGGCATGACGGAATATTATGATTGCGCTTGAAATTAAGGAACTTCGCAAAACATACCAAAATGGCGTTGAAGCTTTAAAGGGAATTAATCTTAACGTCAATCAAGGTGATTTTATTGGATTGCTTGGGCCTAATGGTGCTGGCAAATCCACCACTATCAGCATTATCAATTCACTGACACACAAAACCAGCGGCAGCGTTTTTATCAATGGGTATGATTTGGAAATAGAACCCAGCCTTGCCAAATCTCAAATCGGCGTGGTTCCGCAAGAATTTAATTTCGGTATTTTCGAAAAAGTAAAACAGATCGTGATGAATCAAGCGGGATATTACGGTATTGATCGCCGTGAATCTGCCAAGCGCGCAGAAAAATATTTAAAATTACTGGAATTGTGGGATAAACGTAACGTTTCCGCGCGAGAATTATCAGGCGGAATGAAACGACGGTTAATGATTGCGCGTGCATTAATGCATGAACCGGCTGTATTAATTCTAGATGAACCAACGGCTGGTGTTGATGTTGAAATTCGTCGTACGATGTGGAATTTACTGCGTGAATTAAATCAGTCTGGTAAAACCATTATTCTTACCACGCATTATTTAGAAGAAGCTGAAACGTTGTGTGATCGTATTGCGATTATTAATCACGGTAACATTATTCAAGACACCACCAAAAAACAATTGCTGAGTTTGCTGAATGTCGAAACGTTTGTATTTGATTTGAGTCAACCTTATTTAGAAAAATTACCTGTATTAGATCATTTTAAAATAACACAAATGGATGCGATGACATTGGAAGTGGAATGTAAAAATACGCAAAATATAAATGCCATTTTTGATTATTTAAATTCACATAACATTATGGTGAGCAGTATGCGCAATCGCGTCAATCGATTAGAAGAATTATTTTTAAGGTTAACAAAACATGACTCTTAAACAAATTCGCATCGCTTATCAAACATTGGTTATCAAAGAACTCGTGCGCTGTTTTCGCATTTGGCCGCAAACGATTATGCCTCCCGCAATCACAACCATCTTGTACTTTTTAATTTTTGGAAAATTAATTGGTTCGCAAATCAATGCCGTGCAAGGTTTTACGTATATGCAATATATTGCGCCTGGATTAGCGATGATGCAGGTGATCAGCAACAGCTACGTCAATGCATCATCCTCTTTTTTTAGTATGAAATTTCAGCGCAATATCGAAGAAATATTAATTTCACCGATGCCGAATGTGATTATTTTGTTGGGTTTTATAACCGGTTCAGTCGCGCGCGGATTTATTGTGGGATTGATGGTGATGGGTATTGCGCTGTTATTTACGCATTTGAACATCGATCACATCGCATTAATGTTTTTCACGGTGCTTTTCACCTCGGTATTTTTTGCAACCGTTGGTGTGATTAACGGTGTTTTTGCACGTACTTTTGATGATGTTTCTTGGATTCCTTCGTTTATACTAACGCCACTCACTTATTTTGGGGGCGTTTTTTTCTCAGTGACTATGCTCTCTGGATTTTGGCAAAAAATCGCGATGCTCAATCCTATTTTGTATATCGTCGATTTATTTCGTTATGCTGTGTTGGGTGTGCAAGATACTAATATTTTTACTGCGCTGATGATGTTGTCAATGATCACTGTGGTTACCTTTTTCTATGCGCTGCATTTACTGCGCAATAGTCCGCGATTGAGAAATTAATTTTTACATTTTTTTAAAGCGTATTATGTAATTGATGGATTGGTTTGAAGTGAATTTCTAATCGACAGCCAACTGCGTGCGCATATTTTCGTAATGTGTTGATGCTGGGTGAATGTCTATCATGAAAACCAGGTGATTCTAATCGTGCAATAGCAGGTGCTTTTGTTTTCATTCTTTTTGCAACATCTTCTTGTGTCAATTTCATCCGTTTTCTTGCAAGGAGCATTTCTCGCAATAATTCATATTCTTCTTTTAATGAGTCATATTCTGCTTTAAAAACAGGGTTTTTCATCCATTGCTGAACCATTTTTTTATGTGACTTACGAGTAATTTCGCGCTTTATTTTTGTATTCATTTTTTATCTCTTTCATCCGTTTTTTTGCAATTTTCAATTCTTTTTTGGGCGTTTTCTCTGTTTTTTTAATAACACCATGCAGAAAAATAATTTTTTTTCCAATACAAGCACAATAAAATATTCGCGCAATTCCTTCTTTTCCTTTTGGGCGTAACTCAAATAATCCATCACCCATACCTCTCGCATGAGGAAGACGCAAATCGACACCAAATTCAATTAACAATTCTGTTAATTTTGTAAATGCAGCACGAATTCCAATAGGTAATTCATCCACCCAATTTTGTAATTTTTTATTGTAATAATCGATTTTCCATTTCATAGAATATAACATATTTGTTAATTTTTTCAAATCCAATATACGAACTATAATGCAAAAAAATTGATACTTATATCCGTGTTTTTATTTCCTGTTCATTTTTTGCTATCATTGCAAGACATGAAAACACTGAGAAGAACACCCTGTTGCTTTGCAATTAGGAGGATCGAATCCCGCGCAATTAGCAGAAGCCGCCAAAATCGGCGAGCAATGGGGTTATGATGAAA
>JABDDU010000007.1:38947-65936 GCA_013287435.1 Verrucomicrobiota bacterium
AGAAGAACACCCTGTTGCTTTGCAATTAGGAGGATCGAATCCCGCGCAATTAGCAGAAGCCGCCAAAATCGGCGAGCAATGGGGTTATGATGAAATTAATTTAAATGTCGGCTGTCCCAGTGAGCGTGTACAAAGTGGCTGTTTTGGTGCTGCATTAATGAAAGAAGCGGATTTGGTGGCGGGTTGTATTAAAGCCATGCGTGAATCAGTGAGTATTCCTGTGACCATTAAAATGCGTTTGGGCGTGGATGATTACGATAGCAAGTTATCATAGAAAACGAGATGATGATTAACAAAGGGGCGCTAAAATGACAGCTAAATTTTGCCTTATTTTGGGTTTTATAGGTTTCATAGCGATGTTAACGGGATGCTCGCCGGTTTATCAAACAAAATATACTTACAGCAAAATAACCACTCATAAAATGGCAAAATGTGCCGTTCAATGCATGCAAAATCGCTTGCTTTGCCAAAATACATGTTTCGCAGGAGCAAATTCTTGTAATGCCTCAGCTGATTTAGATCAAATGACGTATGGTTTTTCCGATTATTCGGGTTGTACGGATAGTTGTGGTTGTGCAAAATTATATAGAGTTTGTTATGAAAATTGCGGTGGGCATGTGACGGCAAAAACGGTGTGTACTTCAAACTGCAAGAAACAGATCACTCCGTAGATAGAAACGCCGATTTTGGATGCTTTTTTGTAAAAAATTTCGTTGAAATGCTCGATGTACGATCAAGTACACCTGCGCTTTCAACTCAATTTATTACAAAAAATCATCTCAAACTCGACGTTTTGCCAAATCAGACAACGAGACTTATCTGTTACAACTGCAAGAAAAAACAGATCAAGTAATCGCCATCACCAACACAATGGCATAAAAAACCTGACGCTCAATTTATGTTAATTTAGCGAATTGGCCCAACATCAAAAACCATTCGGTCTGGCTCTCTTTTTTTAATGCACGCAGTTTCTTTGCTGGAGTTTCCGTCACTCGCGCTACCACTGCAGCTAGAAAAAAATCTTGGATCATTGCCTACAATAACATGCAGACCATTGTATTTCTCATCATCAGGATTAGGAAGTGGATAGCTTTCTGTGTTAATAAAAATACGGTTAGAAATAGTGGGGCCATCATAAAAACAAGAACCAAGCACGCCACAAAGATAAGAAAGGAATGATACTTCTTTAGATTCATCCATTCCTCTTTCGTTAAATATTTCTCTTTTGGTTACTGGCTGATGTGCAGTAACCGCCGTTAATGATGAACCCTGTTTATTTTTCGAAATTAATTTACCAGCGCACACCGCATCTTGATACCAAGGATAATCAGGACTTGTATTAATATAAATGATGCCTGCCGTTTTTAAATTACCCGAGACTAAATTATAGTCATTACATTCTGGGGGCAACGTATGAGAATTTAAATCAACCGATTTTTTATTATCGCGGTCACGTGCAGAGACAAAGTTGCATGAAAAAAGGATCGTTAATAATAGACTATTCAGTATTACCCGAATCTTAACATTACGTCTCATCTGTGTGTTTCCTGTTTATAAAAAGACTTATTTAATTCCCCGATTTCAATTTTCAAAATATTTTTTTCTAAATGCAGTAATATCCACCCACTGAATAATCCATAATACAAAAATTGCTACCCATAATAAAAATAATAATCCTATCGTTGCGAAATCTGGTGAATTGCCATGAGTAGCGATTTCGTAGCAATAAAGTAATAAAGTACCGCAGGTAGATAAAATCTGCATCGCAAGACCAAGACCTTTTATCGTTTTTGCTGCACTCACCGCCGTTGGATTATTTGACATCGCATTTTTTAATCCAATAGGGATGCCAAAAGGTAACATCATCCATTCAAAAATAAAATCAAACACAGGAATTAAAAAAATCCAAACGAATCCATTTGGAAAAATTCTTTTTTCGCTCGGAACACACTTCATGGTCTTGTATAATGAGCAGCAATAAGGAATTTTAACAGCCAAATAAATTATTCCCATTAATATCGCAATAATTATTCCGCCGATCATTCCGTTAGCAGGTAAAGTGTTGTGCATGATTATTTCCCTTGTGAATTTGTTTGGTTTTGCAAGGGTGTTGTGAGGGCTTCTACTGTCGCTGGACCAAAATCGCCATTAAAAATCACGGCTGGTGTATTGCTTTCCGGTAAAAAACGAAGCTCGGTACCAGTACCGCCGACTGTGGCATTAATATCACCTACAGGAACCCAGTTATTTGATTTGCTGAGCTTCATAATATTTAACAACCCAGAACTGCCTGTTGTGTACGCAATAAATGGAGTGCCAGACGGTGAGATTTCAAATGAACTGGGCGAACCATTCGCAAAATGAGTATTACCCACCGCTGTCCACTGATTATTTTGTAATGCATACACTGAAATGTTTCCCGTTGTGGTGTTCTGATAGGCAATATACGGTACATTGTTTATGGGATTTATAGTGAGCAAAGCATTCTCATACGGTCCGGAAATAGTGGTTCCTATTTTTTTCCATGTATTACCGATCAGTGACATCACTTTTTCCTGAATCTTATCACCAGATGAATCATTTGAAACTAACACATAAAATTTTCCGTTGGGAGCTATTTTTAAACTGGGGTCGCCAAAAAAGTTTCCACTGAAGCCTATATTGCCGACAGGAGTCCAAATATTAGTGTCTTGATTGAATCGTAATACTGCTAATGCGCTATTATTGTAATCGTAGACCGCCACATAAGGTGTTCCATGAGGTCCAACAGCAAATGACAAAATGGTTACAGTGCTCAAATTTCCTAATGATTGCCAACCAGTGATGGAACTATATTGTATGACGGTACCGCCTTGATAATTCTGATCTGAGTAGTTGTATGCGATGAGTGGGTAATCCGCGCCTGGTTGCATTGCCATGAAAAAAAAATTCACAACTTCAAACGGAGCAAAGGCAAAAGGAATAAACTCCGGCTTACCAAAATTTGTCCATGAGGTACTGTTATTATTCAAACTCAAACTCATTAATGAGAGCGGACCGCCGGTACTAACCGTCATGTTTGACATAAATAAAGCGTAAGCCGTGCCATTGTTTGAGAAAGCAACTTTAGAGGATACTGTTGAACTAGGAGAAAAATCCGCATTCCCCAGCGGCATCCACTGACCCGATGTCGACATGTAAGGCGCCATTGCATCAAACGTATTCCCTGCAAAAGCCGATGTTGCAAAAACCAAAGAAGATAAAACAAAAAATTTAGCCAGTTTCATGGAAACACCTCGTTGTTGTTAATAAAAGGCTTTCCTTGCTGTGCTATTTAATAGGTCACATTTTGTCCTAATTCGATAGGTTTTTTTACCCAAAAACCAATAAGGGCATAACACTATCATTTGTACGAATAAAATACAAGTGCTATCATCGACACCTATGAAAACACTGAATCGAACAATCTGCATCGCCCCCATGATGGCTTACACCGATCGCCATTTTAGATTTCTATTGAGATTAATATCGCAACACACTGTTTTATATACAGAAATGGTGACGGCACAAGCTATTGTGAACGGTGATAAATCATATCTGCTCGATTTTTCAAAAGAAGAACACCCTGTTGCTTTGCAATTAGGAGGATCGAATCCCGCGCAATTAGCAGAAGCCGCCAAAATCGGCGAGCAATGGGGTTATGATGAAATTAATTTAAATGTCGGCTGTCCCAGTGAGCGTGTACAAAGTGGCTGTTTTGGTGCTGCATTAATGAAGGAAGCGGATTTGGTGGCGGGTTGTATTAAAGCCATGCGTGAATCAGTGAGTATTCCTGTGACCATTAAAATGCGTTTGGGCGTAGACGATTACGATAGCGATGATTTTTTATATGAATTTGTACGGAAAATTCGTGATACCGGCTGCACTGTTTTTATTATTCACGCGCGCAAAGCCTGGTTAAAAGGATTAAGCCCCAAAGAAAATCGCGAAGTGCCGCCCTTGCAATACGATCGTGTATATCAGTTAAAAAAATTATTTCCTGAGTTAGAAATAATTATTAATGGCGGTATTCAAACACATAACGAAGCTGTGGCGCATTTAAAACAGATTGATGGCGTCATGGTGGGGCGTGTTGCTTGCGCTAATCCGTATTGGTTATCGACGGTTGATCAGCAATTTTATGCTACAAATACCGATATAAAATCACGTTCAGAAATTATCGCACAGTACCTGCCGTATATTTTAAAGCACACTGTGCGAGGCGTTCCAATACGACATATGACAAAACATTTAATTGGTTTGTATCAAGGTGAAAAAGGTGCGCGGGCGTGGCGTAGAAAATTAAGTGAACCGTTGAGCGATGATCATCAATTGATTCAGCTCATTGAAAACGGCGTGAGTTAAATTGTCAAACTCACGCTTCCTTCGATTTTCTCGCGTATTTTTGCTTGAATTTCTCAACGCGTCCCGATGTGTCCACCAATTTTTGTTGGCCCGTGTAAAACGGATGACACGCAGAACAAATTTCCAAGTGTAACTCTTTTCTGCCTAATGCAGAGCGTGTTTTGAATGTGTTGCCGCAACTACACGTTACAACCACTTCGTCATAAGCGGGATGTCCACCGTCCGTTTTGGCGCTTTTATCAACTTTTTCTGTTTTTGGCGCTTTTTTAGCTGCATTTTCAGCCGCAGGTTTCGCCATTTTTTTAGTTTCTTTTTTTTCTGCCATGATCATTTCCTAACAATATGCTATTGGCGCAAAGGATAGCGAAGAATAGCGTGGTTGGCAATTACTTTTTTAGTTTAAAAGGTTCTGCCAGTGAGCGATCAGTATTCCTTGTGATCAAAAGCTCTCGGATAAACTTGATGGGTAAGTCTGGATTATCTAATACGCATTTCTTAGTCTTTTTATTTATCGCTTTTCTTGCCTTGATTTGTACATTCATACATTACTTCATTCTCTATTTGCAGTTAGGCGACCAACATCCCCATCAACCGATCAATCGATAACCCCATTAATTTTTTTTGATCCAAACACAACTCAATAATGTCATCCGCTTGTTTTTGCGCATAATGCGCAGAAACCGCCGCCTTAAATTTTGCCATCAATAACGGAATGCCATTGCTGCGACGACGTTTGTGACCAATCGGATATTCAATCGAGATTTCTTCTGTTTTTGTACCATCTTTAAAAATAATTTGAATGGCGTTTCCAATCGATCTTTTTTCAGGATCTAAATAATCTTTGCTAAATTGCGCGCTCTCAACAACCTGTATTTTTTCTCGCAACTGATCGATTAATGGATTTTTCGCAATAGCATCTTCGTAATGTTCTGCCGTTAATTCGCCGTAAATTAAGGGCACAGCAATCATATATTCCAAACAATGATCGCGATCCGCAGGATTATTCAATGCGCCTTTCTTGCTGATAATCCGCATTGCAGATTCTTGTGTTTTGACTTCAATTTTTTCAATCTGATCACATTTATTTTTCACTCGTGGATATAATTGTAACGCACATTCCACAGCCGTTTGCGCATGAAATTCCGCGGGATATGAAATTTTAAATAAAATATTTTCCATCACATAATTGCCGTACGGTCTTTGTAAGGAAAAAGATTTTCCGCGAAACGTAGCATCATAAAAACCCCATATTTTAGCGGTTAAAACGCTGGGATACCCCATTTCCCCTTGCATCGCCATTAATGCCAATCGCACACCGCGAGACGTTGCATCGCCAGCCGCCCATGATTTTCGTGAGCCTGTATTCGGCGCATGACGATAAGTGCGAAGTGATTGTCCATCCAGCCACGCATTCGAAACCGCATTATTAATGTGATCTTTTGTTCCGCCGAGTAACTGTGTTACCACCGCCGTTGTTGCGACTTTAACCAATATCACATGATCTAAACCGACTTTATTAAAACTATTATCTAACGCCAAAACACCCTGAATTTCATGCGCTTTAATCGCAGCCTGCAAAATATCTTTCACAGTAAATTGTTTTTTTTCAACACGATTTAAATAATCACCAATCGCTAAAATCCCTCCTAAATTATCGGAAGGGTGACCCCATTCGGCCGCTAAAAAAGTATCATTAAAATCAAGCCAACGAATTAATGCGCCGATATTAAATGCTGCTTGTACGGGGTCTAATTCAAATGATGTACCGGGCACACGCGCACCATTTTTCATGACTGCGCCCGGAACAACACCGCCCAATAATTTTGTGCAGGCTGGAAATTTTAATGCCATCAATGCACACGCTAAACTATCTAATAAATCGTAATAAGCGGTATCGATTGCAAGCGTGCTGTATTGATTAAAATCAGCGGTATAATCGGTGATTTGTTGAATAATAGAATCAAACATTAGGATACTCTCTTGGTGCTGGTCCACTGTAATCTGATAAAGGTCGAATTAATTTATTATTCGCACGCTGTTCCATAATATGCGCCGCCCAACCCGCGGTGCGTGCCAATACAAAAATCGGCGTAAATAATTCAACCGGAATGCCGCAGAAATGATATGCGGAAGCGCTGTAAAAATCCAAATTGGGAAACATTTTTTTCTCGCGTCTCATCACGGCTTCTATTGTTTCAGAAACCGCATAAACAACGCGATCGTGTTTTGCCTCTGATAATTTTTTGGATTCCGCTTTGATAATATCCGATCGGGGATCTCCATTTTTATACACACGATGACCAAACCCCATGATTAATTGTTTCTCACGCAGCATTTCCATCAGGCCTTTTTCAGCCTCTGCAACAGAAGAAAATTGTAAAATTAATTTTAATGCTTCTTCGTTAGCGCCGCCATGCAGCGGTCCTCGCAATGCACCAATACCCCCGCAAATACAAGAATAAAAATCAGATAAGGTTGCCGCGATGACTCGTGCGGCAAAGGTCGATGCATTAAATTCATGTTCAGCATATAAAATTAAAGAAATATTTAATACGTGCGCTTGCATTGGATCGGGTGTTTTTCCGTGCAATAAATGCAAAAAATACTCACCGGTGGTTTTGTCTTCTAATGCCGTATTTATTTTTTTATGATTATGATGAAAATGAAACCAATACAGTAGCATCCCAGGAAAACAGGCAATTAAACGATTCGCAATGGCCATTTGATCAAGGTTTTTAGCTTCAGGTTCGAGTGTTCCTAAAAACGAACAGCCCGTTCGCAATACATCCATCGGATGCGTTGCCGCAGGAATTTTTTCCAACACCTCTTTTAAAGTATTGGGTAAATCACGCAAGGATATTAATAAATTTTGATAATCCATTAATTGCTGTTTTGTAGGCAATTCACCGTAAATTAATAAATACGCGACTGCTTCGAAAGTCGATTTTTGGGTTAAATCATGAATTTCATAGCCGCGATAATGTAGTCCATTTTCATGATATCCCACCATCGATATGGCTGATTGTCCCGCAATAATACCTGCTAACCCTGCGTGTTGATTCATAGAAAATCCCTTGATTTCAATTTTTAAAAAAGGGTATTGTAGCATTATCTCTTATTAAGGAAACACGGATATGAAAAGACTCTTATTTGCCATTTTTGCAGGATGTATAACCATCAGTGCAACCTGTATTGCCCATGAAAAATGTCATCAATGGAAACAGGTTTGTCATCAGAAAAAATATTGTGTGAGTCAAGAACAAACAAACAAAGGCTGCTATCATTGTGTGAAAGCAGGACGTTATGGATTTCATGTTTTCCCGCGCGGATTGGAACGAAATACCTGCAATAGAGAGTCGGCGCATTATCTTGTTAATATGGGATACAGTTGTTATCCACTTGATAAGTCCAGCTCTTGCGAACGATTCATTCAAAAAGAATTTTGCAAACGTCAATGTATACGATATTAACACCATCAAAGAGTTGCACACATGAAATATTCTGCATTGTTAACTGATTTGTATCAGCTAAGTATGGCTCATGGTTATTGGCAGAAGGGAATGCATGATCAAAATGCCGTATTTCACTTATTTTTTCGACGCAATCCCTCGCGCGGAGATTATGTTGTGGCATCCGGTTTATCCTCCGTTATTGATTTTTTAAATCAATTTCACTTTACCGATGATGATATCGATTATTTAAAATCGCTTAAAAATCCTATTTTTCCCGCTGATTTTTTAGCTTATTTAAAAACCCTGCGCTTTACGGGTGATATTGATGCGATGCCCGAAGGGTCAGTTGCTTTTGCAAACGAGCCTTTATTACGTATAAAAGCACCGTTATTGCTGTGTCAATTACTTGAAACACCCCTCATTAATTTAACGAATTTTTCTTCTGCGGTTGCAACGATGGCATCTCGCATGCGCACGATTGTCGGTAATGATAATGTATTATTTGAATTTGGCTTGCGTCGTGCACAAGGTCCAAACGGCGGAATGACTGCAAGTTACGCTGCGTATTTAGCGGGTTTTGACGCAACATCAAACGTATTGGCGGGAAAAGAGTTTGATATACCGGTTGTGGGCACCATGTCACACAGCTGGATCATGGCTTTTGATGATGAATTAACGGCATTTGAAGAATACGCCAGAGTGATGCCGGATAATGTTATTTTGTTGGTTGATACTTATAACACCCATACCGGCGTTGATCATGCGATTATTGTCGGAAAAAAATTAAAAGCACAAGGTGCTCAATTGAAAGGAATTCGCTTGGATTCTGGTGAATTATCAACTCTAAGCAAAATGGCGCGTGAGAAATTAAATCAAGCGGGATTGCACGATACGAAAATTTTTGTCAGCGGTGATTTAACGGAAGATCGCATGATAGATTTAAAATTAGAGGGTGCGCCGATTGACGGATGGGGTGTTGGCACGTTTTTATCTACTTCGTATACACAACCTGCATTGGATATGGTTTATAAATTAGGCGCAATAGAAAAAAATTCTCAATGGCATTATAAATTAAAAGTATCAGATAATCGCATAAAAACCAGTGACCCCGGTATTTTGCAAGTGAAGCGTTATTATGATGCAAACAAGTGGTTGTGCGATTTCATTTATTGTGTTGATTTGGGTATGACGGTTTCTGAAAAAAATAATGTCGAACGCTCGCAGGATTTATTGCTTCCTGTCTTTCGTCAAGGAAAATTAATCAATAAACAACCGACATTAACGGATAGCCGACAATATTGCATAGAACAAGTAAAACAGTTTCATGCATCAAAAGGCGTACATTATTCTGTGCAACGAGATCCACAATTAATCGCATTAAAGAAAAAATTAATGGATGAATCGTCGTGAAACCAAAAAATTCTGCCTTGTTATTGATTGATTTGCAAAATGACTTTTGTCCTGGCGGGAGTTTAGCGGTGCCAGAAGGTAATGTCGTTATTCCCATTGCAAATGCTTTAATGCCGTATTTTAAGACAATTATTGCAACACAAGATTGGCATCCAAAAAATCATGCCAGTTTTATTTCTTTATGGCCACCGCATTGTGTTCAACATTCTACCGGTGCTGAATTACATCCTGATTTAGAGTTAACAAAAATTACCAAAATTATTCAAAAGGGAACTGATCAAAACATCGATAGTTACAGCGCTTTTTATGATAATGAACATTTAAAAAGCACGGGATTAACCGATTGGTTGCGAGAAAAAAATATTTCTGTTTTATATGTGATGGGATTGGCAACCGATTATTGTGTTAAATTTTCTTGTTTAGATGCGATTGCCGATGGATTTAGTGTTTATTTAATTCAAGAGGGTTGTCGCGGTATTAATCTTCGCAAACACGATATTGAAAATGCTTTATCAGAAATGCAGGATAGGGGAGTTGTCTTGACTGAATTTAACCGGGAGACGCGCGCGTCAGCGAGCGAAAAAAAATAATGAACTCCACCGCAACCACTATCATCGATCTCAATGCCATTAAACATAATTTAAAATTAATTCGCGACAGGATGCCTCATCAAAAAATGATGGCGATGATAAAATGCAACGCTTACGGCCACGGATTAATTCATATTGCAAAAGCACTCCACACGATCGATGCATTGGGTGTTGCGACGATTGCTGAAGCATTACAATTACGCGCAGCGGGAATTGACCGCGATATTGTGGTGATGCGGGGATTTGTGACAAAAGATGAAATCGCTGTTTTTTTAAACGATCATCGTTTAATTGCCTGTATACATGATCCCAATCAATTGTCTTTGCTGGAAAATAATATCAGTAATAAAAAATTACGTATTTGGCTGAAAATAGATACCGGCATGCATCGATTAGGAATTCCGTGCGACTCATTTCAATCCGTTTATCGTCAATTAAATCACTCTGCATTGATTGAAAAACCTTTTGTCGTGTGTTCGCATCTGGCAGATGCAGATAATGCTGATCCTACGTTTACACAACAGCAAATCACCTGTTTTGAAAAAATGACACACTCTATTTCTAATGAAAAAAGTTTATTGAATTCCGCTGGTATTTTAGCGTATGCACAATCTCATTATGATTGGATTCGCCCCGGATTAATGCTGTACGGCGTTTCACCTTTTGATTATCCTGGAAAACACGATGCCATCATGAAAAATTTTATTCCGGCGATGACTTTGGAATCCAAATTAATTGCCATTAAAACCGTAAAAACCGGCGAGAAAATAGGGTATTCCTGCACATACACAGCACTGCATGATATGCAAATAGGAATTATCGGTATGGGTTATGGTGATAGTTATCCGCGTCACGCCAAAAATGGCACGTCTGTTTTAATCCGAGGGCAGCGTTGCCCGATTGTGGGGCGTGTGTCGATGGATATGATTACCGTTGATGTCTCGCATGTAAAAAAAGTGGCTGTGGATGATACGGTAACGTTGTGGGGTCGTGATCTCTTAGTTTCCGAAATCGCGCATTGTGTTAACACCGTACCACATGAATTACTGTGTCATTTGACGGGTAGAGTGCAGAGGGTTTATGTCTAAAAACCCCAACACCACCTCCGTAAACTCCTTCGTCTGTTCCACATGCGGCATATGCGCACAATCAGGAATCATTACAAAAGAGCCATTTTTAAAGGATTTTGACATTATCTCCGCTTGTTTTGATCGTACTAAAATATCTTCTTCACCCGCAATCACAAGCATAGGCACTAAAATTTGAGACAATTGTTTTGAAATATCATGAACTCTTAATGCATGTAATTGATGTTTGTAGCCGATAAATGTTTGTGGGTGCGGGTTTTGCAATGTCCATTGAATAAATCCTTTTACCAACATTGGATTATTTAAAAATGTTTCGCCAAATAAAAATGGCATAGTGTATTCTGCTAAAAAATCGCTAGAAACGCCCATCGCCTGTAATTTTTCACGCATTGAAAAAATCATGCCGGCTAATGCAGTAGGTTTTGCACGCGAACAGACGATCACGCATTTATTTATTTTTTCAGGTGCCATCAATGCAATCTGTTGCGCAATACCACCCCCCATCGAATGCCCCACAATATGTGCACGTGAAATATTTAAAGAATCCATTAATTGCAACGTATCATTTGCCATCATTTCCATCGTATACGGATAATCGGGCGTCTCGGATTGACCTGCACCGCGATTATCAAAAATTAATACACGAAAATACTGTGAAAACACGCGTAAAGTCGATTTCCACACTTGATGATCCGACGTTAATCCGCCAATTAAAACAAGGTCAGGACCCGCGCCGTGTTGCTCGTAATATATTTTTATAGAGTTGACGATTTGTATTGGCATTTTTTCACTGACCCTTTTGCATCTCTGCCTGCATTTCCATCTGCGTTTTGACTTTCATTTCCATTTGTTGCTGAAGTTGATCGAGGTAGGGTGATTTAATGACCGAAGGTGATGATTGTTGCGCGGGATTCGTGCTTTGCGGTTGCGGCGCTTCTATATTTTGCGACTGTTGATTTGTCGTTGCATCATCCTGTTTTATTTCTTGCTGCACATCTTCTTCAACCTGTTTTGCATTCAACGGCTTTTTTCTATGAATAGAGTTTATGGTTGCATTGGGTAATAAACTCGGACCCGACGGTGCTGGCAGATTTTGTTTTTTTACTGTATTTACAGATGTATTTGTATCGATTGTAGGTTTTGGCAATATTATTTTTAGTGTTGAATTTTGACTACCGCTTTCGCTCATACTATTACTTACACCCACACTCACACTCTTTTCCTTAAAATAAAAATCCAACAACTGTCTTGCAATTTGCACACCTTCCTGTGTCATCCCATGAATATGTTCAACTGCAACTGCAATTGCGATTTGCGGATTATTAACCGGTGCAAATACTATAAATAAATGATTATTTTGGAAACGTCTGGCGGTCTGCGAAACATTTCCGTTGGCACTGTCTGCAGCGACTTGCGCCGTTCCTGTTTTTCCAGCAGCCGTATAAGTAATATTTTGAAATGAAGGATACGCAGTGCCTTGTGGATTCGTAATCACATCTTGCATCGCTTGAATCACGATTTCCCACGCTTTCGGATCTTTTGCAACAATCGGTTTTTCGATAATCGGCTGCATTGCCGTCACAATGCCATTCGGTTGTTGTAATTTCAGCAATACAGTTGGTTGAAAACGCAATCCGCGTTCTGCCATCGTCGCTGTTGCAGCGGCTAATTGCAGAGGTGTTACCGACATATAGCCTTGTCCAATGCCTGCATTCACCGTATCGCCGGTATACCAAGCTTGCCCAATATGTTTCGTTTTCCATTGCGGCGATGGAACAACGCCTGATGCTTCAAGCGGTAAATCAATGCCAGTTAAATTTCCAAAACCAAATTGTGCGACCGCTTGATCCAATCGATCAATACCCATTACATCAGCGAGCTCATAAAAAAAAGTATCGCAAGAAACAGTAATTGCTTTCGTGACATTGACCCAGCCAAACCCTTTTTTCACCCAATTGTGAAAAATATGTTTGGTGCCTGGAACGCGAAACCAACCTGGATCAAAAATATAACTTTGCGTATTGATAATGCCATCGTTTAATCCCGCAAATGCGATAAATGGTTTTATACTGGAGCCTGGCGCATACGTCGCACGTGTTGCACGATTAAATAACGGATGATCTTTTGCATCCATAATCGTACGATATTGCGCTTCCGATAATCCGTTTACAAATGCGTTGGGATCGTAATTGGGTTTTGTCACCAGCGCCAATACTTGCCCTGTAGCGGGTTGTATGGCAACGACAGCGCCCGTATTTTTTCCCAGTAATTTTGATGCGTAGGCTTGCAATCGACTATCGATCGTTAAATAAATATTATCGCCTTGAATCGGCAGTTTTGTTTTTAAAACTCTGACCACTTTTCCGCTGGCATCAATTTCCGCTTCTTCAGAACCCATGGTACCGTGCAACAACACTTCATCTTCCGCTTCAACGCCGGATTTTCCAATTTCATCAGACGCGGTGTAATTCATCGGATCGACTTCAGCTAATTCACTCGCATTAATTCGGCCGACAAAACCTACAACATCGCCCAACGCATTTCCCAGCGGATAATTTCGTATCATATTGGCTTGCACCACAACGCCTGGAAAACGATATTGATTCACATAAAAACTATCTACTTGTGCTTCAGTCAGTTGTTGTTTGAGCGGTACTTCTTGATAAGGATAATATTGTTTCACAATATGATAAAAATTATTTATTTCATCGGGAGTTAGCTGAATTACTTTCACCAGTGAATTAATAGTATTTTTAAGATCTTTTACGCGTCCAGGAATAATCATTAAGCTATAAACAGGAATATTTTTTGCTAATAAAACTCCGTTACGATCGTAAATCAATCCACGATTGGGTTTCACGGGAATAATGCTAATGACATTGCGTTTGGAGAGTGTTGCGTAAAAATGATGTTCGAAGAGTTGTAAATACATTAATCGAATAAGCAGAATCAGAAAAAAAATCAAGATAATCGTAGCGCAGATGATGCTACGTTTGTAAAAGCGCTTTGCTTCTGGGTTTGTATTCATTTGTGATAGGGATGGTTAATCGTTATAGTCCAAGCACGATAAATTTGTTCACTCAATACGATACGCACCAGCGGATGGGGCAATGTCATTGCAGATAGCGACCATATTTCATCTGCAGTGTTCAAAAAATCTTGTGATAATCCTTCCGGTCCACCGATGATAAAACAAATTGATTGGTGATTATCGTGCCATGTTTGCAGGCGTTTTGCGAGTGTTTTAGTGTCATGCATTTTTCCAATGCGGTCGAGTGCTATGCAATAACAGTCTTTCGGAATGTTGGCTGTGATCTTTGCTTCTTCGTTTGTGGTAATTTTTGAGAGATCTGAATTTTTGGTGCGTTTTTCAGGGACAATTTCGATTAACTGAGTACGATAATCAGTTGGCATTCGTTTTGCATATTCGAAATAGCCTTCAGATACCCACGAAGGCATATTTTTTCCGACAGAAATAACTGAGATTTGCATATTTATTTTGCTTTGTTTTGCAAAACGCGCTCATGTTTTCGCGTGAGCTTTTGAAGGCGCTCTGTCGCTGTCCACAATTTTTCTAAATTATAAAGTTCGCGCTGTTCTTTGAGCATCACATGCACAATGACATCACTGAGATCAATTAAAACCCATTCGCCATGCAGCTCGCCTTCAACACCTAACGGTTGCACACCCGCTGCTTTAGCTGCGGCAATGGTTTTTTTTGCAATGGATTGCACGTGACGCGTTGAAGTGCCCGTGCAGATCATCATAACGTCCATTGAGCTTGTTAGTGGCGTGACATCTAATTCAGCGATATTCAGCGCTTTATTGCCTTCTAATTGCTTTCTGACGAAAGCGACTAATTCTTTAAGTTTCATATGAACCCTGAAAAATCAGCAATCATACCGTTTTTGGTGTAAGCGAACAAGTGAACGAGATGGACTTTTCAATAAACATTATTTTTTACAATATATTGATAAACAGAATCTATTAATCCCGGCACTGTTTGTTTTTTTGCCGCAATATCCGCGCGAATTTGTGTTGCCGAAATAGGAATGGGCGTAATTATTACAAAATGAATTTGTTTTTTTGACGGATTTTTCCGCATAAAATGGGTAACTTTTATCGGCGTATGAATTTCTTGATCATCACGACTGACAACGACAATATCAGCCAATTGACAAATGGTTTCCCAATCATGCCATGAATCAAATTGTGCAAATGCATCTGCGCCTAAAATTAAAGAGTAATTATTTTTTGGAAATTGTTTGTGTAATGCTAATAAAGTATCAACGGTGTAGCTGATACTTTGGCGTTTTATTTCAATCATATTGACCGCAAATTTGGGATGATTTTCAATCGCTAATGTTGTCATCGCTAATCGATTTTCAGGTGAGGCGATGGGTTGCAGACGATGCGGCGGCTGATAACAAGGAATAAATTCAATACGCGCTAAATTCAATTTTTTTAATACATGATCAGCAATAGCAAGATGCCCCGAGTGAATAGGATCGAATGTACCGCCGAGGATGCCGATGTTCATAAAAAGTTATCCGTTATCAGACACAATTGCAACAACATCTCCCACACATTACCCGCTCTCGCACCCTTAATGGTTTCATCCACACGTGCTGCCTGTTGTAATGCCTTTTTAACTTTATCAGAAGTGCTATTTTCACGTAATTTACGGCAAATTGCCCATAATACTAACGCGGGTTCTTCGCCGGTTTGTTCTAATCGGGTAAGAATTCGTATCACTTTTTTGGGATTGCCATGCAAGAGTGAGTCAGATAAATGAAACACATTAAAACGCGCGTGATCGGAAAGCACCGTTAATAATTGTTCGCGTGAAATTTCAGCGGTAGAGTACAGTAGCTGCAATTTTTCTAACGTTTGTTGTGCATTCAATAAATTGCCTTCGCAAAAATGAGCGAGATATTTTGCAAGATCGGATGATAATTTCAATTGCATTTTGGTAGCGCGTTCGATAATCCACTGTGGTAATTCAGTGGGTTGAATTGGCCAAACAGGCAAATATACACCGTTTTTTTTAATGTCATCTAACCATGCAGATTTTTGTTGCGCGGGTGTTAATTTTTCTGTTGAGATGATAATGATGCGATCGTTCAAGGGTTCTGCAAGATAATTTTTAAAAAAATCAGTTATGACAGTATCAAATTTCGCCTGAGGATTTCGAATGTCCATTATTTTTTTTTCAGAAAATAAACTGTAATTTTGAATCGACTCAATCAACATTTCTGGACGAAATCCAGAATCCATATGATAAATTTCTTTTTCAGAAAATCCATTGGTTTTCGCTGCAAACAAAATAGCATCACGCGCTTCTTGCGCCAATAAAGGCTCATCACCGCTAATGAAATACAGTGAGGACAGCGTTTTTTTAAGATGCGCGTCGAGCTGCTTGATTGCGAGTTGCATGATGTAGCGTGTCTTTTATGTTAGTTGAAATCAGCCAATAATAAATGAATGATATCATTTCGTGCGTTAATTGTTGATGGATAAGACTATTCGCATTAATCGTATAAATTTGATTGGTATTTAATGTGATAGATTGTGTTGTGGTAAAAGATTGCGATGCGATTGTTGTGTGATGCAGATTATCTTCGATAGAAATTGTCGCTGATTGAGAGAAATTAATCGTTGTCGGCAACGTCGTATCAACAAGATCTGGCAAACTATGTGAAAAAATATCACTTGAGATCACAATTGAAAAACGCGCACCTGATGTTGGTTTCAGTAAATGGACGTTCATTGATCTCAATAATTCTTTTAATTGCACGGATAATAAGCTGTAGGGTTTTTCCGTAGAAAAATAAACTTTGTGCAATTCTGTGGGTAATGCAGATGCTTTGCGAAGCGTCAATCCACAGCCAGTGGCAGTAAAACAAAATAAAATAATAAGGAGAAGGGTAAATTTTTTCATTTTAGCCTTTAATGCGAATTAAGAGCTGATTTTTTTGCATCCGCTCGGAATGTTGTGGTTAGGATGGTTTTCAGTTCGAGCCGTGAATACATCCGTGTAGGCTTGCTTGGTGTGGCATCCATACCACACACACTCCCCTCAAACCATCCGTAACCACAACATTCACTCACTGCTTCAAACTAGCTTTTACTCATACTACTATATTAATTAAACGATTCTGCACAACAACAATCCGCTGAATTTTTTTATCCTGCACCATGGATTGAACATTTGGTAATTTTAACGCTTCTAATTTTAATAATGCTTCATCCGTATTTTGATCAACAGTCATTTTTCCACGTAATTTTCCATTGATCTGAACAATCATTTCTATTTGACTGGATTGCAATACGTGCACATCCGCTGTCGGCCAAGTGGATTGCATGATATTTTTTCCATATCCTAGCTGTATCCATAAATGGTAAGTGATGTGTGGCACAATGGGTGCTAATAAACGCAGTAAAATGCTAAATCCTTCATGCAAAAATTGTTTGGCGATCTCATCGGTTGCATCAATATCTTGTAGTACATTCAGTATTTTCATGGCAGCTGAAACAACGGTATTAAATTGTTGTCGTTCCATATCTTGATTGGCCTGTTGCAAAATTTGATGCATGTCGCGATAGGCATTCTTGAGTGGTGAGTTTGCAAAAGAGGAATGGGTGATTGTTGTCGGTTGCAATTGCGTTGCAAATTTCCATAATTTTTTTAAAAATCGATAAGAACCCTCAACGCCGGCGTCAGACCATTCTAACGATAATTCAGGCGGCGCTGCGAATAGCATAAATAAACGTGCCGTATCTGCGCCGTATTTTTCAACAAATGATTCCAACGCGACAACATTGCCTTTGGATTTCGACATTTTTGCGCCGTCTTTTAATACCATGCCTTGAGTTAATAATTTTTTAAACGGCTCATTTGATTTTAATACACCTAAATCACGCAGCACTTTATGCATAAAACGTGCATATAACAAATGTAATACTGCGTGTTCAATACCGCCAACGTATTGATCAACGGGCGTCCAGTAATTAGCGCGTTCGTCTAAAATAGAATGATGTTGGTTATAAGAACAATAACGTGCGTAATACCACGATGATTCCATAAACGTATCCATCGTATCCGTTTCGCGTTTGGCATTTTTACCGCAAGCAGGGCAGGTGGTTTTGTAAAATGTTTCACAATCAGCCAGCGGTGATCCCGCACCGGTTGGAATTAAATCGTCAGGTAATATGATAGGCAAATCAGATTCTTTGACAGGAACATCACCGCAATGATCACAATGAATAATGGGAATCGGTGTTCCCCAATAGCGTTGACGTGAAATACCCCAATCACGTAAGCGATAGTTTACGCGTATTTCCCCGATATTTTTTTCAACAATATATTTTTGTATGGCGGTCATTGCATCGACGCCATTGAATCCATCAAAAATAGTGGAATTAAATAATGCGCCGAACTCAGTGAATGCCGCTTGATTAAAATCCCATTTTTCAGGCGCTGTTATCACAGGTTGAATCGGCAACGAATATTTTTTTGCAAAGGCATGATCACGTTCATCATGCGCGGGAACTGCCATGACAGCACCCGATCCATACTCCATTAATACAAAATTTGTAACCCAAATCGGAATTTTTTTTTGCGTGATGGGATGAAGTGCAAATAATCCAGTGTTCATACCCACTTTTTCTTGGGTTGCGATTTCGGCTTCTGATACACCCGATTTTTTATTTTTCTCAATAAAGTTTTTTAAATCCCTGTTATTTTTTGCAGCGATTTGTGCGAGTGGATGTTCGATCGCAATACCTAAATACGTCACACCCATTAACGTATCAGGGCGTGTTGTAAAAACAGTGAGTACTTCATCATCCACTTTAAACTGTATTTCCAGGCCTTCTGAGCGACCAATCCAGTTTCGCTGCATCTGCACCACGGGTTGTGGCCATCCTGATAATTCATCTAAACCCGTTAATAATTCTTCAGCGTAATCCGTAATTTTTAAAAACCATTGTGAAATTTCACGACGCTCAACCAACGCACCAGATCGCCAACCTTTGCCATCAATCACTTGTTCATTGGCTAACACAGTTTGATCGACAGGATCCCAATTCACCAACGATTTTTTCTTATACGCCAATCCTTTTTTGAATAATTGAATAAATAACCACTGTTCCCAGCGATAATACTCGGGATCACACGTTGTAATTTCACGTGACCAATCAACGGCAAGCCCCATTTTTTTTAATTGCCCGCGCATTTTTTCAATATTTTTTCGAGTCCATTCACTGGGTGCCAATTTGCGTTGAATAGCCGCATTTTCAGCAGGTAAACCAAACGCATCCCAACCCATCGGTTGCAGCACATTTTTGCCTTTCATGCGTTCATAACGTGCAATCACGTCACCAATCGTGTAGTTACGCGTATGTCCCATATGCAATTCACCACTGGGATAGGGCAACATAGACAAACAGTAAAATTTTTCGCGCGTAGCATCTTCTTTTGCTGTAAAAGCGGCTGTTTTTTCCCACTCATGTTGTGCGGCAGTTTCTATGGCGGCGGGGTGGAAGTCGGTATGCATGGTTTCACCAGGTTAATCGAAAAGGGTCTGTGCAGGATGAGATATCTTGTTGTTACTGTCAAGGACGTGCAGTGATAACTTCTAAAAAGTGGTTAAAACTGCTAGAATCCTGGAACCAAAATAGTTGATCGTGGACGTACATCAATATGTTTATCAAAGGCTCTTCCAGTGTCGGATCACACCCCAAACTACATACCTATGAAGAAGGCTATTTATTGCCGGTATTAGCAAAAGAAGAGCTTCTATTTAGTCATCGTCACAAAGGATTATTGCGTCAATTTCGCGATTTAGCTGAAGTTTCACAAGAAGATTTTGATCGCTCGTATGGCGAAGTCATTCAAAATTTTATGGAATTTACGCAAGTACTGCCGCATAAAACCAACGGCATTATGGGCAGCTTGCTAAATTATGGACTGGCGCGTGCATCGGCTGTTTTTCAAAAATATTGTCAATTACGAAAAGGACAAACAACGCCTTTATTAAAATTTGCCGTTTTTTCCGCCGCTTTATTAAAAGATATTGGCCGCGTGATGAGTAATCAACACATTGTATTAACCGATGATGAAGGTAATTTTATTAAAGATTGGAATCCATTATCAGGTTCAATGGTAAAGCAAAGTAAATTTTATAAAATGTATCCAATTGCGGCGACATACTTGCGTATAGAATCAGAAGTGACACCACTGTTGGCGCGTCAATTAATTCCGCATGATATTTTTTTATGGCTATCGAGTGATTTATCGGTATTTGCAGATTGGTTAGCGGCACTGCTTGGCGAAGATGGTGTTGGCAGTAAAGAAATTACGTGGGCACTCGCATTAATTAAACGAGAAGATATTCTCGCGATATTAAATACACTCGATGGCGCAGCGGTTGATATGCGTGAATCTATTGCAACACAACACGGCGAAGGATTTTATAAGTGGCTCAAAGAAGGCATTGAAAGCGGTGAAATTGCTGTGAATACTGATGATGCCAGTGTGCAAGTGGTTGCTGAAGGCGTGTTAGTTGAAGAAAAATTATTTAAAAAATATATTGATCTTTTTAAGGTGTCTGCACATGTACTCACGGTTTATGCGCAATTTGGTAACCCATTTGGCATCACTGAAAAAGGCCCCAACGACCATCTTTTCAGAAGACTGTTTGGTAAATCAGGCGGCGCTACTTTTACCAGTTTCGCAGGAACGGCTCCGGGACAAAAAGGTGGTACTTCTCACGAAGGTATACTGATTTCAGATGCGGGACGTATTTTTATTAACAAAGAAGCGCCAACGGCAACAGCATTAAAATCTGCGAATCAAGCGCCACCGCCGAGTCATCATCAAATGCCGGCGAAAACGGATGTTTTAGTTGCGCAGAATACAACATCACCGACTACATTTGGTTAGATTATATCAACGTCATCAACACCATCAAAATAACCGCGCCAACGACGGGATAATAATGCCAAACCATTAATGGTGTTTTATTTGTCATAGGTTGTACGTTATCCGTAATAACCATGCGCTTATCAATCGGCGCACCTTGTAAAATTTTCCCAAAGGGTGAAATAAAAGCGGTAATTCCTGTGTTGGTGCTGAGTAATTGATATCGCCCCGTTTCCAATGAACGCATTTCTGCCATTTGTAAATGTTGTGATAATGCAATCGAGCGACCAAACCAACTGTCATCAGATAATGTGATTAATAATTCGCTGTGTTCGGCAGAATCCAGTACTTCATTGGGAAATGCAATTTCATAGCAAATAAACGGCGCAATTCGAATCTTATTTATTTTTAAATCAGGCTGATTTGAGGGACCTTCTGAAAAACCCGACATCGGAATTTTAAAATCACGCATGGCTTTTTTAAAAATAGGCTGTAATGGAATATATTCTCCAAACGGCACCAAATGCCGTTTTAAATACTCTCCGTGGTTATCACCAATTAATAATAATCCATTATAATATTGCTGCGTTTTGGTATTCAGAATCGGCACGCCAAAAATAATATTACTGTGATTTTTTTTGGCTACCTTTCCTAATAAACGAATAAATTGTGGCGCATCTTGTGCGTATAGTGGAAAGGCACCTTCAGGCCATACAATTAATTGACTGGAAAAATGAGTGAGCGTGAGATTTTTATAGACATTAATATTTTGAACGATATACGACTGATCCCATTTGATGGTTTGTGGAATATCGCCTTGAATTAAGCTTGCTTTAATCGGTTTTCCAATCGGTTTTGTCCACGCGTGGTTTTTAAAAGCCCATCCTAATCCGATTAATCCAAAAATGAGTAGTAATGCAATCGTTTTAATAGTACCTGTTTGACGTGTGGCTAATAACACCAAAGCACCGCTGATGATGACAGTGATTAACGATAATCCATAAACGCCAATGATCGGCGCGAGACCTTGCAATGGTGTTGTTGATTGTGCATAACCGATTAAAAGCCACGGAAATCCGGTAAATAATACACTGCGTAAATATTCCCACGTCACCCACAATGCTGGAAAAATAAATAAACATTGTTTTAACATACTGGTGCGAGAAAAAAATTTTCGAAATAGATAGCCTAATGTTGCAGGATAACACGCTAAAAACAGCACAAAAAGAAAGGTAATAAAAGCGGCGAGTGAAACCGATGCATTTCCATATCGATGAATACTGATATAAATCCACGATGCGCCGGTACCAAAAAAACCTAACCCAAATAATAATCCTGTCCATAATGCTTGTTGGGGTGATGATCGCAACCAAATAAATAATAAAATGGCGGGTGAAATAAAAGCGAGGCTGTAGATATTAAACGGTGAAAAGGCGAGGGTTAATAATGCGCCCAAGAAAAGAGAAATCAATAGTATTGAGATCGTCCGACTCTTTCTCCCGCTCATACCGCCACTCTTTTAAACTGCAATATTTGAATCCCACGTCGTGTTGCTTTAATAACCTGCACTTCAAAATCACCGAGCATAATTTTTTCGTCGCGTTTTGGGAGATAACTGAATTTTTGTAAAATAAGTCCACCGATCGTGTCAAAATCAGTGTTGCTGAAATCGGTATGAAAATGGTGATTAACTATATCAATCGGTGTTAACGCATTCACCAGATAAACATTTTTTTCAATTTCTTTAATCATTAATTCTTTTTCGTCAATATCATATTCATCTTCAATTTCACCGACAATTTGCTCAAGAACATCTTCAATAGTCACCAATCCTGCAACACTGCCGTACTCATCAATCACAATGGCCATATGATTATGGTTCGCTCGAAATTCCTTTAATAAGCGATCCAGTGGTTTGCTTTCTGGAATAAAAGTGGCGGGACGAATTAAATCTCGCACATAACCATCGTTATTTTTAGGCTCAATCGTAAAAGGTAATAAATCTTTCGCCAATAAAATACCGAGTATTTTATCGCGATCTTCTCCCATCACGGGAAAACGCGAATGTTTAGAATGAATAATCGTTGGTAAAACATCATTCGGGTGAGCATCACCTTCAATAACCACCATTTTCGAACGAGGAATCATGATATCGCGAACTTTTTTATCAGAAACCGCTAACACACCTTCAATCATTTTTAATGCATCGCGATCGATTAATTCACGTTGTTGCGCATCACGCAATATCTCAATCAATTGTTGTTGACTGTGCGGTTCGCGGGATAACAAATGGCTTAGTTTTTCAAACCAAGTGGGGTGTTCTGTGTCGGTCATACTATTTTTCTCATTTTAATACGGACTTTCAAATCCCAATGCACTCAATATCTCACTCTCCAACCCTTCCATCGTCATCGCATCCTCATCCTCAATATGATCATAACTCATTAAATGCAATACACCGTGCACGGTTAAATGCGCCCAATGCGATTCCAATTTTTTATGACCCGCTTTCGCTTCTGCTTCAACAATATCCGCACATATCGCTAAATCGCCGATCGATTCTTGCGGCATGCCGGGTATTGCATCGTACATAAAAGACAATACATTGGTTGGATATTTTTTTTCTCGATAGATTTCATTTAAATTTTGACTGGTTTCTTTGTCTACAATCGTAATACATATTTCACAAAAATTTTTTGAGATTTTTTTGGGTAGCATTTCAAAAGTTTTATCGACCCAGCATTGGAAATTTTCGAGCGTCGGCACGTGTTTAAAGTTGGTATCGTTTAGTAAAATGACCTGTACCATTACGCAGTTCCCGGCTGCTCATACGCTTCAATAATTTTTTGCACGAGCGCATGACGAACAACATCGACAGAAGAAAAAAAAGAAAATTGAATACCGTCAATGCCGCGCAATAATGCAATGGCGTGACGTAAACCGGACATTGACGGTTTAGGCAAATCCACTTGTGTGATATCACCGGTAATCACAGCTTTTGATCCAAAACCAATGCGCGTTAAAAACATTTTCATTTGATCGCGTGTGCTATTTTGTCCTTCATCTAAAATAATAAATGAATCATTTAATGTTCGTCCGCGCATAAAAGCGAGCGGAGCGATTTCAATAACACCTTGTGAAATTAATTTTGTTACAAGCGAAATTCCCATCGTTTCATATAATGCGTCATACAATGGTTTTAAATACGGATCGATTTTTTGCGCTAAATCACCCGGCAAAAATCCTAAATTTTCGCCTGCTTCAACAGCAGGGCGCACCAAAACAATACGAGATATTTCTTCTTTTTCTAATGCGGCCACCGCACAAGCGACGGCTAAAAATGTTTTGCCGGTGCCAGAAGGACCGACACCAAAACAAATATCATTTTTACGTATCGCACTAATTAAATGACATTGATTTAATGATCGCGGTTCAACCGTTGTTTTTTTAAGGGCTAATGTGGCATCGATAAATTTTTGTTTTGCATCTTCTGTGCCATTTTCATACGTCATATCCATTGATTTTAATTTCAATAGAATTTTTTGTTTGTTGAGTACTGTGGTGTGCGCAGTTTCTTCGTATAACGCAAATAAAGTATCACAGGCTTTATTCACTGACGTTGGTTTTCCAATGATTTCAAAATCATTGCCGCGATTGACAATTTCGACACCGAGATGTCGTTCGATTTGATGCAAATTTTCGTCGAGCTGCCCTGAAAGAGTGATTAGGCGTTGGTTATCGATTGGAGTGAGTTGAATGTGACGAATGGATTCGGATTTTTTCAAATGTAATTCCTTTTTATTCTTTATTAACTTTGTTCGCCCGATAAAAAATTCCGATTAGCGTCCCTTATTCTCACCGATATAATCCGTCCAATCAAGCTTGGCTCGTATTGTTGAGATAGCGTTTTGAAATTCACCATACGATTGCATTCGGTACGGCCGGCCATTTCGTTGTGGCTTTTGGTGGCAGAGTGAGTGACCAAGACCTTTTGATCGGTGCCGATCATTTTTCGACTGATTTCCGCGGTATTTTGATCAATCCGATTTTGCAAAATTGCCAAGCGCTGTTTTTTAATTTCCATGGGCACGTCATCGGGCAATGATGCTGCTGGTGTGCCCGGACGTTTGCTATAAATAAAACTAAATGAAAAATCAAAACCAATGTCCGCAATTAAATTCATCGTGTCTTCAAAATCTTTATCGGTTTCACCGGGAAATCCAATAATAAAATCGGATGAAAGTGAAATCGTCGGGCGCACTTTTTTTAATGCGCGAATTTTAGATTTATATTCGAGCGCCGTGTAATTTCTTTTCATCGCTGACAAAATGCGATCCGATCCACTTTGCACCGGTAAATGCAGATGATTCACGAGCTTCGGTTCTGTTGCAAACGCATCAATTAAAGTGTGCGAAAAAGCAGAGGGGTGTGATGTTGTAAAACGAATACGTTCGATGTCGTCAATGGCAGCGACGTAATGAATTAATAAGGCTAAATCAGCCATACTGCCATCATGCATGACTCCGCGATAATCATTGACGTTTTGTCCCAGCAAAGTAATTTCTTTCACGCCTTGTTCGGTTAATTTCATGATTTCCGTAATCACAGAATCAAATGGACGACTGATTTCCGTGCCGCGTGTGTAGGGAACAACGCAAAAACTGCAATATTTGCTACAACCTTCCATGATAGAAACAAAAGCTGTCGGACCATTGGCTTTGGGTGTTGGCAACGAATCAAATTTTTCAATTTCAGGAAAACTAATATCAACGACCGGTTTTTTGGTTCTAATCACAGATTCCATTAATTCCGGCAATCGATGCAAGGTTTGTGGGCCAAAAACCATATCGACGTACGGCGCGCGTTTCACAATATTATGGCCTTCTTGACTTGCCACGCATCCACCTACGCCAATAAGCACATGGGGATTTTTTTCTTTGATTTCGCGCGCACGCCCCAAATCAGAAAACACTTTATCTTCCGCTTTTTCGCGTACCGAACAAGTATTAAATAAGATTAAATCGGCGTCATGAGGATCTTTGGTTTCAACAAATCCGTGCGAAACGTTCAAAACGTCCAGCATTTTTTGGCTGTCATATTCATTCATCTGACAGCCGTGGGTTTTGATGTATAGTTTTTTGGGGGTTGTTGTGTTCATAAGTGATGGATTCTATTACGGGGGGTGATTTATTGTCTACTAAAATAAAACCAAAAACACGGATATCATTTTTAAAAAAACCTGATATTTTACTCCGTCAAAGTTTCATTTTTTGGTCCAAAACTGCCCTAAATCACACACTTTCATTCCCCAGGAAATGGACCTCACTGACTTTACCCGTTTTTTAAAAAACCATCACCGCCATCACCGCCATCACCGCCGTTTAAGGCTTCCTTAAGATCAAACCTGTATGATTCATTCTTATACAAACAGGTATCAAGAGGATACCGATAATGAGTCGAGTTCCAGCCGCTGCAGCAGGCTTCGTCACAACAACCGCGTCCAACCCAATCTATCTCACCCTGCAAGTGGGTCCAAGCGGTACTGCATTGGTTGTCAGCAGCACACCTTCACCTTTTCCCAATCGCACTATCACAATGACACGTGAAGCATTTAAAACATTTCGCCTGTTGTACTGGGATTAAATAGCGAAGCCCCTCATTTAGGCATTGGAAGAATCTCTCCCATTCGTGATACAACCCTAGAAATTTTATATTTTTTGTATGCGGATATTGCCAAGCTGATTGCACCGCAGTTAAGTCCACAAGAATAATTAGGGTGCACAGCGGTAGCATTGTGTGCGGCTGCGCCTGTTCGTGATTACAGTGCAAGACCCGCCGTGTGTTTATTTGATTTCAGTGTTGACCTCAAAGCCAGCTCGCTGGTGAACGCTGCACTCAATGCGAATCTCGAAGAAGTAAACGACATTATCATCAATAAAACCCATCCAGCAAAACGCGATGCACTATTACGCGAGTATCGCACGGCAACTGTCAATGGAATTGAACGTTTTGGCCAGGGCTCCCGCATTAAAATTTGAACAAAAACCCCAATAATTTATCAAAATAGCTCTTCGACCAGCCAGCTCTTTTGCGTTTACCCTTCAAACTGCCTTTTAAGTCATCAAGCTTCAATATATTTAA
>JABDDU010000008.1 GCA_013287435.1 Verrucomicrobiota bacterium
GGGGTGCAGATTTATCTACGTTAAATCTGAGCAGGATGCAATTACATAATTGTAATTTTTCTGGTGCTAAGCTTAATGACTGCGATCTTAAATATACCAATTTCACTAATAGCAAGTTGGTCGGCACTAATCTATCGAACGCTGATATTCGCGGTACCAATTTTGAAAAATCAACTATTGTTGACGCACAAACAAAAAAAGTTTTATTAGACATTGACACGAACTGGAAAGGTTGTGATGCGATTAGCAGTAGTGGGGAAAGGGTTTTCACACCGAACTCTTCTATTAGATTTACAGAGCCACGCAGAGACGGCACTCCACCAAAAACCATAGACACAACCATCGGCAACTTGCTAAAGCAATACAAAAGTGTGAGTAAAGAAGACTCCGTAATACGTCGTTTCATAAAATCATTGCGCGACCTGCTTTTTTCAAAACCTGCGTTATCAGAAACAGGTGAGTTATTTAAGGCGATGAATCACGCAAAGAATGATGTTATAAGCAAATCAGGACGATTTTATTTTTCACTGCCTGGGAGGAGCCCCACGTTCTTCAAATCTGCAGATCCAAAACAACCCAATGGCATTAAATCAACTCATCAATCTTTAAAACATCGTCAATAGGTGAGTTATATATTTTAAACAGTATAATAAGTTATATTTACTCACACTGATAACTGATCACCTCCCCATGAAAAACACCACCACAGAAAAACTATTACAAAATAATAATCCCGATAAAATTATTAAGACATTATCACCCTATCTCACTGAGCAACGAAAGTCGCGTATTGAATCAGTACTGCAACATCGATTAGAGAGTATTACATTAGCCGTTGAACATCCGTCAGATATTAATAATGCGCTAGCATCCATTCGAACGTGTGAGGCATTAGGAATTGCAACCATCCATATTATTTCACCTGAACAGGATACGCAGTATATTCATTCAATAACCAAAAGCGCATTTTATTGGGTGAATATTATTTTTCACAATCATTTAAAAGATTTTTTAGTGGTGATGAAACATGAAAAAAGAATCATTACGGGTGCAACGATAAATGCTGAAAAAAAATTATCAGAAATATCTATCGAAAAACCTATCTGCATTTTAATCGGCAATGAAAAACGTGGATTATCGCGCGAAGCAAAATCCGCGTGCGATATTTTATTTTCAATTCCGATGTGTGGCATGGTTGAAAGTTTAAATTTATCGGTAGCTGCTGCAATTAGTTTATTTGATGTGTCGGAGCGAAAACGTGCGCAGTTAAAAAATAAAACGGATTTATCGGAGAATATGGCACAAAAATTGCGGGCTAAATATTATT
This sequence comes from Verrucomicrobiota bacterium, assembly GCA_013287435.1. Taxonomy (GTDB): domain Bacteria; phylum Pseudomonadota; class Gammaproteobacteria; order Coxiellales; family Coxiellaceae; genus 2-02-FULL-42-43. Next base: position 1,328 of record JABDDU010000008.1, read on the forward strand.
TAAATAGTGTTGATGTGAGATTAGCGGTGAGTTTGTTGTGTGCCTAATCTTTAAATGAATTAAGAGTTGAACTTTTTGTATCCGCTCGGAATGTTGTGGTTAGGATGGTTTTCGGAGAGACGCCGTGAATACATCCCTGTAGGCTTGCTTGGTGTGGCATCCATGCCACACACACTCCCCTCAAACCATCCGTAACCCCAACATTCACTCGCTACTGATCGTTCGCATTTAAATATCTCTATTCACATCATTACGGTATCCGTAAAAATCCCATCCACGCCCATCACTTTTAATTTTTCTGCAATGGACACATCATTGACGGTATACGCTAATACATGCAAACCAACGGCGTGCAACATCTCAACATATTTCTTATTAAGAATTTTATACGGCTGATGAATAGAAATAATAGTGGAATTTAATAATGCATTCGCTTCTTTTTCGGAAATGCATTGATGAGTAATGAACCCCAGCGGCAAACTTTTCGCACGCTCAGCAATTTGCATTAATGCAAATAAATTACTACTCGACATAAAAATTGTATTTGAATGCGCCGGCCAATATTTTTGTAAATGATCGATCACACATTCTACCAATAAAATAGATTCTTTTTTTGTAGTAGATTTTATTTCTAAATTTAATCCGAGTTTTAATTGCGCTGCAGTGTGCAACCATTCTTGCAACGTGGGAACACGTTCATTTTTAAATGCAGGTGAAAACCAACTACCCGCATCAAGCAATTTTATTTTTGCGAGCGATGTTTCTGCGAGCAATCCTTTTCCATGGGTTGTGCGATTTAATGTGGTATCGTGAAAAATCACAGGTTGATTATCTTTGGTTAATTGAATATCGCATTCCACCCATTGTGCACCTTGTTGTTTTGCAGCTTTCAATGCAGCAATGGTATTTTCAGGCGCCAATTGTGAAGCGCCGCGATGAGCGATGGCGAAGGATAAAATCCATGACATATCAACTAAACCTCACATTTAATGCGAATTAAGAGCCGAACTACAGTAGCGAGTGAATGTTGGGTACCGGATACCTGATACCTCTCACACAGTTAACATCCTACCGTAATCTTGCTAACATACACAAAATTCACGCTTATTATGCTCAAAAGAAGGTCAATATTACATGTCAGTTTCACAAATCCAGCGAATTCACTCCTACGATGCACTCATGCGATACGCCAGAATGCTTAGATTTGGACAAATTTACACGAAAATCGATCCTGATACCGGTTTACATGCCATTATCGCTGTCCACAGCACAAAGTTGGGACCTGCGCTCGGCGGTTGTCGTTTTTATCCGTACACTTGTGCTGAATTAGCACTGGAAGACGCCTTACATCTTGCTTACGGCATGACATTAAAAGCAGCAGCCTGCGGTTTAGCGCATGGTGGTGCAAAATCAGTCATTATCAAGCCAAAACATGATTTTGATCGAAAAGCGTTATTTCGTAGCTTCGGTGATTTTATCAATGAGCTGAATGGTCGCTATATTACGGCAGTTGATTTAGGTTCAACCACTGATGACATGACCACGATTTTTGAACGCACACCGTTTGTGAGTGGTGCAAAAGGTCCTGGTCGTATTGATGAAGATCCATCGCCTTCGACTGCCAGAGGTGTTTTTCGTGCGATTCAAGCGGCGTTGAAATTTAAATTAAAACGCGATAATTGTGAGGGTATTCGTGTTGCTGTACAAGGTGTTGGACATGCCGGATATCCACTGGCAAAACTACTGGTTGAGGATGGCGCGAAAGTCACTGTTGCGGATCTCAATTCAACTGCGGTTGAACGATGCGTTAAAGAGTTAGGTGTTGATACTACCGATGTCGATAAAATCGCATCGATTGATTGTGATATTTTTTCTCCTTGCGCCATGGGCGGTTCTATCACACTGGATTTAATTCGCCATTTAAAAGCAAAAATTGTGGCGGGTTCGGCAAATAATCAATTAGCGCATCACAATAATGTTCAGGTTATGCAGGAACACGGTATTATTTATTTACCTGATTTTTTAATTAATGCGGGTGGATTAATCAATGCCGCAATGACGTATACATATCAAGATCTTTCAAAAGTAAATGAAAAAGTGGACGAGATATATAACCTAACAATGGTAATGTTAGAACGTGCTGCAAAAAGCGGGAAAACAACCAATGCGATTGCAGAAGAGATGGCGTTTGAGAGATTGAGGTAAAGACATGTCAACCAAACTAAAAACAGTCGCCTCATTTATAGTCCCTTATTTGCAATATTTAGATGAACACAGTCAACCCACACAACCCTTTCCTGAATGTATCACCAACGATTTATTAATTGATTTATACAAACGCATGACTTTATTGCGCGTATTTGATAATCAAATGGTGAATTTACATCGCACCGGAAAAATAGGCACTTTTCCATCATCGCTGGGACAAGAAGCGGTTTTTATTCCCGTTGGTTTGTCGATGAAAAAAGAAGATGTGCTCTGCCCTTTTTATCGTGATCACGGTGCAATGATTCAACGCGGTTATGCATTGGGCGATATTTTAGGATATTGGGCGGGTGATGAACGCGGTAATGCATCAAAAGCGGCCAATCAAGATTTTCCCACCTGCGTTCCGATTGCGGGACAATGTTTACATGCAACCGGCATTGCGTACGCCATCAAATATAAAAAAGAAAATCGTGTCGTTGTCACTGAAATAGGTGATGGGGGAACATCGAAAGGGGATTTTTATGAAGCACTGAATTTAGCAGGTGCTTGGCATTTACCCATTGTATTCGTGATTGATAATAATCAATGGGCAATTTCCGTGCCGCGTGACAAACAATCGAGTTGTCAAACACTCGCACAAAAAGCGATTGCAGCAGGATTAGACTGTATTCAAGTCGATGGGAATGATGCCATTGCCATGTTTGATGTTATGCAAACTGCGCTCAATCAAGCACGCAAGAGTGGAAAAGCAACCGTGATTGAAGCAGTGACGTATCGTTTAGCGGATCACACCACCGTCGATGATGCATCGCGTTATTCTGATCCTGACGATAAAAAATCAGCGTGGAAAAAAGAACCGATTGCACGATTAGGATATTATTTAGAATCGCAAGCTGTATGGGATAAAGAAAAAGAAGCAGAATTACAGCACAAAACCAAAGAATTTGTTGAAAAAGAAATAACTGATTATTTTAAAAAAGAAAAACAAAAGCCGGAATCGATGTTTGATTATATGTATGAGACATTGCCTGAGGCGTATATTGATCAGAGGGATGATTTGATGAAGCAGGTGTGAGCGTGGGTGTGAGCGTGGGTGTGAGTGTGAGGTATCAGTGTGAGATCAGAGGTATGATTTATTTACACAGATATTCACACCCACACTGATCACTCACACTGACTCAACTAAAAAGAAAATAAATTATGGCAACAATTACCCTAGTTGAAGCCGTCAACCAAGCCATCTCATACGAAATGTCTCACGACAAAAACGTGATTATTTTCGGTGAAGATATTGCTGTGAATGGCGGTGTATTTCGCGCAACCGTTGGTTTATTAGAAAAATTTGGTCCTGAGCGCGTGCTAGATACACCGCTCGCTGAAAGCATGATTGCCGGTATGTCAATCGGCATGGCATCACAAGGATTAAAACCGATTGCTGAATTTCAATTTTCTGGGTTTATTTATTCGGCTATCGATCAAATTCTCTCACACGCAGCACGACTACGTAATCGCACGCGTGGACGATTAAGCTGCCCTTTAGTGTATCGCGCACCTTACGGCGGCGGTATTCATGCGCCCGAACATCATTCCGAAAGCATGGAAGCCTTATTCGCACATATTCCCGGCATTCGTGTAGTAATTCCTTCATCGCCCGCAAAGGCGTATGGATTATTATTAGCCTGTATTCGCAATCCTGATCCCGTTTTATTTTTAGAACCAAAAAGAATTTATCGTTTGGTGAAACAAGAAGTACTTGATAACGGTGAAGCATTACCGCTGGATAAATGTTTTATTGTTAAAGAAGGTGATGATGTCACCTTAATTTCTTGGGGTGCGATGTTAAAAGAAACGATTGAGGCGGCAGAGCAATTAGAAACCGACGGTATTTCTGCAGAAATAATTGATTTAGCAACAATATCACCGATTGATATGGAAACGATTTTGGCATCTGTTGAAAAAACGGGGCGCTGTGTGATTGTCTCTGAAGCGCCGCGCACGTGTGGCGTTGCCGCTGAAATTGCCGCACAATTGGCAGAATATGCACTCGATGCATTGAAAGCACCTGTTTTACGCGTCACCGGTTATGACACCGTCATGCCCTACGCGCAATTGGAAAAATATTATATGCCGAGTGTGGAGAGGATTGTGAGGGCGGTGAAGACTAAGGGATCGGTGTGAGTGTCTGAGGTGCATCCTATCTCACACTGATAACTCACACTCACAACAATTAGAAAACAAAAATATCACCAAATAGAAGAAGTTCAAAATGAAGATATTCAAACTCCCCGACCTCGGCGAAGGTTTACCCGACGCAACCATCCGTGAATGGTATATCAAAGCTGGCGATGCCGTAAAAAAAGATCAACCGCTAGTTGCCATGGAAACCGCAAAAGCACTCGTCGATGTTCCCGCGCCATTTGATGCAACGATTGAAAAATTATTCGGCGAGGTCAATCAAACCATTGAAACCGGAAAACCGTTAATTGGTTTTTCGGGCGAAGCCGATGCGAATGATATTAAAAAAGACACGGGGACCGTTGTTGGCAAAATTGAGCAATCTGAAAAAACTATTTCAAATGCGAACCTTACTGCAATCACTTCATCTTCTACCATAAAAGCAACACCAGCCGTTCGCGCACTGGCTCGACAATTAAAAGTTGATTTATCACACGTAAAATATAGGGGTGATCGCATAACGGCAGAAGATGTGGAGAATGCCCACAATAGCACCTCTATTAATGTGAGCGCAAAAGACGGCTGGGAAACTTTATCCAACGCCAAGCGCGCCATGGTGTTATCCATGCAACAATCGCATCACGATATCGTCCCTGTCACCATTATTGACGACGCCGATATTCATCAATGGCAAGGCAAACAAGATATTACGATTCGCATTATTCGCGCGATTATTGAAGCGTGCAAAACAGAGCCTGCATTAAACGCCCATTTTGACGGCAAAAAAATGCTGGTGAAAAAACAAGAAAAAATAAATTTAGGATTAGCGGTGGATATGCCGCACGGATTATTTGTGCCGGTTATTAAAGATATCGCGAATTTATCCGATGAAAAAATTCGTGAAGCAATCGAAAAATACAAACAACAAGCGCAAACGAAATCGATTGCACAAGCGGATTTAAAAGAGGCAACGATTGTATTATCCAATTTCGGCGCGATTGCAGGACGTTATGCGAATCCCATCATTTTACCACCGACGGTGGCAATTATCGGCGTTGGCAGAATCACTAAAAATGTCGTTGAAGAAAGTGAAAACAAATTTGCAGCGCATCGCATGATTCCGTTATCTATCACCATTGATCACCGCGCAATTACAGGCGGCGAAGCGGCGAGATTTTTAAGGGCGATGATGGATGAGTTGGCAGAAAAATAATTTTTTTAAATCGGTAATCCGTCTTTATCCTCGCTTTACAAAGTTTCACACACAAAACACGGTATTGCAAAATCTACACCTGAGCTCATAATTCATTACCTCAAAAAAACCATTCTATAGCTATACCTTTAACGGGTATATTTATGTTATGATATTCATAGAAACGACTACTTTTAGCAAATATCTTGAAGATTATCTGACCGATGATGAATATAGTGAATGACAGGATTTTATTATTGAAAGACCTGATGCTGGTTCAATGATAGAAGGCACTGGCGGTCTTCGAAAGTTGCGCTGGTCTTCTAAAAATAAAGGAAAACGTGCTGGAGTCCGAATTATTTATTATTGGTATGTCAATGAAGATCATATTTATATGATGACACTCTACGGTAAAAGCAAGATGTCAAATTTATCAACTAAAGAAAAGAAAGCGCTAAAAAAAATATTGGAGGAGTGGTAATAATGACTACAAAGCGCAAAAAAAAGCGAAATTTGTTCGATGAGCTAACACAGGGAATAACTGAAATTAAGGCTCACCAATCGGGGAAAATAACCTTGCGTAATTTTTCTATTGAAAAAAAACCTAGACCAAAAGTCAGCGCAAATGTTATTCGTAACACACGCGAAAAACTACATATGTCACAAAATATTTTTGCATTGGCGTTGCGTGTTTCACCAAGAACACTAGAAAAATGGGAGCAAGGTAAAACCATTCCAAATGATCAAGCAGCGGTGCTTATTTTAATGGTGCGAAAATTTCCTGATATGTTGAAGCGACTGAATGAGGTTTAACAGATAACAAACCTTGCGTGGTGTCTTGTGCGTGTGAAAAACCAGAGAGACGGCACGGTTTTTGAAAGCGATGATGGGTGGATTGGGAAAATAACCAGTTAACGTTTCGGATCAAGTGGTGTGTGAGGCTCTGGATTGGCGGATGACTCAAGCGAATCTTTGCTGCTACTGGGTTTTCGTGAAGCGTTTGGCGTGGTTAGCGAGTTTCCTGAGATGGGCGAAGTAAGCGAATAGGTTGAAGTGGGTGAAAGCACAAAATTCAACTATTTTTGGGTTCATTAGTTTTATTACCATCTTCTTCAGTTGATAATTCTTGATTTGTTGACCTATAAAAAGAAGACGGACTCACTGCGCGTGATTCTAAAGCAGCAGTCACTGATCTGGCTGCTTTTGATCTTTTTAATTCTGGTACGGCATTGGTTTTACCATCCAATTCAGGTGGGCGTCCATTAACGCTAACCTCATTTTTTCCAAATTCATCTAAATGTTGACGTGCTTCCAAAACTGATTTAACCGATCTCACTGATTGTGATCCAGTAGAAAATAAACCAGAACGAGAACTGGTTGACGTCATACCCTGTGATTCAGTAGCAACGCGTTCGTTATACAGCGATATTTGAGAAACAGTATTACGCAAGGGGCTTGTAATGTTTTCACTAAGCAATAATAAAAAATCTTTTTGAATCAGTGAATCATAATAATCTTTTAATTCTTTTTCTTGTTCTACCGCTGTTCCAAACTCACTGTGTGATTCCAAAAATTGATTTTTTAATGTATCGCAATAAGTTATCAGCTGATTAATATTGGGTTGATCAAAAGGCCATGGCGATGTCATCAAATTGGCTAATTCTTCTAACTTTCGCCGAACTGAAGTGTATCTACCCAATTCTTTGTCTAAATCATGCGACACAGGCGATGTATCACGTCTTTCTTGAAAAAGCGTTAATGCAGCATCACTTTCTGCGGCAATTTTTTTACTGACATCGCTTTTATCTTTGCAAGCATCCCATTCTTTTCTTTTTTCCCACGTTTTTTTATCGCCCAATATTAACTTCAACACAACACCTAAAGCGTAAATATCATTTTGCTTGGCGCACTGAAATTTTTCCCCTAAAAATTTCTCGCCTAATAAAGTCAGCGGATGCATATAGAAAGGTGATCCAGCTACTTTATCTTTGGTTGCGTTAATTGGACAGGCTGTTTCAAAATCCATTAGCACAATATGCCCAAGATGGATGGCAATATTATCTTCTTTGATATCACGATGTACGATATCTTTGTCATGCAGAAATTTTATAGCTGCGAATAAATCAGTTATTACATGCAATACCACACTATCATGAAGATGCGATCTTTCTTTGTCTTCTTTTAAACTCGGCAAATCCCGCATGATTTTTTCTAAAAACAAACCTGAAAATGGCAGCATCAAAAATCGACTACCTTGATTTACAATCGTTGCCATTCCTTGAATCACATTATGTTGAATTGAGCTTTTTTGTTCTGCAGTAACATTAATATGAATAGATTCCATTTCTGTATTGGTTTTTTGTCCAAACTTTTTTTGCTTGGGTAATTGTTTCAATGCACATAAACGTCTTTCCGATCCATCACTGGTTTCAAATTCAACAACAACGGCATACACTGAACCTTGATTACCTCGACCAACCAAAACAGAATCAGTAACATCTTCTTCCGGTGTCAACAAAGTAAGACTGCCATCTTTATTGATCAAATAGATATGAGCAAATTCGGTTTCAACCAATTCGCCCACCATTTTCGAATCAACTCGTCTTAAACTTTCAGGGTGATAATTTTTTCCAGGCATAATTTACTCCGCATTTTTCCTATCCTTTAACTTAGCGCAAATTATAGTCAATCCACCCCATTTTGCTTTTAAAAACAAGCAAATATCATCTAAGTTACTTTAGATATAAGCGGTATCTTTTTGAATCAAAATGGGAAATAATGGTTTGAATTTGAGAAAATATTTATGTATAAATGTGTGAGTGTGAGCGCGGGAATCAAATGACGAATACTTATCAAAGCAAACTACTTCATCAGCATTCACACACGCATGCAAGAATCATGCACGTCTCCACTCCTCACGGTGAATTTACAACACCCTGTTTTATGCCGGTTGGCACGCGCGCGTTTGTGAATTTAATGACACCGGATGATTTAGAAAATACGCATACGCAAATTATTTTGGGCGGCAATACGTATCACATGTTGGTAGCTCCTGGGATGGAAATAATTCAAGCCGCGGGCGGCATGCATCAATTTATGGGTTGGGATAAACCGATGTTAACCGATAGCGGTGGTTTTCAAGTGTTTAGTTTGTCGAATAAAACCACTATCTGCAAAATCTTCGATGATGGCGCGCACTTCAAACATCCTGTGACAGGAAAAATAATTCACTTAAATTCACAAACGTCGATTGAAGCGCAAAAAAGTATAGGGGCTGATATTATTATGGCGTTTGATCAATGCACGCCGGATAATGCCACTGAAAATGAAGCAGAAAAAATAATGGCGCGCACGCATCGTTGGCTTTTAGAATCAAAAGAAATTCATAATAAAAATCCAAACTCATTTTATAGCTTAAAACAAGCACTTTTTGGCATTATTCAGGGCGGCGTGTATCAACAGTTACGCGAAAAAAGCGCGCAATTTATTGTTGATGCAGAGTTAGATGGCATTGCGATTGGCGGTGAGTCGATTGGTTTTAATAGGCAAAAAACCGCTGAAATAATTAATTGGGTACGTCCGTTGCTGCCGGAAAATAAAATTCGCTACACGATGGGTGTTGGTTTGCATCCGCAAGATTTAATCGATGTCGTAAAATTAGGCGTAGATATTTTTGATTGCGTTGCTCCCACGCGCAATGCACGACATGGTTCTTTGTATCACGGTTTTGCAGAGCCTGATAATGACTGGGTAAAATTTAATGCTTATGGCGAAGAAAAAGGCCAAATTAGCATTAAAAAAACGATTTATGCGAAAGATGATAATCCCATTTTAAAAAATTGCGAATGCCACACCTGCAAAAATTATTCCCGCGCGTATTTGCATTATTTATTTAAAATCGAATCGCCGGCGTATCATCAGTTAGCGTGTATTCATAATGTTTTTACGATGCAGAAGACGTGTGATGTGATGAGGGAGATGATTGTTAAAGAAAATTGCGCTCGCCCTGCCGGGACGAGCTACTGAGTATCTTCGTAGTTAGCTACAAGGCTGCTCAGTAGCTCGTTTTCACAGGTGAGCTACTGAGAGATCGTTGTAGACTATAGTGTAAATTGTTATTTTCTTAATTCGCCTTTATTATTTCACATCTTCCAGAGGTGGCAAGACAGGTAGGAAGGGTGCCAATACCGAGTACATTCATCGGAACAAACACAGCAGGATTCATTGGCTTGTAACCATGTGTAATTCCAAGCACTGCGCGCGGGGTGTTATTCGTGAATGGCACTGTTATTGGTTGATTGGAGTAGTAACACGAGACGGCACCAGGTCCTTGACCAGGAAAATTCAATACAGTCGCCTGAAGCGGAAATTGTTCAAAATCTTTTCCTTTCTGACCACACCCCCAACCTGAAAAACCAGGCGGTATTATACAGTTTCCACCATTATCTTTTGGCGGGACAACAGTGTAATTTAATGGACAAGCCAGCGCATATATATTAGTGCTTGCACCAATACCAAATAAACAAAACAAAAAAACGAGCAAACTAAATTTTTTCATAGTATAACGCCTCATTTATGCTTACTGTACAAAATCAACATCCTATAAAAAACTGCGTCCGTAACTTTGTGTGTAAAATACCACCATTACGGGGGGGGTTGTCAATAAATTATCTATTGACGCCCATTGTATTATTGACAGTCCGCAAAAACGAACCCTTCCCGCTCAACAATCTCGCCAACAAAAATGGGGATAGGATTTTTAAATAGAGGGCCATCATACACAAAAGTATGAAATTCACCGTGTTCACCGCAAGGATCAACATCAGCCGGAAGATCACTCAGAAATTTTTCATTGAATGGTCTGCCAGCGAAAGAAGCATCTAGTTTTTTAGGATCAACACAGGTGACTACCGCTTTAATGCCAGCATCAATCATTTCTGTTGCAAGCATCGTCGTATTTTTTCCCCACAGCGGAAATAGCGGCGTGATGTGTGTTGTTGCCAATGTTGATTCTCGATAGCGCCGAACATTTTCTAAAAAAAGATCGCCAAAAACAATATGCGTAATTTCTCGCATCATTTTTGATTCCAAAAATGCTTGCATACGATTTTCATACGTTTCAATTGTGCACACAGCAGGAATAAAAATCGGATATAAGGGAAGATTTAATGCTTCGGCTTGTTTTTTAAGGAGTGCATGACGTGTGGCATGCATGGACACGCGATCATATTCTTCTGTTATTGTGCTGAATAAACCAACCACATTATATTCATTGTTTTCGCGTATTTTATGCAGAGCATAAGCACTATCTTTGCCTGTGCTCCAGCTAATTAAAATTGTGCGGGGACTCCTAGCGCGTTTATCAACATCAACCATGAACACTCTGTCTATACAAGTGATCAGCAACCCACATTTTTATCAATGACGTTCTTGTTACGCCAATTTTTGCAGCCTCAATATCCAATTCTTCTAAAATATTTTTTGGAAAATCAATGGTGATACGTTGAGTTGGATAACATGCTTTCACTGTTTTTAAATCTAAATGCTCCGTAACATCTGAATTTTCAAAAGCAATATCAAATTCGGATGCTTTTATTTTTTTACGTTTTGATGTATTCATAGTAATATGTTACTCATGCTCCGGTGCCACCATATAAATCCCCGGCGCATTACGCAGATAACCTTTGTAATCCATGCCATAACCAAAGACATAATGATTATCAACACATAATCCGCAAAAATCTGCGTGCGGCAATCCACTGTCAATGCGTGCATTATTTTTATCGACTAAAACAGCAGTTAACACTTCGCGCGCACCCTGCTTTTGACAATATTTCACAATCTCAGCCAATGTAATACCGCCATCTAAAATATCGTCAACAATTAATACCGTACGATTTTTTAATGAACGCTGCGGTGTTGCTTTCCACACCAATTCTTGCCCCACTGTTTTGTGTTGATATCGTGTTGCATGAATGTAATCGACTTCCAATGGAAAATCGATGCGCGGCAATAAATTACCGAGTGGTACCATTCCGCCGACAACCACACATAAAAATATTGGATTGGAATGCGACAAACGATGATTAATTTCATCGGCCATTTTATCTAACGCAACTTCAACTTCATTTTTCGAATAAATACAGGTTGATTTTGCAAGCACGTCACGAATGTGGCTCGGCAATATTTCTGGTTGCACTTCCGGCTCCATCACTGTTTGTAGGGTCTCTATCATGTGAAATATGCACAGTTGTTGTTGGGAACGCACATTCTGCACCATGCGCTGCAATAATTGCAATAGTTTTTAAAAATACATCTTGCTGTACTTGCCGATATTTAATCCAATCTGTGGTTTTTGTAAATGCATAAATATTTAAATTTAATGATGAAGGACCAAACTCCACAAAATGAACCATCGTTGTTTGCATCGAATCAATACCGGGATGTTGACGCAACATGTCGGTCACCTCTTTTACAATCGGCGTAATCGCGTTCACATCATCATAACGCACGCCGACCATGGTATTAATTTGTCGATGACTCATGCGCTGTGGATTTTCGACAGCAATCGTTGAAAAAACACTGTTCGGCACATACAAAGGCCGCTTTGAAAAAGTACGAATACGCGTTAACCGCCAACCAATATGCTCAACCGTTCCTTCAATATTACGATCAGGTGATCGAATCCAATCGCCTACTGAAAATGGACGATCCCAAAAAATCATCATGCCGCCTAAAAAATTAGATAATGTTTCTTTTGCAGCGAAAGCAACGCCCAAACCACCGATACCACCGAATGCCAATAAACTAGCGGTTTTAACGCCCAACATCGGCAATACCATTAGCAACACAATAATCGTTAATGTAATGCGTGAAAGCTGTGTTAACGCGCGTAATGTTGTTTTATCGCGCACCGGCAAACGTCCTGAACGCGGCGCAATTTCCTGCTCCATTTTTGTAATAAACGTCATTAATGACCAATAAAACGCGCCAATAAAGCAGAGACTGCGCACGGTGTTAACAACATCCAAATGCGAAATATCAATATCAAAACGTCGCATCACAATGGGAATAATAAAACTGATCGTCATTAACCAAAAAAAAGTAAGCCATGGCGCATGAACGGATTTTGTTAACGAGGCTAACCAGACATGTTTTCCGTTATCCAGCTTCTTTAGCAAAACACGATAAACTTCTCGCGAAACCCAATGAAAAAAGATCATCGTAATCAAAATCAGTGCGACATTGACCATCCAACGATGAAGCGTGAAAAAATGGAGTAAATCTTGAGTTAATGCATGCATAGAAGTTTATTAAAATTGATCAAAGATAATTCAATTCTACAGTGATGAATGAGAAAAAGCGATGGGGGATGTGTGAGTGTGAGTGTGAGTGTGAGTGTGAGTGTGAGTGTGAGTTATCTGTAAAATTTCAAATCGAGCCTCTGACACTGATAACTGATAACTGATCACTGATAACTGATAACTGATCACTGATCACTGACACTGATCACCGATCACTCTCAAGAAACAAAACGCCGATAACGAGACAATCTACCCATCATCGCCTCATTTTTCTTCGGCAAAACACGATCCAAAATTTCAATCACGCCGTCTCGTGAATTACAGACCAATAAAATATCGCACCCTGCTTCTAATGCGCGGCGAGCACGATCATCATAGCTTCCCATTTTTGCAACCGCTTGCATGGACAAATCATCACACAGTACCAATCCATCAAATTTTATTTGCTCGCGCAAAACGGTTTGTATCCAAAAACGCGAAAAACAAACGGGTAATGGATCAATATTTTCATACACCACATGCGCCAACATAATTGCATCTAATTGTTTCGCCAAATGTCGAAAAGGATGCATGTCTTGCGCTGAAATTTCTTCAAAAGATCGTTCATCAATGGGTAAATCAAAATGTGAATCGAGTGTCACCCAACCATGTCCTGGAAAATGTTTTCCGGTGACAGGTGATTGCAATGCATGACATTGATCGATCATCCATTCACCTAATTCAGTCACCATATTTTTATTATTGCCAAAACTACGATGACCGATCACTTGATTGCGATCATAATTAATATCTAAAATGGGTACTAACGTACTATCGACGCCAACGTTATATAATTCATCCATCATGATTTTTAATATAGACGCAAAATCTTTTTTTGTTTTTTCAGGGGAAAGAAGATAATTCGATCCCCAATGTCCCATTGACGGTAACTCAGTAAATCCTTCACGAAAACGTTGTACGCGTCCGCCTTCTTGATCGACGGTAATCATTATTTTGGGAGCAATTAATTTGATGTGACGCGTTAATTCACGCAATTGTTCGATGGATTCATAATTACGTGAAAAAAGAATGACGCCAGAAATAAAGGGATGCGCTAAAATTTCTTTATCTTCGGGTGTTAATGTTAAGCCGGCAACATCAGCCCAGAGGAATCCAGTTGAAGAGGTCATGTGTAACTCCTTGAGGATCAGTGTGAGTTTGAGTGTGAGTGTGAGTGTGGGAAAATTTCAAAATAACCCAATCTATTCAAAATATTTTAACTGCATAGAAATAATAAAAAATAAAAAGATTTTAGACCGTACCTCGACGCTCACACTCACACTCACACTTTATTCAACGGCAAATGACTAATATTATCGCGCTTAGTAGACGATTTATCAGACGAAGTCATTTTTGCTATGCCTTCTTTCATCACTTCATCAATACGTAAAATCGCATGCATCGGGATGTAAGAACGTTTTACACCCTTAAATTCAGCGCGCAATTTTTCTTCGGTTGGGTCAATCACAATCCCTGATTTCGTTTCATGAAAAATAAGTTCTTCAATCTCAATAAAACCCATTAAACTTTCTTCGGATAAATACCGCGAATATATTTCGTATTGTTTATCGTTTTGAATAAAAAGGATTCTGTAGATGTGTTTTTGTTCTTGTTTTTCCACTGGGAAGTCTCTTGTACTGTACAGTTATCAGTTATCAGTTATCAGTTATCAGTTATCAGTTATCAGTTATCAGTTATCAGTGTCAGAGGCTCGATTTGAAATTTTACCGATAACAGATAACCCTCACCGCTCCTCAATCTCCTTCAAAAACGCAATCTCCGCTTTACTGGATTCTCGATGTAATGCATCGTTGCGTTGCGGGAATCGACCGAAACGTTGAACGATAGAATAATGGTGATTCGCAAACTTTAAAAAGCTGTCAAAGATAACACGGGTTTCTGAAAACGCCAAGTCCACTAACGTACGATATGAACGAACTGACTGTTCTTGATAATTGATTTTTTCTGAGTGTAATAAGGGAAAATAATAAAAAACACGTTCAATTAAACTCAAAGAATGATCTGCTTCATGACGCATGCCATCCAGACAAATCGACAATGCTTTTCCATCCTGTGAAAAAGCTTTTTCTGAGCCGCGATAAACATGTCTTGCAAACTGATCCAACGTAATGATTAACGCCAATTGCCCCCGCGGAGTGTTTTCCCATTCGCCTAATTGACCTGCAATAGCTGCGTCTACCTGGGCGGTAAATCGTGCTTTGATTTCATCATCGATTTCTCTATCTTCACCAAACCAAATGCGCGCACGATGCTCTGTTGGCACAATCGTATCCTCTACGTGTCCAAACCAGTATTTGAGCGTCTCATCAGGTGATTGAATCAATTCGGCCATAGGCACCTCGCACTATTGGGAACAGTTATAGCTTGTAATTAAGGTTATATCAAATCAATGGGTTAAATGCGAATTAAGAGCCGAACTATCAGCAGCGAGTGAATGTTGGGGTTACGGATGGTTTGAGGGGAGTGTGTGTGGCATGGATGCCACACCAAGCAAGCCTACACGGATGTATTCACGGCTCGAACTGAAAACTATCCTAACCACAACATTCCGAGCGGATGCAAAAAATTCAGCTCTTAATTCGCATTTGTAATAATAACCGCTTCACCAACAACGACGCGCTCAAACAAATCAATAAGATCAGTGTTGCGCATACGAATACAACCGTGCGAATTAGGGATACCGATATTTTTTTCATCATGGGTACCATGAATATAAATATAACGGGATCGGGTATCGACATTGCCACCGGAATTCACTCCGACTTCGGTACCGCTTAACCATAAAATACGCGACAAAATCCAATCGCGATCAGGGTATTGTTTTTCTAATTCGGGTGAAAAAATTTCACCTGTTGATTTTCGTGCTTTAAATACGGTAAAAATAGGCATTTTATCGCCAATCTTTTCACAAATAATATGGCTGCCGCGAGGTGTTTGTTCACTTCCATTTTTTTCACCAGCACCGTTTCGTGCGGTAGAAATAGGATATTCTGCGATGACTGTGTTATTTTCATTATTGAGAAATAATTTTTGCTGAAGAATTGAAACAACGATAGACATGATGCTACCTTTTGAATTTTACAGCTTATTTATCACGCTTGATATTGAAATCTATGGCGACTAGTGGCGAACGTCTGAAAAATTCAACCAAAGAATGGCCAGATAAAATACGATCAATCGCATCTCTACAATGCTCAAATAATTTCTCATCCA
Organism: Verrucomicrobiota bacterium; assembly: GCA_013287435.1. Taxonomy (GTDB): domain Bacteria; phylum Pseudomonadota; class Gammaproteobacteria; order Coxiellales; family Coxiellaceae; genus 2-02-FULL-42-43. The sequence goes on from JABDDU010000008.1 coordinate 17,480, forward strand.
TAGGATCAAAAACAATTAAATCCTTCCAGCTCCGCAGCCACGTCATTTGGCGTTTGGCCAATTGACGTGTTGCAATAATCGCTTTTTGTTTCATGGTATCAAAATCAATTTTTCCATCGAGATATTCCCATGCTTGTCGATAACCGACAATGCGCATTGACGGCAAATTCGGATTGATATCGTTACGTTTATATAATGCAGTCACTTCATCGATAAACCCACGTTCCAACATAATTTCAAATCGTTTGGCAATGCGATCATGCAGCCAAGCACGATCTTCTGGAATTAAAGCAATTTGTATCACGTCGTAATCATTTAACAAAACGGATTCTGATTTTTTTTGTAATTCAGAAATCGGTTTTCCGGTTAACATAAACACTTCTAGTGCACGTGAAATTCGTTGCGGATCTTGTGGTTTTATTTTTTCTGCAGCAACAGGATCGACTTGCTGCAATTTTTCATGCATTGCTGCCCACCCACTTTTTTCAGCCTCTTTTGCTATTGTTTCGCGAATCGTTTCATCAGCGGTTGGCAACTCTGCTAATCCAAATAATAATTTATGAAAATATAACATCGTGCCACCCACTAATAATGGCGTGCGATTGTGAGAAATAATCGTTTTAATTTCACGTAACGCATCCGCACAAAATTGTCCGGCGGAATAAATTTCAGCGGGATCGCAAATATTCATTAATCGATGCGATGCCATTTTTAATTCGGATTCACTCGGTTTTGCGGTGCCAATATCCATTCCGCGATACACCATCGCCGAATCAACACTGATAATATCCACGGGGAATGCTTGCGTTAAACGAATTGCTAAATCTGTTTTGCCGCAAGCGGTTGGCCCCATTAAACAAATGATTTTTTTCAACGTGCAAATGCCCAACGTTCTGCGTTATGTTGCGTAATCGTACAATTATTTCCTTCAAAATGAGTATTCACAATCATACCGGCATCATTGATTTCAAACTGCGTTTCACACCAAAACGTTTCTTCGCGATTGCGTTTTATCATCGGAGAAGCACTTAATAGCGATGTCTCACCTTGCGGACTCATTCGCGCCGTTGTGCCAATGGTTGAAGAATATGTTCGCGATACGGGTTCTTCGTGTTCTACAACACGATAAGTATATAATTGATGACCGTTGGCCAAACGTGATTCCTGTTCGGGTTCTCCCCACTGATGCACCAATGCCGTTTTTGGTGCGCCCTGCCACGAATTAACCGCTAATGTATAATTTTCTGAGCTTCCGCAGCTGGCCAATCCAACAAACGTGCTGATTAATAAACCACATTGAAAAAAAGATTTCATCTGCATGACATTATCCTTGATGATCAGTAATAAAATGCGAATTAAGAGCTGAACTTTTTGCATCCGCTCGGAATGTTGTGGTTAGGATGGTTTTCGGTTCGAGCCGTGAATACATCCGTGTAGGCTTGCTTGGTGTGGCGTCCATGCCACACACACTCCCCTCAAACCATCCGTAACCCCAACATTCACTCGCACCTGATAGTTCGGCTCTTAATTCGCATTAAAAAGTTATCATACCATGATTTTTTATTTTAAATTAGGTACAATTATCCCTTGTAAACAAAGGTACTGTCTATATGTCACACGAAAGCTACCACGAACCAATCGAAGAATTATCCGAAGAAACCCGCGATATGCATCGCGCCATTGAATCGTTAAAAGAAGAGCTTGAAGCGATTGATTGGTACAATCAACGTGTCGATGCGTGCAAAGATCCTGAACTTAAAAAAATTCTAGCGCACAATCGCGATGAAGAAAAAGAACATGCCGCAATGACATTAGAATGGATTCGCAAACATGATCCACGTTTTGAAAAGGAATTAAAAGAGTATTTATTTACAGGAAAAACCGTAGACAATCATCCACACGAGTAGTAACAGATCGGTCTAATTTATTCATCGCTTATCGCAAGCAACTGCGCATTGCCACCTGTCGCTGTGGTATTAATGGTCATCGTGCTTTCTCGACATAACCGCAGTAAATAATGCGGTCCACCCGCTTTCGGACCTGTTCCTGATAAACCACATCCACCAAAAGGTTGCACACCGACGACCGCACCAATCATCGTGCGATTGACGTAAATATTGCCTGTTTTTATGTGTTTTTGAATTTCATTAATCGTTTGATCAATGCGACTTTGAATACCAAACGTTAATCCATAACCCAAATTATTTATTTGATCGATCACTTCATGCAGATTTTTTCGCTTAAATCGCACCACATGTAACACCGGACCAAACACTTCTTTTTGCAACATTGCGAGCGATGGAATTTCAAAGGCAATGGGTGCTATAAATGTGCCTTGATTAGTTTCTGGATGTAATGACATTTGCGCAATTAATGTTGCTTGATGACTCATCTCATCAATATGCGCTTGCAAAGTTTTTTGTGCGCCTGCATCAATCACCGGTCCCACATCCGTTGATAAATACGCTGAATTTCCAACAGACCCAGTTTGCATGGCACCTGACAACAGAGCGACAAAATGATCGGCAATATCATCTTGAATAAATACCACGCGCAACGCAGAGCAACGTTGTCCAGCACTTCCAAAAGCAGAAATCATCACATCACTAACCACTTGTTCGAGCAATGCAGAGGAATCAACAATCATGGCATTTATTCCGCCGGTTTCTGCAATCAATGGAACGATAGCACCTGTGCGATTCGCTAACGTAAGCTGAATGGTTTTTGCGGTTTCTGTTGATCCGGTAAATAAAACACCGCTTGATCTTTCATCAGCAATTAATGCACCGCCAATTTTACTGCCCGATCCCGGCATTAATTGTAAAACAGCTTTTGGCACACCGGCTTTATAAAATAATTCAACCGCTTTTGCCGCAATTAAAGGGGTTTGCATGGCAGGTTTTGCAATCACACAATTTCCTGCTACCAAACTCGCCGCCATTTGTCCTGTAAAAATTGCTAAGGGGAAATTCCATGGACTGACACAAATGATAGTGCCCAATCCATGCATACGTAATACATTCGATTCACCAGTGGGTCCTGGCAAACTAACAGGAGATAACATTTCTCGAGCCATGGCAGCATAATATCGACAAAAATCGACGGCTTCACGCACTTCCGCAATGGCATCAGGCATACATTTTCCCGCTTCGCGAATTAAAAGCACAAATAATTCTGCTTGATGCTTTTCCATTAAATCCGCTGTTTTCTCGAGTAATTCAGCACGTTTTTCAACACCTAATTGATCCCAGGAAAATTGCACCTGCTGCGCTGTTTGAAGGCAAACATCAATATCCGTTTCATCGGCCATTTTTACAAAACCGACAATGTCATTTTTATTATTAGGATTGAGTATTGATTTTTCACTCCCACTCAAATTCACACTCGCGCGCCACTGATGATCCGAAAATTTTCCCATTTCGCGCATTAATTGCGATAAAAAATCAATGCGCGATAAATCAAATCCTTCAGAATTTTTTCGCCCCGATGGATAAATATTTTTCGGCAAGGGAATTTTGGTATTGGAAATCAAAGACAATGATTTTAATTTATCGATGGGATTTTGCGTTAACGTTTCAACGGGAATGGCGCGATTGGCGATTTGATGCACGAAAGACGTGTTCGCGCCATTTTCTAATAAACGTCGCACTAAGTAAGGCAATAAATCCTGATGTTGACCGACAGGCGCATAAATACGGCTTTGTGCATGATATTTTTCGGAACTTATTAAAACATGATGCAAGGGCTTTCCCATTCCTTGTAAATTTTGAAATTCATAACTCACCGTTTTTCCGCGTGTTAAAAATAAAATCGCCGCAACCGAATACGCATTATGTGTTGCAAATTGCGGATAAATTGCGTCTTGCGCTGATAATAATAATTGCGCACAGGCTAAATAACAAATATCGGTTGATACTTTACGCGTAAAAACAGGGTAATTTTCATAACCACCGACTTGCGCCATTTTAATTTCAGTATCCCAATACGCACCTTTTACCAATCGCACGCAAATTTTCTTGTGATGCGATCGTGCTAAATCAATTAAATAGTCAATCACAGAAAAGCTGCGTTTTTGATACGCTTGCACCGCCAAACCCAAGCCAGGCCATTCTGATAATTCAGGATCAGAAAATACAGCTTCAAAAATATCGAGAGAAATATCCAATCGAAACGCTTCTTCTGCATCAATCGTGACATAAATACCGGCATTTTTTGCCTGCAAAACCAGTGTTTTTAAGCGTTCTATTAAAAATGGAACCACGGTTTCTTGCTGAGTAAATTCATAACGAGGATGCAACGCGGATAGTTTTATGGAGATACTGGGCGTTAAAAAATGATTCGTTTGCCTCACATCCACATTTTTTTGCATTTCTCCCATCACGGTAATTGCATTCTGATACGCTAAAAAATAATAATCAGCTTGCTCTTCTGTTTTAGCCATCTCACCTAACATGTCAAATGAAAATAAATAGCCTTTTTCTGCGAGGGGTTTTCCATTTTTCAATGCTTCATCAATCGTGCGTCCCAACACAAAATGCTCGCTCATGATTTTCATCGAACGACGAATCGCTTGACGAATAATGGGTTCGCCACATTTATCTAATAATCCGTACCACATTTTTTTAAAATAATTAGAATGATCTGCAAGAATTTTTCCACCCAATGCCAAACTACGTGTTGTTAAATTCACAAAAGTCGATTCACTCGCGCCAATATGTTTTTCCCAGTCTGCGCTTGTTAATTTGTCGCGGATCAATAAATCTTCTGTTTCTTTATCCGGAATACGTAATAATGCTTCTGCCAAACACATCAATACCGTGCCTTCATCGGATGATAAATCGTATTCCATCATCAACGCTTCAACGCTGGTTTGATCATTTTTTCCAGAACGAACGGTATTCACCAAATCCGTTGCGATCAGTTGAATTTCTTTTTTATTTTCTTCAGAAAATTTTAATTGCGCAATCAATGAGTCAACGCAATGCGTTTCATCTGCGTAATAATTGTCGGTGATTTTTTGACGTGATAATGATTGCGTTAACTCTTTTTTAAAAAGAAACATAGGTCATCTCACTCTCACTCACACTTTTTCCGCTCTTTTAATACTCTCATTAATCTCTGTTGTAGCCGCATCTCTACCCAACCATTCACCCACTTTCACCCATTTATTCGGCTCTAATTTTTTATAATGCTCGAAAAAATGTGCGATTGAATTGCGCGTTACTTCAGGAATATCTTCCAATGTTTTCATATGCGCATAATGCACGCAGGCTTTTTCAATCGGCAATGCTAATATTTTATAATCCTCACCCGCTTCATCCGTCATTTGTAAAACACCCACCGCACGGCAACGCAGTAAACTACCGGCTTGAACAGGGTAAGGCGTCATGACCAACACATCGACGGGATCGCCATCATTCGATAATGTATTCGGAATAAATCCATAATTACAGGGATAATGCATCGCGGTTGGCATAAAACGATCGACCATCAACAAACCGGATTCTTTGTCAATTTCATATTTAACGGGTGTGCAATTGGCTGAAATTTCAATAACGACATTAAAATCATCAGGGATTTTTTTACCGGGAGAAATAGAACTGAGTGCTGACATACTGTTACCTTATTTGTGGGGGAATTTTAGCAATGATATCACACTCGACGCTTCTGAAAAAACGCCTTTAATATCGCAGAACAATTATCCGCCAACACACCACCTTGCCATTGAACGGCATGATTGTGCCTTGGATCATCCAATAATTGAAAAACACTTTTTACAGCGCCTGCTTTCGGATCAAAAGCACCAAACACTAATCGTTCAATACGCGCATGAATCATAGCACCCACGCACATCGCACAAGGTTCTAATGTTACATACAGTGTTGTGTTTTTTAAGCGGTAATTACCGATATTTTTAGCAGCATTGCGAAGTGCAATCATTTCAGCATGCGCACTCGGATCGTGCAGTTGAATTGGCTGATTCCATCCTTCTGCAATGATTTTCTCATCACGTACAATCACACAACCAACAGGTACTTCACCTTCGCTTTCGGCTTTTTTTGCGAGTAATAATGCCTGTTGAATAAATTGGTTATCATTTTCTGAGGTTACTGAATGCATCAATGTTTCTCCTCTGTACGACATTTCTTAATTTGACAATACGTTATATTAGGACTACAATCCTATTTATTAATATAAATTTAGGAGTTTATTCCTAATGATACCGACCCTGCAACTCACTTATCATCGCCTATTGGATGCAGTGAATCTCAAACATCATCGCTTTTTATATCATCAATTCAGCCTGAAAGATCGCCTCACGGGTTTGATTGGACCGCGCGGTGTCGGCAAAACAACCTTGTTACTGCAATACATTAAAAATCATTTAGATCCCTCGCGCGTATTTTATTTTTCTGCTGACCATATTCATTTTGAAAACACGACATTATATGCGTTTATTGAAGAATGTTATCTGACGGATGGCATAGAAACTTTTTTTATCGATGAAATTCACAAATATAAAAATTGGAGCCAGGAGCTTAAAAATTTATATGATGGATTTCCAAAAATGAAAATTGTTTTTTCTGGTAGCTCGAGTTTAGATATCACAAAAGGCAGTTATGATCTTTCTCGTCGAGCAAAAATATATTATTTACCTGGTATGTCGTTTCGCGAATATTTAAATATGACTCTATCAACACCGATTGAAAAAATTGATTTTCAGGAATTGATGAGGAATCATCAGCGCTATGATGGTTTATTAACGCGTATTCCAGGCATCAAAGGACATTTTAATCATTATCTGATGCACGGCGTCTATCCTTTTTATTGGGAAAATCCATTGTCTTATCATGAAAAATTATTAGAAGTGATTGATAAAACTATTTATGAAGATATCGCTCGTTTTTATCAATTAAACACGGGGAATTTGCATCTTTTTAAAAAATTATTACATTTTCTTGCGAGCATTCCACCCGGTGAAATTAATGTGCATAGTCTAAGTCGAAATCTAACCATAGATGATAAGACAACCTTAAATTATTTAACAAAATTGCAGGAAGTGGGATTGGTTCATTTAATTTTTCCAGCAGCAACCGGCAATGCCGGATTACAACGTCCTGAAAAAATTTTTTTAAACAATACCAATTTACAATATGCCATCGAAGGTCAGTTACCTAAAGAAATTCATGTGGGCACTGTGCGTGAATTATTTTTTGTCCAGGCATTGCGTGATGCCAATATTGTTTTGCATTACAGCAAAACCGGTGATTATGCAGTAAAAGATTTTACATTCGAAATTGGTGGAAAAAATAAAATCACCCAACAAATTGCTGGTGTTGATAAAAGTTTTTTAATCAAAGCCGACATTTTGATGAGTCGCAAACGTGAAATTCCGTTGATGTTGATGGGTTTTTTGTATTAAATTATTCACTACTCCCACTCAATCGTTGCAGGTGGTTTTTGTGAGATATCATAAACCACACGCGAAACGTGCGGTACTTCGTTTAAAATTTTATTGCTCACTGATGCTAAAAAAGCATGTGGCAATTCTGCCCATTCGGCGGTCATAAAATCCGTAGTGATCACAGCACGCAGAGCAATAATATATTCATAACAACGCGCATCGCCTTTCACACCGACTGATTTTACCGGTAAAAATACGGCAAATGCTTGCGCAATAGAGTCATATAAATTGTGATCGCGCAGGGCTTGAATAAAAATCGCATCCGCTTCCTGTAATATCAAAACAAATTCTTTTTTGACTTCGCCTAAAATACGAATACCCAAACCCGCACCCGGAAAAGGATGACGATACACCATGCCAGCTGGCAAACCGAGCTGAACACCCAGGGATCGTACTTCATCTTTAAATAATTCGCGCAATGGTTCGATTAATTCAAAACGCATATTGTCCGGCAATCCGCCGACATTATGATGAGATTTAATGACGTGTGATGTACCTGCTGAAGCATGTCCTGATTCAATCACGTCAGGATAAATTGTGCCTTGCGCTAAAAATTTGACGCCTGATAATTTTTCAGATTCTTTTTCAAAAATTTCTATAAATAAATTACCGATAATTTTTCTTTTTTCTTCAGGATCAGCCCTATTTTTTAATTTTTCAAAAAATAAATCTTCGGCGTTAACGCGAATGACTTTCACCCCTAAATGATCGGCAAACACTTGCATCACATGATCGCCTTCGTTTTTACGCATCAAACCCGTATCCACGAATACACAAATTAATTGATCACCAATCGCTTCGTGTAACAATGCCGCTAAAACAGAGGAATCCACACCGCCTGATAATGCCAATAATACTTTTTCTGATTTAACTTGGCTGCGAATTTTTTCAATGCTTTCATGAATAATATTTTTGGTTGTCCAATGGGATTCGCAATGACAAATATTTTTTACAAAATTTTCTAAAATTATTTTTCCATTTTTCGTGTGTGTGACTTCAGGGTGAAATTGAACGGCGTAAAATTGTTTTTCAAGATTTGACATGGCGGCAATCGGTGCATTATTGGTTTTTGCAATACTATTAAATCCATTGGGTAATTGCGTGACGTGATCGCCGTGGCTCATCCAGACTTGTGCACGCTCGCTAACGCGCGCGTCTCCCTGTATGGTTTCGTGATTAAACAAAGGATTCAACAAATCCATTTCACAGTCTGCAAAACCAAATTCGCGTTTGCAGCTCAACTCTACTTTTCCGCCGAGTTGTTGCGCCATCGTTTGCATACCATAACAAATTCCTAAAACAGGGACGCCTAATTTAAAAATAATATCCGGTGCGCGCAATGTACTTTGATCAATAACCGTTTCAGGTCCGCCCGATAAAATAATGCCATTAGGATTAAATTTTTTAATGATTTCATCTGAAACAGTCGGATGCATTAATTCGCAATACACTCCCAATTCTCGCACTCGCCGCGCGATTAACTGCGCGTATTGGGAGCCGAAATCGAGGATTAAAATGCGATGGTGATGAATGTTTGTGTGCATAATTGAAGGTCGTAAAAATTCAAAAACTGATTGAAAAAGTCCTTTCTTTTTTGCAGTCCAGATTGAAAAAAGGATACTCTTTTGTAGGTAAAAAACAAGGTGAATGATTTAACAAACTGTGATGCATGTGCCAACGAGATCAATTTAATGCCGCACCGAAAGTTACATTCGTCGCACTGGCAACGCTGCCGTTAGGAGGATTGAGCACAGCAGAATGATCACTCGCAGCAGTTTTTCCAAACAATGATGGTGACCCAGGTCTTGATTGCGCGGACTCCTTATCAACACGACTGGCAGTGTGTTTGTTCACCTCAACCAAGATGAGCTCGTCAAGTTTAGCGGATATTTTTCTGTGGAATATAGTGTCTGTATTTTCTTTTGCTTCTGCTTTTCCTGCTTTTGCTTTTGCTTTTGCTTTTTCTTCTTCTAACGATATTAAACCGTTTAATGGTGATGTTATGTTTGTTATGGATGTGGTTAATTGATCTTCAGATAACCCAAGTCTGCATAACGTTTCAAAAAAAATGAGGCATTTTTCTGCTGTATCCATTAAAAAATATGTTTGCTCTAAGTGTTTATTCAAAAACTCAAATAAACAAGCAGAAGCGGTATGTTTTTGAATCTCACTCAACCTGTTTATTATGTCGCCAGTGATTATTGAGCTGTCGGGAGTTGTGCTTGGATCAAGGGAATATTGACGAATACATAAATAGAGATATACAGCGGCATTCGCGGACAACAGAACAGCATAGTCTTGAAGCAAATTATCAATCAGGACGGTTTGTTGAGAATTCGTGCGTAAATACTCGAATAAATGAACGATTAAAAAAACTTGCACACAGTGTAAATGTAATCTGTAAGATGTTACGACGCGTGAAAAATCAAGTAATGCTTTATCATCTCGTAAAAAAAATTCTGTTGATACTTGTTTGACTATTACACCAAAAGCATATATATCGGTTCTGGCAGAATAAGGGATAGACTCGCCTGATGACCGAATAATTTCAGGTGCTGCATAGGGCTTTGTGCCTAAGAGTGTCTCATTCCATTTGATTTTGCCTGGATCGGTTGGATTCATGCGGGTAGCAAACCCAAAATCAGCAATAACAACAGCCCTTACTTGTTTGGTGATTGGATCGATATCAACAAGAATATTCGGTGGTTTGATATCACGGTGTATCACACCTTTTGTATGCATACCATCAATCGCCCTAGCAATTTTAATTAATGCATCCAGTATACTCGCGCGAATGTTTACAATAAGAGAGTTTGAGCCCTCTGATTGCGAGTGTATTATAGTCTTCAGCTTACTTTTTTGTTCGATACAGTATTTAAGAAAATCCATTGGTATATATGGCAAAACTTGTATAGGCCAGGCTCTAGCTCCATCTCGAGATATTTTAGTTCCGTCAGTAAGTAAAAAATCCATACTTTTAGCGATATCACATTCAACTTGATAGCCATCGTTAAATTGTTGTCGTCTTTGATGGTGTTTATACGGCATTCGGATTGCAACCTGCTTACCATCCCTATCTATAGCTACTTTTACCTTCGCCTCACTCCCGCTTTTTTCCCAACCAGGTATTGCCAATGCATATATAACATCGTTTATTTTAATAAAGTGATGTTTGAGCAATACTTCTTGATTGGCGATTGTTACTGTCTTGTAACACTTATGACGATGTCGTAGTTTTCTTTCAGAATCAATGCGGCGCTGCCACTCACTTTTTCCTAATGGCATTTCAAAAAAGTGTTGTTGTGCAGCATCCCATTCACGCAGAGTAATACCTTCTGTTTTTTCATAAATTAGAATCAACTCTTGCGTGATGTTTGAAATGGCAAATAGCTGCATACCGACAGCAAGAAATGTATGTGTGAACGTTATACAACCACGACCATCATGATCATATTCAACGGGAACTTCGGAGGTTGTATAACAAGATAATTTTGTGCCATCAGGTTTACCCGCTAGTTGTTGTGATGCATACTCCCACTCCTCATGCGTTACCTGCAATGCAGCCTCTTCGCTAACAAGGTTCCTGGAATCTGCAAATAATACAACCTGTTCGTTTGCTTTATTTACAACAGTATTTTCTTCGCCTGTTCTCATATAAAAAATTACCTCCGGTATTGCTCGATGTTTAATTTTTTACTGTCAAGATTCTTAGAGCCTTATATGGACTCTTAACTCTCCCTCGAATAATTCGGCGCTTCTTTGGTAATCTGCACATCATGCACATGACTTTCACGCACGCCAGCATTGGTAATTCGCACAAATTCAGCCTGTTTTTGCATGTTTTCAATCGTAGCTGCACCGACATACCCCATACACGAACGTAATCCACCGATTAATTGATGCAACACATTGCGCAATGATCCTTTGTACGACACACGGCCTTCAATGCCTTCAGGCACATATTTTCCAACCGAATCATCTTGTTTTTCTTGAAAATAACGATCATGCGAACCTTCAGACATAGCGCCCACAGAACCCATGCCGCGATACGCTTTGTACGATCGGCCTTGATATAAAACCACTTCGCCAGGCGCTTCTTCAGTGCCTGCAAATAATCCACCGATCATCACGCACGATGCGCCGGCTGCAATCGCTTTGCATACATCACCTGAATAACGAATACCGCCGTCCGCAATCACCGGAATATTTTTTTTGGAAACTGCTTTAACGACATCAGCAATGGCTGTAATTTGCGGGACACCAATGCCAGCCACAATGCGCGTTGTGCAAATCGATCCAGGACCCATACCCACTTTAATCGCATCAACTCCCGCTTCAACTAATGCAATGGCTGCATCAGCGGTTGCAATATTTCCACCCATGATTGCTTGATCAGGATAATTTTTCCTAATCCATTTAATCGTCTCAATCACTCCTTTTGAATGACCGTGTGCTGTGTCAACCACAATAATATCCACGTTTTCTGCCTGTAAAGCAGCAACGCGATCCATCGTATCTTTTCCAGTACTCACCGCAGCGCCTACACGCAATTGTCCGTTTTCATTTTTTGTCGCCAGTGGTTTTGTTTGTGATTTTAAAATATCTTTGACGGTATACATGCCGCGTAATTCAAATGCATCATTCACAATTAATATTTTTTCAACACGATGTTGACGAAACAGTGTCATAACGGAATCACGCGAAGCACCTTCTTTTACTGTGATTAAACGCTCTTTTTTCGTCATCACATTCGCAACCACATTATCAAAATTGGTTTCGAAACGAATATCGCGACTCGTCACAATGCCGACCAGTTTTTTTCCTTGAACGACTGGCATACCAGAAATATTGTTTTTCTCGGTGATTTCGATCAATTCACGAATCGTTGTATTGGGTGAGACAGTGATGGGATCTTTTACAACGCCGCTTTCAAATTTTTTCACTTTTCGCACTTCGCGGGCTTGTGCTTCAATCGACATGTTTTTATGCAAAATTCCCAAACCACCTTCTTCAGCAATACACACCGCTAAACGATGTTCAGTGACAGTGTCCATTGCAGCGGAAAGAATGGGGATGTTCAGTTCAATATCACGGGTTAAATGGGTTTTTAGCGAGGCGTCTTTAGGCAATATTTCAGAATATTTTGGGATTAGTAGTACATCATCGAATGTCAGTGCATCTTGTACAATTTGCATTTACTACCTCATTTTTCTGCTAACCTCATTACCTAGTAAGTGCAGATCATTGTAGCGTAAAACAAGATCAAAAACTATTACAACATGCCCAACTCCAATTTCGCGACATCCGACATCCTGCTTTGATCCCATGGCGGATCGAATACAATTTCAATTTCTGCATTTTTAATGCTGGGAATGGCGAGTATTTTTTGTTTCGCATCATGCGCAATCACAGGACCCATACCACAACCAGGTGCTGTTAACGTCATTTCAATTTTAACGAAATAGCCGGTATTGTCTTTTAAATCTGGCTGAATAGTGCATTGATAAACCAATCCCAGATCAACAATATTGACCGGAATTTCAGGGTCATAAACTGATTTTAATTGTGACCAAACTTGATCTTCAATCGTAGCATTTTGTGGCAATTCTGATAACGGATTGGTCGGTATTTTTCCTAACGCATCGCCATCTTTTCCATCGATACGTGCAAGATTACCGTATACAGCAACCGTGTAACTATTTCCCAATGATTGCGTGATGGTTACTTCCGTGTCGACGTGTAGCATAATACGCGCGCCGGATGGCACAAGTAATGCAGAACAATCGCGGGATAAAATAATAATCTCTTTATCAGACATTGAAACTTTCTCCACACCCACAAACACCCGCTGCATTCGGATTTTGAAATTCCAACTGCGACACCCCTAAACTTTTTTTCACATAATCAACGACAGTGCCTTTAATGAATGGTGCAGCAGTTTGATCAACATAAATTAATATAGTTGATTCTGATAATTCAATATCAGAATCTTTTTTTGCATGAACAATTTCCGGCACGTACATAAAACCAGAACAACCCGTTTTTTTAATAGACAAACGAAAAGCAGCATTTTTACCTTTTTTTTCAAGCATATTCTTAATATGCTTCATTGCAGATTCTGTGAGTGTGATCATAATGCAATAGTCTCCATCATTGTATGCCATGCCAATGTGGCACATTTTACCCGTGCCGGATATTCAGAAACCCCTTTTAAAACCGCCAATTTTCCCAATAAATTAAGATGAGTGTCTGTTCCCGTTGTTACCAACAAATGAAAGGCATCAAATATTTTTTTTACCTCTGAAAAATTTTTTCCTTTTACATTTTCAGTCATCAGTGATGCGGATGCCATTGAGATTGCGCAACCCGATCCTTGAAAACTCGCATCCACAATATTGTCATTATTTATTTTTAAAAATAAGGTAACGCGATCGCCGCATAACGGATTAAAACCTTCTTTTGTCATACTGGCATTTTCCATACAGGTAAAATTGCGCGGATGACGACCGTGGTCGATGATTAATTCTTGATATAACTCTCGTAAATCGGACATAAAATATCACTCACTGACGCACGCGACTCCTGTCACGTTCACGTCAAAAATATTTCTCACATTTTTCAAACCAATAATCAATTTATCAGTATCACTAAAATCATTATAAATCCCAAAAGATACGCGCGTTAAAGCGGGAACACCCAAATAATCCATCAACGGCATCGCACAATGATGACCCGCGCGCACGGCTATATTTGATTGATCTAAAATCGTGGCCACATCGTGTGCATGGGCGCAATCCAGGGTAAATGAAATCACGGCGGATTTATGATTGGATGTTCCATAAATTTTTAAGCCATCAATAGCAGATAATTTTTGTGTTGCATACATTAATAATTTATTTTCGTGTAATTGAATTTTTTCAAATCCGATTTTTTTCACATAATCAATCGCAGCACCTAAACCTATCACGCCAGCGATATTGGGCGTTCCCGCTTCGAATTTATACGGCAACACCGTAAATTCTGTTTTTTCAAATGTCACCTGACGAATCATGGTTCCGCCAGTTTGATACGGCGGCATTTTTTCCAGATAGCTTGTTTTTCCATATAAAATACCGACACCCGAAGGGCCATATAATTTATGGGCAGAAAACGCATAAAAATCGCAATCTAAATCTTGCACATCAACAGGAATATGCGCAATCGCTTGCGCACCGTCTAATAAAACAGGAATATTTTTTTCATGCGCCAACGCAATTATTTTTTTAATGGGATTAATGGTGCCTAGTACGTTTGAACTGTGAGCCAACGCGACCATTTTTGTTTTTTCACTCAAAGCGTTTTGATAAAAATCAACATCCAATTCGCCGCAATGATTTAACGGAATAATTTTTAAAGTGGCACCGACACGTTCACAGACTTGCTGCCAGGGTACAATATTAGAATGATGCTCCATGACAGATAAAATAATCTCATCGCCCGCTTTGATATGTGATAAACCAAAAGACTGTGCAACTAAATTAATGGATTCTGTTGTACCCTTCGTAAAAATAATTTCGTGGGGATGTTTGGCATGGATAAAATCCGCCGCTTTTTGCCTAACGTTTTCATAAGCAACTGTTGCCGATTCACTTAATTGATAAATACCTCGGTGCACATTAGCATAATTATTTTCATAGAAATGAGTTTCCGCATCAATAACGCAAGCCGGTTTTTGCGTGGTTGAGGCGCTGTCTAAATAAACCAGCGAAGGATTGTTTCTAAAGAGGGGGAAATCTAATTTCATCTATAAACGCCTGTACTAATATTTCACGCGCGCGATTTTCATCAATGCCGCGTGAACGCAAATAAAATAAAGCATCTTGATCCAAGAAGCCTACCGTTGCCCCATGCGAACACTTCACATCATCCGCATAAATTTCCAGCGTTGGTTTCGTATTAATATCTGCATTATCCGACAATAATAAATTTTTATTAGATAACTGTGCATTGGTTTTTTGTGCATTGGGATGCACAATAATTTTTCCTTCAAATATTGCTTTTGAAGCATCCTCTAATACACCCCTCCAGATCTGTTTGCTTTCACACTGCGGTACTAAATGATTAATGGTTGTTTTGATATCGGCAAATTGATTATCCCGAAGTTGATATAGGCCGTAAATGTGTAGCACAGCATTGATAGCGGAAAAATTCACTTCGATAGTATATTTTTTTTTCGAAACATTTTCTGGGAAATTAAAATGAAGCGTTGTCATAGAATCTTTTTCTGGTTCGATAATGCAATCAATAACATCATCCGTTTCGCGCACAGTCACACAGTCTGTACCACTACACAGAAAACCTGGCGTTAAAACACGCAAATTGTTAGAGGATGCCATAACCATTTTTCTCAATCTCTAGTGCTAATTGTTTATCACCTGACTTTACAATTTTTCCACCCGATAAGATGTGCACGAAATCAGGCGATACGTAATTTAATAGGCGTTGATAGTGGGTGATTACTAAAATGGCTCGTTCATCGTGTCGTAATTGATTAATGCCCTTTGCAATAACCTGCAAAGCATCTACATCTAAACCCGAATCCGTTTCATCGCAAATGGCCAATTTTGGCTGTAATAATAACATTTGCAAAATTTCATTTCGTTTTTTCTCTCCACCTGAAAATCCAGCATTGACCGCACGATGTAAAAATTTTTCATCCATGCCAATGTCAGGCAAATAACTTTTAATGAATTGCATAAATTCAAATGCATCCAGTTCTGATTCGCCGCGTGATTTTCGAATGCTGTTAAGTGCCGTTTTTAAAAAATAAGCATTATTCACGCCAGGTATTTCAACAGGATATTGCATCGCCAAAAAAATGCC
The DNA here is from genome assembly GCA_013287435.1 of Verrucomicrobiota bacterium. Taxonomy (GTDB): domain Bacteria; phylum Pseudomonadota; class Gammaproteobacteria; order Coxiellales; family Coxiellaceae; genus 2-02-FULL-42-43. Next base: position 33,807 of record JABDDU010000008.1, read on the forward strand.
GGCTAATGCGCGTTCCTCAACAGATAAATCTAATAAATTTTTTCCGAAAAATACTATTTCGCCTTGGGTTACTGTATATCCATCACGTCCCGCTAAAATATTCGATAACGTTGTTTTGCCTGAGCCATTCGGTCCCATAATTGCATGCACTTCGCCGGCATTAATAGTTAAATCAATACCGTTGAGAATTTTTGTGTCGCCGATGGTGGCGTGAATATTTCGTATTTCTAACATAGTATTTATCGCTCTTTTTTCTGTAATAGTGTGAGTGTGAGTTATCGGTGTGAGTGAATGTAAGTTGCCCTATATTTTAAATATAAATATAGGAAATAATAACATTCAATGACCAGGCTATGGCTCTGTGACACTCACACTGATCACTCACACTACTTACCCAACAGATCCTTCCAAACTCACGGCCAACAACTTTTGCGCTTCAACCGCAAACTCCATCGGCAATTCTTGAAAGACGGTTTTACAAAATCCATTCACAATCATCGACACCGCATCTTCTGATGAAATGCCACGCGATCGACAATAAAATAATTGGTCGTCGCTGATTTTAGAAGTCGTTGCTTCATGCTCTATTTGTGCTGATTTATTTTTCACAGCAATAGTCGGATACGTATGAGCACCACAATGATCACCAATTAATAATGAATCACATTGACTATAATTACGCGAATTTTCCGCCATCGGTGATACGCGCACCAAACCACGATAGCTGTTTTGTGCGTGACCCACTGAAATTCCCTTGGAAATAATAGTGCTTTTCGTATTTTTTCCAACATGAATCATTTTAGTTCCTGTATCGGCTTGCTGATAATGATTGGTGAACGCAACGGAATAAAATTCACCGACGGAATGATCTCCGCGTAAAATCACACTCGGATATTTCCAAGTAATCGCAGAACCCGTTTCAATTTGTGTCCACGAAATTTTCGCGTGATTTCCCTCACAGATACCGCGTTTGGTGACAAAATTATAAATACCGCCTTTACCATTTTCATCGCCCGGATACCAATTTTGCACCGTAGAATATTTTATCGTTGCATTTTTATGCGCCACCAATTCAACCACCGCTGCGTGCAACTGATTTTCATCTCGCATGGGTGCTGTGCAACCTTCCAAATAACTCACCTGACTATTGTCATCAGCAATAATTAACGTGCGTTCAAATTGTCCTGTATTTGCAGCATTAATACGAAAATAAGTGGATAATTCCATGGGACAACGTACGCCTTTGGGAATATACACAAATGATCCATCCGTAAATACCGCAGAATTTAAAGTTGCAAAAAAATTATCACGATACGACACAACCGATCCTAAATATTCTTCAATTAACGCAGGATGATTTTGTACCGCTTCTGAAAACGAACAAAAAATCACACCCACTTCTTTTAATTTTTCTTTAAATGTTGTTGCAACGGAAACGCTATCAAACACAGCATCGACTGCAACACCTGCTAACTTGGCACGTTCATGCAATGGCACACCTAATTTTTCGTATGTTTCTAATAATTTGGGGTCAACGTCATCGATACTTTTTAATAATTTTTTTTTCGGTGCGGCATAATAACTGATGGCTTGATAATCAATAGGATCAATTTTTAAATGCGACCATTCAGGAAATTTCAGGGTTAACCAATGACGATACGCTTTTAATCTAAAATCCAATAAAAATGCCGGCTCATTTTTTTTTGCTGAAATATGGCGAATCACCTCTTCATTTAAACCAGGCGGTACAGTTTCCATCTCAATATCCGTGACGAAGCCGTGTTGGTAAGAAGTGTTTATCGCATCATTGAGGGGGTTATTGTTTGTCATAATTGTGCAATATAGTACCATACCTATACTATAATGCGAATTGACTTCGCTGACTTAACGGTGTGAGCGAATGTTGTGGTTACGGATGGTTTGAGGGGAGTGTGATGAACAGGGAAATGTAAAGAATGTAGCCCAATAATTCACATTATATAACAATTGTCGATAAATACTGAAATGTTCACTTATTATGGAAAATAATCAAAAAGAAAAAACAATCCTGCTCGTGTCGCTCATCAATGCCGGCATCAACGCATTATTAGCTATCCTAAAAATCGTTATTGGCAAAATTGGTTATTCACAAGCATTAATTGCTGACGGTATTCATTCATTCTCTGATTTAATCAGTGATGCACTTGTTTTTATCGCAGCGCGTGCCAGCATTCAACATCCCGATAAAGAACATCCTTACGGTCATAGACGCATTGAAACGGTTGGAACGATTGCGATTGGATTAATTTTATTTGCGGTATCCGCCATTATTTTTGATGAAGCCATATTACGATTGATTCATCATGCTTTTCAAAAACCAACCAGCGTTGTGATTATGGTTGCGATTATTTCTATGGTGGCTAATGAATGGTTATTTCATTACTCAAAAAAGAAAGGCGAAACCATCAACTCTCATTTATTAATCAGCAATGCATGGCATAAACGCAGTGATGTATTTGTTTCACTGATCGTATTAATCAGCGTCATCGGCAGTATGTTGGGATGGTCATGGTTAGATGCGATAGGTGCGATGATTATTGCCATTCTGATTACTAAAATGGCTATTAGAATGATTTGGCAATCCGCACAAGAATTGATTGATCACGGTGTTGATGAAAAAATATTAGCAGCAATGAAAAATACAATAAATGCAGTGCCCGGTGTGCGCTCGATTCATCAATTGCGTACTCGTCTACATGGTAATTCCATTCTTGTTGATCTACATATCATCGTTGATCCTTTTATCAGTGTTTCTGAAGGACATCATATTGGCGAAGAAGTTCATGCCAATCTATTGCAATCCATAAAAAATATAAGCGATGTCACCGTGCACATTGACCCTGAAAATGATGAAATATCGCGACCCTCATTGCATTTACCCAATCGTGAAACAGTGAAAAAAATGTTGGGGGCTCGTTGGTCATCATTACCCGGTTATTCAAAAACAAAAAAAATGACCCTGCATTATTTAGAAGGCAATTTATATATTGAAATTTTTATTCCGATTGATGCCATGGAAAATTTTTCAGCGAATGAATTATTGGAAAAATATCGTGATACTATTCGCGATATTCCTGAAATTACAAGTGTTGTGATACACTGGATGCCGAAATAATATGTCAAACCAAACTTACCTATTCTACGACATCGAAACCACTGGATTAAATAAATGTTTCGATCAAGTATTACAGTTTGCAGCGATACGAACCGATCATCAATTAAATGAAATTTCACGCGAAGAAATGGCGGTGACATTAAATTGCGATGTGGTTCCATCACCTGGCGCTATTATGACGCATCGCATGGGTGTTGATCAGTTTTCAAATGGACTGTCTGAATTAGAAGCGATTCAAAAAATTCACACGTTATTAAATACACCCAATACCATCAGCGTTGGCTATAATTCCTTGGGTTTTGACGATGAATTTTTGCGTTTTTCTTTTTATAAAAATTTATTGCCGCCCTACACACATCAATATTCTAATGGTTGCGGACGCATGGATATTTATCCCATCACAGTATTATATTATTTATTTAAACCGGATCATTTAATATGGCCTAATACAAATGACGTCGTTAACTTTAAATTAGAAAATTTAAATGCGAATAATAATTTTTTTGAAGGGGCAGCGCATAACGCCATGGTTGATGTGGAAGTGACGCTTGCGCTCGCTAGAAAATTATTGGAAGATCAATCGATGTGGAATTTTGTGATAGATTATTTTAATAAAAAAACAGATGAAGCACGTATTGGAAAAAATAAAGTGGGATTGATGGTGAACGGAAAAATAGGCAATGCTGCTCAATTTATTGCGCCCGTTATCAGTCTTGGACAACACCAGCATTATAAAAATCAAAGCCTATGGTTACGATTAGATGGTGAAAATTTATCAAAAACAAAATCAAATGCCATTAACGAAACAACAAAAATTTTAAAAAAACGCTTAGGTGAACCACCGATTTTTCTGCCACTCAAAGAACGTTATGTTAATTTACTGTCTGATGATCGAAAAAAAATAATAGAAGAAAATAAACGATGGATAGAAAAAAATTCTGATCTTTTTAATGCCATCGAAAAATTTTATCAACATGAAAAATATCCGGAAGTTCCAGAGCGCGATAGCGATGCTGCATTATACGATATTGGTTTTCCAACACCCAAAGAAGAAACCTTATTTCGTCAATTTCATGCGGCAAAACCAGAAAAAAAATTATCGGTTGCAATGCAATTTCCAAATAGTGTTAGACAAGAACAAGCCATCAGAATTTTGGCGCGTCATTTTCCAGATTTTTTATCGGATGCTGATAGAATAAAATTTGATGTGTATTTACATTCTCAACCAGTTGATTTTCGCGGCGAAAAAAAATTAACAATTGCGCAGGCGCTCATTGAGATTGATGCGTTAGAAAAAACTAAATCACTGGATGCGGAACAAAATAAATTGTTGGGTGAGCTGAGAAAGTTTTTAAATAATTCACACACATCAATCAGCACTGGCGTCAGGGATCAGTGATCCCTGACGATCTATTTACGGTTTCGCTGCCGCAGGTTCAGGCGTTGTTGTAACAACGACAGGTTCAGGCGTTGCTGTAACAACAGGTGCTGTGCCCGCCTTCACCATTTCCGCTTGCACTTGTTTAATTTCGCTGCTTAATTGCATTTGCATTTGCTGCATTTCCGTTTGCATATGCGCTAATTGTCCTTGCACTTGTGTTTGCAAATCAGAAATTGCCTTTTGTGTCGTTGTTTGTTGCGCTGCCAATGCCTCATGCATTTCTGCTGAAACACTGGTAATTTGTTTTTGCAAAGTATCAATGGCCGCTTGATCCGAATTGGCTGCAAAAACCGAAGCCGAAACACTTAATCCAAGAATTAATACGAAAGACGTCAATTTCATTTTTAGTACTCCCTTATAAAAGTTATTGCGTGCACGTCCCCTACAGTATTATTTTTTGAATGTCCGTGTCAACAATCCAAAAAGCACTGGCGCCGAACACCCCAACACCACCCCACTCACAATAATAATCTCGTACGTCACCACATTGCCGACAGGTATTTGGGTTGGCGGAAAAAACCCGATAACAACGGCAAACAAACAGGTGATTAATCCAAGCAAACAGGTAAACCATAATCCCACTTTTCCACCTGGAATTTTGAATGCACGTGGCTGATTGGGAAATTTATAACGCAACATGATTGCTGCTGGAAACATCGCGACATAAACCAGCAATGCCAAAATAGAAGTCACATCGGTCAAAACCCAAAATCCACTGCTCACAGTGGGCATTAAAATAAAGGCGGAGCACATCACCGTAAATAATACACCCTGCAATAATAAAATGCGTACCGGTGTATTGTTTTTTGAAACCTTATTAAGGGATGCCGGCAATGAACCATCTCTACAAGCAGCCAACATTCCTTTGCTCGGTCCTAGCATCCATGCAGCTGCTCCACCAATGGCACCACATACAATTAATACCGATAAAATAGGCATAAACCACATCATGTGAAACTTTTGAAAAAATAATTCGAAGGCTTGAAGTAATCCCGATACCACATTTAATTTTTGCGCTGGCACCACAATAGAAATTGCGAGTGATCCCAAAATTAACGTAAATAAAATAATCAGTATCGAATAAAAAACGGCTTTCGGATAATCCCGTTGTGGATTTTCCACTTCACGCGCATGTGCTGCGGACATTTCCATTCCCACAAGACCATACAACACGGCAATTAACAACACCAAATTATCAACGTGTTTTAAATTGGGAACAAATGATTTTACGGTAAATGCGATTTGAATCGGTTTTCCCATGGCAATCCAAATCACGCCCAAGACAACAATGAGCAGCATCGGAATAAGGGTGCCAACAATAGCAGAAAAATTGCTAAGCCAACCTGCAACACGCATCCCCAAACAATTCACAATCGTGCATCCCCAAAAAACAATCATAATCACACTGAGCATATATATTTTGCTGTGTGCTAAGGCGGGATTGAAAGTGTAGGCAATCGCAACCGCGATCACCGACATAATCGTTGGATACCAAACGATATTATAAAACCACTGCAGCCAGATCGTTAAAAATCCAATTTTATTGCCAAAGGCTTCACGTACCCACACGTATACTCCACCCGTTTCAGGCCAACCCGTTGCTAATTCGGCGGACACCAAAGACACCGGCAGAAAAAAAGCGATGGCTGCTAATAAGTAATAAAAGACCGCAGAAAATCCATATTCTGCACTGAAAGGTAATGTGCGTAAGCTGTCAATCGCGATTACGTTGATGGCGACGAGGCTTAATAAGCTTAAAGGCTTTCTGATGGTTATTTTAGTCATGTTTGTTCTCTTGTGTGAGTGTGAGTGTGGGTGTGGGTGTGAGTAGAATATTAAATCGTTCCTCTGATGCTCACACTCACACTCACACTCACACTCATATCGTAAAAGTCATGGTGATCACTGTTCAATTGAATTTAAAAAGAAGGCTATTTGTGGTTGTAAACCACGTGTCGCACATAATGCGGATGAGCGTTTTCCGGAGAAACGATCTCATTGCGAAGGTATTTTGATGTGGCAATCGTTAACATTGCTTTTGCTTCCGGATAAGTATCATCTGAAAAAATATTTCCAGCGAATGCACATCCTAAGGCAGCAAAAGCATTTGTGTCAAGTTTATCGGGTGTGTCAATTGCATCTTCCTGTTGCGCCTGCATAACGCCATTCTCATCACAAACATAAAAACCCCAGTAAATCTCGTGCATTCTGGCATCCCATCCTGAGATAATTTTCTTTTCGCGCGTTTTTTCATATTTCGTTTGCGCAATCACTTGTAATGTTGACACGGGAATTAACGAGATTTTTAATCCAAATCCCAATCCTTGCGCTATCCCTGTTGCCAACCGTACACCCATAAAACTACCGGGACCATTACCAAAAGCAATTGCCGTTAAATCAGATAATCCGATATGCGCTTCATTTAATAAATCTTGAATCATAAGTAATATTTTTTGCGCGTGCATTTGCGGCGCAATTTCGTGTTGAAAAAAAATATGATGATTCGCCTGTAATGCCACCGTACAAGCATTGGTTGCGGTATCGAAAGTTAAAATATTGGACGTCACACTCACACTCACACTCTCACTCACACTGCGCCTATGGTAACCTACGCACCATGCACACACAATTACTACCCTATCAAAACAACTCCGCAGAACTGTTTGCCCATTTCGTGCAGTTACCTTATGCGGTATTTTTTGATTCTTGTTTACCAGAACAGAATCAAGGGCGATATGATATTATGGCTGCTGAACCCAGTGAAATAATCACTGATGAAAAAAATATTTTTTCAAAAATTCGCAAAGCATTGGAAGATCGCAGAGACGCCATGGATGGTATCTCAAAAAAATTACCTTTCACCATTGGCGCTATCGGTTATTTAAGTTATGACATCGGCAGAACACTTGAAAAAATCCCCGCAATAGCCATCGATGATATTGCACTCCCAAAAGCAGTGGTTGGTATTTATGATTGGAGTATTGTGGTTGATCATTCTGAAAAAAAAACTTATTTTAATTCACTCCATCCTTTTGATCATTCTAAAATAAAAAATATTCTAGCGCTATTAAAACAAAAACCCCGGACAGCAAAAAAATTCGCGCTCACCAAAAATTTTCAATCTAACATGACAAAATCATTTTATAAAAATGCTTTTGATGAAATCAAAAAAAATATTATGGCGGGCAATTGTTACCAGGTGAATTTTGCACAGCGTTTTTCGGCTGAATTTACCGGTTCGTCGTGGAATGCGTATCGATCATTACGCGAAAAAAATCCAGCGCCGTATTCAGCATTTATGCAATTAGAAAATGCTTCTATTTTAAGTTGCTCGCCAGAACGATTTTTAAAAGTGACTGATCGTGTTGTTGAAACCAAACCCATCAAAGGCACCTCACCCCGTTTTCCTAATTCCCATCAAGATCGTCTGTCAGCAATAACATTATTAAACAGTGAAAAGGATCGCGCCGAAAATGTGATGATTGTGGATTTATTGCGTAATGATTTATCTCGCGTTTGTCATGATGTAACAGTACAACAGCTTTGCGCACTCGAAAGTTTTTCTAATGTGCATCATTTGGTCAGCACTATTACGGCAACATTAGCAGATAGTCAAACCGCTATTGATTTACTAGAGAACTGTTTTCCGGGTGGATCTATTACCGGCGCACCCAAAATGGCTGCCATGAAAATGATTGAATCATTAGAACCACATCGACGATCTGTTTATTGCGGTAGCTTATTTTATGCGGATATTAACGGCAATTGTGATAGCAATATCGCGATTCGTACGGTGATTTGCGATAAAAATAAAATACATTGTTATGCGGGTGGTGGGATTGTGTTTGATTCAGAGTGTGAAAAAGAATATGCGGAAACACTCACAAAAATAGGGAAAATAATTAAAAATCTTTCCAGCTTCCAGAAACCAAACCGTAAGTTAAAACACCACCGCTCGATCCACTTCCGGTGATGACAGGATAATTGACGAGATTTGCGGGCGTATAGACAATACTGATGGCGCCAGCATTGATAGCAGTAGTATTAGTAGTACTACCAACGACAGCCGCACCATTAATAATCGTAGTACCGTTACCAGTCGCTGTGGCAAGCGTCGACGTTGTAAAAACAAGTCCATTGACGGTTTGATTACTACCTGAAAATTGAATGGGGCTGTCGCTGATTAATGCTCCACTGATTGTCGTGTCATTTCCAACGCCATTAGGTGCTTTGTCATCAACACCTGCTGCATTGTGAACTACCAACGTAGAACCAGCGCCTAACGTAAATTTTTTACCGAGCGTTAATGTTCCCCCGGCTGTCATATTCACATAAATCACTTTGCCACTGCCAATGGGGCCAGAAACAGTTCCAGCAGGTGAAGCACCGCAAGAGCCATTGCTTTTGACATCCAGTGTTGTACTTCCTAATGCGCAAGTCAATGTGATATTAGCGCTAGACGCGTATGCCGTAATCAGTTTACCCAGATAAGTGGTTTGCAAAGTGACCGGTGTAAATCCCGCCATGGTTGAATTAGATTGTTGGATATCAGATTTTATATTTCCTGCAACCGATGAAGTAACGCCGTTCAAAGTAGTTTTTGAAGTTCCGGCGAGAGATACTGTTCCACCATCAATAATTGTCGTTGTCGCTGTTCCACCTGCAATACCGTTTTGCACAACCGAACCACTACCCAGTGTAGCCGCACCAACCGAAAACAACGCAGCATTCGATACACCCCCATAACCTTCCACCATTTCTTGCGCTGTACGCGTGCTACTTCCATCGGGGGATGTGCCATAGGATGAAATTGTCAAAATATTTTTATTTCCTGCGGTCATGCAGGAATATTTCATCGTATAATTCGCGCTATTCGGTAAAGCATTCGTCGGCCCTGTCGTTTGTGCGGGCGCTGCTGGTGTACAAGCCTTCAAGACACCCGATGCCAAACAAACCGTATTGGTTGCAGCGCTGCAATTATTTAATCCACCGGGAGCTGCGGTAGCAATAACAATAGAAGCATTGTTATTAAGATATCCTAATGCGTAATCCAGTCCCGCTTGCGCTGCATTTAATGCTGTCGCATTATTTTGAACATTTCCATAAATTTTATTGTCAGTCAGAATCATACGCGCGGTAAATACAGTGATGATAGTAACAATCGCCAACACAATAATGGTGATGGTAAGAACGGCAACCCCATTTTGTTTACGCATCAACTTCAAGTCATACTCCTTTACAAACATCGCTATGCTACCGATAATTATAGCGCATGAAAAATAACGATGCCTCAACAATTTACTCTGTATCAGCACTCACTGGCGAAACCGCGCTACTCCTGGGCGAGCATTTTGGCGCGATTTGGGTGTCTGGCGAGATCTCGAATCTATCTCGACCATCCTCGGGTCATTTATATTTCTCACTCAAAGATGACAAGGCACAAATTCGCTGCGCATTATTTCGTTTTCAACATCAACAAATTGATTTTCAATTGGAACAGGGGCAACAAGTGATTGTACGCGCGCAAGTAAGCTTGTATGAACCGCGCGGTGATTTTCAATTGATTGTGTCAAAAGTGCAATTGGCTGGCGCTGGAAAATTACAAATGGCTTTTGAAAAATTAAAAAAAGAATTGGAAAAAGCAGGATTGTTTGATGAGAAAAATAAAAAGCCATTGCCCATTTTTCCAAAATGTATTGGCATAATCACTTCACCCACCGCAGCTGCATTACGCGATAGTATCAAAGTATTGCGACGTCGTTTTGCAAATATACCCATTATTATTTATCCCACATCTGTGCAGGGCGAACAAGCAGCAAAACAAATTGCACAGGCGATAAAAATCGCCAATCATCGTGCAGAATGTGATGTTTTGATTTTGGCACGCGGCGGTGGATCGCTCGAAGATTTATGGTCTTTTAATGAAGCGATCGTAGCACACGCGATTTTTGAATCTTTTATTCCTATTGTAACAGGCATTGGTCATCAAACGGATTTCACCATCGCTGATTTTGTTGCGGATATTCGCGCACCAACGCCATCTGCTGCTGCAGAAATAGTATCACCTGATCAAACTGAATTACACGATCAATTATTGCATTTCTATCAACGATTATTTCAATGGATACGTGCACAATTAAATAATCATCAAAATCATTTATCGCATTTGCAAAAAAGGTTACAACATCCCGGCGAAAAATTGCGTCAACAAGCGCAAACGCTCGATCAATTGGAAAGTAATTTAATTCGCGTGATGCGTTTTTATATGGAAAAAAAGCGTGAAAAAATTTCGCATTATGCACAATTATTAGAAACATTAAGCCCGTTAAAAATATTGCAACGCGGATTTAGTATTACGCGTGAAAAATCATCTGGAAAATTAATTAGAAAACGGGGTGATGTTACTGTTGGTGATCAAATTATCACGCGATTAAGTGATGGAGAGATTGGCTCGGTGATCACTGACTAAAATTGTAACAGATCAAGCCTCGTTGTCTGATTTGGTAAAACGTCGAGTTTGAGATGATTTTTTGTAGTAAATTGAGTTGAAAGCGCAGGTGTACTTGATCGTACATCGAGCATTTCAACGAAATTTATCACAAAAAAGCATCCAAAATCGGCGTTTCTATCTACGAAGTGATCTGTTACCTAAAATTTGGTATGACACGCTAGAGTGTTATCTTAGGTAAAGTTAGTGAAAAATACTCACTTAGCATAACATTGCTATACATCACCGTCAAACGGATGTTTTAAAATTTAATACTTTCTTAATCACCCTGTGACAGGATGTTAACCATGGCCAACAATGTCGAACAAACCTACCAAGAACGCATTCTCAATGTTTTGATCCATATTCAAAATCACTTGGATCATGAATTGTCACTGGAAGAATTGGCGAATGTCGCCTTTTTTTCACCGTTTCATTTTCATCGCATTTTTACAGCGCATATGGGTGAATCGATTCAAAGTTATGTAAAACGATTACGATTGGAACGCTCAACCCGCGATTTGGTTTTTACCGATTTAGCGATTGTGCAAATTGCAGAACGCGCGGGTTATGACACACAACAATCTTTTCATCGCGCATTTAAAGAAACTTATAACGAAACACCAAAATCATTTCGAGAAAGAGCCACTGAAGGACTTTCAGCGCATATCAAAAAAAATGAACTGGGTGGTGAAACTCAATCTGTTAACGTAAAAACAATTGAGCCTATTACGGTTGCCTTTGTACGCCACATTGGATCCTACGATTCTGCGATGCAAGCTTGGGTGCAATTGGTTGCTGAAATTGGATTGACGCATGCATTATCAGAGCGCACGCAAAAAATCAGTATTCCACATGATTCACCCGAAACAACAGATACCAGCAAATTACGTTATGATGCTTGCGTTACAATAGATCAATTAGAAAATTTTAAACCGAAAGGTTCGGTTGGTTTGCAGACATTACAGGGCGGAAAATACGCAGTAATCACACACAGTGGCTCTATAGATACTATCGAAAAAACCTATCAAATTTTATTTGGATTATGGTTGCCACAAAGTGGGTACGAACCGGCTGATCATCCCAATTTTATGTTGCATCGTTCGATACCATTCAATGTTCCAGAAAAGTCGATCATTACTGATATTTATTTACCGTTGAAATAATACACTCTAAGTCACGTATCCACTCCATATTTCATGGCACTTTTAGAAAAGTGTCAGTGTCAGGGATCAGTGTCCGTTCTTTTCTGACACTGACACCAAAACTGTCGCATATAAAATAACAAATAGTTAAGTTACCTCATAACTTGAAACGGATACCTAAGTCACATGTGTGTTGCACTGGATGTATTGAGCGCTGGTGATATAGTTTAGAAGTGCTTGCGTAAGCAAGTACGAAAGAAAATATTTAGGGGGTTGCTTCTGCTTTCGCATTCGCTGACGCGAAAGCTTCTAAACTATATCACTAGCGCATCATTTCAATAGGATTGTAATTTATTTTTACAGAGTGACAGAATTAATTGGATGGCGTACTAGAACGGATGCTTTAAAATAATCGTCTGTTCGCGATCCGGACCTGTTGAAATAATATCGATCGGCACACCGCATAATTTTTCTATGTGTGAAATATATTTTTTGGCTAATGCGGGCATATCCGCTAATTTTGTAATGCCAAATGTTGATAATTGCCAGCCCGGCAGTGTTTCATAAATCGGCTCACATTCCGATAAATCACACAAATCCATCGGTAAATCGTGGATAATATCACCGCGATAACGATATGAATTACAAATTTTAATTTCAGGTAAAGTATCAAGGACATCTAATTTCGTTAATATCAAACTTGATAAACTGTTTACAAATGTGGAGCGACGCATTAAAACTGCATCAAACCAGCCACATCGTCTTGGACGACCCGTCACCGAACCAAATTCTTTACCACGCTCTGCAATTAATTTTCCCGTATCATCCTGTAATTCGGTTGGAAAAGGACCAGAACCCACGCGCGTGACATACGCTTTTGCAACACCCAAAACAGCATCAATATAGCGCGGACCAAAACCCGTTCCTGTGCTTACTGCACCAGCGGTTGTATTCGATGAAGTGACAAAGGGATACGTACCCAAATCAATATCTAATAATGTGCCTTGCGCGCCTTCAAATAAAATGCCTTTTTTTGCGTTTTTTAATAACGATAATGCTTTGGTGACATCGACAATCATCGGACGAATTTTTTCAATCTGTGTTTTTAATTTTTCAAATACAGTTTCAAAAGATAATTCTTCTTGGTGAAAATAATGTTTTAATTGGAAATTATGATATTCCGCAAGTAATTTTAATTTTTCCGCTAACTGATCTTCATGAAAAAAATCCATCGTGCGAATACCGCGTCGCGCTACTTTATCTTCATAACAAGGACCAATCCCGCGACCGGTTGTGCCAATTTTATTATTGCCACGTGCTTTTTCACGCGCTTGATCGATTAAAATATGGTATGGCAATAATACGCTGCAAGCAGCGCTGATTTTTAAGCGTTTTGAAACAGGTACGCCGCGATTTTCCAATTCACTCATTTCAGATAAAAAAGCATCGGGTGATAACACCACGCCATTGCCAATAAAACACTGCACGCCTTCATGTAAAATACCGGATGGCATTAATCGCAAAACGGTTTTTTCACCGTTGATGACCAACGTGTGACCTGCGTTATGTCCGCCTTGATAACGTACAACTGCCGCTGCCTGTTCGCACAACAAATCCACTAATTTTCCTTTGCCCTCATCACCCCATTGGGTTCCTAAAATGACGATGTTTTTATTCATTGGTTTTCTAGCCTTTACGTTTAGTTATCAGTTATCAGTTATCAGTTATCAGTAAAATATTAAATCATGCCTCTGACACTGATAACAGATAACAGATAACAGATAACAGATAACAGATAACTATCCTCCCAATAATCGCTCAAAATCCAGCTGCTGAATTTCCAAATCCAACAACCATCGACCTTCGTCATCAATCGCTTCCGCTTTTACAACACCGAGTGCATATAATTTTGCGCGTAATTTTCCCTGCTCCGGTTGTAACGACGCACGACAATGCACCATTCTTTTTGTCAACAATTCTGTAATCGCTTGCTGCAATAAATCTAAACCCAGATTTTTTTCAGCAGAAATCCACACGCGTTTGGGATTATTTTTTTCGTCATAATCTATACGCGGTTGAAAGTGAGAGGCTAAATCAATTTTATTCATCACTTGTAATTGCGAAATATCTTTGGCGCCAATTTCCGTTAACACCGCATTCACATCCGCAATCATTTGCGGTGAATTATCCGCCTGTGAATCGACGACATGCAATAATAAATCAGCATCCCTTGTCTCTTCTAAAGTGGCTTTAAATGCCGCGATTAATTCATGCGGTAATTGCCGTATAAAACCAACTGTATCCGCTAAAACAATTTTTCCAATTTTAGGTAAAGCCATTTTTCGACAGGTTGTATCCAATGTTGCAAATAAACGATCGGCAACATAGACCGTACTTTTCGTTAATCGATTAAATAAAGTGGATTTTCCAGCATTGGTATAACCGACAATCGAAATCACGGGCATTTCAGACTTAGCGCGCGCACGCCGACTTTGCTCGCGTTGTTTTGCCACTTTTTCTAGGCGTTTTTTAACCGTTTTGATGCGATCCGCAACCAAACGTCTATCGGTTTCTAATTGCGTTTCACCAGGGCCGCGTAAACCAATACCCCCTTTTTGTCTTTCTAAGTGCGTCCATCCGCGCACCAATCGCGTGCTGATATGTTCAAGCTGCGCCAACTCCACCTGTAATTGTCCTTCGAACGTTTTTGCACGCTGCGAAAAAATATCTAAAATTAATTCAGAACGATCCAGCACGCGACATCCAAATAATTCTTCACAATTGCGTGCCTGCGCAGGGGATAATTCATGATTAAATAAAACAACATCGGCATGATGCGTTTTAACCGCCTCCGCAATTTCTTCTGCTTTTCCCTCGCCAATGTAATATTTTGGATGCGGTGCCGTTAATTTTCCGACAATCACTTCAACAATTTTGGTGGACGCAGAAACCGCGAGCTCTTCAAATTCTTTTAATGCTTCTTCAAAGTGATCATGATGAGTGGATTGATACACGCGCATTTGCACCAGCACTGCGCGTTCACCCCCTTTTTCGCGAGAGATAAAGAATTCTTTGGTCATATTTTAAAATCATCAGTTCGGTTATAAAACATTCAGCCTAGCATGAAATGGTTTTAAAATAATCAGGATTTTGAGGAAGAATTTGGGTAATGTGCTAGTTTATTTCAATGGACGATAAATAAACTAAAAACTCCTTAAAAATCAACGTGGTCGCTTGCACTCGATTCAGAATCGCTTGTTTCGTTTTCACGTGACGCAACTTTCACGCCTATTTTCACGTTACACAACGTCGATATTTATTCGCATTCATCATGATGTATGGCGTGAAAACTTCACGCGCGGCTCCGTCCAGAGAATTAATGGAATATCGATAACGTGTTACTCGCTGTCTCTCTTTTCGGTCATGTATCGTTTTTTAGATACATATCTTGATTGAGATACATGTTGGTTATTGTAACGCACCATTACTGAGCATCAACACCCGATCACATCGTTTAGCCAACGCTTCATTATGCGTCACGATGACAAAGCTCGTTTGATGTTCGCGATTGAGCTGCAACATTAATTCAAAAATAATATCGGCGGTTGTGTGATCCAAATTTCCCGTCGGTTCATCCGCTAAAACGCAGGTCGGTTGATGCACTAATGCGCGTGCAATGGCAATGCGTTGACGTTCACCACCGGATAATTCACCAATGCGATGCGACATGCGATTTTTTAATCCCACTTGCTCCAGAATTTTTTCTGCTTTTTCTGTCATTAATTTTTTAGATAATCCTGCGATCATCAACGGCATACAAACATTCTCGTAAGCGCTAAATTCAGGCAATAAATGATGGAATTGATAAATAAAACCCAATTGTTTGTTGCGCAATTCACATCGTTCACCTTCAGATAAATCAGCAATTTTTTTATCGGCAACGGTGACAAATCCATTACTAGGAATATCCAATCCACCCATTAATTGTAATAAAGTTGATTTTCCAGCACCCGATGCGCCTGTAATTGCAACGGTTTCTGCGCGCGCAATAGATAAATTAATATTATTAAAAACATTAACGCATAAATCGCCATCGCGATAGGTTTTGCCTAATGCATGACATTCGATGACTGGTGAAATGTTTTTATTGTTCATATTTTTATGTTTTTCGTGTGAGTGCGGTGTGAGTGTGAGTGTGAGTGTGAGTGTGAGTGTGAGTGTGTCTGAGGTACGGTCTGACAATTTATTTTCTTAGATTTTTTCTCACACTCACACTCACACCCATTACTCATACCTCAACGCCTCCGCCGGCTGTGTTTTAAATGCTAGAATGGCAGGATAAATCGTTGCTAACAAACTAAATCCCATGGATGCAACACACACGTCAATCACATCACTCCCTTTAATTTCAGAGGGTACAAAATTAATAAAATAAACGGATGCACGCACAAATTGAATATGAAATAAATGTTGTAATTCATTCGCAATGGACGTGACGTTCGATGCTAATAATAATCCAGTGATTAATCCCAACAGAGTTCCAAATAAACCAATCACAGCACCTTGCACGATAAACGTCATCATAATCGTTCGCGGTCTTGCGCCCAATGTGCGTAAAATTGCAATATCCGCACGCTTTTCATTCACAGCCATCACTAACATCGATACTAAATTAAATGTTGCAACAGCAACAATTAATAATAAAATCACAAATAACATGGTTTTTTCCATCGCTAAAGCTTGGAAAAACGCACCAAACTGAATCGTCCAATTCGTTATCGCATAATCAGGCGATAAAATAGCTTGTAATTGTTGCGTCACATGCGATGCTTGATACAAATCATGTAAACGAATATGCACACCACTTTGACGTTGACCCGGCAAAAACAGAGTTTCCGCATCATGCATATTAATAAATAATTGATTCATGTCATACAAACCACCGGTCGTGTGATAGATACCTGAAACAGTAAATGTTTTATAACGTGGGAAAACACCGAGCAAAGTCACTGTGGATTGTGGTGTTAAAATATTCATTTGATCACCCATACGCACATTCAGTGATTCCGCCAACGCTTTTCCAATCACGATATTAAATTTTCCGGCTTGCAGTGACTCTAAATTGCCTTGTATCACGTGCGTTGCAAGCGCTGAAATAGATGATTCATAGGAGGGTAAAATCCCCATCAAACTCACACCCGCAAATTGCGTGCCTCGCATAATCATGCCATTGCCACTCACATACGGCGCTGCAGCGGCAACATCATTCAGTGTTTTTGCAGCACGAATTAATTCAGGCCATGCATTCGAAATATTTTGATCTGTCATTACCGTCACGGCAGGTGTAATAGCAAAAAAGCGATGCTGAATTTGATGATTAAATCCATTCATGATGGATAAAACGGTAATCAAAACCATCACACCCAAAGCAATCCCCAATAGCGATGCCAACGAAATAAATGAGACAAAATGATTGCGGCGTTTGGCGCGCGTGTAGCGTAATCCGATGATGAGTGATAAAGGTGTTTTCATGGGAATATGATACAGAATTTTTGTCTGAAATGTGAAATATATATATGAGCTTATATTGCTTCGACCTCTACCCACACCCACACCCACACTCACACTCCAACTAAAAAAAGCTGGAATCATGATGAATTACGATATATATTGTTCAATCTTTTTTATTAGATTTTATTGGAATTGAGGATAATCGAGATGAAAAAAACCGAATTATTAAACAAGCTTGTCGAACACATCGATATCACATCGTTTGACGCGCGTCCTATTGTGAATGCAATGGATAAAATGTCTTTTAGTTCGCGCGATCTTGCACGCGCAACCGACATTTTTAATCGCATGTTACAAGACAAATCATGCTCGATTATTTTAACCATTGCCGGCTCAACCTCTGCTGGCGGTTGCATGCAGCTGTACACTGATTTGGTGAAATACAATATGGTGGATGCGATTGTTGCAACAGGCGCTTCCATTGTGGATATGGATTTTTTCGAAGCATTGGGTCACAAACATTACCAAGCGGCTTCACAACAAGTGGATGACAATGTATTACGTGAATTAGCGATTGATCGTATTTACGATACGTACATCGATGAAGAAGCATTACAAGATTGCGATAAAACAATTTTAGCAATTGCGAATAAATTACCTGCAGGTGCTTATTCTTCACGTGAATTTATTCGTGAAATGGGGCGTTATTTATCGGAAGGCAATGCCAAAAAGAAAAATTCGTTGGTGCAATTAGCGTATGAAAAAAATGTACCGATTTTTTGTCCTGCATTTACCGACTCTTCTGCCGGTTTTGGTTTAGTGATGCATCAAATTCAACATCCAGAAAAACATATGACAATCGATTCAATCAAAGATTTCCGTGAATTAACGCAAATTAAAATCAATGCAGGCACAACGGGATTATTAATGATTGGCGGTGGTGTTCCCAAAAATTTCGCACAAGACACTGTGGTTTGTGCAGAAATGATTGGCGTTGGCGCAGAAATGCATAAATATGCGATTCAAATTACCGTTGCTGATGTACGCGATGGCGCATGCTCAAGCTCAACCTTAAAAGAAGCTTGCTCGTGGGGTAAAGTCGAAACTACTTTTGAGCAAATGGTGTATGCAGAAGCGACAACGGTTTTACCCTTATTGGCGAGCGATGCTTATCATCGTGGATATTGGAAAACACGCGAAGCAAAAGAATACGCAAAATTATTTGAGACGGTGACCGCATGAAATGCTTACCCCCCGAAAAAGCGTTTCTCGGTCTCGAGCCCGAAGATGCTGTTGATTACGAACATGCAAAAGCTGTGATTATTCCGTTTGGATTAGAAGCATCCGTGAGTTACGGCGGCGGCACATCCAAAGGTCCGCAAGCAATGATCAAAGCATCACATCAAGTCGAATTATTTGATGAACATTTTTGGTGTGAGCCGTACAAAAAAATTGGTATCGTTACATTGCCAGAACCCACTATCAATCCCGATATTGAAAAAGCGATTGATCAGTTGGAAACTATCGTTCAAAACGTTTTGGATGACGGGAAATTTCCTTTTACGTTTGGCGGAGAGCATTCAATAACCCCAGGCACGATTCGCCCTTTTGTAAAAAAATATCCGAATTTAGTGATGTTGCATTTCGATGCGCACGCTGATTTGCGTGATGGATATCATGGCGTGCATTATTCACATGCGTCTGCACTGCGTCGCTGTTTGGATCATGAAAATATTGAATTGGTATCACTGGGAATTCGCAATATTTCACACAGTGAAATTCCGTTTTTGGAAGCCAATAAAAATCGTATTCATATTTATTGGGCGAAAGACAAAGCGCGTTGGAATTTGGAAGAAATTTTAAAACCATTACGCGGTCGTCCGATTTATTTAACCTTTGATGTTGATGGTTTGGATGGCAGCTTAATGTCTGCAACTGGAACGCCCGAACCCGGCGGTTTATTTTGGCAAGAAACGATTGATATTATCGAAGCGGCTTCCAAAGTGGGTACGATTGTGGGTGCGGATATTAATGAATTAGCGCCAAAACCCAATTTACACGCCTGCGATTTTCTCGCCGCAAAATTGGCGTATAAAATTCTTGGTTTTTCATTTTCAACACTATTTAACAACACTCGTATCGCCCGTTGAAAACGCTTTTATTTCATTGGCATTTGTTTCTAATAATAAAAAACCTTGATCATTGATTCCTTTTGCAACACCGCTACTTTTTGATTGACTGTTTTTTACGGTGATATTTTTATTAAACAAATAATCTACTGAACGCCATTCATCCATAAAAAATAATAATCCGTGCTGATTAAATTTTTCTAAATAGTCGATCAAAGTATTAGTGAATGATGCAACAATGAAATTGCGATCGATGCAATGATTCGTGATACAACGAAGTGAAGTCCAGTCTTGCGTTATCGATTTATTTTCATCTGTGTACATATTCACATTAATGCCGACGCCAATAATAACAATACATCCGCCGTTATTTTCCGCTTGTGATTCAATCAAAATTCCTGCTAATTTTTTACCGTCGTAATAAATATCATTTGGCCATTTTACGTGAAGCATTTTAGGTAAATAGGATTGAAGTGTTTTTATGACTGCTAAGCTCACGACTAAACTTAATCCCGCTAATTCACTCATATTTTTATGAAACGCATAAAGACACGAAAGGTAAATATTTACACCAAACGGTGAATGCCAATGATGATTGAGCCTACCTTTACCGTGTGTTTGCTGCTCAGCCAAACAAATTCGCATGTCAGAACTTTTCAAAAAAGAATGCAGATAATCGTTGGTCGAACCAAGACTGTCAAAAATATCGATTTCAATATTTTTATTATTAAGATTTTTTTTAATTTGTTTTTTATCAAGCATTCGTACAATCTTGTGATGCACTTGTCATTTAAAAAATCACCGCCATTGGCCGCAAACGATCTAATAGCGCAAACAACCAAGGCCAAATTAAGGCAGTGGTAACTGCGGATAACAGAGAAAATGCAATGTGTGTACTGTGTCCTGTAAAACCCAAAATCAATCCTTGAAATAATGCATTAACACTCGCCAAAACAAAAATCGCCGTGATCTGTTGCAGCACGGGGGAATGCGTAAGACCTGTTCGAGATTTTAAAACAATATAAATTAACAGTACAAAAATAATAGAATGTTCACCGAGCGGCGTCCCCGTCATCAAATCCATCACAACACCGACGATCCATGCCAAACCAATACCGAATTGCGCAGGCGATGTAATCACCCAAAACAATAAAATGGCAAAAATAAATTGGGGTCTTGCCCAAATTGCCCACTCTGGCAGCGGCGTAATCGTTAAAAAAATGCCGACCACAAAGGAAAATGTGATTAAAAAATAATTGGTTTGTTGTGTTTTCATGGTTAGTTAATGGTTAGTTATCTGTTATCTGTTATCTGTTATCAGTGATCAGTGATCAGTGATTACTGATTACTGATTACTGATAACTGATAACTCCTTCTTCACCGCCTTAGTCAATTTCGTTTTATTCGGCCACGCCAATAATACTTGTTCTGTTTGATCTAAATGCGCTGTCGGCGACAAAATAATTTCTTTCGTCAACTCGTTTTTATGTTGTTTGATTGTCGAAACAACGCCGACAGGATATCCAATGGGATAACACAAACCCAATCCCGATGTCACCAATAAATCCCCGACCTGAATATCATTTTGATCCGGCACATTCATCAATGCCAATTGACCTGAAACACCTAACCCAACAGCAACCGCGCGTACACCGTCGCGATAATCTTCAACGGGAACTGCTGATTGTTTATCGGTAATTAATAATATTTTACTTGTCAAAGAACCCACATCAATCACTTGACCCATCACACCAAATGCATCTAATACCGGTTGACCACGATAAACATCTTCTTTTGAACCTTTATTAACAACCACTTGTTGTAAATTCGGATCTAATGCAACTGCCAGCAAACGCGCAACGGCAACACGCCCGGAAACTTGTGCGGTTGATTGCAATAATTGTCGCAACTGCGTATTTTCTTTTTCAAGCATTAATAATTTTTGCAGACGAGATTGTAATAAAATTTTCTGCACTTTTAATGCTTCATTTTCATGCACCAAATGACGTTTCAAAGTCACACTTGCATTCAGCCATTCTGTAAAACGAATCGGCGCATCCACTAACCATTGAAATGGATAAGCAACTGTAGATGAAACACGTGTTCGAAACGAATGAAAAACAGCGGAACGCTGATCGAAACAAATCAGTGCGATGGATAATAGTAAAAAAATCAAGGCGCTCAGCCCAGGACCTGAATTTTGACGAAACATTCGCTTGATGGGACACTCACTCCCGATACAAAAAATTCGTACCAATCACATTCATAATTTCCAATGCACGACCACCGCCACGCGCAACACAGGTTAATGGATCTTCCGCAACCACTACCGGTAATCCAGTCTCCTCCATCAGCAAACGATCTAAATCTCGCAGTAAAGCACCGCCGCCCGTTAACACCATGCCGCGCTCTGCAATATCAGACGCCAATTCAGGTGGCGCTTGTTCCAATGCGGCACGCACAGCGCCGACAATACCTGATAACGGCTCTTGCATCGCTTCCAAAATTTCGTTGCTGTTTAAGGTAAAACTTCTGGGAACGCCTTCAGCCAAATTACGACCACGCACTTCGATTTCTTTTACGTCTGAACTGGGGAATGCAGTGCCGATCGTTTGTTTAATGCGTTCAGCCGTTGTTTCGCCGATTAAACTACCGTAATTGCGACGAACATAATTAATAATCGATTCATCAAAGCGATCGCCGCCAATACGAACAGACGCGGAATAAACAACGCCATTGAGAGAAATAATAGCCACTTCAGTTGTGCCACCGCCGATATCCACCACCATCGAACCACGCGCTTCTTCAACCGGTAATCCAGCACCCATCGCCGCAGCCATCGGCTCTTCAATCAAGTACACTTCACGTGCACCGGCACCTAAAGCAGATTCACGAATCGCACGACGTTCCACTTGAGTCGAACCACAGGGCACGCAGACTAAAACACGTGGACTGGGTCGAAATAATTTTTTCTCATGCACTTTTTGAATAAAGTGTTGCAACATTTTTTCGGTAACATGAAAATCGGCGATCACGCCGTCTTTTAAAGGGCGAGTTGCCAAAATATTGCCTGGCGTGCGGCCTAACATACGTTTTGCTTCTAAGCCGACCGCTACCACATAGCTTTGCCCCGATTGCGGATCTTTACGCAGCGCCACAACAGAGGGTTCGTTGAGCACAATCCCTTTTTCACGCACGTAAATTAATGTGTTTGCAGTGCCTAAATCGATGGAGATGTCTTTGGAAAAATAGCCACGAAACTTTTTTAACATAGTCCCTATTCCGTCTGTTTGAATTTATTGAGATGAGTTTGATAAATTTAACTGAAATTTGAATTGAAGTCGAGGTTGGGCTTCGCAACTCACTCAAAAATCCGTATAATCTCCTCCACTATTCACACAGGCGGAAAAACATGGGTACATTAAACGTCCAAGACGTTCAAAAAATCGCTGAATTGTCCAAATTGGAATTACCCACAGACAAGCTGCCCATACTGACCGATCGGCTAGAAAATGTGTTGGCGCTCGTGGAAAAAATGAATTCGGTCAACACAGACCATGTTAAACCACTCGCACACCCATTCAATGCAACACAACCCATGCGCGAGGATATTGTCACAGAAAGAAATCAGCGTGATTTATTTCAGCAAAATGCACCGCATGTTGAAGCGGGATTGTATATTGTTCCAAAATTTGTGGAGTCAGAGTGAGTAAATAATGATGCACAACAAATCAATCGCAGAACTATCAGAATTATTAAAAACCAAAAAAATCTCCAGTACCGAATTAACCAAACATTTTCTATCTCGCATCCAACAATTTAATCAACAATTAAATTCATTCATCACGGTAACCGAAGAAAAGGCTTTAAAACAAGCAGAATATGCCGATCAAAAAATCGCTGATGGCAATGCAAATCCATTAACCGGCATTCCCATCGCACAAAAAGATATTTTCTGCACGAGTGGTGTAAAAACAACGTGCGGTTCAAAAATGTTAGAAAATTTTATTGCACCTTACAATGCAACGTTGGTTGAAAAATGTAATGACGCTGGGTTAGTTATGTTGGGTAAAACCAACATGGATGAATTCGCGATGGGCTCATCCAATGAAAATAGTTATTTTGGTTCTGTGAAAAACCCTTGGGATTTAGAACGCACACCCGGCGGATCATCGGGCGGTTCAGCAGCAGCGGTTGCAAGCAGAATAGCACCGATTGCCACGGGCACTGACACCGGCGGTTCGATTCGTCAACCCGCCGCTTTATCAGGAATTACAGGCTTAAAACCCACTTACGGTCGCGTATCCCGTTATGGCATGATTGCATTCGCCTCCAGTTTGGATCAAGGCGGTATTTTATCGCAAAGTGCCGAAGACGCTGCTTTATTATTAAATGTGATTGCAGGACATGACGCCAAAGATTCAACATCGATAGATCATGACGTTCCTGATTACACCAAAACATTAAATCATTCGCTTGAAGGTTGTGTGATTGGCTTACCGGAAGAATATTTTACCGGTGGATTAGACGCCGGTGTTGAAAAAAATATTCAAGATGCGATTAAAATATATGAAAAATTGGGCGCCACTTTTAAAAAAATATCATTACCGAATACGGGGTTAGCAACGTCCGCTTATTATGTCATTGCACCCGCTGAAGCTTCTTCCAATTTGGCACGGTACGATGGTGTGCGTTACGGTTATCGTTGCAAAAACCCTAAAAATCTCGAGGATTTATACAAGCGTTCACGCAGTGAAGGTTTCGGCGAAGAAGTGCAACGCCGCATTTTAATCGGCACGTATGTATTATCCTCTGGATTTTACGATGCTTACTATTTAAAAGCGCAAAAAATTCGCCGCTTAATTCGTGATGATTTTTTAACAGCGTTTGAATCGGTTGATTTGATTTTAACACCGACATCACCGACGCCCGCATTTAAATTAGGTGAAAAAATAAGTGATCCCGTTGCGATGTATTTATCCGATATTTTTACCATTGCCGTTAATTTAGCTGGATTACCCGGCATTTCTATTCCCGCGGGATTTTCCAATCATCTGCCTGTCGGTTTGCAATTAATTGGAAAATTATTTGATGAGGCAAAAATATTAAATGCGGCGCATCAGTTTCAATTGAATACTGAGTGGCATAAAGCATCACCGAAGGGGTTTTAACATGGCGTACGAAACAATCATAGGACTCGAAGTCCACGTCCAACTGCTCACAAAATCAAAAATATTTTCAGCAGCCAGCACAGCGTTTGGCGCAGAACCGAACACACAAGCTTGCGCAATTGATTTGGGTTTACCCGGTGTTTTGCCAGTATTAAATAAAGAAGTGGTGACGTTAGCTGCACGTTTTGGATTAGCGGTGGGCGGGAAAATTACGAATCATTGTGTTTTTGCACGCAAAAATTATTTTTATCCGGATTTGCCCAAAGGTTATCAAATTTCTCAACACGCATTGCCTATTGTCGACGGCGGTGAATTAAATATTATGCTCGATGAGGGTGTCACCAAAAAAATTCGCCTCACGCGCGCGCATCTTGAAGAAGATGCGGGAAAATCATTGCATGAAGGTTTGCCGAATGTATCGGGTGTCGATTTAAATCGGGCCGGCACACCCTTATTAGAAATTGTATCTGAACCGGATATGCGCTCCAGTGCAGAAGCGATTGCTTATTTAAAAACGTTACATCAATTGGTGCGATATTTAGGAATTTCTGACGGCAATATGCAAGAAGGATCGTTTCGGTGTGACGTGAATATTTCGCTTCGAAAACCTGGCGCTGAATTGGGTACGCGCGCTGAAATTAAAAATATTAATTCATTCCGATTTGTTGAGCGGGCCATTCAATATGAATATGATCGCCAATCCGATCTGTTAGATAAAGGTGGCAAAATTACGCAAGAAACGCGCTTATATGATCCCGATGAAGATGTCACACGCTCGATGCGCAGCAAAGAAAACTCGCCGGAATATCGTTATTTTCCCGATCCGGATTTATTACCGGTTGAAATCACACCGGAATTTTTACAATCCATTCGTTCAAACATGCCGGAATTACCGTGGGAAAAACGTGATCGCTTAAAAAAAGAATATGATTTAAGTGATTACGATGCCACTTTAATTGCCAATCAATTGGCGGTTGCACATTATTTTGAAGAGGCTTTAAAATTTGCCAGCGGCGCAAAACCTAAATTAATAGCCAATTGGATTGGCGGCGAATTATCGGCGTATTTAAATAAAAATAATTTAGTCATTGAGCAATCACCGATTTCCCCCAAACCATTGGGCGAATTAATTTCACGCATTCACGATAATACGATTTCAAATAATATTGCAAAACAAGTATTCGAAGCGATGACCAACAATGAAGGCACCGTCGATGAAATTATCGAGAAAAAAGGTTTAAAACAAATCACGGATACTGTTGCCATTGAAAAAATTATTGATGCCATTATTGCAGCCAATCCCGCGCAATTAGCAGATTACCGTTCTGGTAAAGAAAAATTATGGGGATTTTTTGTGGGATTGGTGATGAAAGAAACGAAAGGTAAAGCCAATCCAGCGCAGGTGAATGAATTGTTAAAGGCGAAATTAAGGTAGCTATTCATCATCGTATCTGTGAAGAGATTGAAGTATGTTGCACTGGATGTATTGATTATGAAGCGTTTGAAGTATGTTGCACTGGATGTATTGAGCACTGGTGACATAGTTTAGAAGTGCTTGCGTGAGCAAGTACGAAAGAAAATATTTAAGGGGGTTGCTTCTGCTTTCGCATTCGCTGACGCGAAAGCTTCTAAACACTATCACTAGCGCATCATTCCTCAATACAAACTAAGCAGCAGCAACATTTAAAGTAACAGATCACTCCGTAGATAGAAACGCCGATTTTGGATGCTTTTTTGCAGTAAATCTCGTTGAAATGCTCGATGTACGATCAAGTACACCTGCGCTTTCAACTCAATTTACTACAAAAAATCATCTCAAACTCGACGTTTTACTAAATCAGACAACGAGGCCTGATCTGTTACCATTTAAATCAATGTTTTCAAAAACACCGTCGCAGGGCAAACACGTATACCACATTCCCCTACATAATCTTTTTTACCCGCCGCAGAAATTTGCCATGCTTCACAATCCGGAAAACGCATTTTTAAATATTTTAATGCGGGCGATAAGGATGCATCGCTCCACTTGCATTCAATGAACTGAATGGGTTTTTTATTGAGCGTCACAACAAAATCCACTTCACGCCCATCCGCATCACGAAAATAACATAAATCGTATTCTTCACCACGCGTGTCTTGCTGAAAATGCACCCATTTTAATAATGCCGAAGCCACCAAATTTTCGAATCGAAATGACATATCGGAAACCAATGTCCAATCAAAATGATAATGTTTCTGTTCTTTTTTCACTGCACGAATTTTGGGGCTACCGAATGGTGAAATGCGAAAAATCGCATACATTCTTTCTAAAATTTTTATCCACGTTGAAACTGATTTATGACTGACCTGTAAATCTTCGCGAATACCATTAATTGACAATGGTGCGCCCACCAATTCGGGTAAGCGTAATGCTAATAACTCAATACTCCCCAAATCATGAACGCGTTCTAATTGCACCATATCTTCACGAATTAATCGCGTTCGATATTCACGTGACCAACGTTTTGCTTCTACTTCTGCCGCGGAAAAATAAGGTTCTGGAAATCCACCGAGTTGTAACAAATTCATCAAATCATCTTGTGTTTTTAATTTTAACTCTGCAAATGATAATGGATGTAGTCGCAAATAATGGTAGCGTCCTTGAAGCGAATCACCTGAAAATCGGTAATAATCTAAACGAGCACTGCCGGTAATTAATATTTTTTGATTTGGCAATTTAACATCATAGATTCCCTTTAAATAATTTCGCCATAAGTGGTATTTATGAATCTCATCAAAAATCCACACCGATGTCGCAGGTAATTCTTTTTTTAAAATTAATTCACGATGTTCTGACACATCCCAATTCAAATATCCTTTTTCATCAACCAAAAAATTTTTGGACAGCGTCGTCTTTCCGACCTGCCGAGGACCTCCGACGAATACCATTTTTCGCGCTAGATCGTGCTGGATTTGGTTAGACAGATATCGATTTTTCATACGACAAGCTTACTGTTTTTTTCACCCATTGTCAAAAAAACAAGCGTGTATTTTCACCCGTTGGTTAAAAAAACCACCCGCTATACGGCTTCATCGTCGCGTCCGAATTCACCCATTCCAAAAAACGTTGCTTGGATGATGGATAATGATGTTGCTTCAACCATTCAAAATAATTTCGCAACAGTTGATAACCAACCGTTTTTCGAGAAATGGCATTGTAATGCCATGAAGCTTGTTTTTTAATGAATCCGATCGATGGGTTTTTATCAAATAAAATCACGCTGATGGCTGCGGCCATGCCGGTACGATCCGCACCGCCTTCGCAATGAAAAATAATCGGCTTTGGTGCCGTTTGTAATAAATGAACCAGCAGTCGCAAATCTTTTTTTGTCGGTAGATTGTAAGCAGAAAAATGAATGGAGTAATAATTCAACTGATGCGTTTTCGCAAAACGACTTTCCACTTGATACCAGTGATTATCTCGAAACGCACCACGTAAATTAATCATCGTTTTTATATGCAGTTTTTTCGTATAATAAGTCAATTTATCATGATCAAACTGCGCGCTGCGGTAAATTTTTCCGGGAATCACTGTGTGTACGTTATCGGTAAAAAAGTTATAACCTAACTGCGCAC